>DATHRD010000036.1:0-122224 GCA_035482045.1 Thermoanaerobaculia bacterium
TCAGCGAGCGAAACCTCGTCCCGAAGAGATACGTCTGGAAAGCAAAAGGCACCGACATCCTTCAAAAGATCCAGCGAGCACGCGCCGCTGTCGCTCCATCCCCGTCAACTGTATAGCTATTTGCGAATCACTACACTAGCGCGCTTCCTCACGTCGTCGTCCCATTTCAATGCGACGAACGTTAAGTCGACGGCATTCCTGCCTAACCCCAAAGCCGCGATGACGACCTCGGTCTTTCGGCACGCCGCTGAACCTCTCGAAGGGCTAATCAAGTTGACGGAATGGCTTGGATCGGGCGTGACCGTTCACGGAGCTGGGATATGCAAAGCCGCGGCGGTGTATGAAGCGAAGCTAGACGTGGTTCCCGAAGAGCCCCCGCCCCTACACGCGAACATCGTCGGTTGGTCTGGCAGTCTAACCGAGGCCGTGCTCCGGAAAGCGCTCCAGATCGAGCAGGCTCAAGTCATCGCGTCAGCCTGCGCGCTGATACGGTTCGAGACAAGAGTACCCTGACGAATGGACCGCCGAGTTATACCTTCTTCTCGGTAGAACTGGCTATAAATTGCCACAACTTTTATGGACTTCCGAATCGCCGACACATTCACCGACAGCCTGTCTAGGCTGACCGGCGAGGAGCAGAAGGCCGTCAAGACGACGGCGTTTGATCTCCAACTCGATCCTTCGAGTCCTGCCATGCAGTTTCACAAGCTCGCCAAGTCGAAGGACCCGAGCTTCTGGTCGGTTCGCGTCAGCAGCGACATCCGGCTGATCGTTCATCGGACGGCGACGAGTTTGATGCTCTGCTACGTCGATCATCACGATGCGGCGTACTCCTGGGCGGAGCGACGGAAGATCGAGCGTCATCCGACCACAGGCGCCGCGCAGCTCGTTGAAGTGCGGGAGAGCGTTCGTGAGATCGTCGTCCCTCGCTACGTCGAGGCCGCTCCGGAGATTGTTCCGCCGAAGCTTCTCTTCACGGATCTTCCTGATTGGGTGTTCCTGAGTTACGGCGTGCCAGCGGAGTGGTTGAGCGAGATCCGCCTGGCGACCGAGGCGACATTGTTTGATGTCGCGGAGCACCTGCCGACGGAAGCCGCTGAAGCACTGCTCGACCTGGCCATCGGCGTCAAACCACCCCTGCCTCCTCCGTTCCCGCTGAAGGTTGACGCATTCCAGCACCCCGATGCACAGCGCAGGTTCCGCGTGATCGCGAACGTCGAGGAGCTGGAGCGCGCTCTCGATGCGCCATGGGAGAAGTGGACTGTCTTCCTGCACCCGGCCCAACGCCAACTCGTCGCGCACGACTACGGTGGGCCGGCCCGGATCTCCGGCTCCGCTGGCACGGGCAAGACGATTGTTGCGTTGCACCGCGCAGTCCATCTGGCCCGGTCTGACCGCGAATCGAGGGTCCTTCTCTGCACGTTCTCCGAGGCGCTCGCCAATGCTCTTCGCTCCCGACTCAGGTTGCTGATCGGAAACGAGCCCCATATCGCCGAGCGCCTGGAAGTCCAATCCATCGGTGCTGTCGGTCGGAAACTTTACGCGGCCCACTTCGGACCGGCGAAGGTCGCGACCGCACAACGCACGCAAGATCTTCTGACCGAGGCGAGTGCTGCATCCGAGACCCACAAGTTCAGCCAGCACTTCCTCTGGACCGAGTGGTCGAACGTCGTCGACGCCTGGCAGTTGAACAGTTGGGAAGAGTACCGCGACGTAACGCGCCTCGGCCGCAAGACGCGGCTACCGGAGAAGCAACGAGTGCTTCTGTGGTCGACCTTCGAGAAGGTTCTGGCGAAGTTGAGAGAAGAGAACCTCGTAACTGAGGCGGCCCTTTTCAGCCGCCTGGCCTCGAAGATCAGCCAGCTCGCCCGGCCGACGTTCGACTACGTGATCGTCGACGAAGCGCAGGACGTCAGCGTCGCCGAGCTCCGCTTCCTTGCCGCTATGGGCGGCAGCCGCGCCAACAGCCTCTTCTTCACCGGCGACCTCGGCCAACGCATCTTCCAACAGCCCTTTTCCTGGAAAGAGCTGGGCGTCGATATCCGCGGACGCTCGACGCGACTGCGAATCAACTACCGCACGTCGCACCAGATCCGAAACCAGGCCGACCGGCTCCTCGGCAACGAACTGTCCGATGTCGACGGTATCACCGAAGAGCGTAGCGGAACGATCTCCGTGTTCAACGGCGTTCCACCGACGATCGTGATCGCTGGTGATAGAAACGATGAACGGAAACAGGTCGCAAGCTGGATCAAAGAGCGCGTAGGGGAGGGACTCCGGCCGCACGAGCTCGCGATCTTTGTGCGCTCCTCCGCGGAGCTTTCAAGAGCAGAAGCCGCAGCGACGCTCGCCGCTGTTCCGTTTCGCCTGCTCGACGAGAAAATGGAGACCCGACATGATCGCTTGTCGATCATGACGATGCATCTCGCCAAAGGACTGGAGTTCCGGGCCGTCGTTGTGATGGCCTGCGACGACGAAGTCATCCCATCGCAGGAGCGCATCGCGTCGGTCACCGACGAATCCGACCTCGACGACGTTTACCAGACTGAACGTCACTTGCTGTACGTGGCGTGTACGCGCGCGAGGGACTACCTACTCGTGACAGGGGTGAACCCAGGATCGGAGTTTCTGTCGGATCTCAAACCTCGGTGAGATCACGCATGACGCCGCTCGAGTTGTACGAGTCCACCCGAGGAACGTGGAAGCTTGGGGAGCGGCGCAAGGGAGCGCGGTATGCCTTCGCGGTCTTCGAGGGAGTCGTTCGCGAGGTGTATGAGATCGAAGCGTGGCATCGCGCAGGCACCACGCCGTGCGCCACGCGCGACGCGACGAAGGTCCAAGTCGATCGATGGGAGTTCACTGGAAGAACGGCGGACGAATCGATCCGATCGGAGTACGCAGGCCGATCGGTCGCCGCATACTTCCGCCGAGGGCAGCAGATGCCGACGGTGTACGTGAACTGTTAGGGGAGGGGCGTTGTCAATTGGTCGCGGGGGGGGTGCCCAGGGCAACACCCAACTTCAGCGCGAGTATGACCGCGCGGGAACGAGATGATCGCGCGAGAGCGCGATCCGCATATTGCCCTCAGCAAGAGACGACGTCATGTCGCTTTTCAATGTCGCTTTTCATCCAGGGGAAACGAATCATGTCACACACGACTATCAGGAGGAAGAGCAGGACGGAAAGCAGGCGATTCCGCGGGCGCATCGTTGACTGGTGTATACGCGCGAAATAGAATCAACGAGTCAGTAGAAGCCCGTTCGACTCGGCGATGGTCGTGGTGAGATGTCCCTCGAGATGCGTCCATGCAACTGCGTGAGATGAACACAGCGATCGTCGATGATGAAGGTGAGGTCATGGGACGAAAACTTCGCCGAGCTCTGCTGGCCGTGCTTTTTGCCTGGCTGCCAGTGATTCACGCAGGTGCGGCCGAGGATCCGCGGCACGGGCGCCCGGCCGCCATCGCAGTGGATCAAAGGCTTGCCGTTTCGTTGAGCGGGCGTCGCCGGGGAGTGGTTCCTCCATCGCCCCCTTCGGTCACGTTCTACGTTGCGCAGAACGGCAAGGATTCCTGGAGCGGTAGGCTTCCGGCTCCCAATCCGACGAGCACTGATGGTCCGTTTGCGACGTTCGAGCATGCGCGTGCTCAAGTCCAGTCGCTGAATAAATCGGGCCTGGGCCAGGTGAAGGTTCAGTTCCGCGCCGGGACGTACTTTCTTCCAGCCACCGAGGAGCTCACGGCGGCTGATTCAGGAACGACGAGCACGACGATCATCTATGAGAACTATCCGGGGGAATCGCCGGTGCTCAGCGGCGGGGTGCGCATTCAGAACTGGACCAACGTGAGCGGCAATGTGTGGACGGCATCTCTGCCCGCCTCCACCCGATACTTTGAGCAGCTCTACTATGACGGTGTACGCCGGCTGCGACCGCGCCTCGGCGGAGCCTTGGGTACTTACCTCCGGGTCGCCAGCACGGTCTACCTGAGCTCACCGGGGCCACCCGCGGCATCTCCTGAGCCAAACTGCCCGATCTATGTGGCCAATAGCGGCTGGGAGTGTTTCGACCGCTTCGCGTACAACCCGGCCGATCCCATCGCCAACACATGGAAGAACCTTGCGCCGCCGGCGGGAAACCCCTGCAGCGAAGCGGCCGGGAATCCGCTATTGACAGGTGATATCGAACTGCTGGTCTTCGAGAAATTCCAAGCTGCCAGGTTGCGGATCGATTGCGTCGACACCACGAAGCACATCGTCTATCTGACAGGGCCCACCATCATCAATCCGGCCTTTTATCAGGCCCTCGGTTTCATTCCCCAACATCGTTACCTGGTAGAGAATGTTCAAGACCAGCTCACGCAACCAGGCCAGTGGTTTCTCGATCGCTCTGTTACGCCCTGGACGCTCAGCTATCTTGCAAACCCAGGTGAGAATCCCAATCGCGACACCGTGATCATTCCTCAGGTCCCACAACTCCTGGTGGCATCCAACCTTCAATATGTGACGTTTCAGGGATTGACGTTCGAGCATGACAACTATACGGTGCCCGCGGCGGGGGAGGATCCCGATCTGAAGCTGGGAGACGTAACGGCCGCTGTGTCATTTCAGAACTCCCAACACATTATCTTCGAGTCCGGGACCGTGGCGCACACCTCTGGCGCCGGCCTGGATTTTGTTTCCTGCGTTGACTCGCAATCGCCATCCTGGTGCGTCGCCCCCAGCACGAGCGCGGTCACGTCCAACAATGTTGTTGAGGATAGCGCCTTTTATGATTTGGGTGCGGCCGGTGTTCGGATCGGCGTGGAAGGCCGTCTGGCGGACACGGATGCCAACATCCCGCAATTCACGACCGTCGAGAACAACGTGGTGGAGGGCTACGGACGAGTATTCCCAGGCTCCTACGGCATCACCCAGGGTGATGCCCACGACAACCTCTACACTCATAACGACGTCTACGATGGCTATCGCGCCGCGATTGGCATCTGCTTCTGTTCCGGATTCATGCCCCATGCGCACGACAACATCATCTCTTTCAATCATGTCCATGATCTGTTGCAGGGAATCATGAACGATGACGGATCCCTCTACATCCAGGCCCGAAACCAGCAGGGTGCCTCACCGCCCGGCAACAAGATCCTCAACAACAAAGTACACGACGTCAGCGATGCCTCCTCGATGGATGAGGATGGCTATGGCGGCGACGGCATCTATATCGACACATCGACGGGCCTGGTGGATGTCGAGAACAACCTGGTATACCGCGTCTCTGGCAGTCCAATGAATTTCGCGGGTTCTCCCCAGAATCCCAACGAGGCCAGCACGATCAAGAACAACATCTTTGCATTTGGACGTGCGTCAATGGTGAACGTCGGCAATGCTTACCCCTATGGTGTGTTCACCAGCCCGATCACGATGTTTGTGCTCTCCAACAACCTGTTCTACTTCGACCGTGGCGCTTCCGCCTCGCCTCCCTTCTACCTCCAGAGCGGCTGTACGTACAGTAGTGGATTCCCGTTCACGGATTGGCAGCAATGGAACGGCAACATCTATTGGCGTACGGACGGCGGCTTCGGCAGCGATTCGCAGGCATTTCACACGCAACCCGATCCTGTTTCACAGACCAACCCGTGCTTCGGCGCGGCCGCTCAGGCCAAATGGACGCTCTACACCTTCGCGGCCTGGCAGAAGAGCGGCGAGGATGTGCAAAGCGTGGTGAAGAGTCCCGGATTCAGGAACCCGGCCTATCCTGCGGACGATTACTCTTTGCCCAACGGACCTCCGGGAGCCGGTTTTGTCGTGTTCTACCCAAATCAGGCGGGCCGCTCCAATCCCCTGATCGATCCACCCGCGGTGCCGGCGACATTTCCCACAAAACGTTTCAACCCCGTCACGGACTACTGAGCCGGTGAGTTGGGGCGCCAGCGGATTTGTGAGGTGATTGCCGATGAGCAGATCCAGTTGAAGTCTGTCTGGGACACGGTGACGGAGGCCTTCGAGTATGCCTTCGCGGACTTCGAAGGAGTCGTTCGCGAGGTGTATGAGATCGAAGGATGGCATCGCGCAGGCAGTACGACGTACGCGACGGGTCCGAGAGCACAGACAAGAGTGTCTGTGCCACATCGAAGCGCAAGCTCGATCGGTGGGAGCTCACGGGACGGCCGGCGGACGAATCGATCCGATCGGAGCTTGGCCGGCCGGTCGGTCGCCGCATACTTCCGCCGCGGGCAGCAGATGCCGGCGGTGTACGTGAACTGTTTAGGGGACGGCCCGCATGCATCAGTGGCGTAAACTCCAGGCAGCGATGAACGAGGAGGTGCTGATGACAAGCGTTGAAGTCACGTTTCCCGATAGTTTGTTCGCGGCGCTTCGGAAAGCGCCTCACGAGGTTGGCCGCGAGATCCGCGTTGCTGCTTCGATCCACTGGTATCAGCAAGGCGCTATCTCGATGGAGCGGGCTGCCGAGTTCGCCGGATTGACTCGTCCGGCATTCCTTGCGGAGCTCGCTCGCCGTCACGTGGACGTCTTCGTGGTCGACGAGGAGGACCTAGCGCGGGAATTGCGCGATGCCTGAAATGCCGTTATCGGGCTGAATTGAATCATGTGAGGATCTGACATGCGCACGACCATCAATCTCGACGAAGAATTGGTCGAGAAAGCCCAGCGGTTGACCGGAACCCGGGAGAGGACGGCCCTGATTCACGAAGGACTGCGAGCTTTGATCGCCAGGGAGAGCGCGCGGCGTCTGGCTCTGCTCGGCGGAAGCGACCCACGCGCGAAGGCGCCGAGGAGGCACCGCCTCTCGTGATTCTCGTCGACTCTGAGGGAGACGTTTTTCACGCGGAGACGCGGAGGGAGGCGAAAGACATTGACTGAAAGCACTTCTCCCTTCGCGTCTCCGCGTCTCCGCGTGAAACCGGGGTTCATTCGCGAGAGCCCGTCGGACTGAGAGTCCGACCTACGTTCGGTCAGCGTCGTCGCCTTAGCGTTTCGGCAGGTCTTTCGACGCTTTCTCGATGACCTTTTTCAGAGTCGAGCGATGGCAGTTGTTCTCGTCCTCGCAGAAGCAGCCGACGGCGATGGACGTCTTCTGCGCCAGGGCGGCCAGCAGATGGATGGATTGTCGTACCGCGGGATTCGTCTCCAGTTCGCGGGCGTAACGCTGATGAAAGGCGCGGTTCGCGGCGGCGTCGCCGGCAATGTCGTGTTTCTTTACCCAGGTCATCAGCGCGCGTGAGGGGGCGACGACCGGGAACCAGACGTCGAAGAAGTCGAGGCGGGCGTAGTCTTCCTTGTGGACGCCCCGAGGAGGAAAGCGGACCGTCCCGATCCGCAGTCCTTCGCCCCGCTTTCGCGGTGATCCGACTCGATACGTTCGCAGTGGCATGGGGTGATGGTAACGTGAGTCGTCATGAAAAACACTGCTCTCATCACGGGCGCCTCCGGCGGGATTGGCCTCGATCTGACACGGCTCTTTGCGGGCGACGGATGGGACGTCGTCCTGGTGGCTCGGAGCGAGGGGAAGCTGCGGGAGATCGCGGCGGAGCTGACGACGAAGCACGGCATCACGGCGGAGGTGATCGCGAGCGATCTGTCCAGGCCGGATGCGGCGGCGGAGATCGTCAGGACGTTGGCCGAGCGCGGGGTGACGGTGGATGCCCTGGTGAACAATGCCGGCATCGGCGGGAGCGGTCCGTTCGTTGAGAGCGATCTGGGCGGGGAGCTGGAGATGATCCAGGTCAACATCGTGGCCCTCACGCAACTGACGAAGCTGCTGCTGCCGGGCATGGTGGCGCGCAAACGCGGACGCATTCTCAACGTGGCCTCGACGGCGTCGTTCCAGCCCGGGCCGCTGATGGCGGTCTATTACGCGACGAAGGCGTATGTCCTGTCGTTCTCGGAGGCGCTGGCCGAGGAGTTGCGGCATACGGGCGTGACGGTGACTGCGCTCTGTCCGGGACCGACGGAGACCGGCTTCGCCTCGGCCGCCGGTGTGGGGACGGTGCGCCTCTTCACGTTGATGAAGCCTGCCTCGTCCGCAGCCGCGGCGCGCACCGGCTACGAGGCGATGAAGCGCGGACGGCGGGTGGTGGTACACGGGCTCATGAACAAGCTGCTGACGCAGTCGCTGCGGGTGACGCCGCGGCGATTGGTGACGGTGATCGTGAGGAAGCTGCAGGAGAAACACTGACTGATCTATTGCCGGTTCCGGCGCATCTGTGTTACACAACCTCGGTCTTTGTGCATAAGTACCGAGGATTCGCAACAGATCATGTCAAGAACTTCGCGCCGCGCCACCGCTCTGCTTCGTAGGAAAGGCCTCGTCCGCTCCAGCGAGATGGAGCACAAGGGCATCTCTCGCAGCGAGCTGAAGCGCCTCAATGAACGCGGACTGGTCGAGCGCGTTTCGCGAGGTGTTTACGCTCTTCCGGGCGCGGTTCTGACCGAGCATCACAGTCTCGCGGAGGCCACACGGCGCGTTCCCGGCGGAGTGGTCTGTCTCCTCACCGCGCTTCGCTTTCATGGTCTGACCACACAGAATCCTTTCGAAGTCTGGATGGCGATCGAGGCGAAGGCGTGGCGGCCGAAGCACGATGGACTGAAGGTGCGGATCGTCCATTTCTCCGGTCAAAGCTTCCGCGACGGGGTTGAAGAGCATGACGTTGCGGGAGTTCGAATCCGTGTCTATAGCGCTGCCAAGACAGTCGCGGATTGCTTCAAGTTCCGCAACAAGATCGGGATCGATGTCGCCGTAGAAGCGCTGAAGGACTTCACTCGTCTTCATCGCGGAGGCGCAAACGATCTGGCGCGTTTCGCGAGAATCTGTCGCGTGAGCCGGGTGATGCAGCCTTATCTGGACTCGATCTCATGACTCGCGCTGAGCTCCACATCACGTCTCCTGAGAGGTTGTGAAAAAATCCGCCTCCACAGGCAATTTGTCATCCTGAGACCGCCGCAGCCGCTGAGCGAGCGTAGCAAGCGAATTGCGGCGGAGGACGGCGAAGGATCTCCAGATGCGCTGCTTGGGGCAGAAGCGCAGATGGGGTTTGTCGTTGATCTTCCTCGCGAAACCCACAGTTTCGCTCCTGCCCCAGGCGCTGCCACTGGAGATCCTTCGCCGTCCTCCGCCGCTCTTCGCTCGCGATGCTCGCTCAGCGGCTCCGGCAGGCTCAGGATGACAAACTTTGTCCGGTAGTATGAGAGGCGCTCAACCCCGATTTTCAATCTTGAACCGACGGTAAGCCCCCCGTCACTGTTTCGCGATTCCGGCGCGGCCGCCGCGCAGGACGTACTTCTGCACTTTGCCGGTGGCGGTCTTGGGCAGCTCGGACACGATCGTGACGCCGTGCGGTGCCTTGAAGTGCGCGAGGTGTTCGCGCGCGTATTCGCGCAGTTCGTCGGGCGACGCCGAGGCTCCGCTCTTGAGAACGACGAAGGCGTGGGGAACCTCGCCCCATGTCTCGTGGGGGACGCCGACGATGGCGACTTCCTGGACGGCGAGGTGACGCAACAGCACGCCTTCCACTTCAATCGATGAGACATTCTCGCCGCCGCTGATGATGACGTCCTTCAAGCGGTCGCGGATCTCGACGTAGCCGTCCGGATGAACGACGGCGGCGTCGCCGCTGTGAAACCAGCCGCCTTGCATCGCCCGCGCCGTCGCTTCCGGATCGTTGAAGTAGCCGGCCATGACGGCGTTGCCGCGCACGACGATCTCGCCGATGGTCGCTCCATCCTGCGGCACGGTTTCGCCGGCCGAGTCGACGACGCGGAGATCGCCGGACGAAATGAGCTCCACCCCCTGCATCGCTTTGACGACGGCGCGGGCGCCGTCGTCGAGCGCGGCGTGTTCCGGGCGGGGCTCGCAGACGGAGATGAAGGGCGCGGTCTCGGTGAGGCCGTAGACCTGCGTGATCGTCCAACCGAGGTCACCCTCGATGCGCTGAATCGTCGCGGCGGCGGGGGGCGCGCCCGCGGTCAGAATGCGCAGTCCGCGCCGCGCGCCGGCACGCAGCTCGGCCGGAGCGTTGGCGATACCGATCAACACCGTCGGTGCCGCGCAGAACATCGTGGCCTCTTCGCGTGCGATGGCGTCGAAGATGGAGGCCGGATCGACGCGGCGGAGGCAGATGTGCGCGGAGCCGGTCGCGGTGACGGTCCAGACGAACGTCCACCCGTTGGCGTGGAACATCGGAAGGGTCCAGAGGTATCGGTCCGCGCACGTCATCGGGTGGTGGACCAGCGTGCCGATGCTGTTGATCCAGGCGTTGCGGTGCGTGATCATCACGCCCTTGGGCCGAGACGTCGTGCCGCTCGTATAGTTGATGGTGAGCAGATCGCTCTCCGCGATCTCGGGCGGTTCAAAGGGTCCGGATGCCGATGCGATCAGACTCTCGTAGTCGGCCCAGCCGTCGCGCGCTCCCTCATAGGCCACGAAGTGCTGCACGCCGGGGATCTGCTCGCGGATCGAGTCGACGACGTCGAGATAATCGGTATGCGCGCAGACGATCTGTGCGCCACTGTGCCGGATCATGTAGGCGAAGTCGTCGGCGATGAGGCGATAGTTCAGGGGGACGAGAACGGCGCCGATCTGCGGCACGGCGTAGAACGATTCGAGCTGCGCGTGCGTGTTCGGGGCGATCGTGGCGACGCGGTCTCCCTTCCGCACGCCGAGGCTCTGAAGGACCGCCGACCAGCGATCGCAGCGGTCGAAGAATGCCTCGTAGCTGAGACGCAAATCGCCGTCGACGACACCCTCCCGTTCTCCGTACAGCTTTCTGGCGCGGCGGGCGAAGTCAAGCGGTGTGAGGGGAAGCTCCATCGACCATCCATCATACGACCGCGCAGGCTTTCTCCGCGGCGCGACGTCCAATCGAGCCCAGATTCCTGGTCGCGATGACTCTGGATTTTCCGAAGGAAGTGGACTATGGTTCGCGCAGTAACCTTTGGCAATCAGCCCCGACCGCGCGTACTCCCCGGGAGGATTCTGTGCAGATTTGCGCCCCATCCGGCCTCGTCTCGCATGACTGTCTAACGCGCCCCGCTATCGCTCTGCCCTCCGCCGTCTCCTCCGATCAGCATCAATTGCGGGATCCCGTGTGCGGACCCGCGCGGATGTAAGTCTTCACGAATAACTTTCGCATCAAGTGATCAAACGCAGTATCAACTAATGAGGGGAAGAGGACAGAATGACTGACACCACCGCTGGAGCCCGGTCTGTATCGTCCACCAAAACGGATTACCCCATCAAACGCATCATTTTCGCCTCCGGCCTCGGAACGATGATCGAGTGGTACGACTTCTACATCTTCGGAAGTCTGGCCGCCGTCGTGTCTCCGCTGATGTTTCCCAAGAGCGACCCGACCTGGGCAAGCATTTCGTACTGGGCGCTGTTCGCGACGGGATTCATCGTCCGGCCGTTCGGCGCACTCGTTTTCGGCCGTGTCGGCGACATGATCGGAAGGAAGTACGCCTTCCTGGTCACACTCACCATCATGGGCTTGTCGACGTTCGTCATCGGACTGACTCCCACCTACGCGAAGATCGGCATCGCGGCGCCGTTGATCCTTCTCGTCCTCCGGCTCCTGCAGGGTCTGGCCCTCGGGGGCGAGTACGGAGGAGCGGCGGTCTATGTCGCCGAGCACGTCCCCGACAACAAGCGCGGGTACTACACGAGCTTCATCCAGATCACGGCCACGCTCGGCCTCTTCGTCTCCCTCGGCGTCGTCCTCGGCGTCAAGAAGATGATGCCCGACGCGGACTTCAAGGCCTGGGGCTGGCGCGTGCCCTTCCTGCTGTCGATCATCCTCGTGGCCATGTCGCTTTACATCCGGCTGAAGCTCGCCGAGTCGCCGCTCTACGCGTCGCTCAAGAGCGCCGGCAAGACCTCGATCGCGCCGCTCAAGGAAGCGTTCGGGAACTGGGCGAATCTCAAGATCGTGCTGCTCGTGCTCTTCGGCGCAACGGCAGGGCAGGGCATCGTCTGGTACACAGGCCAGTTCTACGCCCTCTCCTTCATGCAGAGCGTGCTGAAGGTGGACCTGGTCAAGTCGAGTACCTGCGTGGCCATCGCCATCCTCTGCGCCATGCCCTTTTTCACCGTTTTCGGCGCGCTGTCGGACAAGATCGGCCGTTTGAAGATCATGATGGCCGGCAATCTCATCGCGGCCCTGACCTACCTGCCGATCTACCATGCCATGAAGAACGGCACTCCCGACCCGAAGAACCCGAACATGGTGCTGCTCACGGTGCTCATCTTCATCCAGGTCATCTACGTCACCATGGTCTACGGCCCGATCGCGGCGTTCCTCATCGAGGCCTTCCCCGCGAAGATCCGCTATACCTCGTTCTCGCTCCCGTACCACATCGGCAATGGCTGGTTCGGCGGTACCCTGCCGCTGATCGCCGGTTTGCTGATCAAGGCGACCGGCAACGACTTCGCGGGCCTGTATTGGGTAATGGCCGTGGCCCTCATGACCTTCTTCATCGGTTCGTTCTTCCTGAAAGAGAGCAACCGAGTGGAGATCTGGAAGGAAGCCGAAGAGGCTCGGCCGACCAACGCCTAACGAGATTGTTCTGGACGCGGGGGACAGGCGGCAACGCCTGTCCCCCGTGTGATCTTTCGCACATCGAGTCGTGATCTCGCTCCTCGCCGTGTCGCCGTCACCCGGGCACCGTAACGGCTGACACACGAAAGGAGTCGCTATGTCACAGCGGTACGAAAAGGAATACCGGCGTTCGATCGCCGATCCCGAGGGTTTCTGGGGTGAGGCCGCGGAAGACGTGCACTGGTTCCGGCGGTGGGACCGCGTGCTCGACCGTTCGCGGGACCCGCTCAGCAGTTGGTTCGTCGGTGGCGTCACGAACACCTGCTACAACGCGCTCGATCTCCACGTCGAGAACGGCCGCGCGGACCAGACGGCGCTGATCTACGACAGTCCGCTGGCCAACGTCGTCCGCCGCTACACGTACCGCGAGCTGCGCGACGAGACCGCGCGCGTCGCCGGCGCTCTGGTCTCGCTCGGCGTGACGAAAGGCGACCGCGTCATTATCTATATGCCGATGGTGCCGGAAGCGGTGATAGCCATGCTGGCGTGCGCGCGCATCGGCGCCATTCACTCGGTCGTCTTCGGCGGGTTCGCCGCGCCGGAGCTGGCCAAACGGATCACGGACGCCAAGCCGAAAGTCATCATCTCGGCATCCTGTGGTCTCGAGCCCGGCCGCGTCATCGCCTACAAGCCGATGCTCGACGAGGCCATCGCGCTCTCACCGGCTCCGCCCGAGCACTGCATCATCCTGCAGCGGCCGCAGCTCACTGCCGCGCTCCATCCGCCGCGCGACGTCGACTGGAACGACGCCATGCGCGAGGCCAAGCCCGTCGGTTGCGTGCCGGTCATGGCCACCGATCCGCTCTACATCCTCTACACCTCGGGCACGACCGGACATCCCAAAGGCGTCATGCGTGACAACGGCGGGCATCTCGTCGCGCTCAAGTGGAGCATGAAGAACATCTACGGCGTCGAGCCGGGCGACGTGTACTGGTCCGCATCCGACGTGGGCTGGGTGGTGGGGCACTCGTACATCATCTACGGGCCGCTCTTCCACGGTTGCACGACGATCCTGTACGAAGGAAAGCCGGTGGGTACGCCCGATCCCGGCGAGTTCTGGCGCGTCATCTCCCAGCACCGCGTCTCCGTGCTCTTCACCGCGCCGACGGCGTTCCGGGCCATCAAACGCGACGACCCGAACGGCGACTACATCCGCAAGTACGACCTCTCGTGCTTCCGCTATCTGTTCCTGGCCGGCGAGCGCTGCGATCCCGACACGCTGCTCTGGGCGCAATCGAAGCTCGGCGTTCCGGTGATCGATCACTGGTGGCAGACCGAGACCGGCTGGCCGATCGCGGCGAACTGCGTCGGCCTCGGCATCGACCCGATCAAGCCCGGATCTTGCACGAAGGCGGTGCCGGGCTATGACGTGCGCATCCTCGACGACATGCAGCGCGAAGTGCCGGCCGGCACGATCGGCAACGTGGCTATCAAGCTGCCGCTCCCGCCCGGCTGCCTGCCCACGCTCTGGCAGAACGACGCCGACTACATCCACTGGTACCTGAGCACCTATCCCGGCTATTACAAGACCGCCGACGCCGGCTTCAAGGACGCGGACGGCTATCTCTCGATCATGAGCCGCACGGACGACATCATCAATGTTGCCGGACACCGCCTCTCCACCGGCGGGATCGAAGAAGTCCTGGCGTCGCATCCCGACGTCGCCGAATGCGCGGTGGTCGGCGTGGCCGACGAACTGAAGGGGGAGGTTCCGGTCGGTTTCATCGTGCTCAAGTCGGGCGTGACGCGCGACCCGAAGACCATCCTCGACGAGATCATCTTTCTCGTTCGGGAGCGCATCGGTCCGGTGGCCGCCTTCAAACAGGCCGTGATCGTCAAGCGATTGCCGAAGACGCGTTCCGGAAAAGTCGTCCGCGGCACGATGAAGAGGATCGCCGACGGCGTCCCGTACAACGTGCCGGCAACCATTGACGACCCGGCCACGCTCGACGAGATCGGCGCCGGTCTGAGCACCATCGGTTACCCGCACGCCACAGTCGCCGAGCTCGCACTCTCCAAGGGAGGCCACTCATGAGCGCCACCGATCTGACCGAGGCGCAAATCGCTGTTCACTGGAAGGAGGAAGGCTACGTCTATCCTTCACCGTCGTTCATCGCACAGGCCAACCTCACCGACGCTTCCATCGACCAGCGTTTCTCCCTGCACAACTTTCCCGGGTGCTTCGATGAGTATGCCGAGCTGCTGACCTGGTATCGGAAGTGGGACAAGACGCTCGACTCTTCCAATCCCCCTTTCTGGAAGTGGTACGCCGGCGGTGTCCTGAACGCCAGCTACAACTGCATTGATCGCCACCTGCCGCACAGCGCGGGCAAGGCCGCGTTCATCTTCGTCCCGGAGCTCGAGGACGAGGAGACCGTGACCGTCACCTATCAGGAGCTCTACAACCGGGTGAACGAAGTGGCCGCGGTGCTGCGCGACTTCTGCGGGCTGCGCAGCGGCGACCGCGTCACGATCCACATGCCGCTCGTGCCCGAGCTGCCGATCACGATGCTGGCGTGCGCGCGCCTCGGCGTCGTCCATTCCGTCGTTTTCGGCGGATTCAGCGGCGCCGCCTGCGGCCAGCGCATCGCCGACTCCGGTTCGCGCGTGCTCATCTCGATGGACGGCTATTACCGCAGCGGCCAGGTCGTCGATCACAAGGAGAAAGTCGATCTCGCCGTCGACGCGGCGAAGCTGGAAGGGCAGGAGGTGGCAAAGGTTCTCGTCTGGCGCCGCCACAAGGCCCGCTATCTCTCGGCAACGCCGATGGTGGATGGCCGCGACGTGTTCATGGACGAAATCCTCCAGGGCTTCACGGGCCGCAAGGTTGACCCCGTACACATGCCGTCCGAGGCGCCGCTCTTCCTCATGTACACGAGCGGCACGACCGCACGGCCGAAAGGATGCCAGCACAGCACGGGCGGTTACCTCGCCTACGTTACGGCGACGGCGAAGAGCATCCTCGACATCCACGCCGACGACATCTACTGGTGCATGGCGGACATCGGCTGGATTACCGGCCACAGTTACATCGTCTACGGTCCGCTGGCTCTCGGTACCACGGGCGTCCTTTACGAAGGCGTCCCGACCTATCCCGATCCCGGCCGGCCGTGGCGCATCGCGCAGCGCCTCGGCGTGAACATCTTCCACACCGCGCCGACAGCGATCCGCATGCTGCGCAAAGTCGGTCCGAGCGAGCCCCTCAAGTATGACTATCATTTCAAGCTGATGGTCACGGTAGGCGAGCCGATCGAGCCGGAGGTCTGGCGCTGGTACTACGACGTGGTGGGCAAGAAGGAAGCGGTCATCGTCGACACCTGGTGGCAGACCGAAACCGGCGGATTCCTTTGCAGTACCAAGCCGGCGCTGCAAGGGATGAAGGCCGGGAGCGCGGGACCAGGACTGCCGGGGATCTATCCGGTGATCTACGACGAGGGCCGTCAGGAACTGCCGCCGGGCCACGCCGGGAACATCTGCATCCGCAATCCGTGGCCTGGCGTCTTTCAGACGATCTGGCGTGATCCCGACCGATTCGTGAAGACGTACTACGAGAAGTACTGCGCCGATCCGAAGAGCAAGGATTGGCGCGACTGGCCATACCTGGCCGGCGACGGCGCGGTGTGCGCGGAGGACGGCTATATCCGCATCCTCGGCCGCGTGGACGACGTCATCAACGTGGCCGGGCATCGGCTCGGTACGAAGGAGCTCGAGTCGGCGTGTCTGGTCGTCACCGATGTGGCTGAGGCAGCGGTCGTACCGGTCGTGGATGAGGCTCGCGGGCGCGTGCCGGACGTCTACATCGCGCTCAAGCCCGGCATCGTGCCCAGCCGCGCCATCGAGCTGGCGGTCGTGAAGGAGCTGGAGACGCTCATCGGCAAGATCGCGCGCCCCAAGCACGTGCGGATCGTCCCGGACATGCCGAAGACGCGCTCGGGCAAGATTATGCGTCGCGTTCTGGCCGCGATTTCCAATAACATGCCGGTGGGTGACGTGACGACGCTGGCGAATCCTGAGATCGTCGAGCAGATTCGCGTTATGGTGCAGGGGAACGAGCCCGTGGAAGTCGTCACCGAGGTGGCGGACGACATCAGGAACTTCGGACAAGAGTCGTAAGATCTCTGTTTCAATCCCACATCGATCTCACAAACGAAAGGGAGGTGCCCCGTGTCGAAGAAGTCAGGCGAGGAGATCACTCGAAGAAAATTCGTCAAGGTCACAGGAGGTGGCATCGCGGCAGCCGGGTTGACCTCGGCGTTTCTCTTCCCGGCGCGCGCGCTGGCGCAGGAGAAGACGCTGAAGATCGTCCAGTGGAGCCACTTCGTTCCCGGGTATGACAAGTGGTTCGACGGCGTCTTCACCAAGGAGTGGGGTGCGAAGCACAACACCAACGTCATCGTCGACCACATCGCCATCGGAGAGATCAACGCCCGCGCCGCGGCCGAGGTGGCCGCCCAGAAGGGACACGACCTCTTCATGTTTCTGGCGCCTCCGGCCGCGTACGAGAAGCAGGTCATCGATCACCGCGAGATCGTCGAACACGTCAAGTCCAAGCACGGCAGTCCAACCGAGCTCGCCGTCAGGTCGACCTATAACCCGAAGACTAAGAAGTTCTTCGCCTTCTCCGATATGTTCGTCCCCGATCCGGGCAACTACCGCAAGGATCTCTGGTCGCAGGTCGGCATGCCGGACGGCCCCGACACGTGGCACGACCTGCTCGTCGGCGCGAAGAAAATCAAGGAAGATCCGAAACTCGGCAATCCCTGCGGCTTGGGCCTCTCCCAGGAGCTCGACACGAACATGGCCACCCGGGCCTGCCTCTGGTCGTTCGGCGGATCGGAGCAGGATGAGCACGGCAACGTCACGCTGAACTCGAAGAACACCATCGAAGCCGTCAAGTTCTTTCGCGACCTCTACAAACAGACCGAGACGGCCGAGGTCTTCTCGTGGGACCCGTCGTCCAACAACCGCGGCATTCTCTCGGGCAAGTTGTCGTATGTGCAGAACGCCATCTCCGTCACGCGGGCCGCGGAGAAGGACAACCCGGAGATGTCGAAGCAGATCCAGCTCCGGCCGGCCCTCAAGGGACCGGTGCGCCGCATCGCTTCCGAGCACGTCATGAGCTGCTACGTCGTCTGGAATTTCGCGGAGAACAAAGAGGGAGCCAAGCAGTTCCTGGCCGACCTCATCGACGATTTCGGCAACGCCTTCAAGGGCAGCGAGTTCTACAATTTCCCCTGCTTCCCGAAGACCGTCCCCAACCTCAAAGAGCAGCTTGCCAACGATCCGAAGGCCGTGCCGACGAACAAGTACGCGCTCCTCGAGGATGCGATGAACTGGTCCACGAACGTCGGATATCCGGGCTATGCCACGGCGCCGATCGACGAAATCTTCAACACCTTCGTCATTCCCACGATGTTCGCCAAGGCGGCCCGAGACGAGATGTCCCCCGAGGACGCCGTCAAAGCCGCCGACACGGAAGTCCGCCGTATCTTTGCCAAGTGGAAGTGATCTTTCGAGGAGGAGCGCAACGGAATGGCGGTCGTCGAGACACGCAAACTCAACAAGGTCTTTAAGCGCGGAAACGTCGGCGCCGTCGTCAATGTCGATCTTCAGAGCCGGGAGGGCGAGTTTCTCGTCCTCCTCGGCCCTTCCGGCTCGGGCAAGACGACGCTCCTGCGCATGATCGCCGGCCTCGAGGAGCCGACCTCGGGCGAGATCCTCATCGGCGGCAAGGTCGTGAATGACCTTACGCCGCGCGAGCGCGAGATCGCCATGGTCTTCCAGAGCTACGCGCTCTATCCGCATCTCTCCGTATTCAAGAACATCGTCTTTCCGCTGAAGGCGCAGGGAGTGGCCAAGGCGCAGCGTCAGAAGCAGGCCGAGTGGGCCGCGTCGCTCCTGGGCATTCAGCATCTTTTCGAACGCAAGCCCCGCGAGCTCTCCGGCGGCGAACGCCAGCGCGTGGCATTGGCGCGCGCCATCGTGCGCGAACCCAAGCTGTTCCTTCTCGACGAGCCGCTCTCGAACCTCGATGCCAAGCTCCGCGCCTCGGCACGAGAGGAGCTCGAGCAGTTTCAGAAACGCATCGGCACGACGGCCATCTACGTCACGCACGATCAGGTCGAGGCCATGGCCATGGGCGACCGCGTCGTGGTGATGTCGCAGGGCTCCGTGCGCCAGATCGGGACGCCGGCCGACGTCTATGACGAGCCGGCCGATACGTTCGTGGCCACCTTCCTCGGTTCGCCGCCGATGAACATCCTGCCCGGCGAGGACGTCATCGTTGGATTCCGCCCCGAGCACTTTCTACCGCCGGGGGTGGCGGAGAGGCTGGGAGATCACATCTCCTTCGGATTTCAAATCTCACACGGCGAGTACCTCGGCGCCGAGCGCCTCCTCTACGGCAAAATCGCAGGAGGAGCGTTCGACGGCCGGAAGGCGGTGTCGCGCATTCCGGCCACGCATGCCGTGTCGCTGCCCGATGGCTCGCTGCAGACGTTCGCCGTCGCTCTCAGCGACGTGAAGTTCTTCGATCCCGGGACCGAGAAGCGAACTTCAAGGAGGAGCATCCCCGTATGATCCGCCGGCAACGCTGGCTCGGGCCGGCGATGTTCATGCCGGCTGTCGCCTACATTCTCGCGCTCGTCGGCGTGCCATTCGTCATGGCGTTTCTCTACAGCGTGAGCGACGCCAAAGTCGGCAGCGTCTCCTATCACTACGTCGGCCTGCAGAACTTCATCAGCATCCTGCACCGACCGGCGTTCATCCGCGCGCTTCAGGACTCCTTTGTCTTCACCATCACCTCCCAGGTGCTCGTGCTCATCGGCGCGAACATCCTGGCCCTTTCGCTGAAAGACGCCTTCCCCGGCCGCCGATTCTTCCGCTTTCTCATCCTGCTGCCGTGGGTGGCGCCGGTATCGATCGGGTCTCTCGGATGGAAGTGGATCCTGGACTCGCTCTACAGCGTGATCAGTTGGGTGATGGTGCGGATGCACCTCGTGAATCAATACGACACGCCGATGTGGCTGGGCGAGCCGAAGCTGGCCATGATGTCGGTCATCCTCGTACACACCTGGCACATGCTGCCGTTCGCGACGGTCATCATCCTGGCGGGGCTCACGGCCATTCCCAAAGACATCCCCGAGGCCGCGGCGGTCGACGGGGCGGGCTTCTTTCGGACCACGTTTCAGATCACGATTCCGATGATGCTGCCGATCATCAATGTGGCGGTGCTGTTCGGGGCGATCTTCACGTTTACCGACATGACGGTGATCTACATCCTCACCCGAGGTGGTCCGTACGACACCACGCAAGTGATTCCGACCGAGGCATTCTTCACAGGCATCCTCGGCTCCGACCTTGCGGAGGGGGCGGCCATCTCGATCTTCCTCGTGCCGCTGCTCATCATCGCCGCCTACATCGCCCTGCGCTCGGCGCATCGCGCGGAGGTGACCTAGATGGCACGCCGCCGGCTGACCAGGGTGCTCCCGGGGATCATGATGTGGCTGGTGCGGATCTTCTTTGCCGTGGTGCTGGCCTTCCCGTTCTACTGGATGCTGATCACGACGTTCAAGCGGAACACCGACCTCAACAACCTCAAGAACAACCCGTTTCTCTTCAACGAGTCACCGACGCTCGATCATCTCAAGCTGCTCTTCAATGAGACGCTCTTTCCACGATGGGTGATGAACACCATGTTCGCCGGCCTGATCGTGGTGATCATCACACTGGTGCTCGCCGTACCTGCGGCGTATGCGCTTGCCCGCCTGACCGGCCAGTGGGGCGCGCAGCTCGGCATCGGCATCTTTCTCACGTACCTGATCCCGCCGACTCTGCTTTTCATCCCGTTGTCGAAGGTCATCTCATTCCTGGGACTGCAGGACTCGCTCTGGTCGATCATCATCGTCTATCCAACCTTCACCATCCCGTTCTCGACGTGGCTGCTGATGGGCTTCTTCAAGTCGATTCCACGTGACCTCGAGGATGCGGCGCTGGTGGACGGCCTCACGCAATGGGGCGCGTTCGTGAAGCTGGTGATCCCGATGTCGGTTTCGGGGATCCTGACGGTGGTGATCTTCGCCTTCACCCTGGTGACGCAGGAGTTCGTCTACGCGCTGACCTTCATCTCCTCGGCGGCCCATCAGACCGTGGGCGTCGGCGTGCCGACATTCCTCATACGAGGTGACGTCTATTACTGGGGCTCGCTGATGGCCGCGTGCCTGATCACCAGCCTGCCGATCGGATTCCTCTACAACCTCTTCCTGGACAGGTTCATCGAAGGCTTCACCGTCGGCGCGGTCAAGTGATCCTCGCGACCAGCCGGGCACCTCTAGCGACTTCCGGTTGGTGTCGATTGCGCCTGGAAGATACTCGGGTTTGTGAACGGAGCAGGGCTAATCTCCTCGACGATCAACTGGCAGATTTCCATGCCGGGAAAAAGCGAGATCGGATACTCCGCTAGATTGATCATTTCAAGAGTGATCGTTCCTTCAAAACCCGCGTGAATCGTTGGCGCCGTGAAGTGAATCAGCAGCCCGACGCGGGCGAACGTAGAACGACCTTCAATTCGGGCAGCAAGAGCGGGGCGACCTTCTCGAATCGGCAGGTGTACGCGTTCCAGTGTTTTTGCCAGCGTGAACTTGTTCGGCGCGAGTGCGTAACCGCCGTTGTCGATGGTGAAGGTTTCGAAGATCTCCGGCAGGAACTTCGCTATGTCAGGTTTACGGAAATCAAGGGTGATCGGTTTTCCGGGTTTTGGAATCGATATCTGAGAGCCTAGACGCAAGTTCACCGAGCAGGTGTCGTACGGGCAAGAACCTTGATACTCAGTCGGTCGTCTCGGGGTTGGTTCGGGGGTGATGACGAGATCCTGGGCGTCAAGCGCGGCCTGGATGCCGACGTTCGAGAGGATCATGCAAAACGGAGCGCACGCATCGGAACTCGCGCTACATTCGAACCCTCGAAGGTTCTTCGCGGCAGAGCGACGACTCCGTATTCGCCGTTGCGAGCAACAATGTCGACGGCGATTTCCTGGTCGTTCACCAGATCGTTCTGGAGAAAGAAAGAAACCACTCCGCCATCAGCTGTAGTAACCCCGATTGCCCGTTCATCTTCGAACATTCCGGGGCTTACCTCGCATCGCAACCACGCCTTGTTCACCACCTGGGACCACCTCTTCCCGATTGCCTGGCGCAACTAGTACAATCGACACCCTAAGCATCGCGGCACGATTGAATAAAGTCAAGAAACTTTTCTTGACTTTGCCAAACAAATTGTTTTGACAAAGTGATCATCGCTCTTCTCTCGGACCTCCACGCGAACCTCGAAGCGGTGCAGGCCTGTCTGCGGCACTCGACCGAGCGGGGAGCGGAACGGTTCGCCTTCCTCGGGGATCTGGTCGGGTATGGCGCCGACCCGGAAGCGGTGGTCGACATCGTGGCCGATCATGTGGCACGGGGAGCCATCGTCGTGCAGGGAAATCACGACGCGGCGGTGACGAACGGTGCGGGCGGACTCAATGATGCCGCGGCGGAGTCGCTGGAGTGGACGCGCGATGCGCTGTCGCCATCGCGACGCGCCTTTCTGGCGTCATTGCCGTTGATCGTGCGGGAAAACGACATCTGTTTTGTCCATGCCACGGCCGACGCGCCGGAGCGCTGGGCATACATCGAGACGAACGGAGCGGCACGGCAGAGCATCGAGGCCGCCGGCACTACGTATACGTTCGGCGGCCACGTGCATCAGCAAGTGCTCTACTTTCATACGCGCACCGGCAAAGTCGCGCCGTTCCATCCGATCGCGGCCAGTCCCGTTCCGGTGCCGTCGCACCGGCGCTGGCACGCCATCGTCGGGTCGGTCGGGCAGCCGCGCGATGGCAACCCGGCCGCGGCGTACGCGCTGTTCGATACCGCGTCCGAGGAGATGACCTTCTTCCGCGTGGCGTACGACCACATCGCCACCGCCGCAAAAATCCGGCGGGCCAGCCTGCCGGAGTGGCTGGCGGCACGCCTCGAGAATGGAATCTGACCGATGGCCGATCGCGTCGCACCCGGCTCGGTGATCGACGGCTTCGTCGTCGGCCGGCACCTGCACTCCGGCGCGATGGGCAATATCTTCGAGGTGACCAGGCCGGGCCTCGATACCCCCATGATCATGAAGGTGCCTCGCATGGGGCCGAACGAGCCGAGCGAGGGGATGATCAGTTTCGAGACCGAGGCCACGATCGTGCCGGCGCTCTCCAGCCCGCATCTGCCGCACTTCATCGCCGCCGGCGATCTGGCGCGAACGCCGTATCTCGTCGTCGAATGGATCGACGGCATGAGTCTCGAGGAGGCGCTCGGCAGCGGACCGTTTCCGCCGCTGGAGGCGGCGCGCGTCGGGGCCGCGCTGGCTGACGCGCTACACAGCCTTCACGAACAGGAAGCCATTCATCTCGATCTGAAGCCGGCCAACATCATCCTGAAAAAGGACGGCACGGTGGCGTTGATCGACTTCGGCTTCGCACATCACACCCGCTTCCCCGATCTTCTCGCCGAGGAAACGCGCTTCGGCGCCGGGTCGAAAGCGTATGTTTCGCCCGAACAGATTCAGGGGACGCGCGAGGATCCGCGCAGCGATCTTTTTTCACTCGGCGTCATTCTCTACGAGATGGTCACCGGGAGATTTCCGTTCGGCGAGCCCGACGCCGACGTCCGTAACCGTTTGTGGCTCGATCCGGCTCCACCGGCCGTGCTCGTACCGGAGACGCCGCCCTGGCTGCAGGAGATCATCCTGCGCTGCCTCGAGCCGCGGGCCGAGCGGCGCTACCAGTCCGCGGCGCACGTGGCCTTCGACCTGCGCAATCCGGAGCAGGTCGTGCTCACCGCGCGGGCCAGGAAGTCGCGCCGGCTGGGGATCATGCAGCACGCGCGGCGCTTCCTCCATGCCCGGCGCGAGCTCGATGTGCGCCTGCGGCAGGGGAGTGTGCCGGCGGGCCGGCCGCCGATCATCATGGTGGCGGTCGACACCGCGCACCCGGACGATGAACGGCAGGGGGCGATCCAACGCGCTACGCAGCAGATACTCTCGCTCAGTCAGGAGTTTCGCGTCGTCTGCGTGTCGGTCATCCGGTCCGTGCCGTTGATGGATGGCGCGTTGCCGTCCGAGACGGCCTCGGGGATTCACTTCGAGCATTTGGTCCGGCTGCGCCACTGGGTCGAGCCGTTGCGCATGCCGGTGCAACGAATCTCGCTCCATGCCATCGAGTCGGAGAATCCCGCCGAGGCGCTGCTCGAATTCGCGAATCGGAACCATGTCGATCTCATCGTCCTCGGGGCTCCAGGCCCGACGCGTCCCGACCGTTCGTGGTGGCGTTCCGTGGCATCGACAGTCACGGCGAACGCGCAGTGCAGCGTTCATGTCGTGCGCGTGGCGGAGCGAGGTACGGCGCGGCCGTAATGTGAAATGGCTTTCGACTGATTCTGGAAATCTCTGATTGACTTCATCAGTCAAGTGGCGCATCGTGATTGGAGCAATTCTTCAAGCCTCGTAATGAGATTCAGGAGGTGACCCCGTGGAACTTTCCCGCCGCGGTTTCCTGAAAGCGACGACGATCGGGGGCGCAGTGGCGCTCGGGTTCGATCTCTCGCAAACGCGCGCCGAGATGCGTGCACTCAAGGTTTCACGAACGACGGAGACGCGAAGTATCTGTCCTTATTGCGCGGTCTCATGCGGAGTGATCATTCACACGCTGGGCGACCGTTCCAAGAACGCCGTGGCCTCGGTCGTCCACGTCGAAGGCGATCCCGATTCGCCGATCAGCCGTGGCAGCCTTTGCCCGAAGGGCATCACGCTGAAGGACGACATTACCCACCCGAATCGACTCACGACACCAAAGGTCCGGCGCCCAGGTTCGGACAAGTGGGAAGACATCAGTTGGAACGATGCCATTTCCTCCATCGCCCGGCACATCAAGACCACACGCGACAAATGCTTCGTGGCCACGAACGCGAAGGGACAGGTCGTCAACCGCAATCCGGGGATCGCCTGGATCGGCGGCTGCACCGACACGAACGAATTCAACTTCCTGCAGTGGAAAGCGATCAGTGGCCTGGGGGTGCCATACCGGGACAGCCAAGCCCGGGTTTGACACGGCCCCACGGTGGCCAGTTTGGCCGCCACATTTGGTCGTGGAGCGATGACGAACGGATGGGTCGACATCAAGAATGCCGACGTCATTCTGGCCATGGGCGGAAACCCCGCCGAGAATCATCCAGTCGGCTTCAAGTGGTTCATGGAAGCGCGGCGTGGCCGCAACGCGAAGATCGTCGCCGTCGATCCCCGCTTCACACGCACGGCAGCGGTCGCCGACATGTACGCCCCGATCCGGCCCGGTACCGACATCGCCTTCCTCCTCGGCATCATCCGCTACGCGATCGAGACCGGCCGCTATCACGGCGATTACGTCAAGATCCACACGAACGCGCCCTACGTCGTGAGCGACAAGTTCACGTTCAACGACGGTCTCTTCTCCGGCTTCGACGACAAGACCCATTCGTATGCGAAGGACACGTGGGCCTACGACGGCGACCCGGCGAAGGGTGGCGCCTATCTCGTCGATTCGACGCTCCAGCATCCGCGCTCGGTCTTCCAGCTCCTCAAGCAGCACGTGGCCCGCTACACCCCTGAAACCGTCGAACGCATCTGCGGCACGCCGAAAGACAAGTACCTCAAGGTGTGCGAGATCGTGACCTCGACCGGCAACGCGCAGCGCGTCGGCACGATCACGTACGCGCTCGGATGGACGCAGCATTCGACCGGCGTTCAGATCATTCGCGCCGGCGCGATGCTTCAGCTTCTCCTAGGCAACGTCGGCCGGCCCGGCGGCGGCGTGAATGCCTTCCGCGGCCACTCGAATATCCAGGGCGCTACCGACACGGCCGGCAACACCGAGATTCTCCCCGGCTACCTCAAGACCCCCACCGGCACGCAGCCGACGCTGGCGGACTACTACACCGCCTCCATTCCGCTCACGCTCAACAAGCAGGCGTGGCCGTCGATGAACTACTGGCAGAACTACCCGAAGTTCATGGTCTCGATGCTCAAGTCGCTCTACGGCAACGCTTCGACCAAGGACAACGACTGGGGCTACGGATGGCTGCCGAAGATCGACGGCAACTATTCGTGGATGTACATCTACGACGACATGTATCGCGGCTCCTCGATGCGCGCCGGCGGCAAGGAGCCTGGCCCCGAAGGGTTCATCACGTTCGGCATGAATCCGGTCGGCCTCGGCCCGAACTCGAAGAAGATGATCGCCGCTCTCTCGAAGCTGAAGTGGATGGTCGTGGTCGAGAATTCGGAGATCGAGACGGCCACCTTCTGGAAAGCGCCGAGCGAGTACGGCGGCGCGTCACCGGCCCAGATCCCCACCGAAGTGTTCATGCTGCCCGCGGCCAACTTCGCGGAGAAGGACGGAACGTTTACCAACTCCGCGCGCTGGCTGCAATGGAAATGGAAGGCGCTCGATCCTCCCGGTCAGGCCAAAGCCGATCAGGAAATCGTCTCGCGCATCTTCCTGGCCGTGCAGGCTCTCTATAAGAAGGAAGGGGGCGCCCTTCCCGACGCGGTCCTCAACGTCTCCTGGGCGTACACGAACCCGGTCAATCCCGACCTCGGCGAAGTGCTGAAGGAGATGAACGGCAAGGCCCTGGCCGACCTCAAGGATCCGAAGGATCCGACGAAGGTGGTCAAGACGGCCGGCCAGCAGATCGACGGCTTCGGCCAGTTGATGGACGACGGCACGACTTCCTGCGGCAACTGGCTGCACTCCGGTGTCTACACGGAAGCCGGCAACAACGCGCAGCGCCGCAACAACGCCGATCCGACCGGCCTGGGCATGTTTCACAACTGGGCATTCTCCTGGCCGGCCAATCGCCGCGTCATGTACAACCGCGCCTCCGCGGACGCCGATGGCAAGCCGTGGGATGCCACCCGCGTCGGGATCAAGTGGAACGGCGAGAAGTGGGTGGGAGACGTTCCGGATATGAAGCCCGACGCCCCGCCCGGGACGTTCGGCGCATTCATCATGCTCCCCGAGGGAGTGGGACGGCTCTTCTCTGCGGCGTTGGCCGATGGTCCATTCCCCGAGCACTACGAGGCCGTCGAGGCACCGGCTCCGAATCTTCTGCACCCGAAGGTCACGTCGAATCCGACGGCGTTGAAGTTCGCCTCCGACAAGGATTCGATCGGGACCGCCGACAAGTTCCCCATCGTCTGCACCACCTATCGCCTGACCGAGCATTTCCACTACTGGACCAAACATCAGCAGGCGGGGGTGCTCAACGAGCTTTCGCCTGGCTTCTTTGTGGAGATCCCCGAGGGGCTGGCAGGCGAGAAGGGCATCGCCAACGGCAGCAAAGTGAAAGTCTCCTCCGCCCGCGGCTCGATCGAAGGGACGGCCATGGTCACCAAGCGCCTGCCTGCCCTGAACATCGACGGCAAACGCATCTGGCAGATCGGATTCCCGATCCACTGGGGTTACGCCGCCGCCGAGGGTCATACCGGGCCGCTGGCGAACTTCCTCACCGCATCTGTCGGTGATCCCAACACCTGGACGCCCGAATACAAGGCGTTCCTCGTAACGCTCGAGAAGGCTTGAGGAGACGACGATGGCTTCGCAAACACTCGAGATCAAGCGCTCTTCGGCCTCCATGTGGGGGACCTCCACCGGCATTCGCTCTCTGCCGACCGTGGCGAAGTATGTCGACACATCGACGTGCATCGGCTGCAAGGCCTGCGAGGCGGCCTGTCAGGAGTGGAACGACCTGAAACGCGTTCCCACCTCGCAGGACGGCTCCTATCAAACGATGCCGGAGCTCCAGGCCGACTTCTGGAACCTGATCAAGTTCAATGAGACGGAGGTCGACGGCGAATTGAACTGGCTCATGCGCAAAGACCAGTGCATGCACTGCGCGGAGCCCGGTTGTCTGGCCGCCTGTCCCGCCCCCGGCGCCATCGTGCAGTACGCCAACGGCATCGTCGACGTGAATCCCGACTCGTGCATCGGCTGTGGCTATTGCGCGACCGGCTGCCCGTTCGACGTCCCGAAGTTCCACGCCAAGACCGGCAAGATGGCCAAGTGCACGCTCTGCGTCGACCGCGCCGAAGTTGGTCTGGAGCCGGCCTGTGTCAAGGCCTGTCCCACCGGCTGCCTCAGCTACGGATCGAAGGACGACATGGTCGCCCTCGGCATTCTGCGCGTGAAGCAGTTGAAGGATGCCGGATTCAAAGACGCCATGCTGTACGACCCTCAAGGCGTCGGCGGCACCTCGGTCGTCACCGTGCTCAAGTACAACCGGCCCGAGCTCTATAGCCTCCCGGCCGACCCGCATGTGCCGTGGGGCGTGAAGGTCTGGAAGCAGGTCGTCCGTCCTCTCGGCGTCATCGCCGGGTTTCTGACCATCTTCGCGGCCTTCGGGCACTACACGAAGTACGGGCCAAAGGAACCGCCGTCGGACGAAGGGAGGGCCGCATGACTACCGTTAACGATGCCCAGCCTGCCGTGATCACGGCCCGGCACAACGACAATGTCGTCGTCGGCGATGAGATCGTCCGCCACCGTCGCGCCACGCGCCTGATGCACTGGTGTGTGGCCTTGACCTTCTTTATCGCGCTCTTCAGCGGTATGCCGATCTGGTCGCCGCTCTTCGCCTGGATGGCGGCTCTCGTCGGCGGGATGAATGTCGCACGGATCATCCATCCCTACGCCGGCTCGCTCTTCTTCATCGCTTCGGTGGTGCAATTCTTCCACTGGCTGGCCGACATGCGCTTCCGCGACGATGAGAAAGGCGCGTGGAAGCCGTCGAGACTCATGGCCTATATGCGCTGGGAGGAGAATCCAAGCGACGATCAGGGAAAGTTCAACCCCGGCCAGAAGGTCTTCTTCTTCTCCGTCTGCCTCGGCGCGCTTGGCCTGCTCGTGAGCGGCATCATCATGTGGTTCCCGCTCTACTTCCCGCCGCTCGTCCGTGAGCTCGGTATCCTGCTCCACGACATTACGTTCATCTTCTTCCTGGTTGGGATCATCACTCACATCTACCTCGGCACCGCCGCCGAGCCGGGCACCTTCCGGTCGATGACGCGCGGCACAGTGTCGCGGAGATGGGCACGGTTGCATCACCCCGGCTGGTTCCGCGACGTCACCAACAAGAAGGAATGATCGCTTCGGCCCCGGTACATACAGGGCTCGAGCTTCGCTCCGCGCGTGCGGAGGCGCTCGCCGCGGGTGCACCGGCCGCGCGCGAGCCGCTTCTCTTCGTGGCCACGCTTTTCCGCGCGCAAGCGGCGCTGGCCAAAGGCATCGAATCGCTTGTTCTGACGGGGCGGTTCGACGATGACGCGGACCGCCTGCTGCCGTTGACGGAGTCGCTGTTCCGCATCGTGGCAGACCGCGGGCCGGATCTGCTCATCGAGCAATCGCTGGCACGGCTCGACGACGACGCATCGACGGCGCGCACGCGCCTCCAGCTCTATTGGAACGGCGAGGTCTCCGCGCGCGAGGACTATCTGTCACGCGCGGTGCTGCGGCCGTACGCAGAGGTGCTGCGCGCCCAAGGAGCGACGCTCGAGCGCCTGCACCATCCCCGGCATTGCCCGTTTTGCGGAGGGGCGGCCATGATCAGCACGCGGCGCACGCCGCCGGATTCGGAGGCGGGAATCCGTCTGCTGCACTGTGCGCTCTGCGCGCTCGAGTGGAACATCAACCGTATCTGCTGCCCGGCCTGCGGTGAGGACGATCCGTACAAGCTGCCGATCTATAGCAGCGATCCCCATCCCACCGTTCGCATCGAAGCGTGCGAGACGTGCCGCCGCTATGTGAAGTCGATCGATCTCAGCCAGGACGCGCGGCCGATCGCCGAAGTCGATGACCTGCTGTCGCTCTCGATGGACCTCTGGGCGATGGAGGAAGGACTGGTTCGCATCGAGCCGGGGCTGGCGGGAGTGTGACGGCAGGGGAGGGAGCGCGATCGCTGGCGTGGCTGCTGGCGGGCCAGCGTGCCCTTCGAGCCCGCTTCGATGACTTCGCCCGCGCTCTTCGCCGCAACGACGCCACCGCCCTCGACGTCGGGTTGAGCGACTTCGAGCATCATCTCGTCCGCTGGACCGCGGCCGAGGAGCAGGCTCTCCTTCCCGCCGTCGTCCGCGCCGAGATCCCCGGGCGCGATCCGCGACGCGAGCTTCGTCTCGAGTTCGTGCAGATCCGCGAGCTCACACGCTTCCTGATGCTCCAGCGCGCGGACCGCATTCGCCCCGCCGATCTCACCGGCTACCTGGAGAATCTCGACCGGCGTCTCACCGCGCATGAACGCGAGCTGGCCGGCGTGTACTACCCGGCTGCGGCTGTCGTTCTTACCGAGGAGGAGTGGGGGATTTTGGAGGGGGCGAGGCCGGAGGCGTAAAGGGCGTAGCGCCGTGGTCGTAGCGCCGCCGGCTCGGCGGCTGGACCGCCGGCGGCTCGCCGGCGATCAGGAGATAACCGCCGCCGAGCCGGCAGCGGTCCGGCCGGCGAGCCGCCAGCGCTACGCGACTCGGCTACCTCACCCCAACTGCATCACTTCAAACGGCCGCTCCGTGTCGGGCGCGAGCAACCGTTGATACGTCTCCGCGAGTTGTTCCTGACTCCAGCCGAGGAAGAGGCCGTCGCCGCGATGGATGGGGGGCCCGCCGCCTGCGTCGACCAGGGTGATTGTCCCGCTGCCCGCTTCGGAGTCGATCTCCATACGCCATGCGGATTGCGTGCTACCGCTTTCGCGGATGCGGATGGACGCGCGCTCGAGTGAGCGAACGGTAAGGGTTTCCTCGTTCATCGCACCTCTCCTGTGTAGATGTTGAAGCGGCCGTCGCGGACGAAGGCGAGCAGCGTGACGCCGAAGTCGCGGGCCAGGTCGATGGCCAGCGAGGAGGGGCCGCCGACCGCGGCCACGGTCGAAATCCCGGCCACGATGGCCTTCTGCACGATCTCGAAGCTCATGCGGCTGCTGACCGCGAGAATGGCATCGGCCGGCGGCGCCGCGCCTTCGCGTAGGAATGAGCCGATCACCTTATCGACGGCGTTGTGGCGTCCGATGTCTTCCCGCGAGCGAAGCAGTGTGCCGCCTCCGTCGAAGAGCGCCGCGCCGTGTACCGAGCCGGTGGCGCGGAATGCCGGCTGGGCACTCTGGAGCATCTCCGGCAACCGAAGGATGACCGCGGCGTCGGGCGCGCCTCGCGAAGGGACCTTGGAACAGGCCACGCGCACGGCCTCGATCGACGTCTTCCCGCACACGCCGCAGCTCGACGTCGTGTAGAAGTGCCGCTCCAGCCGCGATGTGTCGATCTTCGCGTGCGGCGCCAGCGAGACGCGTACGCGATTCGGCGAGCCCCAGTGCCGCACGGCCTCGATCTCGTCCGCGGCACGGATCATTCCCTCGGTAAACAGGAATCCGACCGCCAGGTCGTAGTCGTCGCCGGGCGTGCGCATGGTGACGGAGATGTTCTTCTCGCGTGCCTCGGCGCCTTTGCCCCATGCGGCGCGAATCTCCAGCGGTTCCTCGATGGCGACGATATCATCTCTCTGCTCGCGAGCCGCCGGCCCGACTCGGGTCATACCGACCGAGGTTGTCATCTCCGGCATGGCGGGCATTCTGACAGAAATGGGGATCGGGCCCCCCGTAGCGCCGACGGCTCGTCGGCTGGACCGCCAGCGGCTCGCTGGCGCTTGCGGCATCGCAAACGACGCTTGCCGATGTCAGAGCGTGAATCTGAGTCAGATCAATTCAAATCGCGGCCTCCATCACGGCGCGCCTCGTCCTGTTCGAAGCGCTCCTGCTCTTCCATCACCATCCGGGAGAGCTCGCGCTTCAGGTCGTTGAATTGCGGGGAGCTGACGTCGCGCGGCCGGTCCAGGGGGACGGGAACGATGGTCTTGACCCTGCCGGGGCGGTAGGTCATGACGACGATGCGGTCGGCCAGGTAGATCGATTCCTCGATGCCGTGGGTGACGAAGAGGATGGTCTTCTTCAGCTCGGTCCAGATGCGCAGCAATTCGTCCTGGAGGTTGCGGCGGGTGAGAGCGTCGAGGGCGCCGAACGGCTCATCCATCAAGAGGATCGGGCTATCGAGGGCGAGGATGCGGGCGATCGCCACGCGCTGGCGCATCCCGCCGGAGAGGTCCTTCGGGAACCGGCCGCCGAATTCGGTGAGGTGGAGCTTGCGCAGCAGGGCGTCGACGGTCTCGCGAATCCGCTCCCTTGGTTCCCGGCGCATCTCCAGACCGAAGGCGACGTTGGCCCAGACGGTCATCCAGGGGAAGAGCGCGTACTCCTGAAAGACCATGCCGCGGTCGGGGCCCGGCTCGGTAACGAGGCGGCCGGCGGCCACGATCTCTCCGTCGGTCGGTAGCGAGAAGCCGGCCACGGCGTTGAGGAGCGTGGTCTTGCCGCAACCCGAGGGGCCGAGAAGGCAGACCAGCTCGCCGCGGGCGACGTCGAGATCGATCCCGTCGAGCGCCACGACGCCGGCGCCGTTCGTGCCGAAGACTTTCCGGACTCCTCGGATGTGAATCTCCGGTTCGGCCGCAATCGGCGCGCTCACCGGGCCGTCTCCAGTCCTCTGTGCCAGCGGAGCAGGTATCGCGACAACCGCGCCAGCGCGGCGTCGATGCCGAGGCCTAGAAGCCCGATCGTGATCATCCCGGCGATGATCTTGTCGGACCAGAAGAACTCGCGGGCTTCCAGAATCCGGTACCCAAGACCGCTGTTGACGGCGATCATTTCGGCCACGATGACAACGATGAAGGCCACGCCGAAGCCGACGCGTACGCCGGTCATGATGTGCGGCATGGCCGCCGGGACCATGACGCGGAAAAAGAGCGCGGACGGGCGGGCTCCGAGGTTGCGCGCGGCCCGGATGTAGATGGAATCGACGCTGCGCACGCCGGCGATGGTGTTCATCAGCACCGGAAAGAACGCGCCGAGGCTGATCAGGAAAAACGCGGGCGGATTGCCGAGGCCGAACCAGAGGATCGCCAGCGGGACGTAGGCGATGGGAGGGATGGGCCGGAGCACCTGCAGGGCGGGATTGAGGTAGGCGTAGGCCCGATTGCTCGCTCCCATGGCCAGGCCGAGCGGCAGCGCCAGACCCGTTCCGATCAGGAAGCCGGCCATGACCCGGTAGAGGCTGGAGACGGCATCGCCCGGCAGTTCGCCGGAGACCGACCATGCCAGCCAGCTTCCCGCTGCCGGGTCGTATGGCTTGAGAGGCTTCAGGTAGGCGATCCAGCGCAGCAGGACCCGCGACGGCGCGGGCAGGATGATGGGATTGATCACCCCGGAGCGCGACAGCCCCTCCCACGCCAGCACGATCCCGACTGGCACGATGACGGAGCGGAGGAGCGCCGGCGCCCGGGACGACATCCGCCTATTTCGCTCCGTGCGCTTTCCTGGCGGCGTCCAGCGCGCCGGTCTTTACCCAGTCACGGGCGCTGGGCGGCTTCTCCATTCTCCCGACGCCGAGCTGCTGCATCAGGTCGGTCGTGACCTGCACATGGGCCACGGTGATGTCGTAGGTGAAAGAGGCGTTGGACATGGCGTCGAGGTACTCCTCGTGCGTGAGCTGGCCTTTGAAGACCTCGTCACGGACGTATTTCTCGGCCAGCGCGGGGTTTTTCAGGAAGGTCTGCGTTGCTTCCACGAAGCAGGAGAGGACGCGTTCGGCGATGCCGGACTTGTCGTTGTACATCTTCTCGGTCATGACCAGGGCCCGGACCGGCTCGCCCATGGGCGTGTCGTAGGGCTTGAGGATCTCCTTCCCGAATCCCTTGGCGATGGCCTGCGAGGATTGCGGCTCGGATTGGCACATGGCGTCGATGTTCCTGCCGAGGAGCGCTCCGTTCAGATCGGCGTAGGCCAGGTAGATGAGTTGCACGTCCTTGTCGCCTTTGTCGGACCACGTCAACCCGGCCTTCTGCAGTTCGGCGAGGAGGCAGAGCTCCTGCGCGCCGCCGCGGGCCACGCCGACTTTGCGACCCTTGAGGTCGCGCACGCTCTTCAGGTTGAGATCGGATCGGCCGACGATTCTCACACCGCCTTTGGCGAATCCGGCCACCACGTAGACCGGCGATCCGGCAGCCCGGCCGGCGATGGCGGCGTCGAGTGCGCTGGCGGCGACGTCGATATCGCCGGCCAGGATCGCCGGAATGATGTCCAGCCCCTTGCCGAAGACTTTCTCCTCGATCTTCAGGTGGTACTTCGGTGCGATCTCCTTCATGTAGGAGACAGCGCCGTAGTGGGCGAACTTCAGGTTCCCGAGACGGACGAGGTCATCCGCCTGCACGACGGAGGCGAACAGGAGGGTCCAAATGGCGGCGAGCGCGGCTCTCTTCATGATCGATATCCCTTTCAAAGTGTCACACGGTCCAAACCAAAAACCAGAACACCAGGCACAGCGTAGCGCTGGCGGCCCGCCGGCCGGACCGCCGCCGGCTCGGCGGCGACCGGTACCACAAACCCGCCAGCGAGCCGCTGGCGGTCCGGCCGCCGAGCCGGCGGCGCTACGCTTCGCCTGTTGTCTGTTTCTCGTCTCCGCGTGAATCATTCCACGAACCGGCCCCGGTGGGTGAGGGGCGATTTTTCCGGCAACTGCTACTCCCTTGATGAATGCATCAAGTCCACACGGTCCTGCTCTCGAATCTGATCGTCATGAAGATGGCGGGCATCGTCGATAATGTCCGCGGTCTGGCGGAGATCATCCAGGAAGAGCCAGACCTGCCGGACAACGAGCGCGAAGCTCTCCTCCGCGCCACCCGGCGGATGCTGGCGGAGGCCGACGTCGTCCTCGCCTGGATCTCGCAGGTGCCGATGAGCGATCTCCGGAACTGATCAGTCATCGCCCGAGGTGCATTTGTACATGGGTGGGCAACTGCCTTGCTGCGGATGGATGTCGCGGTTGGCGCCGAAGCAGAAGTTCTCGACGAAGGTCTTCGAGTACTTCTTCACGACGTCCGGCGGGATGTCTTTCGGCGTCAGCTCGTGGAACGCGAACGCGATCGATCCATTCGGACTCACGGTGCCGAGGAGATAGCCGTACACGTCGGTCCTCACGTTCGGGCCCGGTGTAGCGGTCTCCGGCAGCCGGTAGCGCACCGCCCCTGAGGTCCCGACGATCCATCCCGGCAACACGCCGCCGTTGGCGCGCCAGTAGTCACTGTCGTAGACGTTGTCCATGACGAAGTGCGAGTGGCTGGAGAGGACGTAGACCTGTTTCCGGTGTTTGTCGCGCATGCTGAGCAGAAGACCGTAGACCTGGCGCCCGCTGGTCTGCTGGATCGGATAGTTGCCCATGCTGTGGCCGCAGGAGCGGCTGTCGGGGAGGGCGGCGTGCATGCCGGCCACGACGGTGCGGATCGAGGGATCGGCCGCGTCACGATCCAGCAGCTTCCTGAGCCAGGACATCTGCGCGTCGTCGAACATGTCGCACGTCCCGTTGTCGAGCGTGATGAAGTCGATGCCGTTCATGACCACGTGGTAGTAGGTCCGGACGGTGGTGTCGCCCGGATCGTCCTTGAGGCGTTGGTCGTGAATGGCCGGGAGATCGAGGTAGGCTTTGAAGGCCTTCACGAAGGCGCCTCGTGACATCGGAAAGGTGGTCTCGTGATTCCCGATCCCGACCCATACCGGTACGCCGCGATCGTCAAACGCTTTGACCTGGTTGTCGATCGCGTCTTTGAAGGCACCCTTGAGGTAGCCCTGAACCTGGAGCGGTGTGCCGGCCATGACGGCGGCCTGGGAGGTGTCCTCGTCGAAGTTGTAGATGGCTCGCCAATCGCCGAGGTGCCAATAGAACTTCGCGCCGTCGTTCTTCGCCCCGTCGGCGATGGCCGGCATGATCACGTCGCCACAGTTGCGTGAGTCGCCGGCGATGGCGAAGCGCCACGTGGCGTCGGGAGCGGGGGGCGGGGCGGGCTGCGCGAGGGCGAAGATCGGAAAGAGGATGATGGAGAGTGCGTAGCGAAGTCTCATGACGGTCTCCCTGGAAGTCATCCGCGGATCATAAAAGCAAACGCCCGGGTCAGGCCCGGGCGTTTGCGCTTTTTCGACGTCGGTTGTGGATCAGCGGCGGGGATTCACGTTTGCGGCGGCGGCAACGTTCACGGTGACGGTCTGACTGTCGACGCTGCCGCAGGGATTCGTGACGCGCACCCAATACGACGTGGTGTCGTTGAGAGCGGAGGTCGTGAATTGCGCGGTGGTGCCTCCCGCCAGCGGGAAGTTCACGAGGCCGCTCGCGCCGGTGAACCACTGATAGATGAACGGACCGCTGCCCGATGCTTTTACGGACAGCAAGGCCGGCCTTCCGGCGGTGACCGGCGGGCTCTTCGGCTGATCGAGACCCAGAATAAACGGCGGATCGCAGGCCACCGTGACGAAGACGGACGCGGAAGACGGTGTCACGCCGTCGGATGCCGTGATCGTCACGGCGTGATCGCCGGCCGTGGTGGCCTCCGTGGTACGAATCGTCAGGACGGCATCGCCGACCGCGCCAGCCTTGATCAGAGACGGTGAGACCGATGCCAGGAGATTGTCCGCATCGGTCGTTGCCGACAGGGTCACGTCGCCGGTGACGGTGCTGGGGATGTAGGTCGTGAACGGGACGTCGACGGACGCCGCATTGGCCATGACCACAGGCGACGCCATGACCTCGTCGGAGAGAACGACGGTCGGTCCGGCGGATGGTGTGCCGCTGCCAGTTCCGCCTGTGCCACCAGTTCCGCCTGTGCCTCCGGTTCCACCGGTTCCTCCGGTGGAACCAGGGTTGTATGGCGTTGCGCCGGGAATCGTCGCGTCAACCATCGAGAAGTCGCCAATCAGCAAACCGTTGGTGCTGGCGCATTGCAGTTCGAAGTGAATCTGGAATGCCAGCAGGTGATAAAAAGTGTCAAGAAACGTGGGGTCCTTGGGGTCAGGAACGAGGATCGTTTCGTAAGAAGCTCTCGTTACGTTGAGTGTACCGCCGGGGGTATCGGAGCCACAGCCCTTCTGCAGGTCGAGGTTGAAATTCGCGCTCGCTACCGGGGTCGTGTTGGTGTGAATCCCGAGAATCGTACCAACCGTGTACTTCCCCACAACCATCGGATCAACCCCTGGCGCCTCGAAGCCAAACCTGATGCCCGCGTTCGGGAACAATACCGGGTTTTTGGAGGCAACGATGATATCGATATGTGTGGGGGCGGATTTGATCGCGAGAGCACCGATGTCAAAGATATATCCCGCGTTCGAGTACGTTCGGGTCTTCCCATCGCCGGGGCCGTAGACGTCGCCGGTGCGGCTCGTCCAGGTCAGGGACACCGCGGTGGGAGGCGCTGCCCGTCCGTCCGTCGTCGCTCCGATCACCGCGGGCGCGGCAACCGTGACTATAAACGCAAAAATAACCAGAGTTCGACGCAGAACTGCCTCCGTAACATAGTTTTGGACTGGTCTGATTGTACACTGCATGCCGCCCATGAGCAATGAACGAACCCGGACGGCGACGCATGCCTGGGGCACCCAGCCGGAGATGTTCGGGCCGCGCCACGAATATCGCCTGGGCATCATCACGCGCGAGGTGGAGCGACTGCCTCGCGGCGCCCGGGTATTGGATGCCGCCGTCGGCCTCGGGCAACTCGCCGGCAGGATGCACCAACGCGGCTATGACGTCATCGGTATCGACTATTCGCTTGATGCAGCTCTCCACGTAAAGGCAAATCTCGGTATCCCTGTCGTCATCGGCGACCTGACTCGCCTGCCGTTCCGGACGGGCGCATTTGACGGCGTGACGACCGGTGAGACGCTCGAGCACCTCGACGACGACGCCTCGGCCGTCCGCGAGATCGCCAGGGTACTGGTCGCGGGCGGTACATGTGTGGCCACCGTGCCGGCGCTGCAATCCCTCTGGACGGCCAGCGACGATTATTACGAGCATCGCCGGCGCTATACCCGCGAACAGCTCTCGTCGCTCTTCCGCACCGCATCGATGAGGATCGGGAAGGCGGCGTTCTGGGGGTTTCCGATCGTACTCGTCTACGACACCCTCGTGATCCTGCCGATGAACAAGCGCCGGGCCCGTCTTTCGATCCACGACGATGCCGCCCTTCAATCGGTGGCCCGCGCCGGGCGCTCGCGCCTGCTGGTGAACGCCGTCCGGGCCATCTTCTCGCTGGACCGCCTCTTCTCGTTCATTCCGTTCGGACCGGGACTTTTGCTTGTCGCTCGCAAGGATTGAAGTGACGGTGCCTCGTGTTTATGATGGCGATATGGCGAAGGCGCACGCAGTTACCGCCACGCGACCGCCGACCGTTCTCCGCGAGTCTGACCGGCAAAGGCAGGAGAAAGTGGCTGCTTGGTTTAAGAAATGGCGCGGGAAGATCCATCTGGATATTGACGTGGATGAACTTCGTGGTCGGTCGTCGTTGACTCCTCCGCTTTCAAGTTCCTGATCGCGATATGGCGAATTGCAACGAAGGCGTAGTCGAGCAACGGCAGACGCGAAGCAAACCTGCCGAAGCGGAGTTGACCGCCGAGGAGCGCCGGCATCGAGCGTTTCAGCGGGCGATAGCCCTAAAGGGCAAGGTTCGCCTCAACATTGACATCGACGAGCTACGTGGTCGTCGTCGCTGAAACTTCCGGCGGGATCGATCATCGGGTGGCAACCCAAACCCAGCCCATATCGCCTGCACCTCTCGGTGGGGATTGAAGTGAACGGGCCTCATGTTTATGATGGCGATATGGCGAAGTTAGAAACGACTGAGACGCAAACCCCAGCCAAGAGAGTCTGGCCACCCAGAACGATGGACGACTTGAGCCCGGAGGATCGTGCACGGCAGATGCGCTTCGCCGAGAAGCTAAAGGCCCTGCGCGGAAAGATCCATCTGGATATCGATCTGGACGAGTTGCGTGGCCGTCGTCGTTGATTCGTCGGTTCTGATCGATTACGTGACCACGGGCGGCTTGGAGGAGTTTCATAGACTCATTGGTGATCGACCCCTGTTCATTCCGCCGCTCGTCGTATCCGAGGTTCTGAGCGGAACGAACGATCCAGTCACGCGTGTGCTGATGGGTGAGCTGCTGCAAGACACTCCGGTTCACGAAACCCCACTCGAACATTGGATCAATCTCGGCAACCTTCGGTTCAACCTCAGCCGGCGGGGCCTCAACGTGCCGCTTCCCGACGCACACGTCGCCCAGTGCGCACTCGAGCTTGACGCCACGCTTCTAACCCGTGACGGGATCTTCCGCCTGATCGCCGAGCACGTCCCGCTCCGCCTCGGATGATGCGCGCCTCTCATGATCTTCCTCTCTCCAGCTCATCTCGCCGTTGCCGACCTCGACGACATCGCCTCCCGTCGCGACATGGCCGTGGCCTTCGCCAGCGGACACCTCCACGGCCGCCCCCTCGCCGCCGCCCTTCACTGCGACTGGCTGGCGATCGAGGAGGGAACGACGATCGTCATCGATTCGCCGGAAGCGTGGAGCGGGGCCATCGATCGCATCGGTGCCCGCGCATACCGGCTGTATCTTCTCGGTGGCGCAAACGTCACAGCCGATGGGGCAGTGAGGGAAGGTCTGGCCGACGCGCTTGTTCCTTTCGGAGCCGATCCGGTAGAGTGGTTCGCTGACTGGGTGGGCAGACGCAGCACGCTCGCGCTCGACACTGCCGCGGCGTTGATCCGCGGACGCGGCGGCGATGCGACCGAGCGGTTCGCATTCGCACGCCTCTTTGCCACAGGCGAGCCGCAGGAAGGGCTGGCTGCATTCCTCGAGAAACGACGACCGAAATGGATCTGATATGAGCCGAAACGAAATCGATATCCCGCGAGCTGTAGTCGTCCCGCCTGTCCTGAACGCGGAGGCCGAGCAGTTGCCGCTGTTCTCCACCGAGGCCCTCGGGATCGTCCGCACGGAAAAGGCGCAGTGGCGGGAAGCGTCGTCGAAGAGACCGGTCTGGAAGAAAGACTTCACCACGGTCAGCGCGATGGAAGTCAACCCGCTGGCGACGCCCGACGATGTCGCCAATCTCGATTTCGAACGCGATCTCGCCTTTCCCGGCGAGTTCCCCTACACGCGCGGAATCCATCCGGGCGGCTACCGCGGCAGGCTCTGGACGATGCGCCAGTTCGCCGGCTTCGGAAGCGCCACGCACACGAACGAGCGATTCAAGTACCTGCTGTCGCAAGGGCAGACGGGACTCTCCACCGCCTTTCACCTGCCGACGCTCTACGGTTACGACTCCGATCATCACTTCAGCGCCGGCGAAGTCGGCAAGTGCGGCGTGGCCATCGACACGCTGGCCGACATGGAGACGCTCTTCGACGGCATCGACCTCGAGGATGTCACCGTCTCGATGACGATCAACTCCACGGCCCCGATCGCTCTGGCCATGTATCTCGTCGTCGCCCAGAAGCAGGGGGCGGACTGGAAGAAGATCTCCGGCACCCTGCAGAACGACATCCTCAAGGAGTACATCGCCCAGAAGGAGTACATCTTCCCGCCGCGCCCTTCGATGCGGCTCATCACCGACACGTTCAAGTTCTGCGCGGACAACGTGCCTAAGTACAACAGCATCTCGATCAGCGGCTATCACATCCGCGAGGCCGGCTCGACCGCACTGCAGGAACTGGCCTTCACCCTCCGCGACGGCATGGAGTACGTCGAGTACGGCGTGAAGGCCGGTCTCGACATCGACGACTTCGCGCCGCGCCTGTCGTTCTTCTTCAACTCCCACAACGACCTGTTCGAGGAGGTAGCCAAGTTCCGCGCCGCCCGCCGAGTCTGGGCCAAGGTGATGCGCGACCGTTACGGCGCAAAAGACCCGCGCTCGTGGACGCTCCGCTTCCACACGCAGACAGCCGGATGCTCGCTCACGGCACAGCAGCCTTACAACAACATCGTCCGCGTCACAATCCAGGCGCTGGCGGCGGTCTTCGGCGGCACGCAGTCGCTGCACACGAATTCGCTCGATGAGACGCTGGCCTTGCCGACCGAGGCGGCGGCGCGCATCGCTCTGCGCACGCAGCAGATCATCGCCCACGAGTCGGGTGTCATCAACACGGTCGACCCCCTCGGCGGCTCCTTCTTCATCGAGGAGCTGACCAACAAGATGGAGCAGGGCTGTTTCGACTACATCGCCAAGATCGACGCTTACGGCGGCATGGTCGAAGCGATCGAGGCCGGATTCCCGCAACGCGAGATCTGGGACGCCTCGTACCAGTTCCAGCGCTCCGTCGATTCCGGCGAGAAGATCGTCGTCGGCCTGAACGCCTTTCAACAGGAGACCGAAGATCCCTACGAGATCCTCTACATCGACGACTCCGTGGCCGGCGAACAGATCGAGCGCCTGAACCGCGTCCGCGCCGAACGCGACGCGGCCAAGGTTCACGACGCGCTGCAGGCGCTCCGCAACGCCGCCGCCGACCCGAACGCCAACACGATGCCGTTCATCATCGACGCCGTGAAGGTCTACGCCAGCGTGGGCGAGGTCAGCGACGCCCTGCGCGATGTGTTCGGTACGTATCAGGAACCGGCGTCGTTCTGACCGTCAGCTAGATAGCCCGCGCAGGCGATCGAGAATGTCGTGAACGCGCGCGCGTTCCTCGCCGGGCGGAAGCCGCCTGGACGTCGCGGAGACGCTTGCGCGGATCGTTTGACGCTCTTCCTCATCCGCGTGGCGGAACTTCGTGGCGATCACGTAGGAGATGATCTCGGCCTTTGCCTCGGAAAGCGTCACGAGCTCCGGAAGATCGTGCAGCAATCGTTCGGTCGGGCGGCTCTCCAGATCTTTGACGAACGTCTGCATTTCCGTGAACGTCTTCGCGTCGATCGCCTTCATCACGATCGAGGAAGTGGGCACCCTCTCATCTCTTTCACTCGGCATGACCACGCTCTCTCCCGTTGATTGGGTAGTTACGTCTGAAGCAACCCCGAGGTTGCAAATGTCAAGCCTCACGCTACCATCGCGGATGGAAGGGCGGCAGTCCCCGACCGTTACAGAGCGGTTCCGATTTCGAGGGACAATGAGCCTCGACATGAAATCGATCGTCATCACCGGAGCCAGCGCCGGGATCGGCGCGGCCATCGCCCGGCGCCTCGGCAAAGACGGTAACAAGGTCACTCTCGCGGCGCGCCGTGAGGATCTGCTCCGCCAGGTCGCCGCGGAGTGCGGCCCTGACGCCATCGCCGTCGTCGCCGACGTCACCCGACGGGAGGACGTCGAGCGTCTGCGTGACGAGGCCATCGCCGCCTTTGGCGCTGTCGACGTCTGGATCAACAACGCCGGCCGCGGCATCAGTCGCTCCGTCCTGGAGCTGACCGACGCTGACCTGGACGAGATGATGCTCGTCAATGTGAAGTCGGCGCTCTACGGGATGCAGGCCATCGTCCCGTACTTCATCGAGCACGGCCGCGGACATCTGATCAACATCTCGTCCTTCCTGGCCCGCGTACCGATCGCTGCACATCGCTCGGCGTACAACGCGGCCAAGTCCGCCCTCAACGCCCTGACGGCGAACCTCCGCGCGGACGTTGCCTCGAAGGGCGTCGAGGTGTCGGTGGTCATGCCCGGCCTCGTCTCGACCGAGTTCGCGCGCAATGTGATCGGCACGCCAAGCGCCGTGCCGCCGCAATGGACTCCCGGCGCGACGATGAAGCCGCAGACGGCCGAGGAGGTCGCGGACGCTGTCGCCGATGTGATCGCGCACCCGCGCGCCGAGGTCTACACCAGCCCGGCCAGCGCGGAGATGGCGCGGCGTTACCTCGAGGGTCTCGGCGCGATCGGATAGGTCGGCTTAAGCCTGGGACGATGTGGCGCAGACACTTTTGTCTGTGCTTGCGTCGCGAAGCGACGCGTCGGAGTTTCGACCTGGATTCCACGTTTCCAGATCGTTGGCGGACCCAGCGCGAAGCACGCCGGAGGCGTTCCGTAGATTAGCCGGTGGCAAGCGCCGAAGGACGCGCCGCCACCGGTTAGAGGTCGACGTCATCACCGACCCCGAAGGGGTCGCGGACGGTGCTCGCGATGACGATTTGCCGAGACCTCCGGCACCCCTGCCGGGGTGCGACATTGTTGGCATCGGTAACCGGTGGCGGCGCGTCCTTCGGCGCTTGCCACCGGCTAATCTACAGCACGCCTCCGGCGTGCCACATCATCCCCTTACCGTGGCGACGGCAAGCGCCACCATCACACATACGCGATCCGCCCCCGCGATATGATCTCCGCCCGCAGTTGCAGGAGCCGCGTCCATGACCATGACCCCAGAGCAACGCAAGGCCGACCTTGTCGACCGGCTTGCTACCGAAGCGCACAAACGCGTCGAAAAGGCGCAGGCTGACAGTGCCGAGGCCTTCGTACGGCGTTACTTCGCACTCGTTGCACCAGACGACATCATCTACACCGCCTTCGAGACACTTCTCGGCGGCGCCCTCTCGCTCTGGCAGTTCGGCGAGAAGCGCCAGGTCGGTACGCCGCACGTTCGGCTGTTCAATCCGACGGTCGAAGAGAACGGATGGGGCCTCGAGCACACCGTCATCGAGATCGTCAACGACGACATGCCCTTTCTCGTCGACTCCGTCAGCGCCGAGGTCAACCGGCTCGGGCGCAACATCCACCTCCTGCTCCATCCCGTGGTCCGGGTCCGCCGCGAGGGGGGAGGGAAGCGCGTCGAGCTGACGATCACACAGAACGCGCAAATCGACTCCATCGTCGAGTCGTACATGCACGTCGAGATCGACCAGGAGACGAATGCCGCGGAGCTCGAGGCCATCGGGACTTCCCTCGAGCGCGTCCTGAACGATGTGCGGGCCGCGGTGGCCGACTGGCAGGCCATGCGCAAGACGCTCAAGGCCGACATCGCGGAGCTCGAGCACGCCAAGCTGCCCATGCCGCAGGAGGAGGTGGCCGAGGCGCGCGACTTCCTGCAGTGGCTCGACGAGGGCAATTTCATTCTGGTCGGTTACCGGCGCTACGGGTTCGAGACCCGCGACGGCAAGGACTATCTGCCGCCGGTCACGGAGAGCGGCCTGGGCATTCTTCGGGCCATTCGCATGGAATCGGCCGCGCGCGGCGCCGCGCCGCTCACACCCGAGTTCAGCGAATACGCGCGCACGAAAGATCTCCTCATCGTCACGAAGGCCAACAGCCGCAGCACCATCCACCGGCCGGTGCCGCTCGATCGCATCGGCATCAAACGCTACGACGATGACGGCAACCTCATCGGCGAGGATCGCTTCCTCGGCCTCTTCACCTCGGCCGCGTACAGCCGCAGCGTGCGCGAGATCCCGATGCTGCGCCTCAAAGCCAAGCGCACCATCGAGCGCGCCGGCCTCGATCCGCGCAGTCACAACGGCAAGGCCCTCGTCGACATCATCGAGACCTTCCCGCGCGATGAGTTCTTTCAGATCACCGACGGGCAGCTCTACGACATCGCCCGCGGCATCCTGCTGCTCCAGGAACGGCACCGCGTGGCCCTCTTCACGCGCAAAGACGTCTTCGAGCGCTTCATCTCCTGCTACGTCTTCCTGCCCCGCGATCAGAACACGGCCGAGTTCCGCGAGAAGGCCAGGCAGATCCTCGAAGACAACTTCAAAGGCCGCGAGACAGCGGCCTACGAGCACGTCACCGACGCGCCGCTGGCCCGCATCCTCTTCGTCGTCAAGACCACGCCGGGACAGATCCCCGAGGTTGATGAGAAACGGATCGAAGCCATCCTCGCCGACGCCGCCCGCACATGGGGCGACCGCCTACTCGATACGCTCTGCCACCATTACGGCGAAGAACAGGGCATCGAGCTCCAGAGGCGCTACAAGAAGGCGTTCTCCGCCGCGTATATGGAGCGTTTCCAGGCCGACGCGGCCATGTACGACATCGGGCACATCGAATCAGTCCTCGTCACCGGCAGGCTCGTCGTCGACCTTTATCGCCATCGCAGCGAGGAACGGCAGTTCCACTGCAAGATCATCCACACCGGTCCGCCGGTACCGCTCTCCGAGATCATGCCGCGGCTCGAGAACATGGGCCTCAGGGTCCTCGCCGAAGAGCCCTACGAAGTGCAACCTCTGGCCCCCGCCTCCACCGTGCGCATCCGCGACTTCAGGCTTGACGCCGAGGGCATGCAGGACGATCTCGGACCGATCAAGCAGAAGTTTCAGGAGACCTTCATCCGTGTCTGGAGCCGCGAGGCGGAGAACGACGGCTTCAATCGCCTCGTTCTGGCGGCGCAGCTCGAGTGGCACGAGGTGGTCGTGCTGCGCGCCTACAGCAGGTACATCCGACAGATCGGCGTCAACGTCAGCGAGCAATTGATCCAACAGACGCTGGCCACGCACGCCGGCATCGCCCGCCTCCTGATCCAGCTTTTTACGATGCACTTCGATCCGGAGCTCGGCGCGGCCACGCTTCGCGGCGCCAGCATGGCCGGACCGAACGTCACCGGCCGCCACCTTGCCGCCGGCGGCATTCGCACGCAGGTCGAGGACGCCCTGGACGGCGTTAAGAATCCGGATGAGGACCGCATCCTTCGCCTCTACCTCACGCTCATCGAGGCCACCCTGCGGACGAACTACTACCAGCGCGACGAGAGCGGCAACCGCAAGCCGTACCTCTCCTTCAAACTCGACTCGCAATCGATCCGCGAGCTGCCGCTGCCGCGGCCGATGTTCGAGATCTCCGTCTACTCGCCGTCGATGGAAGGCATCCATCTCCGCGCCGGCAAGGTGGCCCGCGGCGGCATCCGCTGGTCGGACCGCCGCGAGGATTTCCGCACGGAAGTCCTCGGCCTGATGAAAGCGCAGAACGTCAAGAACGTCGTCATCGTGCCGATGGGCTCGAAGGGGGGCTTCGTCGTCAAGAACCCGTCTACCGATCGTGCCGTGTTTCAGAACGAAGGCGTGGCGGCCTACAAGACCTTGCTTCGGGGAATGCTCGACATCACCGACAACCTCCGCGGCGCCGACGTCATCCCGCCCCCCGACGTCGTCCGCCGCGACGCTGACGATCCCTACCTCGTCGTCGCCGCCGACAAGGGGACGGCGACGTTCTCCGACATTGCCAATGCCATCTCAGCCGAGTACGGCTTCTGGCTCGGCGATGCCTTCGCCTCGGGTGGCAGCGCCGGCTATGACCACAAGGAGATGGGCATCACGGCACGCGGCGGATGGGAGGCGGTGAAGCGCCACTTCCGCGAGCTCGGCGTCGACATTCAGCGCGAGGACTTCACCGTCGTCGGCGTCGGCGACATGTCGGGCGACGTGTTCGGCAACGCCCTGCTGCTCTCGCCGCGCACCAGGCTGATCGCGGCGTTCAACCACTCCCACATCTTCCTCGATCCGAGTCCCGATCCAGCCGTGAGCATGGCCGAGCGTCGGAGGTTGTTCGATCAGCGGCTCAACTGGAACGGCTACAACACCGCGCTGTTGTCGCCGGGCGGCGCCGTTCTGGAGAGGAGCTCGAAGACGGTCACGGTCTCCGAGGAAGTGGTGCGCTGTTTCGATCTCGGCAGGAAGACGCTCGCGCCGGCGGAGCTGATGAAAGTGATCCTCGGCGCGCGCGCCGACCTGCTCTGGCTCGGCGGCATCGGAACCTACGTCAAGTCGAGCGATGAGGACCACGCCGCCGCCCGCGACCGCGCCAACGACGCCATCCGTCTCGACGCCAGAGATCTGCGCGTGCGGGTGGTGGGGGAGGGAGCGAACCTCGGGTTCACGCAGAGCGGCCGTATCGAGTACGCGCTGGCCGGCGGCCATATCAACACCGACGCCATCGACAACTCCGCGGGCGTCGACACCTCCGACCACGAGGTCAACATCAAGATCCTTCTCTACGACGCCATCGAGCGTGGCGAGCTCGCCGGAATCGAAGAGCGCAATACGCTTCTGGCAGCGATGACGGATGAAGTCGGCCAGCTCGTGCTCTGCGACAATTACGAGCAGACCGAGGCCATCTCGCTCACGCAGGCCCTCGGCGAGTCGGTGCTCGACGAGCAGGCCCGCTTCATGCGCGCGCTCGAGCGTGCCGGCCGTCTCGACCGTGCTCTGGAAGGCCTTCCCGACGACGAGACCATCGCTCAGCGCCACGCCGCACACATCGGCCTGATGCGTCCCGAGCTTGCCGTGCTCCTCGCCTACAGCAAGATCGTGCTCTATGCCGACCTGCTGGCCAGCGACCTCCCCGACGATCCGCTCCTCGTCGAAGACCTGGTCCTCTACTTCCCGAAGCCGCTGCGCGAGAAGTACCGCGACACCATCGAGCGGCATCGCCTGCGGCGCGAGATCATCGGCACGTACGTCACCAACAACATCATCAACCGCATCCGCCCGACCTACGTCTGGCAGATGACCGAGGAAACCGGCAAGCCCGTCGCCGATGTCGCGCGCGCGTTCACCATCATCCGCGAATCGTTCGACCTCCGCTCGCTCTGGTCGGAGATCGAATCGCAGGACAACATCCTTCCCGCGCGCGTGCAGGTGGAGATGCTGATCGAAGTGGGCCGTCTCCTCGAACGGGCCATGAGCTGGCTGCTCACCAGCGGCTATCAGACGCTCGACACCGCCAGGTACGTCGGCGAGTTCCGCCCGGCCATCGCCGCGATCTCCGACAAGCTGCACGACATCCTCCCCGCCGCCGTCCTCGGCTCGCTCAAGGCGCGGCAGGGGGAACTGGAGATGGACAGCGTCCCCGAGCGCCTGGCCTACCGCATCGCCAGCCTCGGCGTTATGGGCGCGGCCCTCGACATCGTCCGCCTTTCGCGCATGGGCCGTCCGGTCGAAGACGTGGCCAGAGTCTACTTCAGCGTCGGCGGCCGCTTCGGTCTCGATCGCCTCCGCACAGCCGGCGCATCGATCGCCGCCGAGACTCCCTGGCAGAAAGCCGCGGTCGCCGCCGTCGTCGACGACCTCTTCAACTATCAGAGCACCCTGGCATCGCGCGTGCTCACCGAGAGTGACGGCGTGAAGGATCCGGTCGACCGCTGGCTGGCCGCGCGCCCCCGAGAGGTGGAACGGATCGACCAAATGATGACCGACTTCCGCGCCGCGCAAACGGTCGATCTGGCCATGCTGACCGTGGCTGGCCGGCAGTTAAGGACACTGGTCGACTCGTAGCGCCGACTCGCCGAGCCGGCGGCCCGCCGCCGGCTCGGCGGCGCCTCGTTAACCTTAACCGCCAGCGAGCCGCTGGCGGTCCAGCCGTCGAGCCGACGGCGCTACGCTTGTGGTGCGGTCATTGCTAGGAGTTATGCATGCTCAACGTTGGCGACGAGGCCCCTGACTTTGAAGTCTCCGATCACCGCGGGCGCAAGGTCGCGCTTCACGACCTGCGCGGTCGTAAGGTCGTGCTGTGGTTCTATCCGAAGGCCGATACCCCTGGCTGAACGGCCGAGGGTTCCGGGTTCCGGGACCTCATCGACGATTACGAAGCGAAGAACACCACCATCCTCGGCGCCAGTTTCGACGACATCGACGCCAACGCCCGCTTTGCCGACAAGTTCGACTTCCCCTTCCCCCTGCTCTGCGACACCGACCGCAAGATCGGCATCGCCTACGGAGCCGCCGAATCGCCGAAAGACGAATACGCCAAACGGATCGCCTACGTCATCGACGAGAAGGGCCATATCGCCGAAGCGCACGGCAAAGTGGACCCGCGAAGTTACCCGAAGGAGCAGTTGGCGAGGCTGTGATCCTTCGAGTGTCCTATTTTCGGGACACTTTCGATCAACGTCCGGCGACGTCAGCTTCATGTCCGACGACGTCAAGTTTATGTCCGGTGACATCAAGTTTATGTCCGGTGACGTCAAGTTTATGTCCGGTGACATCAACTTCATGTCCGGCGACGTCAACTTCACGTCCGACGACGTCAACTTCACGTCCGACTACGTCAACTTGATGTCCGGAGACGTCAACCTCACGTCCGGGGACGTCAACTTCACATCCGAGGACGTCAACTTGACGTCCGGCGACGTCAACTTTACGTCCGATGACGTCAACTTCACGTCCGGGGACATCAACTTTACGTCCGATGACGTCAACTTCACGTCCGGGGACGTCAACTTCACGTCCGAGGACGTCAACTTCACGGCTTGAACACAACCTGATTGAAGCCTCCCTGCCTGCCACCGCAAGCCAGGGACCGATGTGGCACAGACACTCTTGTCTGTGCTCAGGCCGAAGCCGCGTGCCGTGAGCGATTGCAGTCTCTCGACTCGGGCGAGACCCCGCACAGACAAGAGTGGCTGTGCCACATCGGTCCTGCTCATCTCATCCTGCCCAGCTACCGGGGAAGTTAGAACCAAGGTCAGAGCCCTGAGAAGCTCTTCTTCCTCTGGAGTAGTGCCATGGCCATCTGCGGAAAGCGTTCTTCCTTCTCTGAAAGGCCGCCACTCAGCGAAAATCGATCCATGGATGTTGTTGTCGACCGATGTGTGGTGACGTGATGACGCCATGGCTTCATCGAAAAACAGATTCTCTTCCTCGGTAGGGCCATGGCCTTCTGCGAGAGCGTTTTCTCCTTCTCCGAAAGACTGCCACCCAAAGAAACTCGATCCATGGATGTAGTTTTCAACTGATGTGTGGTGATGCGATGACGCCAGGGCCTCATCGAGAAGGAGATTTTCCTCCTCAGTAGGGCCATAGCCCTCTCGCGGAAGAGATTTTCCTTTTCGATGAGGAGATCTGAAATCGGCGATAGGGCCATGGCCGTACTTCTACGGGCAGCGTGCCTCCGCGCGAAGACGGTTGCGCTTCCCGATACGGGGTTTTTCCTGAAGGAGACTTCCACGGCCGTATCGAGGAGCGATACGCTGGGGTCGTATCTGGAAAATCGAATTAACGGAGCACCGTTGTGGGACAGCCTCGTCTGCTAACTAAGTTGATTTTCCAGATACGACCCCAACTTAGGCGCTCTCCGAAACAAACGTCTCCGTTCTTGGGGCTTGTACTGCCATACTAACTGACTTATCATTTGGACATCGTCCTATGAGAGATTCCGCCGGCGGCGTGAGCGCGTTGACGCCTCGTCCACTGTCCATGCCCATGAAGCGACGGGTTGGATGTTTGTTCATCGCTCTTCCGCTCATCGGCCTGGCGATCGACTATGCCCTATCGCCGAGGGTGTTCGAAAGCACCGCGCCGGCCAAATTGAGCGTCGTCTCGCTGCTGGAGCACGACCGCGTGCGAATCGGGACCTTTCACGCGCATGCGATCGACGTCGGCCTCGATCGCGTCGACCAACCCGATTATCTCGGCTTTCTCGCCACCGGCGGACCGAATGCGATCGTCCTGCCGTCGTTCCTAAGAGACGACCAGCCTAGGTTCGCGACCTTCGGCGACGCCGTGGAGAAGAAGCTCGAATCGCTTTCTCCCATCGAGGCGAGAAAGCTCGGCGAGCTGCTAGCGGATCAGAGGGGCTTCAATGCGGGCGACGTGCGCGATGTGGAGCTCAAGCTCCCTGCCGAAGAGCGGAAGGCCTTCCCCATCGATCGCATCTTCGTGGTCGTGCTGGACCACTCGAGCGGTATGCTGAACCAGGATAACGGGTATTACGCCAGCGCGTTCACGAAACTGATGGCCAGAGCCTCCTCGCTTCGCATCGATACCCTGGTGCTTCCGCCGATCGGGTACAACTGGTACGACAACAGCTCCGTCAAGCTGTCTTCGATTTTTCGTGGCGCGTTGGCGGCGCTGCCGGAGTCGGCAAAGCCGGCGCGCGTCTATTTCGATCTCTATGAGGAAGAGCCGACATCTGTGCTCGAAGACGCCGTGGCGTCGCTGAACGCTGCGGCCGAGCAGTTCGAGCAAACTCCGGAGGGTTTGCAGCGCCTGCATCGCCGTGACGTTCGTCTGCTCCTCCTCTTCCTTTCGGTTTGTCTCGCGGCCTCGTCGTTCTTCGCGCCACTCGATTTCAAGGCGTTTCTCCTCATCTGCGGCGGTTACATCGGCCTCTACGGGGGGGCCACGCTTGCGCTCGGGCGATTCGGCAGCGCGATGGCTCTGGCGACGCGTGACTGGCTGCAACTCATCATCAGTCTGATACTGGCGGTGACCTTTCCGATCACAGTGCACTGGAAGCTCGCCGACATCTTCGCACCGAAGGAAGGAAAGGCATGAAACGGGCGGAACTCGAGCCGTTCATCCGCTCGGCGGTGCGTCTCGTACTCGACAGCATCACGTACAGCAACGCGCTTCCCGAGTGGACGGATGAGCCGTTCTTCGATTATTCCGAGCGCGAGGCGGCCATCAGCCGCCGCATCAGCGCCTATCTGTCGGGCAGCGCGAAACCGGCGCCGCCGGCGCACATCCTGGTACCGCGCAAGAATGGCTCCCCAAAAAACTGGAGCATCCCGTCAGTGAACGATCAAATCGTTCTCCAAGTCTGCGCCGGCGCGCTGGCGCGTCAGGCCGAAGCGGCTGCCCTGGTTGACTACTCGCACGTCTTCAGCTACGAGCCGAACCGCAGGCCGGAACGCCTGGCATTCACGGAGAGTCAATTCACGGCATGGAGCACGTTCAACAAGGAGGTGGCCGTGCGCGCGAAGCGCGGCGCGATCCTGCAGCTCGACATCGAGCAGATGTACCGCAGCGTTGACCCGGCGAACTTCGTCGCGTTCTTCGAGAAGCGCTTCGGCCCGGGCGCGGAGATCGATCTATTGAAGGTGCTCCTCAGGTCGTTCTCCGCGCCGGGAGAGGGCCTGCCGCTGATCAACGAATCGATCTTCTACCTGGGCGACGTCTATCTATCCATCGTCGATGACCTCTTCAGGAAGCATTCCCTCGACTACGTCCGTTTCGTCGACGACTATCGCGTCTTCGATTCCTCCCGCGAGAGACTGGAACAGAATCTCGAGGAGGTCACACGCGATCTCGCCTCCGTCGGATTCCGCCCCAATGCGCGGAAGACGCGTCTCGGCAGCGACTCTGAGTACTTCGATGCCATCGCCGATGCTGATCCGAAAAAGGAGGACCAGTACATCTCCGCGATCCGCTTCGATGACATGCCCGATCCGGCGATCCTGGCCACGATGGTGGTCCGCGCCACCGGCGATGAGACCCGCATCACCGAGGGAATGGGAAGGTTCACCATGCAGTCGGTGCGCAAGCTGAAAGCGCACGACGCTCTCGCCAAGGGGCGCGAAGGGATCCTCCTCAATGACCCTGTCGACGACAGAAAGTTGCGTACCTATCTCGACCACTACAACGCGGTCCTAAAGGCCAGCTTGAAACCGGAGAGCGTGGCGAGAGCCTTCGATCACTATTCGAAAACCGGTGATGAATGGCGGATCGTATGGTTGCTATTCACGACCAAGGGTGCCGGCATCGATTGGAAAGCTACCGATGTGAGTTCACTTCCGCCAATCGCGAGGCTGTGGGCTCGGAGCCTGATCGTCAAACCAAACGACGTGCCAGACGAGGAGCTGCATACGCTGAGCTACCTCGAAGCCGGCAACCGCCTCTATGGGAGTGCCGCATGAATCGCAGAACCGTGCTTCGCTACCTCGCCACACTTCCCTTCGCCGCGGCGACACCGCGCTTTCTACACCGAGCGCCGCATCGCGCGTCGTTCTTCGTCGCCGGGGCGCGTTTCTTCCCTCGTCACGATGAGCTGCGCGCCGGCGATCTCGTGCTCCTCGAATGGCGCACGGTGAAGGGCAAAGACGCCTACGCGATCTGCGACGTCGCCGGCCGCCAAATCGGCTGGGTACCGCGCCGGCTGATCTCGGCGATCGCGTCGGCGCCCACGCAAACCGCCCGGCTCACAACCGTGGCGCCCGACGGCGTGCCGTGGCGCTGGTATCGGGTCGAGATCGCGAGCTAACTCATAGCTGCACAGGACTTCGGCCCGCCGCTTGTTACTATTGCCTTCACGTTCCTCGCGCGGACCGAAGCCGCTGAGCTGGATCCGTTAGCCGCCCGAGAGACCTCGCACGATTGCCGCGTTTGAACGACCACCTTGGCGCTTTCACAATCGCCTTCTTCGGCGTCGTGCTTACCTTGCTCGTGATCGCCGTCGGCCGTGCCTTTCTGTACCTACGACGGTCCGTCCGAGCGCGGCTCAACATTTGACCCACCACGGAGAACCACCCATCCGCAGATGACGCAGATGAACGCAGATTAAAGACGGTCTTATCTGCGCTCATCTGCGCCATCTGCGGATGAGCCTTTGACGTTGGGACACTACCGCCGTCGTTTCTTCGCCGTGGAACGCTTCTGCTCGATCGTCCGGTACCCCTGCTCAACGATCGCCGCGACGGCCCCTTTGGCGAGCTTCGTATCGAGCCGGATTCCGACCCAGCCGCCCACGCCCACGTAGGGCGGGACGAAGAAGTGCCTTGGATCGGCGGCGACGAGGTCCTGCTGCGCGCCGGGAGGGGCGGCGCACCAGATGGCGATCCGGCCGTCGCCGTGATGGTTGTTCGCGAACATCACGAACAGTCTGCCGTGAACGCGGAACGTCGGCGTGCCCCAGGCGATCTTCTCCTCGGTGTCGGGGAGAGCCAGACAGATGTGACGTGTCAGCGCCAGCGCGGCCTCGGCGTTTGCCATTTCGTCATTTTATTCAGTCCCGCTTTCGCGCTACAGTCCCGCCGTCGTCATCCCACCTCGTAGGAGCTCTCCATGCGCGTTCGCCTGTTGTTCGCCGTCATCGTGCTTTCCGCACTGCCGCTCCTCGCGGTCGACATCCACGACACCCGTCTCCTCTCCGAGCCCGCCGTCAGCCGCGACCGGATCGCGTTCGCGTACGCGAACGATCTCTGGGTGGCGAACCTCGACGGCAGCAACGTGCGGCGGCTGACGTCGCATCCAGGCATCGAGTCGGGACCACACTTCTCGCCGGACGGGAAGTGGATCACCTTCACCGGAAGGTATGAGGGCAATACCGACGTCTACATCGTCTCATCCGAGGGGGGCGTGCCCAGGCGGCTGACATGGCATCCGAAGAACGACGTCGCCCTCGGCTTTACCCCCGACGGCGCCAACGTCCTCTTCACCTCGCCGCGCGAGGTCTACACCCTGCGTTACCTCCAGCTCTTCACCGTGCCGATCGGCGGAGGGATGGCCACGAAGCTCCCGATCCCGCACGCGGCCAAGGCGGTCTACTCGCCGGATGGCAAGAAGATCGTCTACGTTCCGCTCGCCGACGCGTTCAACGAATGGAAGCACTACCGCGGCGGGCAGGTCTCGAATCTCGTCATCTTCGACACCGCGACCTACGCCATCGAGCACGTACCGCAGCCCGCCGGGCGCTGCAACGACACCGATCCGATGTGGGTCGACGGCAAGATCTACTTCCGCTCCGACCGCGACGGCGAATTCAACCTCTACAACTACGACCCGGCCACGAAGAGCGTGACCCGTGTTACGAGTCACACCGACTTCCCCATCGTGAACGCCTCTGCCGGAGGCGGCAGGATCATCTATGAACAGGCCGGCTACCTCCACCTCTTCGATCCGAAGAGCGCGAGCAGCAACCGGCTGACGATCGGCGTGGCCGCCGATCTCGTCGAGACGCTGCCCCGCTTCGTCAAAGGGAAAAAGTACATCCGCAATGCCGCCGTCTCGCCGTCCGGAGCCCGTGTGGCGCTCGAGTTTCGCGGCGAGATCCTCACCGTGCCGCGCGAGAAAGGCGACGACCGCAACCTGACCAACACGCCCGCCGCGAACGACCGCTCCCCGGCCTGGTCGCCCGACGGTAAATCGATCGCCTGGTTCTCCGACCGCAGCGGCGAGTACCGCCTCTACATCGGCGATCAGGAAGGGAAGGGGACGCCCCGCGAGATCAAGATCGACGGCGCCGGCTTCTACGACGAGCCGAAGTGGTCTCCCGACTCGAAGAGGATCAGCTTCACAGACAACTCACGCTCGATCTACGTGACGGACGTCGCCTCCGGCGTCAGCGACAAGGTATCGAGCGACGTGCTCTACGGTCCGGTGCGCGTGCTCAACCACAACTGGTCGCCCGACTCGCAGTGGCTTGCCTACACGCGCAACACGACGACGTACATGAACCGGATCTTTCTCTATTCAGTCGGCGAGAAGAAATCGTATCCGTTGACCGATCCCTACACCGACGCCAGCCAGCCGGTCTTCGACCCGAACGGCAAGTACCTCTACTTCCTCGCCTCCACCGATGCCGGTCCGGTGGAGGACTGGTTCGCACAGTCGAATGCCGACCTGCGTTCCACACAGTCGATCTACCTGGCCGTGCTTCCGAAAGGAGTGGTCTCGCCGATAGCGAAGGAGAGCGACGAGGAAGGGGCGAAGTCCGCCGACGAATCGGCGATGAAGCCGGAGACGAAGGCCAGCGACAAGCCGGCCGATGAGAAGGCCAGCGCCGACAAAGCGAAGACCGCGGCATCGAAGACGGTCAAGGTCGTGGTCGACTTCGACGGTCTCACGCAACGAATCGTGGCGCTGCCGCCGAAAGCCGCCGGCTACGACTCACTGCAGGTCGGCAAGAGCGGCCAGATCTTCTATCTCAAGTCCGGGGGCTTCAATCGCTTCGGGCCGGAGGAGACGAGTCTGCAGCGCTTCGATCTCGAAAAGCGCAAGGAGGAGACGCTGCTCGAGAAGGTCGACGGATTCCAACTCTCCGCCGACGGGAAGCGGATGCTCCTCGACAAGGATGGGTTGGCGCTCATCGACGTCGGTGAGAAGCTGGATCCCGCGAAGTTCAAGCTCCCCATTGACAAGTTGCACGTGAAGATCGATCCGCGCGCCGAATGGCGGCAGATCTTCGAGGAAGCCTGGCGCATCAACCGCGACTACTTCTACGACCCCGCCATGCACGGCGCGGACTGGAACGCCATGCGCGTCAAGTACGCCGCCTTCCTGCCTGACCTTTCCGTCCGGCAGGATCTCAATCGCGTGATGATGTGGATGTCGTCGGAGCTTTCTGTCGGTCATCATCGCCTTTCCGGCGGCGACTCATTGGCGGACGTCGAGACGGTTCCGGGGGGCCTGCTGGGAGCCGATTACAAAGTCGAGAACGGACGGTATCGCTTCGCAAAGGTCTACGGCGGCCTCAATTGGAACCCCGAGCTCCGCTCGCCTTTGACCGAGCCGGGCGTCGACGTCAAAGCAGGGGAGTATCTCCTCGCCGTCGACGGAAGGGACCTCAAGTACCCCGAGGATCTCTACAGCCGCTTCGAGGAAACAGCGGGCCGCATCGTCGAGCTGACGGTGGGACCGAACGCCGACGGTACCGGCTCGCGCGTCGTCAAAGTCGTGCCGATCGAAGACGAGACACCTCTGCGCAATCGCGATTGGGTCGAGGGCAACCTGCGCAAAGTCACCGAGGCCTCGAACGGGCGCGTCGCGTACGTCTACGTGCCGAATACCGCCGGCGCCGGCTATACGTACTTCAAGCGCTACTTTTTCCCGCAGGCCGACCGCGAGGCCGTCATCGTCGATGAGCGCCACAACGCGGGCGGCAGCGTGGCCGACTACTACATCGACATCCTCCGCCGTCCCATGATCAGCCATTGGGCCATGCGCTACGGCGGCGACTTGAAGACCCCGCTTGCGTCGATTCAGGGACCGAAGGTGATGATCATCGACGAGACCGCCGGCTCCGGCGGCGATCTGCTGCCGTGGATGTTTCACAAGCTGCGCCTCGGCACGATCGTCGGCAAGCGGACCTGGGGTGGCCTTGTCGGAATCCTCGGTTTTCCCGTTCTGATGGACGGCGGCCAGATCACCGCGCCGAACCTCGGCATCTGGACGAAGGAAGGCTTCGTGGTCGAGAACGAGGGCGTGCCACCAGACGTGGAGATCGAGCAGACCCCGGCCGACGTCATCGCCGGCCGCGATCCGCAGCTCGAGAAAGCGCTCGATGTGGCCATGAAGCAGCTGGCCGCGAATCCTCCGGAGAAGGACGTGCGTCCGCCGTTCCCGAAACGGGCTCCGAGCGCGAAAGACTAAACCAGAAACCAGAAACCAGAAAGCAGAACCGGAAACCAGAACCGGAAACCGGAAGGTAACGCCTTCTGGTTTCTGGTTTCTGGTTTTTTTTCTCCTCCTCTGTATTTTTCTCCCCCCTCTCTGCGACTTACCAGCAGAACTCAAGAGAAAGAGGAGAGAAAAATGAGAAAGGTATTCGCAGTCTGCTTCACCGTCGCGCTGTTCGCATTTGCAGCCACCGCCTCCGCTGCAAATAGCTCGGGCACCCTTACCGTTACCGGCACCGTCGAAAGCTCGATCAGCCTGACCGTCGAATCGGCCGGCGGCACGACGAGTGGAACGGGGACCGCCGCGGCAAGCTCGGACATCGGCAACATCAGCAAGTTTGGCTCGGCGCCGACCGGCTTCACACTCGCGCGTGGCGCCTCCAACTGGACGCTCTCATCAACCGTTGGTGTGCAGGTCGTCAAGGCCAACCTGACCAGCACCGACTACACACTGACCGCACAACTCGGCAGCGCTCCCGCCAGCGGAATCGCCTGGAAACTGAACGGCAGCACCCTCAGCGACAGCGCCGCGACGACCCTGACGTCGACCGGAACATACGCCTCGACCGGCAGCTACTCGTGGGACATCGTCGTGGCCGACAGCGCCGCGGCCGCCGCCATTGACAACTCCATCAACTTCACGGCGGCATCCAACTAGGACAAACCAGCCGCAGCGAACGGTGCCGGAAGAGCAATTGTGCTCCTCCGGCATTGTCGCTTTCGGAGGAACTGATGGCACGGCAACTTGCATTCATGATCCTGACAGCCCTGCTGGCGTTGCCGGCATCCGCCTCGCGCGGACGAGCGGTGGCACCGGTGATCGGCGACACACTCTCGATCATCTTCGTGGACGGGACGGCCGCTGACGGCGCCTTCATGGCAGCGGGCGGCGAGGCCTGGTTAGACATGAAAGGCGTCTCGCACAACGCCTCCGGCCGAGAGCACGGTACGCACGTGCTGCGCCGCTTCGGTGTCCGCGTCGTTCGCACCAGCGGTTCGGCGTCGGGAACAGGAACCGTGACCATCACGGCGCGGATCGAATCGTCAGACGGCCGCACGTCGATACGACTCGACGGAAGACCACTCACCGAGTTGCCGACGATCGTGGACGCGCACGCCGCCATCGGAGCCGTCGGTTTTCACATCATCGAGATCGAGATCAGCGATGCCGTCGCCCCTGGCCCCGTCGCCACGACCGTGACATGGGAAGTCAACGCGCAATGAGGAGGCTGAGATGAGAATCCTATCGATCGTGACGTTCACGCTGGCGCTGGCAATTGAGGCCGTGGCCGGCGAAGGATCGCTGTCGCTAGCTCCCGCGGTGGTCATGCTGCGCGGCGTTCCCGGGCAGAGCACCACGCAAACGATGAAGCTGACCAACACCGCCTCCCAACCGTTCTCGTTCGATCTCAAAGCGCAGGACGTCGTCGTCCGGGACGGCCGCCGCGTCTCTGTCGACGCCGGCGAACTTCCCGGCAGCATCGCCGCCTCCGCAGCCTTCTCACGGAAGTCGGTCACGCTCGCGCCGGGCGAGAGCGTACGCGTCAATATCACGGTCACCATTCCGGCGAAGCCATGCGGGAGGGCCGTTCTGGCGCTCTTCCGCGGAACCACGAAAATCGAACAGGGCTCCGTCGGGGCTACCGTCTCGCTTGGAATGCTGCTCACCTTCGCGCTGTCGGACGACGTCCTTTCGTCGACCACGCCGCTCGAAGTCCACCCGCCCACGGCCACATCGAATCTCACCATCGCGCAGCAACTCGGCAATAGCGGCAACGAGCCCTTCGTGGCGACAGGGATGCTTGCCATCGTCAGCAGCAGCGGCGCGCTCGTGGGCCGAACGCCGGTTCCATCGCGGCGTTTACTGCCCGGCGAGCGGACCGATGTTCATTCCGAGTACGCGGGCGATCTCGCCCCGGGCCATTACCGTGCATTAATGACGTACCAATTGGCGAAAACAAGCGTAACCTCGTCAGCGGAATTCGATGTTCGATGAGACGACTCCTCGCCGGCGTCCTCGCCCTCGTTGCGCTTGCCGCACGGGCGGACAACGTCACCGTTCGCGTACACGAGAGCGTCACGATCGACATTGAGGGTGCCACCGCCGCCTATGCCATCGATCCATCGCTCGTCGATGTGGCGGTTGCGCACGGCGGCCGCGTTTCCCTCTCCGGCCTCAGCGTCGGGACGACGCAGCTCATCGCGGTCACCGCCTTCGGCACGAAGGCTTACCTCATCACCGTCGGACCCGCGCACGCAACGGCCGCGCCGCACGTCGCGGAGGGTGGCGAGCCGACAGGACAGTACGAGGCCCGTTACGCCAGCGACGCGGCTCGATTGCAGAATTCTTTCGATGTATTCGTACGCGACGGCGAGCGGCTCTCCCAGTTTCATCTCCTGAACGTTCGTTACCTCGGCGAGCGTTTCGGAAGCTCATCGACGGCGTTTCCGTCGATGTTCTACCGCGTCACGACGCCCCATCGGGAGCTGACGCTGCTCGACGACTTCGTCGAGGTCTCGCCTCTCACTGTCCAAGGGACACAAGTCCGCGGGATCCATCTGCTCGACAACACGCTCGAACTGCACGCCGGCTACGCCGCCGCCACGATGTACGAGGATCTCTTCCTTCCTGCCGACCGCCGCTGGGTTGCCGGAATCAGCGATGGCATCGACCGCGGCGGTATTCGATGGACACCGTCTCTCTACGGTTTCTTCTCCGAGCCAAAGCAGACCTCGGCGCGACGCGGCGTCGCCGGAGGATTGGCCGGGGAGTACCGCGCCGCGAATTCTCTCCTGATCCGCGGCGAGATCGGCGTGAGCCGCGCTCTGGCCGCATCGGCAGACGTTCGCTATGACGGCGCGAGCGATCATCTCTTCGGGCACGTCACCTTCAAGCCGGAGTCGTATCCGACGCTCGGTCTCAGCGACATCCCCGGCGCGCACGGCGAGCTCACCTGGTCGCGCCGCGCCACTTCACGCCTGACCGCTGAGACGTTCACGACGTACGACGACTATCGCCTGCAGTCGCAGCGGCAGGCGTTCGCGAACGGCTCACTCACGTTACGCTATGCCGCGACATTACACGTGACCCTCACAAGCGGTGCAGCCGTGACCGACCTTCGCACGCCGTCGCTCTCCATCCGCACCATCGCCCTTCCCGCCGGCATTGCCTACGACCGGGCGTCGTTCGGCGCGTCACTTTCCGGGCGCATCCTCGACAATGACAACGCCAGCCGCCGCGGCGACGTCGTTCGTCTCGGCGCCCGCGCCAGCCGCGGCGGCTTCACCACCAACCTTTGGGTGGAGCGGCAGCGGCAGGCGCCGACACTCGATCTGATCTTCCGGGAGGAGCCGGATCTCGAGCTCGCGCTGGAACGCCTCGGCATTTCGGTTCACACGCCCGACGAGGTTGCTCGTGCGCTGCGCGACAACGCCGCACTCGTCAACCTCGGCTACATCGAGGGCTTCACGGTGAATCTCACGCCGCTCCGCTGGCAAGGCGGCTTCGATGCGAGCTGGATCGGGGCAGGGGAGGGACGCGACCAGATCCGGTTCCATGCCATCGCCGACCGCGATGAAGGTATTGGCGGTACGCGCATCGCCACGATCGGAACGTTGTCTTACAGCCGGCGGGTTCTCTCGCAGACCGACGTCTTCGGGTCCCTCTCCTGGTGGCGCAACGGCGTCCCTACACTGGAGCAGAATGGGAAGGCCATCGAGGCCGGCGTGCGCCAGCACTTCGACAGCGTGCCGGCGCTGTTGCAGCGGCGAATCGCCGTCGAAGGCGTCGTGTTTCTCGACCCCGAGATGCGCGGCTCCGCCGCCGGAGCGGCGACGATTTCGGACGTCATCATCATGCTCGACGACGCGCGAAGCACGCGGAGCGACGCGCACGGCGCCTATTCGTTCCACGACGTCAAGCCCGGCGCGCACTCAGTCATCGCACAACTCCCTGCCGGGCGTCCGGCGTTCTTCACGACTGCCTCTCGCGTCGAGATCCACGGCAGCACGCAGGTCAACTTCGGTGTGGTCTGGTCATCGGCTCGCGTGAACGGGCGCGTTACCAGTGACGCGAACATCGGCGTGGCGGGCGTCACGATCACCGCGTCGGCATCGAACGACCTGCGCGTATCCGCCACGACCGACAGCGATGGCGCGTTCGTTCTCGCTGTGCCGGCGGGCGCGTATCGCGTCGCCATCGCGCCCGAAACGCTGCCGCCCGGCTACGCGACGGCGGAGACGGAGCGCAGCGTCACGCTCGAAGCGGATAAGCCGCAGACCGCGTCATTCGAAGTCCGCGCGCTCCGCAGCGTCGCAGGCAACGTCGCCGGCGCGCGGGAAGTGACGATCGAATCGCTCGGCCGCCGGGCTGTCGTCGATGCTACGGGCGCCTTCGTCTTTCGTTCCCTTCCAGCAGGGCACTTCACGCTGACCGCCCAAGTAGGCGGACACGTCGTCACGCACGAGCTGACCCTATCGGCCGAGCCGGTGTCGTTGCACGACGTCGCATTCGGCGCCGCCTCGTCGCCCACTACCGTGGCACATGCGCCGTCGTCATCGCGTCCATTCGTCGTTCAAGTCGGTGCGTTCCGGGATCCGGCGAACGCCCGCGAGCTTGCCGCGCGCCTGGCTCGGCTCGGCGAGGCGTCGTTCACCGACAAGAGCGACGGACTGAATCTCGTCCGCACCGGCCCGTTCGCCTCCCGCGCTGTCGCCACCACGGCCACAAAGCGCCTTCGCCGCGCCGGCATCGATGCCTACGTGCTGGCGCGCTGAAGCGTGTTGAAGCCAGCCGCATGTCCCAAAATCCGTACGGTCGGTCCGCTGTACATTGCGCCAAGGAGCGGCTTCGCCGCGTTGTCGGTTGTCGGTGTTCGGTTGTGGGGGACCGGTCTCCAACCATCGATAACCGACAACCGACAACGCGGCGAAGCCGCAGACATTCATCGCTGCGATATCAGATGCACATCGTTGTAGCCTGCGGTGCGGCAGGCGTCGAGCACCTTCATAACCTCGCCGTACGCGACGCTCTGGTCGCCTCGAACGGCAACGGTGCGCTCGGGTGATTCGGTATGAAGCCGCTGCAGCTCCGAAGCGACCTGCTCGCTCCGGACGACGACGCTGCCGAGGTATACCGTGCCGTCGTCCTTCACCGTGATCGCGAGTTGTCTCTGCGCCTCTTGGACAGGATCACCTTTCGCCGTCGGCAGCTTGACCGGAACACCCGTGACCATCACCGGTACCACGACCATGAAGATGATCAGCAGAACGAGGCAGACGTCGACGAGTGGCGTGACGTTGATATTCGACTCGAATGCGGATTGCGAAGGAACGTGCATGGTGACCCTCCTGGCGAGGTTTGACACGCATGCTGACTGGAAGGAAACCGGGCGGCTTGCAGCGCGTTGTCGGTTGTCGGTTATTGGTTGACTACAGTACCGAGCAGCGACGACCACTGCCGTCAACTCGTCGTGTGAGCGGTGCAAGAACCACTGACAACCGACAACCGATAACCACAACGCGCAACATCACCGCCGCACTGCTTCGATCACGCTGCCTATCTGGCCAATGCGTCGCTGAGGAGCCTGACGAAGGCCTCGGCCGGGCTGTCGCCGACGCGATACTCCTCCCGAGGCATGTAGTACTGGAAGATGGGGCGGCCGTTCTTCTTGACCGTGGCGGTGGCGGAGCGGCTCTTGCGGCCGAAGCCATGGGATTCGACAGAGCCCGTGAAGCGGATCTCGATCGGCGCTCCGTCACCGACGCTGATGCCGCGGCCGCGCAGCCCGTTTGAGAGCTGATTGAGCATCTCGGCGTCGCCGCCGCTGATCGAGACGCGTGTGATGCCGCTGAGCTGCCGGTGGAGCGCGGCCAGCGCGGCCTCGTTCGCATTGCTATCGCCGCGCTCCCGAAAGGTCGGCGCGGCTGACGGCTGGGGCTCGGGCTCGGGTTGCGGCGTTTCGTCGACCGGAGGGGGCTCCTCCACTTTCGGTTTCGGCTTGATCGGAGCGCGCGTCGTGGTTGGCGGTTGCACGACCGCAACCGATGACGTGGTCATCGTCGCGGCAGTTGTCGAAGCCGGCGTCGTTGTTGTTGGCGGCCTTGTCGTGGTTGTTGCGGTTGTTGTCGTCGGTTCGATGATGACCGGCGTAGGCGGCGTGACGTCGACTGTCGTCTGCGATTGCGGTGCCGAGGGGGTGGCTGTCGCCGTTGTTGCAGTCGCCGCCGTCGTTGTCGTCGCCGTGGTCGTGGACGGCGGCCAATGAATGAACCGCTTCATCACGATCACTCCGACCGCCGCCATGGCCGCGAACACGAGGAGTCCGATGGTGATGAGCGCGACAACGAGGCCCGTGCGTCGTTTCGGGGCAGCCATCGGCATTGCGTCCACCACGGTCGGCAACGCCTCGGCTGGTGCAGGAGCCGGAGGCCTGGTGACGACCGGCTGGGTCACCGATTTCTCGATCGTTGGAGGTGGAGGCGGAGGCGTCGAAGGGACCGCTGCCGAAGTCGAAGGCGGCGGAGCGACTATTGCGGGAGTCGTCGCAGCCCGAGCGACGGTCTGTGCAATACCTGTCCGCTCCGTGCGCATGGTGGCCTCGGCATCGAACGTTGCGATCGTTGGCGACGATTCATCAGGAAGCGCAGGCTCGATCGCGGCCAAGGCGTCAGAGAACTCGCGCGCGGTGGCGAAACGCTTGTTGCGGTCGCGGTCGAGCGCGCGCGCCATCACGGTTTGAAGCGCCGGGCTACCGGTGACGCGGTCAAGGTCCGGCGAGATCAGATACTCATCGCGCGAGTGGTGAAGGATGTACGCGTGCGGCGAGGTTGCCTCGAATGGCGGGCGGCCGGTGAGCATCTCGAACAGCACCACGGCCAGTGAATAGAGGTCGGCGCGGCCGTCGATCCGTTCGCCGGGTGGGAGAAAGCCGAGGTGATCGGGGGAGGCGTAGCGGAACTTTCCCACGAACATGCCGGTCTGCGTCATGGCCACGTCGGCCTCCGCCGCTTTGGCCACGCCGAGGTCGATGATCTTCACGAACTCGGAGCCGTCGGCGGCATGCGTGATCATCAGGTTCTCGGGACTGATGTCGCGATGGACGATGCCGGCCCTATGAATGGCCTCGAGGCCGGCCAGCGCCTGGATGGCGATGTGTACGGCATGGCGCGGTGCGAGCGTGCCGAGGCGGCGCAGTATCTGAGCGAGATTCTCCCCCTCGATGAACTCCCAGACCATGTAGTGCGAGCCGTCGGGGAGCGCGGAGAAGTCGTGCAGCGTGGCCACGTTGGGGTGCTGAACTTTGGTGGCCATGCGCGCTTCGCGCAGGAAGCGCTCGTTGATGTCAGTGCTCGATGAGATCTGGGCGCGGATGATCTTCACCACGCGCGTCGAGCCAAGGAAAGTGTGCTCGACCTTGAAGACCTCGCCCATGCCGCCGATGCCGAGGCGCTCGACGATGCGGTACTTGCCGTCGATCGGCTTGTCGGCGTATTCGCGGAGAAAGTCAGTCAATGGCTCGCCGCAATGCGGACAGGCCTTGAAGTCGCGATCGATCGGAACACCGCAGCGGATACACGGGATCGTGGCCATGAACCTCAGAATGATAGCGCAGCGTGCGGAGAGGCCTTCCTAACGCTTCTGCTCGGCAAGGAAGGCACGGATGAGCGCGCGCTCTTTCTCATCGTGGATCCGGGTGAAGAGTTTCTCGCCGAGCGCGACGATGGTCTCCGGTTTGTCGAACGGTCGTTTCTCATACATCTTCCCGCCTGGAAAGTGACAGGGCTGGCACTTCGCTTTGAGGATCGGCTCGATCTCCCTGTCGAAATCGACGGGCTGCTTTGGCGGGGACGTCGTTGACGCTGCGAGCGCCATCGCCAGCAGAAACGCGAGCGCCAGTGTCAACCGTCGCATGCGCATAGTCTAGGGCAGGATCTCGCGCTGAGTTACCCTTCTCCCATGACAGCATTCATCTGCTTTCTCCGCGGTGTCAACGTCGGTGGCAACAAGATGGTGAAGATGGATGCTCTGAAAGCGCTCTTCGGATCGCTGGGGTTGAAGGATGCGAAGACGTATCTCCAGAGCGGTAACGTCGTCTTCCGCAGCGACGATGCCGATCACGCTCTTCTCACCCGGCGCATCGAGGAAGGCATCCGGAAGAAGGCCGGTCTCGAGGTCAGGATCGTCCTGCGGACGGAGAGCGAGCTTCGAAAGGTCATCGCCGCGAATCCACTGACGGTCGAACCGGAACGGAACCCTAAGGCGTTCCTGGTGGCCTTCCTGTCCGGCGAGCTCACGAAGGAAGCGAAAGCCCGGCTGAAGACTCTGAAGATCGATTCAGAGGAGCTCCACTTCGGCAGCCGCGAAATGTACCTCTACCTGCCGGCCGGCATCGCCGACTCGAAGCTATCCAACGCGCTGACGGAGAAGAAGCTGGGCGTGAATGTAACGGCGCGAAACTGGAACACGGTGAACGCGTTGCTGGGGATGGCGGAGGAGATCGAGTAACCGGTTAGACTTTCTCGAATGCCGACGATCAGACGCGAAGGACCAATCGGTTCTACTTTTACAGCGGCGATGTCGGCGAGCCTCCGCACGTGCATGTGGACGGCTCCGCTGGCACAGTGAAATTCTGGCTCTCCCCTGTCGCGCTTCACTACAATATCGGGCTGTCTCCGCGAGAGCTGCGCACGATCGAACGGGTAGTCCTCGAGCGGCGGCGAGAGTTTCTGGAGGCTTGGAATGCCTACTTCGGGACCTAGAGCGGGCGAAAAGATCAAAGCAGTCCGTGTCGATGAGGACTTGCTTACTGTTGATCTCGTCGATGGGCGCACGGTGAGCGTGCCGGTGGCCTGGTACCCGCGGTTGCTCCACGGCTCACTTGAACAGCGACAGAACTGGGAACTCATCGGTGCGGGGTTTGGCATCCACTGGCCGGACCTGGACGAGGACATCAGCGTCCACGGAATGCTCGCTGGCGCTGCCGCTCCCGGTGTCCGCGTTGCGGTTTGATTCACCTGTTGTTGCGGATCGTTGCCCACTCCGTCACCACCCACGCATGGCTCTCATGCGTCAGCATTGCGCACGCGCGTTCGGCGTCAACCCAAAACAACTCGTGATCCGCTTCCAGCCGCGACGTGTCCGGTCCCAGCACCGCGGCATCCACGAAGGTGCAGTGTTTCTCGAAGTACGTTTGCTCCTTCTCGGACCAGGCAAACTGTACGGCCACCGCGGTCCGTGAGCCGATCACGATCGCAAGTCCGCACTCCTCCAGGGTTTCGCGAATGACCGTTTGTTGCGGCGTCTCTCCCGGATCCATGCCACCGCCGGGAAGATACGTGCCTTCCGGTGTGCGAACGACCGCGAATTCTCCGCGGTCATTCTGAAAGAGAGCGTAGGCGCTCGGCCTGATGGTGGCGACAGCCCCTTTCGGCACAAGTCCGAAGACGGGAGCGTCTCGCCAATCGGTCAAGCCGTCAGCTTCTCCCAGTCACTGTCCGGTGCGTCCAGGGCCAGGGCCAGGCCGCCGTCGGATCCGACGAAGACAGGATCCTGCATGTGCGTAACCTTACCGCCGCCGACCTGTTTGAGCGCCTCCTCCAGCGTGCGGGGGAGATTGCGGATCAGGCCCCCGCCGCCGGAGAGAATGATGTTGTTGCGAACGCGCTCCTGAAACTCCGGTTCGACGCGTGAGAGAAGGTCCAGCATCGTCTCGACCGTCGGCGAGAGCAGCGTTTCGCAGGCTGTTTTCATCTCGTTCGTGATGTCGAACTCGGTCGGAACGCCTTTGACCGGCGCGGTGACGATCACCCGTTTTTGCGGTTCGCCGACAAAGCTGTACTTCTCCTTCCACTCCCGCACCATGAAGACCGTCACGTTCGCCTGCGGGTAACGCTCTTCGATCAGCTTGAGGAGCTGTGTATCGACGGAGTCTCCGGCGATCGTGAGCGTCCGCTGGTCTTCCTCGTTCGGGTAGCGGCCTTTCATCACGCAGAAGTCGGTGGTGCCGGCGCCGATGTCGATGATCATCGTGTGCAGGAGCGCGTTCAGGCCGTAGGCGACTGCAAACGGCTCGCTCACGATCATCAGACTGTCGACGATTCCCTTCATCGAATTGCGAAGGTATTGCTTGTTCGTCCGCAGCGCCGCGGCGGGAACGCCGACGACGGCACGCACATTGGCGCTGTCGACTTTGCCGTTGGCCACGCCCACCAGGCGAAGCAGGTGTTTGAGGAGCTCCCGCACGGCTTCGACATCCTTATCCGAGCCTTCCTTCAAAAGGCCGCGCTCGAGCGGGCGGTGAAGGTCGAGCATCGTACGATTGGTGACCGCTTCGTGGCCGATGAGGACATCGCGCTTCAGAACCTTCCTGGCCACCATGTCGGCGGGCCAGCCGACGAAGCTGTCGACGACGAAACGCTCGCCGTTCGACGCGGAGATCGCGCTGCGGGAAGTGCCGAGGTCGATCCCGACGTGGAGGATCTCGGATTCAGTAGACATTAGGTTCCTTTCCTCTGCGGTGCGTCGTTGGCGCTTGCGTATGCGTGGATGCCGTGGAAAAGCGCCTGCGCGATCTGCTCGCGGTAAGTGCCGCTGCGCAGCATCTCCGCTTCGCGGTCATTCGACAGACACCCGACCTCGGCGAGGATGGCCGGCATCTCCGTGGCCACGAGCACGATGAACGGCGCGCGTCTCACGCCCCAGTTCTCCAGGCCCGGATCGACGCCGCGCAGCCCGCTGAAGAGCTGGAGTTGCACTGCCGTGGCCAGGCGTTGCGACTCATCCCTGCGGACGTCGGCATAGACGCGGTCGAGGAGTTTGCGCAGGTCAGCCAGCGCGTAGCCGGAGGTCAGGTTCTCCGCCGCGGCGAGCTTCGTTAGCTTCGGGTCGTTCGTCGGCCCGAGGTAATACGTCTCCACGCCGTGGTTATTCGGATGGGGGATGGAGTTCACGTGAATGGAGACGAAGATGTCGGAGGCGGAGCCATTGGCGATCCGGGCTCGCTCCCGCAACGGGATGAGGCGGTCGTCGTTGCGGGTGACGACGACGTCGAAGCCGTTCTTGCGCAACAGCGCGCCGAGGCGCTGCTCGATATCGAGGGTGATCTCTTTCTCGCTGACGTTCGACGTCGACGACGCTCCCGGGTCGGTGCCGCCGTGGCCGGCGTCGAGAACAACGCGGTGCACGGAAAGAGGGAAGGCCGAGGCACTGACCGGCTCGAGCGTATCCGTCGTCAGCATCGAGGCAACCGAAGCGTGAACCGGGTTGTCGTGGAGTGCCGTCGGTCTCAGAGGCGAAGCCACTGTCTTCGCCGCGACAGGAACGCCGGTGTTGCTGATGAACACGAAGCCGGCCAGGATCAACGGGATGATGACCAGCGGCGCCCGGCGCAGGAAGAGCCGTATGAGACGCTGCCTTGGCCGCAGCGCGCGCGGCGGGAGTCCTCGAATCGTGTCGAGGTTATCCGCCACCGCCTGACGCAGCAGTTGGCGCTTCACCCGGTCGATATGTCCCACCCTCATTCTGCTCATTCTACGGGATATGCGGGTGGGGGAGTGGGGGGTGGGGTGTGGGGGGTGGGAGTGGAGGTGGGAGATCATCGTTGTAAACGCGTTCTCCCACTCCCCACTCCCCACCCCCCACTCCCCGGTCCGTTACTTCGGCGGCGCTTCGAAAATCTTCTCGTCCACCGGCGTTCCGAACTCGATCGTTGTGTACTTTCGGGTCGAGTTCTGGCCGCCACTGACGCTCGTCAATCGCACTGTGAAGGGAACCTTCACACCGCTGACTTCGCGATAGTCCTCGTAGTCAGTCTGCAGCGGGATGCGGCCGACGGGACTGTCAGACGTCAGGACGCGCCGCAGAGGGAGCCCGGTCGTCGCGTCGAACGAGATGCGTTCGCGGGTGTGCTCGTTGATCTGCGCGCCGACGGTCCATGTCTCATGGCCTTCGATCGTCTCCTTTCTGAAGACGCGGGCGTTGTCGGGGAGCGTCGGCGGGATCGGGTCGTAGGCGTGTGCGTTTGTAACGCTCAATGCTGCGTCGCCTCCGGAGATCGTGCGCACGCCCTCGCGGCTCTGCATCCACCCCCCCTCCGCGCTCACCATCTGGACCATGGCAGGCCCCTCCGCGGGCGTGGCGCGGACGAGCATTTTGCCGCCGGATCGGTAGAGCTCCATCGGCATCGTTTGTCCGTTCGCGGTCGTGCGCGTACCTTTCACGATCATCGTCTCGGTGGAGAGTTTTTTTGCTGCCGGCTCGCCGCCGATGGCCGCGACATACTTCGCCAGGACCTCTTTCGCGGTCGGATACGTCTTCCGTTCCGCCTCCTCGGCTTCGCGCGGCTTGGCAGGCGGAATGACCGGGACGGGCAGGCTCACCATCGCCGCCGGGCTTTCCTTGCCCAGGTGGCAGGTGTAGCAGCCGACGATCGGCCGGCCCTTGAAGTTCTTCTCGTTGATCTCGAGGACCATGCGAATCATCTCGCGTCCGGTCTTCTTCTCTTCCTTGGCGTCGTTCGGGAAATCCAGGTGCTTCGTCTGTGGGTCTTCAACGTGGCAGAAGTCGCAACGAACACCGAGCGACGCGGACATGTTGTTCATGGCCAGGCTGATCTGCGCGTCGCTGAGGTTGGTCAGCACCATGACGTTTTTCTGTTCGGCGCGTGCCGAGACGGTGGCGAGGATCGCCAGGACAAAGGTCAGTTTCCGCATTCAATCTCCTTCGTTTGCGCGACGGAGGATAGCGCAGAGACCGCCCGGACGCAGCAGACGTTGTGCGTTACGTAACAAGCGCGTGAAGATGCCGGCTCATGAAGGCAATCGCCGCGTATCTCCCGGCTCGAACGCTTTCCTGATGTCCTGCGACGTCATGTAGTGCAGGAGCGCGTTTTCCTGGTAGCGCGCGCTGTCGGAGACGATACGGTTCAGCACCTTCATGTAGCGGCGCTCGTGCATGAATCGCTTCAGGTCGGGATAGAGAAATCCCACGGCCGTCGTGGCGAAGGCGAACATCTCCTCGAAGATCGGGATGAAGGGGAGGGCGATGATGATGCTGCCGATGAGCAGCCCGGCCAGGGCGAAGGCCAGGCGCGCGCCGAGGTCGCCGCCGCGCCAGATGCCGAAGCCGTTTCGCTCCAGCTCCGTGATGTCGTGTGCCGCTGCCACGTATTGCGGCAATACGACCTCGTCCACCTCTTTTTCGAGGGCCTCCCAGTAGTCCGTCGAGCCGCCAAACTCGTCATATGCCGCTTTGATCTCGGCGAGTTTCTCCGTCGCGCACGTGCGGACCTCGGCTTCGAACGTCTCTTCGTCGAAGCTCCGGCGATGGTGCTCGCACTCCTGCAGCACCACGTACACGACTTGCGCGAAGTCGTACTCCACCCCCGCGATGTTCAGCATCACTGATCCGGTTTCTGCGCCTGATACTGAATCACGCCGAGCTGTTCGAGCAGTTTATTGCCGTCGATGATGACGTTGCCGTTCGGCAGCTTCGGAATCTGGCGGATCTCCTTCTTCTGCAGCGCCTCGATCAATTGAAGCGACACATACGCGTCGCCGGCGCTGCCATTCAGGGCGGCGCGCTCCTTCTTGATGCCCTGCGCCACGGCGCTCTTCTCCGACAGCGTCGCCTGCGCGTCCTGCTGCTTGCGCACCACGTACGCGTCCGCGGCGCGCTTGGCCTGCTCGAAGTCGCCCTGCGCGTGTGTGAGCTGCTCGGTCAGTTCGGCGATCTTCTGCTGCAGGTTGGCCTTGTTCGATTCCAGCGTGGCCAGGATCTGCGACTCCAGCTTCTCGGCCTGTTTCTCCGCCTCTTTGCGCTTGTTGATGAGGTTCTGGTAGTCGGGCTTGAAGGAGAAATCGCCGAGAATGACCTGCTCGACGATGATGCCGTACGGCTTGAGTTGCGTGGCCATCACTTTGGAGGCGTCGCTCGCCGCCGCGAAGCGCAGGTCGGGGTTGTAATACTCCTCGGAGTCGAGCCGGTTGAGCACGTCCCGTACGTACGCGCGCGCCAGCGGCCGCACCAGACGGTCCTTCAAGGCCTGCGTGTCCGGCGCCACCGTGCGCCAGATGTAGTCGGCGCGCGTCGGGTCGATGCGCCAGCGCACCGTCACGTCCGTCTCGATGTCGTTGCCGTCGCGCGTCTTGAAACGAAGGTCGTCCTTCTCCTTCCGGTCGCCCTCCGTCACCTTGGCCGTCATGACCAGGTTCTGCGTCGACGTATCGAACGTGGTCCAGTCATTGATGATCGGCACGAAGAAATACGTGGCACCGGGGTCGGAAATCTCCGTCGACCGCGTTATCTTGTTGAATCGGACGCCGACCTGTGTCGCCTGCGTCGTATGCGGCGTGCAGGCGGCCAGGAGCGGCAGCGTGGCGAGCAATGCAATCAGTCGTTTCATCGTCCGCCTCAGTGTGTGGCCGACAGTTTCCCGATGTCGGTCGGGTCTTCGCTGATGTAGATCGGCCCTTTGATTCCGTTGAGGATGGCCAGCCCTTTGCGAAGCCGCAGCAGCTTGTCGGAGCCGGCGCCTTCCATGGCCTTGTTGATCTCCTCCGTCCCCTGCGCCTCGGCGCTCTTGACGAGCAGATCAGCCTCGGCGTGTTTGTTCCGTTCGTAGAAATCCTTTTGCGCGTTCAGGCCGGTGATCTGCGCCTGGAACTCCGCGCTGCGGACGTTGATCGAGTTCTGCCCCTCGGCCGCCGTCTGCTTCAGCCGCGTATCGACCTCGGCTTGTTTCGCCAGGGCCCGATTCGTCAGCACCGACTGGTCCTGGATCTTCTTCTGCTCCGTGAGCTGCTGGAAGGTGTCGGGGTAATCGTATTGACGGATCAGGACGTCCGCCAGCTCGAGTCCATTCTGGTGGAACTTGTCCGTGAGCTCCTTCTTGAGATCGACCACCTTGGCGATCCGCTGATCGCGGTAGAACTCCTCCGCGCGCAGCTCGCCCAGGTGCTGCTTGATGGCCGGGTCGGTAAAGCGCAGCACAACGTTGTCCTCGTAGCCGCGGCCGAACCCGAATTTCGACACGACCAGGAACGGATCGGCGATGCGATAGAGCACTGTCACGTCGACTGCCACCGGATAGCCGTCGACAGTCGGCACGTTGATCGCAGCCACCGTGCGATGGTCGGCGCCGCGCTCGGCCTCGTCGTTCGTGAATTCCACCGCCTGAACGTTGCGCGGAAACGTATGAATCGTCTCGTAACCGGAGATGGCCCTCCGGTAGCCGGGTTGCACGAGCTCCTTCTGCAGACCCTTGTTCATCCCGAACGACACCTGCCGCAGCCCGATCTGATCGAGCGGCACATAGGTGATGAGGCAGGCCCTCATCAGGATCAACGGAACCACGAGGACACCGACGCGGAGGAGGAAGCGGACGAGTCCTCCCCGAAGGGGCGGCAGTTTGAAGGGAAACGAGGGTTTGAAGCGCGGCGTCTGTGTGGCGGACTCGAACATGGATGGATTGTATGCGGAACGCTGACGGCCAGGCGGCTGGCGAGCTTCAAACTCGGCGCTCGGCGAAGCCGCGCACCGAGGTTTGCCGCGTTAGCGGCAACAAGATGGTAGCCAGGGGTGCGAGCGCTTTTTGCGAGCACCCCTGGTAAATAGACGTCCTGGTTTGGTGCCGCGCCAGCGGCACTTGAGTAGTCGGGGAATCCATCCAGTGCCGCTTACGCGGCACGCTTTCAAAAAACAACGCAGACCAGGGGTGCTCGCAAAAAAACGCTCGCGCCCCTGGCTACCTTCTTGAGCCGCTATCGCGGCATCGTAACGTCCAAATTCCACACTCGGTGCGCGGCGAAGCCGCGCACCGAGGAGAGAACTAACAACCGACAACCGACAACGCGGCGCCAGGCGCCGCAACCAAATCACCGCTCGCGCGCGAACTCGATCCCCGCGTCGACTTGTTCGATGGCGCGGTCGACGATGCCGATGGCCCGTTCGCGATGGCCGCCTTTGTCGGCCGTAGCATCCCGGAGCTCCTGCCGTGCGGAACGGAGATGACCGCGAGCGTTGACCATGTGAGGCTGCGCGGCGTGTGCCCGGCCGGCGATGATGCCGGCGACGAGCGTCAGACAGAGGAAGAGGGCGCCTAGAATCGATCGATGTTTCATCACATTCTCCTCAATTCGTTGTCCTGATCAGTGTGTGCGGGCGAATTCGATTCCGGCCTGGACCTCGCCGATCGCTTCGTCGACGAGCTCGATGGCTTTGGCCCGGTGGCCTCCCTTATCGCCCTCGGCGGCCTGCAACTCCGATCGCGCTGCCCGGAGCTCATCGAGGGCTGCCTGCATATGGGGCTGCCCTCCCGTGGCGCATCCGACCAGGTATCCTCCAGTGAGAGTGATGATGACGAGTAGAACGAACACAAAAGCACGACTACGCATGAATCCTCCTCCTTCAGTTAGCGGTCTCGCGGTCTCGCGGTCTCGCGGTTTCGGGGGGTCTCGCGGCTACTGAGTCACTCGGTTACTGAGTCACTAGGTTACTGGGTCTGTGGGTTACTGGGCAACTGGAACGCAGCGACCCAGCAACCCAACAACCGCGAGACCGCGCAACCGCGAGACCCAACGGCCGCAAGGCCCCGCAACCGCGAGACCCCGCGACCGCCTACTTCACTTCCAGATTCTCCTGAATGAACTTCCACATCGCCGCGCGGAGGTGCGCGTTCAGCGCGGGATCGACCACGCCGTGACGCGACTTCGGATAGATCTGGAGCTGGTACGGCTTGTTCGCTTTCTCCAGCTCGTAGATGAACTGAATCGTGTTCTGCATGTGAACGTTGTCGTCGATCGTTCCGTGCATCAGGAGGAGGCTGCCATGCAAATCCTTGGCCGCCCATCGCGGTGCCGTGACCCGATATCCCTCCGGGTTGTTCTGCGGCATCAGCATGACCCGCTCGGTGTAGATCGAGTCATAGTCGCGCCAGTCCGTCACCGTCCCGCCGGAGAGTCCCGCGCTCCACATCGTGCTATGCGTCAGGGCATACGACGTCATGAAGCCGCCGTAGCTCCAGCCGCTCAGCGCCACCCGCGACCCATCGACGTACGGCTGCGACGTCAGCCACTTCAGCCCGTCCTCGAGATCGCGAAGCTCTCCTTCGCCCATGCGCTTGTACGAGGTCCACGCCGACTCCGCCCCCTTGCCGCTGGCGCTGCGGTTGTCGCAGATCCAGACGATCACGCCGTGCTGTGCCAGGAACTGATGCCAGAGATACGTCGGCCCCGCCCAGCCGTTGCGCACCTGCGGCGCGTGCGGGCCCGAGTAGGTGTGCTCGTAGACGGGATACTTCTTCGACGGATCGAAGTTGGGCGGCTTGATGATCATGGCCTCCATCACGAAGCCGTCGCGCGTCTTGACCTGCACGAACTCCGGCTTGCTGATGTGAAGGTCGCGCATCAGCGGCGCCTCATTGGCGTCGATGACGCGCACCCGCGTGCCGTCGCCGCGATGCAGCGACGTCGACGGCGGCGTGGCCGCATCCGAGAACGTGTCCAGATAGGCGCTGAACGACGGATTGAAATGGGCGCTGTGCTGGCCTGACGCCTCGGTGATCCGTTTGAGGCCGCTGCCGTCGAGGTGCAGGCGATAGACATCCGAACCCAGGACCGAGCGCTCCGTCCCCGAGAAATAGATCCAGTCGCCGGCGGGATCGATGCCGTGCAGCGTGCGCACTTCCCACGGTCCGTTGGTGAGCTGAAGGATGAGCTTCCCGTCCGCGGCGTAGTGATAGAGGTGCTTGAAGCCGCTCCGTTCGCTGAGCCAGAGGAACGAGCCGTCCTTCAGCCACACCGGGTTCCCCGTGATGTCCACCCACGCTTTCGTGGTCTCGCGGAAGAGCGTCTTCGGCATGCCGGCGCCGCGGACCCCGGCGGCATCGAGGTCGAGCCACGTCTGTTCGCGGTTCTGGATCTGGTACACGACCTTCGAGCTGTCGGGCGACCAGTCCACGAGGACGATCAGGAAGTCCGCGCCGCTGTAGCTCTCCGTGCTCACTTCCTTCGGCGCCGCGCCGGTGATGCTGACCGTGAAGAGCTTGGCGATCGGGTTCGGCGCGCCGGCCTTCGGGTAGAGCTCGGACTCGACGTTCTGCTGGTAGGGGATGTGATCGACCACCGCGAAATGCTTCACCGGCCTCTCATCGAGCTGCAGGTAGGCGATGTGAGACGAGTCGGGGCTCCACCAGTAGGCCCGGAAGTTCCCGCGGCCGTAGACCTCTTCCTGATAGACCCAGTCCAGGATGCCGTCCTGAAGGTAGTCGGTGCCGTCCGTCGTGAGCTGCCGCTCGCGCTGTGTGGCGATGTCGACGGCGTAGATGTTGTTGGCCCGTACGAACGAGATGAAGCGCCCGTCGGGACTGAACGTCACTTCCTCTTTATCGCCCGGCGACGAGGTGAGCCGCGTCATCGTGTCACCGTCGAGCGGGTAGAGATAGACGTCGTTGCCGACGGTGAGCAGTACGCTCTTCTTGTTCGGGCTGAAGTTCCAGTTCCGTTGTTTCGTGAGCCCGGAAGCTTCCTCGGCGGTGACGCCGTCGATCTTCCTGGCCGCCGCTTCCAGTTTCGCGGCGTCGAACAGGACACGCTTCGTCCCGCTCTCGGTGTCCATCACCGCCTGTTCGACGATCTTGCCATCCTCGGTGCGGGGCCAGGCGATCGTCTTGTCATCAAGCCAGGTGTACCCCGACTGCGGCGATCCCCCGAACGCCACCTTCAGCTTGGGATCGAAGATGTTCTCGAGCGTCAGCTCGTGGATGGCCGGTTTGGACTTGGAAGTGCTCTTCACGTCCTGCCCGAAGGCGGACGCGGTCAGAAGGAGAAGGGCGGCGATGCAGTTCTTCAACATGGCCGCGGTTTATATCGCAAGAAGAGTGGCGGCGTCTCGCCGGCACCGGAGCGCTGGCGCCCTGGCCGGTTGGCTCGGGCGGCGCCTGCCCTGAGCGGAGTCGAAGGGTGCGCCGCCGATGTGCCGCGTTAGCGGCACTGGAACCCGGGCGCGCCCTCGAGCGCGCCCGGGTTCACAACCTCCGCTCCTTTCTCTACGTTTTCGGTGCCGTGGACGTTTCGTGGGCGGGCGTCGATGCCGGCGCCGGCGTTTGCGGGGCTTGCCGCGTCTTCTTGCGACGCGAGGCCACCTTCAGCCGCTTGACTTCCTCGACGTGTGGCACAAGCACGGCATTGTCGGGGTCCTTGGCGAGCTGTGTCCCGATCGCGTACGCCTGCATGGCGATGAGCCCGAGCCGTTGATGACGAATGAGGTTTCCTCCGTCGATGACTTTCAGGAACGCGCGCGCCTCGTCGCCCACGGCGTCCCAGCGGAGCGAGTCGTCCTGCAGCTGACGGACTTCGTCGAGCGGCTGGCCGATGGCCTGCGATACGTTGTCGAGCACGCCGATGACGTTGATCGATGCCTCGATGATCGGCTTCGGCTGCATCCGCAGACGCTGTTTGACCAGCGTCGCCTGCTCCTTCGGCAACGGCGCGACGTCATCGATCTGCGACAGGATGGTGCGCAGTTGCGCGATGACCGCATCGGGAGTCAGCCTGGCCGCATCAGAGGTTGTTGAAACAGGGGTGGTATTACTCATGACATTCCTCCATACGCGAGCTGTCAGGCCGGAGGTGACGTTCACGACTCGTCGACAAGTGCGAGCGGCCACCGGCTGGAAGTTTCGGCCACGCGCCGATTCTTCCGGTTGATGTCTGCCCGAGGCGTATACACACCTCGGACGCCCGCGGCAGGAGGAGATAACTCAACTCCCGCGCCGGTACAGGACTATGTGCTATCCAGCACGCCCGTACCGCCGACGGCCGCCAAAGCCTGGATCTTACGATCTTCGACTTTGTGGCTATATATATAAGTCGGCTGAGTCCGGATGTCAAGTGGCAATGTGAGGACAGGCGGAAGTGTAACGCTTGCAACAACATGCGCGGCACCTGCACATCGCGCGTGCGCACCTCTCACACCGGGGGCGCAACTTGTTGCGGGTCGGCGTCATGCTGTTGCGCACCAGCGCAACACCGCTGCGAGTAGCCGCAACACTGCCGCGCGTTCGCGCAGCGCCGCTGCGCTTTGGCAGTAACACTACTGCGCACCAGGGCAAAGTTGCTGCGCATCGCCGCAACGCAGCTGCGCGTTGGCGCAACACCGTCGCGGGTTGGCAGCAAGACTGCTGCGCATCAGAGCAACGTTGCTGCGTGTCTGAGCAACACCGTTGCGCGTTGGCGGCAATACTGCTGCGCTCCGGAGCAACGTTGGTTCGCCTCGGCGCAACAGAGTTACGCCTTGGCCGCAACACTGCTGCGTGCCGGCGCAACGTTGCTTCGTGCTGGCGCAACACCGCTGCCGACTGGCAGCAATACTGCCGCGGTCGGCGCATCGTTGTTGCGCTCCGGAGCAACGCCGCTGCCAGTTGGCAGCAATGCTGCTTCGCACTGGCGCAACGTTACTTCGTGCCGCCGCAACACTGCGGCGCGCACGCAGCAATTTCGCTGCGCGCCGAGGCAACGTTGCTGCGCGTTAGGGCAACATCGCCGCGTATTGGCAGCAATGCCGCTTCGCGCTGGCGCAACCTTGGCTCGCTTCGGCGCAACACGGCTCCGCGCCGGGGTATGCACGTGTGCACCGAGGGCGCAGCCCCGCGCACGTTGGACGCGCTGGGACACGGTGGGGTGTCGCTGCAACGCGTGGATGATCGCATTGCGATACGGTTCCTCTGCCGGAGTGCGTTGTTTCCTCGACAGCGTCGCGGCGCGTTCGCTCAAGTACGTCATCGGAACGACGGCGCCGCTCCGAACCGGTGAGTCGCGTCCACGGGAGCGACGGTGCATCCGGCACAGCAGAGGAACGTGAGCCCGGCGATCGACAGGAACTGGACCATCGAACCGCTGGCCGATGGCGGGATCCCACTATCGCAAGCGCGACGAATTAGTGATACCGTAACGCAAATCCGCACATGGGGAAGGCCGCGCGAAAGATCGCGGCAAGGTTCACGCTTCAGCAAAAGGGCCGGGAGGGACTCGCCCGATGGATCCGGAAAGGGACGACGCGCGCGCTCGCCATCAGTGACCCGCTGGTTCAGGCAGTCGAGTTCATCCTGAGGACCCACGGTATGAGAGGAATGGCATGACGAAACGTGATTTGTGGCTGACGCTGTTGTTTCTGACCGTGCCGGGGATGCTCGTCGGCCAGGACTCGCGGGGTAACGCGTCTCGCAACCACCAGACGTTCAGGCCCCGGAGGACCGCGGCTCACTACGGGAGTTCTCCGTTTTCCCCTCCCGATGCGGATGACACGCTATTCGTCGTCGACACCGATCCCGGGCTCGATACCGACTGCACGTACCATTCTGGCGGCCCGCTGGTAATCCATCTCTCTGTGACGCGTTATGTTGGCCCGGTGAAGGGCGACGGAACGCTGGCCAATCCCGGCGATTTGATCGGCAAGCACTTGATCTCTTCCAAGGCACATCTACGCCTACCGGCGTACGACGTCGACGTCAACGGCGATCCAAGCGATCCTACGGTGCCGCCCGAGGTGGACAGGGTGTTTTTCAACGGTCACGACCTTGGAACCCTCACCGGAGACAACGACATCTGGAAGTTGAACGATTTCGAAGTCAACATCGAGTGGGTGAAGTTTCCAGCATTGGGAGCGCCTTCCGTTCCTCCACTTCCGGCCGACAACGTGATCACCATCGACATCGATGAGGCCAGCGGAGGTACCGACAACTGGTGTACGGCGGTCGATTGGGTGGAGCTTGATTTCGCTGCCATTGCTCCTGTTTTCATGGTACACGGAACGAACCGGGATTCGAGCTCCTGGGACCCTCACTTCACGAACTTCTTTCGCAACAGCGGCGCACCCTGGAGCAATCAAATCAATCTCACGCCGAACGGGACGATCGAGGCGAATGGCCACGACCTTGCGGACAAGCTGCTAGGCCTCGCCCAGAGCTTCGGTGCGAAGAAGTGTCACATCATCGCCCACAGCAAGGGCGGGCTTGATACCAGAGCCTACCTCAACAATCGGTACGATCCCACTCAATTGAAAGTGCTCTCGGTCTACACGTTGAGCACGCCGCATCACGGTACGATCGTGTCGGATGTGACCGTGGTCGAGCGCAAATCGGCCAACCCGCAGTCGGCAAATGCCGATCTCCAATATTTGATTGACCATGACTATCGGATTCTACGCTCATTGACACCACAGGAGCCTGCTCTCGGAGACCAAACAACCAGTGCCATGGCGCAGTTCAATCAGAAGTATCCTGGGATTCCTGGAGAAATCCTTTTTTACAATTTTGGTGCAGACGCCGATATCAGTGGCAACGGTCTAATTGAGGCATCTGAGACAGTCGAGCTACTTGATTTGTTGCCGTTCGACTTCATCAAGGCGGCCGCAGGGACTGCAATGTACCGAGCAATCGGGAACGTCGCCTCGATCATCGTGACCAAGGGGCAGGCGCCCGGACGACTCTGGGGGACCAACACGTTTACAAAGATCGAGGTAGCGTCGGTTAACACGCCATTTGCGAAGAACGATCTCATAACGTCAGTACAGAGTGCGCAGTCGCCGTTCGGTACCTACCTCGATACCTTGCTCGCCAACCACAGCTCGATGAAGTCGGAGAGCCTTGCGTCCACGATTTTGCAACACATCATCTCGGATTTCCCAAACAATTGACGCTCATGCACGAGAGTCGACGTAGGAGTGGAGTGAACCCATGAGTCAAGAAGGACGCAGTCGGCCGTGGCACACAGCTGGTGTGGCTCTGCTGTTTATCTGTCTGACGCCGTCTGTGGTGGCGCAGACCGCTACCCAGGAGATGGCCGCGGCGGCGATCTCGCATGACGCCTTTCAAGTTCTCGCAATGGGGGTGCCCGTCACGCGTCCCATCCTCGTTGACAACACACCGGTTTTATCAGTCGAGCTGCTTGCGGCATCGCAGACATTGGTGGTTAGTCTGACCGCACCGAACGGAGCCCATTATGCCGTCGGGGACGCACCGACGTCAGCATTCACGAGCGCCGTCTTGCCGATTGACACCGTATCGACAAAACCGGGCGCCTCGTACATCGCCACGATTGCAAACCCAGTCGTCGGAACATGGACCCTGTCCGTCACCGAGCCTGCAGCAGTGTCGTCGCCACTCGATGTGCTTGCAACGATATACCTGAATAACTCGACGAGGCTGGTTCTGGCGGGCGGAGGCGACAGTTATCCGGTGGGGAACAATGTCCGGCTTGCCCTCGTCGCTTTCGACGGCGCCGCCCGCCTGCACGGCCTCACGGTTGCCGCAAGCGTCTTTCGTCCCTTCGATCCGACGTTCACGCCGGTGGCGGCGACCTTTCGGGACGACGGCACCGGTGCGGATGAAGTGGCAGGCGACGGCATCTATGAGGCGTACGTCAATCCCGGACAGCCAGGCACGTACCAGGTTCAGGCTGACGTTACCGGAACGGCATCCACGGGCGCGTTTCGTCGCTCCACCGCGACCGAGTTACGCGTCGTGCCGCACAACGCCCACATCAGCGGCTTTGTTGACAGGGGACTCGACGACGACTTCGACGGTTTCTACGATCGAATCGGTGTCACGGCGTTGGCTACCGTAAGCGAGTCGGCAACCTATAGGATCTCGGTGCGGCTTCGGGCCTCGAATGGTCACGAGATTCAGCAGAGCAGCGAGCAGAAGCTAACCGCGGGGTCCGTCTCGCCTGAAGTGACGTTCTCGGCGACGGACATTACCCGCGATCTGGGCGTCGATGGGCCGTATCAGGTCGCCGAGGTTCGCTATTACGAGCTTGTCGGCGCCGATTTCGTCCCTGCAGACATCCGGTACGACCTCGGGCCGACCAGCAGCTATGCCCTCTCTGAGCTTCAGCATAACGCCGTGCGCCTAAGCGGCTTCGCCGCGGCGACCGCCACCGATACGAACGGCAATCATCTGTACGATGTTCTCACCATCGACCTGGGAATCATCGTGGACTTCAGCGATCAGTATACCGCCGCGGTCAGTCTCACCGACCGCAACGGGCGTGAGATCGGCTTTGCGAGCGGTTCGCTGTTTCTCGACAGCGGCGTCAACACGATTACGATCACCTTCGATGGCACGCCGATCGGAAAGAATGGTGTGGACGGGCCGTACTTCCTATCGAATCTCATTATGTATAGCAGCGACCAGTCGCTCGTCGTCACCAGAGTGTTCACGACGCAACCATTCAGCGCCAGTCAGTTCGAAGGCTTTACAGTGTCCAAACATCGGGCCGTCCGACACCCGTAATAACTGATTACCGGCGAGCCATCGGCGACACTCAATAGCGGTGCCCGCTGTGTGGTATAGTGCAAGTCGGCAACGAAGCAAAGAATGCGGGAACTGCTTTCCTGTGTGCAATCGTAAGTAGTCGCAACGATAAGGAGTCTGAGCCATGAGAGGAAGACGTTCTATTATTTGCGTAATCATCGCACTGTCGCTGGTGTCGATCACTGCTTCCGGGCAGGAGAGCGCCAAAAAGCGCTTTGGCAATGCGGACGTGATCGCGCTCATCAAGGCAGGCTTGGGAGACAGCGTGGTCACCGCCAAGATCAACCAAGCGCCTGACGTGGAATTCAACCTTGAGACCGATGACCTAGTCCGGCTGAAGAATGGAGGAGCAAGTCCTGCAGTTATTTCGGCTATGCTCGCGCGCGTGAGCCCTCAAATTGAGAGCGCACCGCGTCCAAGGCCGGATCCTGCCGCGGTCGCCGCGAGGCGCCAATCGGGAACAGCGGTTTTGGTGACCAAGGATGGCAGGAAAGAGATCGCGCGGTCCGCTGGTGAGTTTTCCACAACAGGGTTTAGCTTCGTCAAGTTCACGTTCCTTAACTATCCTGGGCTGGGAGCAAAGGTTCGGACGGGCGATCTGAGGCCGAGCGTTCTTCTAAACTCGGAGTTCGACCCAAGGGAACACTTCTTCATCGTAAAGCTGGATGTTGACACGAAAATCAACGCTCGTTCGCTGAAGGTTGAGGGCAAGTCCAGAGGGTTTTCAGAGTCCGCCGGCATCATGCCCGCTTCGCATTGGATAGTGGACTACACGTCGCATGAAGACGAAGAGGGCGTGTGGAGGATCACGCCGATTTCGGACTTGGAGCTCGGCGAATACGGCGTTTTCGACGGGATGTTTCTATACGGCTTTGGGATCGGCGAGGCGGCCAAAATGCGTTGAGGTCGTCGGTCAGAAGGGACGCCGCGAGTTCTTAGCCCGCGATGCGGATCACTCTCCGAGCTTGGAGATCGGGATGTCCTCTGCTCTGGCGATCACGAAGTGAGCCCGTCCATCTCGACGGGCTCGCGACGAACGGACTCCTGGAGGCTGAATCATGTAGGGAACGTGGTTGAGCTCGATCACGGCGCAGATGCGACGCAGGAAGTCTTCAATCTTCAAGTTGAATCGGCGCGCGTCAGATAGACCGCCGTGCCAGCGCTGCGGTAACCTGCTCTGCGGTGTACTCGCGCTCACTTCTTTCGACCGTCAATGGATCGTGCGGACGATCTGTTCACGCTTGGCCCCTTCGACGTCGAAGGGTGAGCGTAGCGGCCGTTCCGGGCGAGGAAGAAAGCTCTCCGTCGCGCCGCCGGATACGGACTCCTCCCTTTCGTCGGGCCTCTTCCAGAAGAATCGAAAGATTCTGACGGGCTTCCGAATAGGTGTAGATCTTCATGGCACCTCCAGCGTCACTCCCACGCGCCGAGCCGATCTGGCGAATCCCCTGATCAGCGGAGCATGTATTTGGAGACGGTCTTATGTTGCGAACATCTGCGCCATCTTCAGATGGTTATTCGTTGGAGCTACCGATGCGTTACAATCCTCTCCCCACCGCGGCCGAAACGTCGGGTCGCCTAACTTTCGAAGGAGTCTCCAATTCAATGACTGCAACACTCGAAGTAACCCATTCGTTTGCCGCTGCCCGGGCCGCGGGGCGCGAGCCGTTCAAGGTCAAGGATCTGACGCTGGCCACGCTTGGGCGGGCGGAGATGCGGCTGGCCGAGCATGAGATGCCGGGGTTGATGGCCGTCCGGGAGAAGTATGGCAAGTCGAAGCCGCTCGCCGGGGCGCGCGTCATGGGCTCCTTGCACATGACCGTACAGACCGGCGTCCTCATCGAGACGCTGGCCATTCTCGGCGCGGATGTGCGCTGGGTGAGTTGCAATATCTTTTCGACGCAGGACCATGCGGCGGCCGCGGTCGTCGTTGGGCGCCCGGAGACGGGCGGGACGGCGGCCGATCCGAAAGGCGTCCCGGTTTTCGCCTGGAAAGGAGAGACGCTCGAGGAGTATTGGTGGTGTACGTCCGAGGCGCTGCAATGGCCGGATGGAGCAGGACCGAACCTTATCGTCGATGATGGAGGCGATGCCACGCTTCTGGTCCACAAAGGCTTCGAGTTCGAGGGGAAGGGTCACGTTCCTGAATTCAATCCCAGCGATGATCCGGAGGAGTGGGGCGTCATCCTCGATCTTCTCCGTGCCGAACTGAAGCGCGATCCGCAGCGCTGGACGCGCGTGACCGCGGACATCAAAGGCGTCTCCGAGGAGACGACCACCGGCGTACACCGCCTGTATCAGATGATGGAAGCGGGCGAGCTGCTGTTCCCGGCCATCAACGTCAATGACTCGGTGACGAAGTCGAAGTTCGACAACATCTATGGATGCCGCCATTCGGTCGTTGACGGCCTGAATCGCGCCACCGACGTCATGATCGCCGGAAAGCTCGCGCTCGTGTGCGGATTCGGCGAAGTGGGCAAGGGTTGCGCGCAGGCGCTGCGCGGCCAGGGGGCGCGCGTCGTCGTTACCGAAATCGATCCGATCTGCGCGCTGCAGGCGGCCATGGAAGGCTTCGAGGTGCGGACGCTCGAGTCGGTCGTCGAACGCGCGGATATCTTCGTGACCGCCACCGGCAACAGGAACGTCATCACGGCGGATCACATGGCCCGGATGAAGAACAAGGCCATCGTGAGCAACATCGGTCATTTCGACAACGAGATCGACATGGCCGGTCTCAAGAAGTACGACGGCGTGAAGCGGGTGAACATCAAACCGCAGTATGACGAGTGGGTCTTTCCCGACGGGCACAGCGTGCTGATTCTCGCCGAGGGAAGACTGATGAACCTCGGGTGTGCAACGGGGCATCCGTCGTTCGTGATGTCCGCGTCGTTCACCAATCAAGTGCTTGCGCAGCTCGCGCTCTGGCAGAACAAAGGCGAGTATCAGAAGAAGGTCTACGTCCTCCCGAAGAAGCTGGATGAGGAGGTGGCCCGCCTGCACCTGGCGCACCTCGGCGTGGAGCTGACAAGGCTGTCCGCCGACCAGTCGAAGTACCTTGGCACGCCGGTTGAAGGCCCCTACAAGGCGGATCACTATCGCTACTGATTTTGCACGGGACTGAAGGCCCACCAGCGTGTCATAACGTGTTGCGCAAACGCCTGTTCTTGTCGCAAACTGTGACCCTATTGCGCCGGAGTCTCAAAATTCTGGTAACATGCACAAATCAATGTGCAGACCGCACAAGAAGGAGTGAACAACGTGCCAAGACCCAGACTGATTGTTTCTGCTCCCCCGTTGTCCGGTGGACAGGCTTCCTATGTGTTGGATCGCCTGGTTGCCGATCGTCGGATTTCCCCTGGTGAAGTGAATCGCTATCTCAGCGACATGCATCGCGAGATCAGCGATCTCGAATCCCGCCTGGAGTCGCTGCGCGCGCAGGCCGGTGCCGCATCGTTCGGTACCGGAAGCGGCGCAACAGCGCCCGCGCGCCGTGGACGGCCGCCCGGACGGCCGCCCGGAAGAGGGCCTGGAAGGCCGCCTGGCAGCGGCAAGCGTCGTGGACGTCCGCCCGGAAGCGGCCGTAAAGCAGCAGTGCTGCCCATGGCAATGGGCGGTGGGCCGGATGTCGTGCCGGCCGGTCCCGTCAAACGCCGTCGCCGCGCCAGAATTACCCCCGAGCAGCTCGCGTCTCGGCAGCTCCAGGGCCGCTACCTTGGATTGATCCGCCAGATCCCGGCCAGCAAGCGCGCTCAGTACCAGAAGATCGCCAAGGAGCGGGGCCGGGAAGCGGCAATCAATGAAATGAGATCCAACCTTCACCGGTGACTCAATCCTCGCGTGTTTCTGACAAAGGGCGCTCCTCGTGGCGCCCTTTGTTTTTCTCGCTGCTTTTCGTCTGCGCGGCGGCGCAAGCGCGCACGACTCGTGTAACTCTCCTGCACTTCTCCGACTATCACTCGCACGCATTGCCGTTCTACTCCGAGGGGCGGGAAGGGCAGGGCGGCGTCGCAAGAGCGATCCGTTATCTCCGCGCGGAGAAGAGGAATGGCGCGCTCGTCTTTTCCGGCGGCGACATGGTCAATCAGGGCTCGCCGGCATGGTCGGACAAGTACCGCTGCGCGGAGATGTCATGGTTCAACGGCATCGTCGATGCGATGGCGTTCGGCAATCACGATCCCGACTACGGGCTCGGCCAATTGCAGACGTGTATGCGCGTCACTCGTTACCCCGTCGTGAGCGCGAATACGAATGGTTTCCTGCCGTCGCGCGTCTTCGTGGTCAACGGGATCCGCATCGGCGTATTTGCGGTTGCCGGCAATGACTTCAAGACCCTCGTCAAAGAGCCGATGTTGCACTTCACCGACCCGGTCGATGCGGCGCGCGACGCCGTCCGGGACTTGCGCGAGAGGCAACACGCCGACGTCGTGGTCATGATCGGCCATGAACATCTCGACGACGACTTCGCGCTGGCGCGGTCGGTTCCGGGCATCGATTTGATCTTTGGCTCGCATAGTCACCTGAAACGCGACCTGGTGCGGATCGACGGCACGCGAACATGGTTCATTTCGCCATTTCAGTACCTTACCTATATCAGCCGCGTCGTACTGACGTTCGAACGTCATAAGCTCGTCCAAGTCAGCGGCAGCCTCGTACCCGTCGATGCGCAGATGCAGGTCGACAAGACGATCGCGCGGCGCGTCGCGACGATGCAGCGCGCACTCGAGAGCGATCCGAGCTATGCGTCGCTATTCGCGACGATCGGAACGTTGTCCGCGCCGCTGCCGGTGGAAGCGCTTGCGGAAAGAGCCGTGGACATCATGCGCGACGCCGCGCATGCCGATGTGGCGCTTTCGACGGCCAGCAGCTTCCGGCAGGCACTTCCTCCGGGGCGGATTACGCTCGAGGCACTGCGGGCGGCGATGCCCTACGACAACGAGATCGTCGTCTATGCGCTGCGCGGCGACGCCGTGGAAAGGCTCCTCGCGTATGGCAGATCGCGGAAGGGGAGCGATTCCTTCGCCATCGTGGCCGGTCCGGCGTCGATCGATCCTCTGCGCAGGTATCGCGTAGCCACGACCGACTACCTGGCGCGGAACGCGGCCGGCTATCGCGATTTCTTCGAGGGGCTGACAGCGGAGACGCCGGGGTTGCGGGTGCGCGAGGAAGTGCGGAAGAGGCTGGCCGGCGTACACTGACCTGTGATCGTTGCTTCTTGACCCGTCGCGAACGATCGCTATGATGCAGGTCATGACCGCTGCCGCTCCCGCGACACCGACCGCTTCGCACTCGCCGCGCGCTTCCTGGATTCTCGGTTTCTACCATTCGGCGATCGGCAAGAAGGCCGTGATGGCCGTGAGCGGCGCCTTTCTCTTCGGCTGGATCCTTCTGCACATGCTCGGCAACCTGAAGGTTTATACCGGGCCGGAGCACTACAACGCCTACGCGGCGTTCCTGATCACCATGGGTGCTCCGCTCCTGCCGAACAAGGCCGCGCTCATCGTCGTGCGCGTGTTGCTGCTCATCGCCGTGTGGCTGCACATCCAGGCGGCCACACAGCTCACGATCATGAACCGCAAGGCACGGCCGGTCGGATACACGGAGCGTGACTACGTCTCCGCCACCTACGCGGCGCGGACGATGCGGTGGAGCGGCGTGATCATCGTCCTTTTCGTCATCTATCACCTGCTGCACCTGACGTTCGGTACCGTGCACCCGGACTTCATCGAGCACGACGTCTACCACAACTTCGTGACCGGCTTTCAGGTCTGGTGGGTGAGCGCGTTCTACATCATCGCCAATCTCGCGCTGGGCATGCACCTCTATCACGGCCTCTGGAGCATGTTCAATTCGCTCGGGCTCAGTCACGTCACATTCAATCCGTGGAAGCGATCCTTTGCGACCGTGTTTGCGGTGATCGTCACGGTTGGGAACATCTCATTTCCGATTGCCGTCCTCATGGGCGTTCTGCGTTGACTTCAACGCACACCCTCCCGGACTGCACAGGCAGGTGAAGACTCGATGGCTCTAGACAGCAGAATCCCGCCCGGACCGATCGACAAGAAGTGGGCGAATGCGAAGGCCCACTACAAGCTCGTCAATCCGGCCAACAAACGGAAGTACGACGTGATCGTCGTCGGCGCCGGTCTGGCCGGCGCGGCCGCCGCGGCCTCGATGGCGGAGCTGGGCTACAACGTGCAGTGCTTCGTCTACCATGATTCGCCGCGCCGCGCTCACTCGATTGCGGCGCAGGGCGGCATCAACGCCGCGAAGAACTATCAGAACGACGGCGACAGCATATACCGGCTCTTCTATGACACGGTCAAGGGCGGCGACTATCGCTCGCGCGAGGCCAACGTCTATCGGCTGGCCGAGCTGAGCGTCGACATCATCGACCAGGCGGTGGCGCAGGGCGTGCCCTTCGCGCGCGAGTATGGCGGCGTGCTGGAGAATCGCTCATTTGGCGGGGTGCAGGTCTCGCGAACGTTCTATGCGCGCGGCCAGACCGGGCAACAACTTCTTCTCGGCGCGTTTCAGGCGCTGGAGCGCCAGATCAGCCTTGGACGCGTGAAGATGTACCCGCGCCACGAGATGCTCGACGTCGTTCTCGTCGAAGGGCAGGCCAAAGGGATCGTCACCCGCGACCTCGTCATCGGCGCGATCTCGTCGTACGCCGCCGACGCCGTCGTGCTGGCCACGGGCGGCTATGCAAACGTTTTCTATCTGTCGACGAACGCAAAGGCCTCGAACACAACGGCGATCTGGCGTGCCTACCGCCGTGGTGCGTACTTCGCCAATCCCTGTTTCACGCAGATTCATCCGACCTGCATCCCGCAAAGCGGCGACTACCAGTCGAAGCTGACGCTGATGTCCGAATCGCTGCGCAACGACGGACGCATCTGGGTGCCGAAGAAAGCCGGCGACAAGCGGCGCCCCGATGAGATTCCGGAGAGCGAGCGCGATTACTACCTGGAGCGTAAGTATCCAAGCTTCGGCAACCTGGCTCCTCGCGACATCGCATCGCGCTGCGCCAAGGAAGTCTGTGATGAAGGGCGCGGCGTCGGTCCGGGCGGGCGCGGCGTCTATCTCGATTTTGCGGATGCGATCCAACGCCTCGGGCGCAAAGTCATCGAAGAGCGCTACGGCAATCTCTTCGAGATGTATCAGGACATTACCGCCGAGGATCCCTACGCCGTGCCGATGCGCATCTATCCCGCGCCCCACTACACGATGGGCGGCTTGTGGGTCGACTACAACCTGATGTCGTCGATTCCCGGCCTTTACGTCGGCGGCGAAGCGAATTTCTCCGATCACGGGGCAAACCGCCTCGGCGCCAGTGCGCTGATGCAGGGTCTCGCCGACGGCTACTTCGTCCTTCCGGTGACGGTCGGTGACTACCTGGCCGGGCAACTGGGTAAGAAGATCACGGCCGATCGGCCCGAGTTCAAACAGACGCGGGCCGAAGTCGAACAGCGAATCAGCAAGCTCGTGTCGGCGAAGGGAAAACGCAGTGTCGATTCCTTCCATCGCGAGCTCGGAAACATCATGTGGGAGTTCTGCGGCATGGCCCGCAGCGCGGACGGCCTGAAGAAAGCGATCGGAGACATCCGCGCCCTTCGTGAGCAGTACTGGCGCGACGTGCGCGTCCTCGGTACGAACGAAGAGCCGAACCAGGCCCTGGAGCGCGCCGGACGCGTGGCCGATTTCTTCGAGCTTGCGGAATTGATGTGCATCGACGCACTGGACCGCGAGGAGTCCGCGGGCGGTCATTTCCGCGTCGAACATCAGACCGCCGAAGGGGAAGCGCAGCGCGACGACGAGAACTTCCTCTACGTCAGCGCATGGCAGTTCACGGGGGACGACAGGAAGCCCGTGCTGCACAAAGAGCCGTTGGTTTACGAGGAAGCGAAGCTGGCGACCAGGAGCTACAAGTAAATGGATCTCACACTACAAGTCTGGCGGCAACCGTCGCCAACCGCGGAGGGGAAGTTCGTCACGTACGAGGCGAAGGACATCAGCCCCGATGCGTCGTTCCTCGAAATGCTCGACGTGGTCAACGAGCAGCTCACGGAGCAGGGCGAGCAGCCGATCCACTTCGAGCATGACTGCCGCGAAGGTATCTGCGGCTCGTGCGGGATGATGATCAACGGCGTGGCGCACGGCCCGGCCGGCGGAACGGCCACCTGCCAGTTGCACATGCGTCATTTCAAACACGGCGACCACATCCGCGTGGAGCCGTGGCGGGCGCGGGCCTTTCCGATCATCAAGGACCTCATCGTCGATCGCAGCCCGCTCGACCTGATCATCCAGGCCGGCGGCTTCATTTCCGTGAATACGGGAAGTGCCATCGAGGCCAACGCGCTGCTCGTGCCGAAGGCGGTCCAGGATCGGTCGATGGATGCGGCGGCGTGCATCCAGTGCGGCGCGTGCGTGGCGCAATGTCCGAACGGCGCCGCGCAGCTGTTCACCTCCGCCAAGGTCTCGCATCTCGGCCTGTTGCCGCAAGGCCAGCCCGAGCGCTACGAACGCGTCGTGCGCATGGTGGAGATCATGGAAGAGCACTTCGGCAGTTGCACGATGTACGGTGAGTGCGAAGCGGTCTGTCCGAAAGAGATCTCCATCGATTTCATCGCGATGATGAACCGCGACTACCTGGCTGCGAAGTTCAAGAACAGGAAGAGCGAGGCGAACGGGTAGCGCGGACGGGTTTCACCACGGAGGCACAGAACACGGAGGAATCCCCGGCTGAATGACGCCCGCTCACTCCCGAGGGGCTCGCGCCGTTCACGACGGCGCGAGCCGCGGGGAGTGTCTTGTCCTCTATTTTGCTTTGGGCTTGAACTGGCAGGCATCGACGATCTTGGTCGGATCGACGGCGTCGTTGTCGACCTGTTCCTCGACCACTTTGCCTTCCTTGTCGATCAGGAATGAGGCCCGGCGCGCCGTGGCCATCGTCGCGCCGCCGATGTGGACCTGCTTCTCCAATCCGTACGCCTTGATCGCCGTGGCGTCCATGTCGCCGAGGATCGGGAAGGTGATGCCGTTCTGCTGGGCAAATGCATGATTGGCGAAGGGGCTGTCAACGCTCACACCCAAGACCTGGGTGTCTGAGCCTTCGATCTTGGCCAGACTGGCCTGGAAGGCTTTCATTTCGGTCGTTCAGCCACCTGTGAACGCGAAGACGAAGAAGGCCAGAGCGACGTTCTTCTTCCCCTTGAAATCATGTAACGAGACCGCCTTGATCTTGCTGCCGTCGTACTCCAGCAGGGTGAAATCGGGAGCCATGTCCCCGACCTTGATCTTCAGCGGCTCGGCCGCCTCTTTCTTCTTTTCCTGGGCGAACGCAGTCACGCTCCCCAGCGACAACGCTGCCAACAACACCATTCCTATGAGCCGGTCACGCATTCAATGCCTCCTCCGATCATCGTACAGGGAACCGGTGCGCTGATCCAACTGCCCCAATCGCCGTTACTCGCTGATCCCCATTTCCTTGAGCATGAACGCCTCGTCGGCGGCGGTCTCGCGCAACGCGTCGTAGCGGCCGGACGAGCCTCCGTGGCCAGCTCCCATGTTGACTTTGAGGAGCAGCGGGTTCGTGTCGGTCTTCATCTCGCGGATCTTGGCCACGAACTTCGTCCCCTCCCAGTACGGCACCTGGCTGTCGTTGAGCGAGACCTTCACCAGCATGGCCGGGTAGGCCCTGGCGGCGACGTTGTCGTACGGGGAGTAGGTCTTGATGTAGTCGTACTCCTTCTTGATGTTCGGATTGCCCCACTCGAGGTATTCGCTGGTCGTCAGCGGCAGGCTGGCATCGAGCATCGTGTTGATGACGTCGACGAAGGGGACTTGCGCGACGACGGCCTTGAAGAGCTGGGGCCGCATGTTGACCACCGCGCCCATGAGCAGTCCGCCCGCGCTTCCGCCCTGAATCACGAGCCGGTCGCTGGATGTGTACTTCTCCCGGACCAGGCTCTCGGCCGAGTCGACGAAGTCAGTGAAGGTGTTTCGTTTCACCATCATCCTTCCCGCCTCGCGCCACGGCTCGCCGAGCTCGCCGCCGCCGCGTATGTGGGCGATGGCGTAGATGACGCCGCGATCGAGAAGGGCCAGCCTGTTCGCGTTGAAGGTCGGCCAGGTCGGCGCACCGTACGATCCGTATGCGTACAGCAACATGGGGCGCTTCCCGTCGCGCACGAGAGGCTTCTTGTAGACGATGGACAGCGGGATCTTCGTCCCGTCCGACGCGGTGGCGTAGATGCGCTCCGAGGCCAGTTGCGACGGATCGTAGTGCGGTACTTCGAACTGCTTGCGCAGGGTGCTGGTGTGCTTCTCCATGTCGTAATCGAACACGGAGCTCGGCGTCACGAGCGACTGATAGCGATAGCGCAGCGTCGACGTCACGAACTCGGGGTTGGTGTCGAGAAAGACGGAGTAGACCGGCTCCGGGAAGGCGATCGGCGTCGACTGGTTGTTCTTCAAATCGACGACGCGGATGGTTTGCGATCCACCCTTCAGCTCCGACACGACCATGTGGTCCTTGAAGAGATCGAAGCCGTCGAGCTTGACGCCGGCGCGGGCGGGGATGATCTCTTTCCAGTTCTTCATCCCCGGGGTGGAGTCTGGCGCGGTCACGAGCCGGAAGTTCCTGGCGTGGTCGTTGGTGCGGATGTAGAAGCGGTGGCCACGATGATCGACGAAGTAGCGGTGATCGCTCTTGCGCGCCACGACGATGCGCAACGTCTCATCGGGTTTGCGGGCAGGAAGGTAGCGGGCCTCGGTCGTGGTCTTGCTCCCTGACTCGACGATGATGAAGGCCTTATCGCGTGTTCGAAAGGCGCCGAGGTCATAGAGCTCGTCGGGCTCATGGAAGACGAGGTCGTTTGTCGATGTGCCGAGGACGTGGCGGTAGAAGCTGTCGGAGCGCTTGGTGACGTTGTCTTCGGTGACGTAGAAGATGGTCTTGTTGTCGGTTGCCCACATGACCGTGTCGACGCGTTCGATCTTCTCGGGGAGCAGGGCTCCGGCCCGGAGATCCTTGATGAAGAGGGTGTACTGACGATAGCCGGTGCTGTCGGTGGAGTAGGCCAGCAGGTTGCCGTCGTCGCTGACACGGTAGGCTCCAAGAGCCAGGAACTTGAGGCCTTTGGCCAGCTCGTTGAGATCGAGCGTGATCTCTTCCGGCGCATCGAGGTTGCCCTTCTTCCGCGCGTAGATGGGGTACTGCTTTCCCTCCTCGGTGCGCGAGTAGTAGTAGTAATCGCCGAGTCGATAGGGAACGTTCACGTCGGTCTGCTTCACGTGCCCGAGTAGTTCGTCGTAAAGCTTCTGCTGCAGCGGAAGCGTGTCGGCGGTCATCGCCGCGGTGTAAGCGTTCTCGGCCTCGAGATGCGCGATGACGTCGGGATTCGATTTCTCACGGAGCCAGAAGTAGTTGTCGACCAGCGTGTCGCCGTGAATCTTCGTGACGTGAGGCTTCTTCTCGGTTGCCGGCGGTGTCGGCTGTGCGGCAGCCGCGAACGGAAGCAGCAGCGCCAGAGCACAAAGGGTGGCGCGGATTCCACGGATCATTCGCATGTGGGATCTCTCCTGTGCGCGGGAGAGTAACGGGAAGGGGCGAGGTTGGGAAGAGGAGGCCTGCCCGTCGCGGAGGCGGGCAGGCCGTGTACAAAACCCGTTATTCCGAGCGCATCGCCACGAAGCCGGCCATTACCAACGCAATCGCCAGCAGCAGCAGCGCCATCGGGGGCATGGCCGGGATGGCCGCGGCGGCGGTGACGGTCGTATTCGCGGTCGAGTTGTTGTTGCCAGGGGTTCCGTCCGTCGAGGAAGACGACACTGAGGCCGTATTGCTGACGATCGTCGCTCCTGCCGGAGCATTCACATGGAGCGTGAAGACCGCCGAACCGGCAGCCATCGAGCTTTCCGTGCACGTGACGGTGCCGGCCGAACCCACGGACGGGGTGACGCAGTTCCAACCGCCGGGGGAGGCGAGTGAGGAGAATGTCGTCCCGGCGGGGAGCGTGTCCGTCATCGAGGCGTTGACGGCCGAATTGGGTCCGTTGTTCATCACGGTGATCGTGTAGCTGATGACTGAGCCTGTGGTCGAGGATGCGGGGCCGGTCTTGGTCACAGCCATGTCGGCCGGCGCCGCGATCACGTTGATGTTGTTGAACGTGCCGCCGATGCCGGTGGCGGTTCCCATGAAGCCGTCGAGTGTGCCGGGGCCGGTGGGCGTGACCGAGTGTCCCGCGATGGCGGAGTTGTCGAGTGTGTCGACGCCGAGATCGCCGTCGATGGTGGCGATGCTGCCGGCCGCGCCGAAGACGAAGGAGTCGGCTGCCGTACCGCCGTGGAGAGCCTGGACGTTGATGAACGAGCTGGCCGCGCCGGGGATGTTGCCGCTGCCGCCGCCGGTGATGTTCCAGGTCTGGGCGACGTTGGTACCGGCCAGCGTGTTGGTTCCGCTGCCGCCGTCGAAGGTCGTCGGAACGCCGGTCTGGCCGAGTGTGAAGACATCGTTGCCGGATGAGAGCTGGATGACGACGTTGATGAGTTGCGGGAGCGGGACGAATGCGGTGTCGCCGTCCATCGTCAGCGTAACGGGATTGCCGGCAAGCATGGAGCCGGTATCGGCCACGGCTGTGCCGGCGAAGGTCGTCGTGTTTCCCGCGGTCGTGGTGGAGGCGTAGATGAAGGGCTGGAACCCGACGCTGGCGTTGACATCGGTGCCACTGGCCAGAAACGGATCGAACGTGACATTGCTGCTCACCGCCGCGGCCACGTTCGCCGAGAGATTATTGCCCCACCAGTTGGGTGTGGCGGGGATTGCCGGCGCGGACAGGTTGTGCAGGCCGAAGCCGGTATTGCCGCTCAGGTCGTTATCGATGATCGGCGCGATCGTTCCGGCCGTGGCATCGATCAGAACGCCATCTGCGGAACCGCCGGTGACAAAGGTCTGGAAGATGCCGTTGGTGTTCGCGCCGGAGCCGGCCAGCTTCCCGGTGGCGACGTGGACGCCGCCTCCGGCGCCGCTGCCGGTGATCACGTCGGTCTCCAGATGGGCGATGCCGTTCGACTGCACGAGCACGCCGGTGTCGCAGTTGGTGATCTGATTGCCTGTGAGCACAGCGGGCCCGACGACTCCTTCGCTGCCGATGAAGTCCGTTCCCGCGATCCACTGGAATCCGATGTTCGCGCCGTTGACCGTGTTCCCGCTATAGGTGACGGTACTGGTGGCCCCGGAGTGCGATGTGACGCGGAAGGCGCGCTCGATGTTCAGCGCCGGGCTGTTTCCGGCGGCGTCGTTGAGGAAGCTGTTATTGGCGATGGTGATATTGCTCGTATGGGCGTGGCCGTTCTCCCAGATGCCGAGGGTCACCTGCGGATTCGCGGATTGCGCGTTGAGGATGTGAATGACGTTGTTGGAGATGTTCAAGCCGTCGTAGACGCTGCCGCCGCTGGTGTTCGACTGCATGACCACGCTGCTGGAGAAGTTTCCTGCTCCACTATCGCTGACGCCGTCGCCTGGGACCTGGAAGCTGTTGCCTGAGATCGTCTGATTCGTGCCGAAGCTGAAGTTGATGCCGATGTTCTGGTTGACGTCGGCCGGAGCAACCGTGGCGTTTAGGTCTGTCGGGATACGGATGAAGTTGTTCTGGATTGTGGTGTTGTTGTAGTCGCTGACGCCGGCGGCGAACATACCGATGGACATGTCGAAGTCCAGGATTCGGAGGTTCGAGATCGTCCAACCAGGGCTCGCTCCGGAGAGGGAGGAATCGAAGACGAGAAAGGCCTCGAGGTTGACCGCAGCCAGATCGCCCGGGCCCTGGATAGTGGCGCTGCCTAGAGAGCTGGCGGTGATGGTGACATTGCTGACTCCGGGAGCGAGCACCTCGTAGTCGTCCCCGGTCCCCGCTGTATTGTCATTGCCGAGCGCCCAGGCAGCGGCGGCAAATGGCTGGGTGAAGTCGAAGGTGCCGCTGAGGATGATCGTATCGCCGCTCGCCGCTGCGTTGAGTGCGTTCTGGATGCGGCGGTAATCGTTGTTCGCGGCGTCGATGTCCGGCCCCGCGTTCACGGTCACCACGGCGGCGACCCTGGGGTGAAGGTTGGTGGGCTTCACTGCCAGCCGGACTGTCTTGGGTGCAACGGAAGAACCGACTCTGACTTCTCGTCCGCTGAGGTCCGTGATGCGTTTCTGGGCCACGGCCGTATGGCCGAATACGATTGCACATAGAGAAGCGACAGTGGCCGCTCTGCGATAATTCATGACACCTCCGCCTGCTTTACTTGCCGTTAGGAGTCACAACGGTACAGCAGAGCGAAGTAATTTGCGAGCCCATACATCACACCAGATAGTGACGGCATTCCTTTATTGGAGGTCTGCGAACGAAGGGGAAGATTGCTCGTTCGCGCTTTCGTTCCGGTTCAGCGCGAGGATTGGACGAGGACGTCCGGTTGCACGTTCTCTTCCATCAGCCCGGTTCGCCAATGAAGGGATGGGCGTACGGCGCCGACCCACTTGCCAAACCAGGCCGTGCCCTCTTCGACGGCGTCGATCAGATCGAAGATCAGGAGGTCATCGTGCTGGTAGACGATCTCCTTTTCGTTTCTGCGGATCTTCAGTTCCACGCGGTGAATGCCGTCGTTCAACAGGTCGCCTGGAATCTCGAATGAACTGCGGAACAGGCCGGCGGGGAACGGCTTCCCGCGCCATTCCGGATCTCTGGACGATGACGTGCTGAAGATGGGATACCCCTCCTCGGTTCGCACGACGACGCGCAGGCTCAGCCGGGCACCGGGGACGAAGTTCCAGTATTCGAAGTCGACACGAAGCGGAGTACGCACGGTCAGATGATCCTGAAGCGATCCGTCCGCGGGCAGCACGGCCACGTGGCGGATGCGCAGCTTTTCGTTTCCGGGAGCGGTTGCCGGGTCGCTCCAGGTATGCTGGCTCATCGTCGTCAGCGTGGTCCGCAGATAGTCGTTGATGATCCGGCCGGGCTCGCCCTCCCCAACGATGCGGCCTCCGGCGAGCCACACCACACGGCTGCAGAGATTTTGTACCGCGGTCATGTTGTGCGAGACGAAGATGACCGTTCGCCCGTCGCGCGACACCTGGCTCATCTTGCCGAGGCACTTCCTCTGAAAGGAGGCATCGCCGACGGCCAGCACCTCGTCGACGATCAGGATCTCAGGCTGGAGGTGCGCGGCGACGGCGAAGGCGAGCCTCATGTACATCCCTGACGAGTAGCGTTTGACCGGTATGTTGAGGAAGCGATCGATCTCGGCGAAGGCGACGATCTCGTCGAAATTGCGCGCGATCTCCGCATGCTTCATGCCGAGGATGGCGCCGTTGAGATAGATGTTCTCCCGGCCCGTCAGCTCGCCGTGAAAGCCGGTTCCCACCTCCAGCAGACTACCCACGCGTCCATAGAGCCGGACGCGGCCTTCTGTCGGCTCGGTAATCCGCGAGAGGATCTTCAGCAGCGTGGATTTGCCGGCGCCATTGCAGCCGATGATGCCGAGTCGCTCGCCGGGGTAGACGTCGAGACCGATCCCTCGAAGGGCCCAGAAGGTCTCATCCTCGGCGATCTCTCCGCGGCCGCTCAGCCGTTTGAGCGATGTACTGAACGAGCCGACGAGTGCTTCGCGCAGCGTGGCATAGGCCGGTCGTCTCTCTGACGCGACACGGTATTGCTTACCGACGTTTTCGATAGTGATGATGGGACGCATGGTGTGCGGTGCGCTCGATCAGATGAAGTCGGCGAAACTCCTCTCCGTGCGCTTGAAGAAATGGGCCGCCAGAATAAAGGCCACGATGGAGATCGCGGTGGCCAGACCGAGGGCTCTCCAATGGAACGGCGTCGAGAACAGCGCGGCGCGATACGCCTCGATAATTGCTGACATCGGATTGAACGCCAGCAGCCAGCGCAAGTGTGCCGGGATCACGGTCGACGGAACCACTACGGATGAGGCGAACAGCCAGAGCTGGACGACGAACGGGAGCGCGAACCGGACATCGCGGTACTTGACGTTCAGGGCGGACATCCACATGCCCGTGCTGAGCGCGCAGAGCGTCGTCAGTCCGACGAGAACAGGCAGCATCAGGACATGAGGAGACAGTCGCACCCCGTAGTAAAGCATCATCCCGCCCAGAAGGAGCATGCCAAACGCGAGATCGACGATGCCGGCCAGAACGGCGGCCGCCGGCATGATGAGACGTGGAAAGTAGACCTTCGTGACCAGATGCACATTGCTGACGAGGCTGTTCCCGCTGTTGGCAACTGCGTTGGCGAAGAATGTCCAGGGCACTAGGCCGGCCAGCGCGAAAAGGGGATACGGTACTCCCGCGCTGACCCCAGCCAGCCGTCCGAAGACGAGTGTGAAGATGAGCATCATGAAGGCTGGCTGCAGGAGCGCCCACGCCGCTCCGAGCACGGTCTGTTTGTAGCGGATCTTGACGTCGCGCCACATCAGAAAGTAGAGCAGTTCGCGATTCCGCCACAGCTCAGGGACGTCGATGCTGATCCATGAATTGCGCTGCTCGACGACCACGAGCGGCTCATCCGGCAAGGCGGCTGAGGCGTCAAACGGTGCGGGCGGCTCTTCGACGGTTGGCGGCAACCCGCGCACGCTTTCGCCAGGGCTCAGAGTCATGAATTTGATCGGCCGCCAGTCGGCCGGGACGGATTATGCCATGGCCGGGGAGCGTCTCCGCTGGTACTTGCGTCCGTGCTCCCCGTGTATTACAGTTCTGTCATGCGCGTACGACAGAAACAGAACACGACACTCAGCGTGCGACTTAGCCAGGAAGAAGAGGGTACCGTGCGCCGGCTGGCCAGACAACACCAGAGCACCGTCTCGGATGTGATCCGCGACGCGGTCAGGACTTTCGGCCGGAGCGGAAAGCAGAGGCCGCCGCGTCCGTACGACGAGATCGCGGACCTGATCGGCTCCGTGAGCGGCCTCCCGCCCGATCTGTCCGATGCGAGCGGTGAGCGCTTTGCGGAGATCGTCCGCGAGAAGGCCGTGCGCACGCGATGATTCTGATCGATGCCGGTCCCCTGGTTGCTCTGATCAGCGCCAGCGACCGCCACCACGCCGCTTGCCGCGCCACGTTGAAGAGGATCGATGAACCGATTGCCACCGTGTGGCCCGCGTTCACGGAGGCGATGTATCTGCTCCGAGGATCGCTGCCCGCGCAGACTGTTCTGTGGCAGATGGTGCAGCGCGAGGCGATCGGCTTCATGCCGCTCACCGTCGACGACGCGTATCGAATGCGCCAATTGATGGAGAAGTATTACGACCTGCCGATGGATCTTGCCGACGCCGCGCTGGTGCGTGTCGCCGAGCGGGAGAGAATCAGCCGTATCTTCACGATCGATCGGCGCGACTTCACGATCTACAAGCCGGCCGGTATCGGCCGTTTCAGCATGCTGCCATCTGTTCGTCGCTGATCTGCTTACACCCAGCGGAACCGCTTCACCGCCAGGATGAATGACAGCACCGCCCACGTGCCGATGATGGCCAGGCCGGTGCCGTGGCCGGCGAGCGTGGCGCCGTCGTTGAAGACCGCCCTCAGCATGCGCAGATATGGCGCGAGCGGAAGGACGAAGATCGCCGCCTGCATCCATTGCGGCGCGTTGTCGATCCGGAAGTAGACGCCCGAGAGCAGCATCATCGGAAAGAAGGCCAGGTTCGAGATGGCTCCGTAGGTCTCAACGGTCGATGCGAAGCTCGACAAGGCGAATCCCATGGCCAGGAACGTTGCCGTTCCGAATATCACCAACGCTCCGAAGAGCAGATACGAGCCGTGATTGACGATGTGAAACCCGAGTCGCGCCGACAGCAGAAGCAACGCCGTCTGCAGCATTACGACCGTGACGCGCTGCAGGATCTGGCCGAGCAGGAAGACCCACTTCGGGAGCGGCGTCACCGCCAGCCGGCGGAACTTTCCCTTCTCCCGATACGCCACCGTCACCATGCCGACGGCGAACAGGCCCATGCTGAGCAGGTTCAGGCCGATCAATCCGGGTACGAGGAACGCGGCATAGTTCTCCGAGTGCGCGTGGCCCGGACTCTCGACGACGACCGGGATGCGCTCCGGTTCGGGCAGCCCTCTCAGCCGCGCCTGCGCGACCATGAACGCTTGGCTTGCGGCCTGCGCCACGACCTGTCCCTGAGCGATCAGATAGCTGTTGAGCCTCAGGCGATAACCATCACCGGCGCTCTCGAGCTGCGCCGTCGTCTCGCCCTTTTCCCATCGCTGCAACGCGTCCGCGGCATTGAGCGTCACGATGTTGAGGTGTGAGCCTTCGAGCGCTTTGACGAATGCGCGATCGCGCGCCGTCTCCTGCGGCGGGGCGATGCGCACCAGCGTCAGGGCGGGCGTGCCGCCCGAACGGAAGATCAGGCCGAAGCCGAAGAGCATCAGGAGCGGGAAGAGGAACGTCCAGAACATGGCCGCGCGATCGCGCAGGTAGAGCCGCCATTCGCTACGGAACTGGAGCCAGAGGAGTTTGAACGGATTGGGCAGGTTCATATCGGGTCAAGTCTCCGTTCAGTCGCGCAGGCTGCGGCCTGTGAGCTGGAGGAACACGTCCTCGAGCGTGGCCCGGCGGACGTGCACCTGGTTGTATTCGAGCCGCGCGCTCTCGATGGTGGTGAACAGCCGCGGCAGCAGCGTCTTCGGGTCGGGCGTCGGAATCTCCCAGACATCGCCGCGGGCTTCGACCGCCGTGCCGAGCCGCGCCGCGAAGCCGGATGGATCGGGCGCGGTACCATCGAACGTAAGCTCGACGACGCTCGGGATGCCCAGGCTGGCGATCAGCTCCGCCGGTGTGCCCGCGCGCAGGATCTTGCCGTGATCGAGGATGGCCAGCCGGTCGCACAAGGCCTCGGCTTCATCCATGTAGTGTGTCGTGAGCACGATCGTGCGTCCCTCAGCTTTCATCGCCCGGACCACTTCCCACAGAGAGCGGCGCCCCTGCGGATCGAGTCCCGCCGTCGGCTCGTCGAGGAACACCACCTCCGGTTCGTTCACGAGCGCGAGGGCGAGTGCCAGCCGCTGCGCCTGACCACCCGAGAGAGTCATGTGATACGCGTCCGCCTTGTCGCGGAGCTGCACCAGGGCCAGCAGCTCGTCGGTGTCACGCCGCTTTGGGTAGTAACCGCCGAAGAGATTGATGGCCTCGCGCGGTGTGATCTTGTTGTAGAGGCTCGTGGCCTGCAACTGCACCCCGATGCGAGCCCGGATCTCCTGCGCGTTCCGGCTCCAGGTCAGACCACAGATGGTGATCTCGCCGGCATCAGGTTCCGTCAGCCCCTCGATCATCTCGAGTGTGGTCGTCTTGCCCGCGCCATTCGGCCCAAGCAAGCCGAAGACTTCGCCCGCGGCAACGCTCAGATCGACGCCGGCCACGGCCAGTACGTTGGGGAACTGCTTGCGCAGACCACGAACTGCAATCTGTTCCGTCATTCGCGAGGCAGATTATCGCGAAACTCGCGCTTCGTGATGAACACGCTTAAGATGTCCGCACACGAAGTGAGGATTTATGAAAAGAACGACAACCGGCCCGGTCATGGTTCTTTGTGTCGCTTTCGCGTTGTCATCGCTCCCTGCCATCGCCAGTGAGAGTTTCACACTCGACATTCCGATTCGAGGCAACCCCCAGCAGGAGACGGGGCAGGTTCTGATCACACTGGAGCTCAACGCCGCGTCCGCCGGCGCGCAACTCGTGGTCAACGGCAACACCACGCTGAACCTCGGCGACACTAAGACGGTGGCCGGTGATTCCGTGACGTTCCAGACGGCCAGCGGCAATGACGTGGACATCATCTACAAGCCGCTGTCGAACTTTGGCGCCGACTTCTGCAACGCCCAGTTCGCGGTGGAGAAGCAGATACCGATGCGCTTCTCCGGGGCGCAGGACGTCACCGGCTACCGCATCACGAGCTACATCGTCGCCTCGCCGATGGTCGAATGCTCGGCGGTCTCCAAGCACACCGGAGACACGCCGGCATTTCTCATCCCCGTCGACGATGGCGTCGCTCCTGCGCTCGTCGCTACGAACAAGTTCCGGCATCCGTTCGACGTCGGGATTGTGCTCGACAAGTCAGGGAGCATGGCCGACCTGCCGCCAGGCGCGCAGTCGGGGGCCACGAAGGTGCAGATCCTCAAATCGGCCATCACGAACTTCGTCGCACAGTGGCGGCAGGTAGACCAGCCGACGCCGGACGGTGCCGAATGGTCGCATGACCGCCTCGGCAACATCTTCTTCGATAGCACCGCGGTGGCGCAGACGCTCCCCGGCGCCGATCCTCCGACGAACGTCTGGGTCCAGCGCGGCATGCCCATGCCGGGTCAGTGGGACGCGATCATCAACAACGTCAACACACTGACGCCTGGCAGTTCGACGTCGATCGGCAGCGGAATCAACGAAGCGATGAAGCAATGGAAGCTCGATCCCGCCCACGACCTCTCGCTCATCGTCGTGACGGACGGTATGCAGAACACGGCGCCGTTGATCGAACCGACCGCCAGCGGGTTCCTGGGCCTCGTGCCCGTCAGCGGCTTTCCGCAGGAATTGAGAAAGCGCTTCGTCCCCATCCAGACGATCGGTTTCGGCACACCTGCCGCTGTCGATGAGACTCTGCTGAAGAACATTTCGTTCGAGACGTCGGGGGTTTCCTACATCAGCGCCAACGCCACGACGATGTTTGACGTCCTCGGCATGACGCTCATCGCTCTCCTCAAAGGCAATTCGGCCTCGATGGGTCTGGTCCATCACGACACGATGACGGGCAAGGGCCCAAGCGGCCCGCAGCCGGTGATCATCGACCACTCGGCGCAACGGGTGGTGTTCTCCGTGCAATGGGCTCCGCCCACGCGCTTTGCGCTCGACCTGGAGGTTTTCCGCCCCAACGGGACCGCGGCCGTTCCCGACTCGGCCGAGAAGACGCCACAAGGCTCGTTCCAGACGTTCAACATCAAGCCGACCGACCTCGGCACATGGACAGTGCGCGTGAAGCGCGGCATCAACCAGACCGCTGATCCGGTTCCGTACACCCTCAGCGCGATCATCCTCGAACGTCACCTCGACTACACCCTGTCGGTCGCGCCTGGCCGTGCCGCGACCGGCGACACGCTCACCGTCAGCGCGATCGTCGACTGGGACGGCAAGCGCCTGGCCGGCTTGCCCCCCGGATCGATACGCGTCCGCATCCAGCGCCCGCCCGCGAGCCTCGGCACGATCCTCCACGACCAGCGCTACCCGGACAAATCGTCCGGCAACACGATCACGCCCACGGGCGACATTCTCACTCCGTACGATCGCAAGCTGGACGCTCTGACGAACGACGGCCTGCTCAAGCGCGTCACGCCGGCGGATGTCGCAACGCTCGACCTGAAAGAGCAGAGCCCGGGAGTCTACGCCGGCACATTCGACCAAACCACCGTCGCCGGCTCCTACGGATTCGAAGCCGCCCTCGACTGGGACATCGAGCGGACCGGACACGTTCACCGCGTCGAGCGACTCGAAGCATTCGTGAAGGTGAAACCAGACCCAACGAAGACCGAAGTCAAAGTAACCCGCCCCGATTCACGGACAGTCGTGTTCGCGGTAACCCCCCGCGACCAGTTCGGCAACTACCTCGGACCCGGCTATGCCGCGCTCGTGAAAGCGAGACTCAACAGCACCGGCAGAATCGCCGGCCCTACCGAGCCCGAACCGAACGGCACGTATGTGTTCACGGTGCTGGATGTTCCGGCCGGCCAGACGCCTGATGTGGAGATCGTGGTGGATGGGGTGGTGGTCTTTGGGAATCCGCCAAGAGGGTGATTTATCAAGACTGTCATCCTGAGGCTGCCGCAGCCGCGGTAGGAATTGTTGATGTTTACTCGATTTTGATCCCGCGGCGGAGGACGCCGAAGGACCCCCCGCGCGCTTGCCGGGTCGGGTGGTTGTACTTCTCGATGCAAGCATGTTGGGGTCCTTCGCCGTGCTTTGCCCCTCCGGGGCGTCGCCGGGCTCAGGATGACAGGTCAACCCAATCACCGAACCCAATCCCGACCGTACGTAGCTTGCAGCCGTCGTCTCGTTTCCCGCCTGACTTCGTCGTACGGGATATCAGCGAGCCGGGCGGGGTCGAAGGCGCAGGCGCGGACGATGTTGTCGATGGCCGAGGCGCGGTCGGGCGTCTCTTGTTGCATCAGACCGAGGTGGAAGTAGATCTCGGGTCGCCGATCGATCAGTAACGCGCGCTCGTATTCGGTGATGGCGGTGGGTGGATCGTCGCTTGCTTCCGCGGCTGCGCCGAGAGTCATGGGGATGCTCGCGTCCGGCGGAGTGACGCACGCACAACCCTCCAGATCCGCGCGGACTTGACGAGCCAGGCGTTTCGTCCGGTATTCAGCCGGTTCTGAACGATCGAATGTCGCGGCGCCGAGGGATGCGGCATACCGGCACTGAAGGGGTCGCAGTACCCATTGATCGAGCGCGTAGCCGGTCGCGGCGATGACCAATAGCAGCGCTACGGCGCGCACGAACACGATCCCTCGGCTCATGAGTTGCGCCACCCAACGCAGAGAGCCGCGAGGTGAACCACCAGCGCGCGCACCACGGTCGTTTCCATTGGAAACTGCGCTACCGACAATACGATCCAGAAGACCGCGAGTGGCAATGCCAGATGATGCGCGAAACGCTGTTTCCAGCCGGGCGCGCTTGCCGGGATTTTGAATGACAGATACCCGAGCGCGCCGATGAGCACCAGGAAGACGCCGTAGCCGATGAGTCCTCCCTCGGCGAGCGCCTGCAGGTGGTCGTTGTGGACTTCGCCGAAGTTGATGCCGCGGTTGTAGACCTGCCGGAGCGACGGGTAGCGCTGCTCCGCGCGGATCTTGTAGTCGTAGTACTGCCAGGCGAACGCGCCAGGTCCGACGCCCGTGAGCGGATGTTCGGCGAACATCGACCATGCCGCCACAAACGGCGTGAAGCGATTGGTGAAGATGGCGTTGTAGTCGCCGGCGCGCACCCAGGTGATCACGTTGGTCGCACGCGTGCGGAAGGGAGCGACGAGCATCACGATGAGCACTGCCGTGACCGCGGCGGCGGCAGCAACACGGATCGCTTTCCGCCACGACGCAATCGCGAGCATGAAGAAGGCCGCGGCGGTGAAGGCGATGATCGCGGTCAGCGTCTGACAAGCGAGGAGGGCGATGCAGATGACTGCCACGAGGACGATGTCGCGCACGTTCCATCGCTCTTCGGTCTCACGCGCCGCGATGGCCGCCACGACGGCCAGGGCCGCGGCGCCGAGGTAGCCTCCTACTTCGTTGGGATTGCCGATCAAGGCATCGCACTGAAGATGATGCGGAACACCGGCTTGTACACCGAACGGCATCCACAGGTTCGTTTCCTCAACGATGACGAGAAGCGCATTGGTCACCGCCGCTAACAATGGGACGTAGATGAGCAGCCATCCGCCCGACCGTGCCGCGGCGACGGTGGCGAAGAAGATCACCGCCGTGGCCGCCGCCGAGCCGAGTGCACCCATGCTGAGCTCGTAGTTCGTCGACATGAGGGTCAGTACGCCGAAGGCAGCAAGTGCGGCCAGCGGCAACAGAAACCAGGTGTCGCGCCACTTCGGGCGCGGGATAGGTGCGCTGATGACAACCGCGGCCAGCGTGATGCAGATGATCAGAATCGCTTCCGCTCGAAGAAAGATGACTTTCGGGAGCCGGAACATCTCAAGTGGGTCGCGGTGAAACACGAGCGGGAGTCCCAGCGCTCCAGCAAGCACGAGCGCGAGGATGGCCACCTCGCGCCACTGGTCGATGCGCGCGGGCCAGCCGGCTGGAGACCTCACCATGGGACGCGCATTCTACAGAACACGATCTGCTAATCTGTGGCCGGTCCCTAATGTTTGTTTCTGCCTGCTGGTCGAGATGTATTCACCGCCGATGAAGGCGCTCGTCATCACGTCGCGATTCCCGTGGCCTCCTTACACCGGCGATCGCCTTCGCGCTGCGATGTGGGTCTCCGCGCTGACGCGAAGCGGGGAGGTGGCACTGGTTGCGCCTCGCGGCACGGTTCCCGATGGTCTGGCGCACTTCCGCCTCTTCGCGGCGCGGCGTTCACTCCGGCGCCTCGTGCATGGAGCCTTGAGCCTGGTTCGCGATGACCTGCCCTTTCAATGCCTGTTGGCCGCGCCGTACGATTGGTATGCAGCCATCGGCCGGGCCCATCACGACATCGGGCCCTTCGATGTGACGGTGGTGATCCTTTCGCGCATGCATCCGTGGGTAAAGAAAAGGCTTGAAGGTCCGGCTGTGCTCGATGCCGTCGACTCGCTTCGCCGCAGCGCAGAGGAGCGGGCGAATGCTGCCGCCGCGCCCTGGATACGCTGGTTCTGGCGGACCGAGGAGCGGCGCATGGCGCGTCTCGAGCGCGCTGCGGCGGGCGCGTATGGGCAGGTCGTGTTCGTTAGCGAGGATGAGAGTGCCGATTTTGGGGATGCGGAAGCCGTGGCGAATGGTGTCTCCACAAGGGCGCTCGACAGCACGCCACGTAGATATGACTTCGGGTTCTGGGGACGGTTCCCGTACTTCGCGAATGCGGACGCAGTGACATGGCTGCTCGATGAGATCTGGCCGGCCATTCGCGCGCTCAACGCTGCTGCGACGTTGATCATCGGCGGTGCCGACGCACCGCGATCGCTCCGCAAGGCGGCGCTGCGCCGTGGCGTAGCACTGGTCTCTCCCGTCGAGGACATGCCGGCGTTCGCTCGCGACATCCGTGTAGCTCTCATGCCGCTGCGCCATGGGAGCGGCCAGTCCAACAAGGTGCTCGAGGCGGCGGAAGCGGGCTGCGCGATCGTCGGCACTCCTCAGGCGTTTCGCGGACTGGCGCCGCTTGCACAGCACGCTCTGATCGAGTCTTCCACCGCTGGATTTGCCCGCGCCGCCGTAGATCTTCTCGCCGATGGCGATCGTCGCGACAGTCAGGCTGCCCGGCTGCGCGACGAGGTTGTCAAAACATACGAACGATCCGCGGCGCTCCACCGCCTCTTCGCGATCGCCGCGGTAGCGGAGGCACGATGATTCGGCCCGGATCGCTCGAGCGATCGTTCCGGGCCACGATCGCCATCGTGGGTGACTTCGCCGTGGCGTGGGCGAGTCTGGCGGCGATCGTTTATTGGCGCCGGACAGTTCCGCTGTCCTTCACCCGCTCCCTTCTTTCTCCGGAAAAGCTTCCGCTCGACGCGGTCATCGTGTCGCTGTTCGGCGCGGCGTTCCTTGCCGGCCTGGGTCTGGCCGGCTTCTACCGGCGGCGCGTCATGCTGCGCGCCCGTCCGATCCTCGCGGTCGCTCTCCTGCTCCAGGTTGCGGCGGTTACGATCGGGGCGACGGTTCTCGAAAGGCCGTTGCCGCGCACGATCCTGGTGGCGGTTCCGCTGCTCGAAGCACTGCTCTTTCCGCTCTGGCGCTCGCTCCAGTTGATGTTGTGGCCGGTGCGGCCGCGCGAGACCATTCTTGTCGGCGATCCGGCGGAAATCGCCGCGGCGATGGCCGTGCTCGAAGCAGCAGGCGATCCACGAATTCGCGTCGTCGGCTACGCGGGCGCCGGCCCGGCCGAGGTGGCGGGGCATTGGTTCGGACCCATCGACGATCCGGGCGTTCGCGCGGCGATCCGCGATGTGGAGGAAGTGATCTGCGTCTGGTCGGAGGCCGCGCCCAGCGGCCGCCTCGAGCTTCTGCGCATCCGCGGACCGCGCGGATACTTGCTGCTGGCTTCGTCCGCCGACGCGCTGCTCGCCACGTCGGTGCTCGGATGGATGGGCGACGAGCCCCTGATCGAAGTCATGATCGGATGCGGCGTCGGGGCGAGCGCGATCGTCAAACGAGGCCTCGACATCGTCATTTCGGTCGTTCTGGCCGTGTTCACGCTGCCGCTCTGGATCGTGATCGCCGCCGCGGTGTGGCTCGACGATCCCGGGCCTGTTCTGCTCCGCCAGTCCCGCCTCGGGCGGGGCGGCGTTCCGTTCGCCATGTGGAAATTCCGCTCCATGCGCAGGCCGCTGGCCGGAGCGATCCAGCAGTCCGACGACGAGCGCATCACGCGCGTCGGAAGCTTCTTGCGGCGCTATCATTTCGACGAGATTCCACAACTGATCAACGTGATCATCGGAGAGATGAGCCTTGTCGGACCGCGGCCCGAGCGGCCCGAGATCGCCGAGCGCATTCTCCAGGACGTGCCCGACTTCGACCTTCGCACTCTGGTGCGCCCCGGCATGGCAGGACTGGCGCAGAGCCTGGTCGAATACGACTCCCGTCCCGCCGTCAAGCTTCGCTACGACCTTACCTACATGTGCTCGTGGTCTCTCTGGCTCGACATCCGCCTGCTCTTCCGGAGCCTTGCGGCGTCGCTCTCGGGAAGCGGCGTGTGATGATTCACCGCACGATGTACTCGTAGGTGACCGCGAGCTCGTGTACGACCTCGACCGGCTGGCCGCTGACCATCATGGGACGATAGCTCCAACTACGGACGGTGTTGATCGTCTCGTCGTCGAAGATCGGGAAGGGGGCGTGATCGAGGATGGCCACGTCGATAACGCGCCCGTTCTTGCCGATCGTGTAGCGCACGACGCAAGTCCCCTCGAGATGCATCTTTCTCGCGGAGCTCGGATAGTGCGGATACTCGTGATCGATCTCTTTCAACGGCAGATTGACGTTGCGGTCAATATAGACGCGTCCGTCCTCGCCCATGTTGATGCCTTTTGCGATGCCGATGGAGTGACCGGTGCCGCCGACCTGGCCTCCCGGAACCCCCTTTGCGGGTGCGCTGTCGGCCACGGCCGGAACGGCTGCCACCGGAACTGGAGCGGCCGGCTGCGGCACAGGTTGCGGCGGAACATCAGGGATTACATCGGGGATGACGGTGGGCGCCACGATTTGTGTCGGGGGCGGAGGCGGCGCCAGTTGCGCCAGCGGCAGCACCGGCTTTGGTGGCTCGACTTTCGGCGGCGGGGGAGGGGGCGGCGGCGGGTCGGGGATCTTGGTCAGGTTATACGCAACGTACATTCTCGGCGACTGCGTGGGGAGGGCGACGTTCCAGAACATCCCGGCCAGGGCGGCGCCGATTCCGACCACATGTACTGCGATCGAGAGCGGCAGTGTCTCGTAGAAAACGCGGCGACTGCGCGTTTGGAACGCCTGGGGCGCGACGGTCTCGAACATATACTTGTTGGGGGACGGGCTTGACGAGGATAGCACCAATTTCCGCGCCTCATCGTTACAGTCGATGGTTCGATTAGGGCGCGATCAGTGGCGATCCCACCTCGTCCGTGCAATTATCTGCGTTCCTTTCGCAGGGGAACGAGATGGCGCGCTACATCCAGCGAATCACGCTGCTTGGCCGGCAGCGGTGGATCGGCTGGGAGATCGATGGCGTCGGGACCGAGATCCCGGGCCTCATTCTCGCGGACGATCTGCCCGAGGAAGATCTGCGCACGCGCGGAGTCAAGGAGTTCCGGCCGCTCGCGTTCGAGACGTTCCTGGAGATGAACCCGGCGTCCGGGGAGCCGGCGGATGGATCACTGCTCGACGAGGATGTCGAATTCCGGCTCGACGCGTTGCAGGTCGGAATCGAGCGTCTGCGCTGCCGCGGTGACAAAGCCGTCCCCCGCGCCTGGCTGATGCACATGTTCGGCGACGCCATCCACCTCAATCACCCCCGCGTTATCGAGCGCTTGCGAGCCTGGGAAGAGCGCGGCGCCGTGGAGTTCGTCGGGCAGGATGACTGCTACCTGAGGATTCTAGGACCGTTGTGAACGCGGTCGCGTGGTTGCGGAGTGGCGCGGTCTCGCGGGAAAACGTAGGTAGGACTGGAGAGTCCGAAACTACTCTCTGATCCCCAACTTCCTGTATGTCGCACCGTCGGCCGGCTCGACGCGGGTGAACGCCGTCACTCCGCGTTCCGCCAACATCTCCTCGCTCCAGCCATCGACCTTCACCAGCCCGGCGTACGACAGATCCTCCTCGACGCCCTCGATCTCGTAACCCACCCAGAGCGCGAATCCGCGCTCCTCGGTTGGCCCGAGGGCGATCGTCGATTTGAATTTCTTGATGTAGCGGGCCATCGTGAGGTTGCGCGGTCTCGCGGTTGCGGGGTCTCGTGGTTGTCGAGTTGGTTACTGAGTTGCTGAGTTTCCAGGCGCTAAGTTGCCTATCATTGCCCAACCCAGAAACTTAGTAACTCAGCACCCAAACCCAGCAACCCCGAGACCGCGAAACTTCGAGACCGCGAAACCATGTCGCACACAACCCCCCAAACCCTCCTCCGGAAAGTCTTCCCTCCCATGCTGGCCACGCTCGCCGAGGTGCCGCCGCGTGACGGGAAGAGCTGGGCGTATGAGTTGAAGTACGACGGCTTCCGCGCCGTCGTCGGGATCGTGAATGGCGAGGTGGCCATGTGGAGCAGGAACGAGATCGATCTCGCGCCGCGCTTTCCCACCGTCGCGGCCGCGCTGTCGAAACTGAAGCTGCCCGAGGTCGTTCTGGACGGCGAGATCGTCGTGCTCGACGAACATGGCGCGCCGCGCTTCCAGCTCCTGCAGCAGGGCGACCGGCGCGAGCTGCTCTTCGTCTTCGACATCCTCTGGCTCGACGGCCAGGATCTCCGAAGGCGCACTTACGATGAACGCCGCGCACTGCTCGAGAAGACCCTGAAGCGCGCACCCGCGGCGGTAAAAGTCGCCGAGACGCTCGACACGACCGGCGATGAAGCGCTGGAGCGTGCAAAGAAGTCCGGATGGGAGGGGATCATCGCCAAGCGAAGGACCTCGGTGTACGAGCCCCGACGGTCGAAAGAATGGCTGAAGATCAAGGCGATCAACGAGCAGGAGCTCGTCGTCGTCGGCTGGAGTCCGTCCACACACTCGGCACGCGAGATCGGCTCCCTGCATCTCGCCGTCATGGGCGACGACGCCGCGCTCCATTACGCCGGCAAGGTCGGCACGGGCTTCTCCTACAAACAGCGCGTGTGGTGGAAAGACGAGCTCTCGAAAGACATCGTCCCGGCGACGATGGTCAAAGACGCTCCCCGCGAGCGAACGGCCACCTGGGTGCGCCCTCGCTTAGTCGTCCAGGTAGCCTTCACCGAGTGGACCTCGGACAACAAACTGCGGCATCCGTCGTTTCTGGGACTGAGAGAGGATAAGAAGGTTTCTGACGTCGTGAGGGAGGAGCCTGTGGCGAATCGAGGGTCGGGAGTCGGGGGTCGGGTGTCGGAGAGGAAGCCTGCTGGTCTGGCGAAGAAGTCCGTATCAACGAAAGCTCTATCGTCCAAAGCGCCACCGAAGAAATCGCCAGGAACCCGCTCCGACAACCGACAACCGACAACCGACAACCGCGTCAGCATCTCTCACCCCGACCGCGTCCTCTACCCTCGCGACGGCATCACGAAACAGGATCTGGCCGACTACTACGCCGCCGTCTCCGAGCCGATGATTCGTGCGCTGCGCGACCGGCCGCTTGCGCTCGAGCACTGGAACGACGGAATCGACAAGCCGTCGTGGTTCCACCAGGATGTTGGACGTGGAGCGCCGCCGTGGGTGACGACTGTGGACACGCCCACGCGCACCACCAGCCACAAGAGCGTGCGTCACCTCGTCGCCGACCGCCCCGAGACGCTCCGCTGGCTGGCCCAGATGTCGGTGTTGACGATCCACATGTGGGCATCGCGCGGCGCGAGCCTCGATGAGCCCGACTGGCTCGTCTTCGATCTCGATCCCGCCAAGGGAAAAGGGATCGAGCAGGCCATCGACGCGGCCGTCATCGTCCGTCGCCTGCTCGACAATCTTCGCCTGCCCTCAGTTCCGAAGACCTCGGGGAAACGCGGTATTCATGTCCTGATCCCGCTCGCCGGCGGCTACACGCACGAGGAGGCCAATGCATTCGCCTGTTCCATCGGTGCTGCCGTGGCTTCCAAGGTTCCCGAGTTCACGATGGAGCGGGCGTTGAATAAAAGACAGGGCCGGCTCTACCTCGACTGCATGCAGAACGCGTACGGCAAGACGATCGTCGCGCCCTACTCGCCGCGCGCCATCGACGGTGCGCCGGTCTCCGCGCCGCTGAAATGGGACGAGGTGACGAAGAAGCTCGATCCGAAGAAGCTCAACCTGCGCACGATGCCAGACCGCCTGGCCAAAGTCGGCGATCTCTTCGCGCGCGTGTTCGAGGAACGGGTCAAACTGCCGGAGCTTAAGTGATCACGCAGTGGATGGAGCGTCAGCTCCTTCCGCCTCGCGCAGGCGCTTCCGTCGCCGGCGTCGTCGCAAACGCCGGCTGGATTCCAAGCGCGGGCGGCACCGGTCCGTATCTGGCCATTCGCGCACGCATCCCGTCGATCACGCGTGAGGGTGTCGATGACGCCGTGTTCGGCCGGATGGAGGTGCTCGAACTACCCTCCGTTCGCGATACCGCGTTCCTCGTATCGCGCGGCGACGCCGGCCTTGCGCTCGCCGCGGGCCGTCGTGCCTACGACGAGAGATTGCGCAAATTGCCGGTCGATCGGCGCGTGATCGAGTCCCTCGGCGCGAAGATTCTCAAGGTGATCGGCGACGGCGTCTTCACGACCGATCAGCTCCGCCGCGCCCTTCCTCCCGGATCGATCGAAGACCTCGGCGCTGCCGGCAAGCGCCTCGGCATCACCTCGACGCTTCCCGCCGCGCTCAAGCTCTTGCAAGCAGAGGGGCGAGTGCTGCGGACGACGGACGATCGAAGGCTCGACGGCAGAACGCACATCTACCGCCGCTGGCCGAAGGAGATCGACACCACGCCGCCCGCCAATCTCGACCGCGCCCTGGCCGAGCGGTTTCTGTCGTGGGCCGCGCCGGCCACGATCGACGACTTCTCCTGGTGGGCGGGAATCGGGAAACGTGCCGCCAAGGAGGCCATGGGTCCGCTGGTCGTCGATGATGTCAATCTCCAGCCGCGGCGTCGCGACGACGGCATCGTGCTCCTGCCGTTCCGCGACAACCTCTTCTGCCTCCACCGCGGACTGGAACCGTTCGTCGAAGACGACGACGCCGAGGTCATGGACACCAGCGGCAAAGCCGTGAGCGCGAAAGAGACCGAGATGCTCCATCACAACGCCATCGTCGCCGGCGGCGTCCTGCGCGGCATCTGGGAGTTCGACGGCGAGCGCATCGTCTCCAAGCTCTTCGGGAACGCGCCGCGCGGCCTCGCCACCGCCATCGCGGAGATGGAGATGTTCATCCGCGAACAGCTCGGCGATCATAAGTACTACGCGTTCGATACGGGGGCCACGCGCGCGAAGCGCGTAGACTTCGTGCGGGGGTAAGAGCCATACGCAAGAGGTAGCGAGCGCGCCTCGTTCGTAGCGCCGGCCCGGCGGCGGTTTGTTCCCCGCGCCGGCGAGCCGCCTGGCGAGCCGCCGGCGGTACAGCCGCCGAGCCGGCGGCGCTACGAGCGCGGCGCTGCGAGGCCGGCACGATACACTCCCCCCATGAGAGCCATCATCACCGGCGCATCGAGCGGTATCGGAGAAGCACTCGCGCGCGAGCTGGCCCGGCGCGGCTGGACGCTCGCGCTTCTCGCTCGCCGGGCCGACCTTCTCGATGCACTCGTCGCCGAGCTTCCTACGAAATCGATCGCACTACCGTGCGATGTCACCGACGCCAACGCCGTGAGTGCTGCTGTGAAAGAAGGCATGGAAGCGCTGGGCGGGCCGTTCGATCTCGCCGTCGCCAATGCCGGCGTTGGGATCACCTCCAACGCGTGGAAGTTCAATCTGGCCGATGCCGAGCTGATGACGCGGGTGAACATCATCGGCATGTTCAATCTCTTCGACGCCGTGATCCCGTCGATGATCGAGCGCCGTTCCGGCCGCTTCGCCGGCGTCGCGTCGCTCGCGGGTCTGCGCGGGCTGCCGTCGTCGTCCGTCTACTCGGCGACGAAAGCGGCCATGCAAGCCTTTCTCGAAGCCAGCCGGGTCGAGCTGGGTCAGTACGACGTCGGTGTCACGACGATCAATCCCGGCTTCGTCGTCACGGCCATGATCGAGAAGAACCGGTTCAACATGCCGTTCCTGATGAAGGCTGATGAAGCCGCGCGCGTGATCGCCGACGGACTGGAGCGCGGCAAGCGCGTCGTCGAGTTCCCGCTCCCGATGTCGCTCCTGATGCGCCTGGCGCGGCTGCTCCCCGCGGGGATGTGGGATGGCGTCACCCAGGGACTTGTCAAGCGGAAGATCGATCCGGAGAAGGCCAGGCGGTGAAGCGCGATTGGAAAGCGACCGCCGGCGTGCGGTTCTGGGCCTTCCGCAAGGTCTTTCTCCTCTATTTCACCAAGCCCTCGGTGCTCGAGGTGAACGAGCGCCGCTGCGAAGTGCGCATCCCGCTGAACTGGCGGACGAAGAATCATCTCGGCTCGATGTACTTCGGCGCGCTCTGCATCGGCGCCGACGTGGCCGGTGGACTGATCTGCTTCCATCTCATGTCCGCCATGAAGGTCCGCCTGTCGTTCGTGTTCAAAGCCATCCGCGCCGAGTTTCTCAAGCGGCCCGAGGATGACGTCCACTTCGTCTGCGAAGACGGCGAAGCGATTCAGGCCCTCGTCCGGCGCGCCGTCGAAAGCGGCGAGCGTGAGGAGACGACAGTCCACGTCACCGCGCGCGTGCCGAAGAAACTCGGCGACGAGCCGGTCGCGCAGTTCGAGATGACGCTGTCGGTGAAGAAAAGCAAGTAGATTAGTGGATTAGTGCAGCAGTGGATCAGAGGCATAGGGGGGCTGGCGTGGCGCGGCTTCTATTCCGAATCCACTAATCTACTAATCTACTAATCCACCAATCGACTAATCTACTGTGCACATGCAGCAGCCCATCGGCGTTTACGGCGGCCGCGAGCTCGTCACGCTCCTTCAGGAGCGCTGCGATGCGTACGCCTTCGTCGATGACGGCGAACGGGAGCGTTGCCGTGTCGTGATCATCGACACTGACTCTCTGGCGGAGCTCGACCATCCGCCGCGGAAGAGCCTCGTCCGGATCGTGCTCTACGACGACGTACTCCCCGGCGAGCGGCGCGAAGGAGACATTCGTCTGACGCGAGCGAGCTTCCTCGCCCATCCCGCCGACATGCTGGCCGTGGCCGCGGACCTGGCCCGGACGGTGATCCACGCCGCGAGCCTGGAGACTGAGGTCGCCTATCTCAACAACGTCCATGAGCTGATGACCATCGCCGACGCGAACACGGTTTCCGAGCGGATCACGCGCACGGTCCTCAGCTTCCTCGGCCTGACGAAGGCCACGTTGTTTCTCCACGACCCGCGCGTGGAACGGTATGTCATCAGCTTCAGTTCGGACCCCGAGGTGCGGGAGACCGGCGAGTTCCTGCCGGGCATCCCACCCGGCCTGCTGCAACGCGCGCTCTCCTCGGGTCAGTCGTTTGCCGCAGACCGCGCCGAGGGGATGATCGTGATGCCGATGCAGGCGCAACACGATCTCGTCGGCGTGATCCGCGTGGCTCTTGGGCCGCACGACCTGCTTGACGATGAGGGAGCGGCCAACGTCACACGCTACCTTCACTCCGTCTCCTCGGTGCTGAGCAACATCTACCAGCTCACGCGCAGCCGCGACCTGGCCATGCGCGACGATCTGACCAAGGCCTTCAACCGGCGCTTTCTGGAGACGTATCTGGACGAGGAGATCGAGCGCGCCAAGCGCTACGGCGCCACGTGCAGCATCATCTTTCTCGACCTCGACGACCTCAAGACCGTCAACAACGCCCATGGCCACTTGGCCGGATCGAGAACATTGCAGGAGGTCGCCAAGCGCATCCTGGCCGCCGTCCGCGGCATCGACAAGGTGGTCCGCTTCGGCGGCGACGAGTTCTGCATCATCCTTCCGCAGACCGATCAGGAGCAGGCAGTAGCCGTGGCGCATCGCGTACGAAGGGCGATGACCGCGGCGCCGTTCCACCTCGGCGAGGGGATCGACATCTCCATCAGCGCCAGCTTCGGCATCGCCACGTTCCCGACCCACGGCACGCAGAAGGATGACCTGATCCGCCAGGCCGACGCGGCCATGTATCGCGTCAAGTCGACGACGAAGAACGCCGTGGGCGTGGCGCTCGTGGGTGACGGGCAGGCCACTTCGCGCGCGTAAGGCCGGCGCGGCCGGCAGCGTCCCGCCGCGGCGTAGCCGGCCATGCAGGGCGACCCCAATCAGCTCAGCGCCTTGCGCCGGAACTGGCGAAGGCCGAAGAGGAGGAGAGCCGTGTCGAAGGCCACCAGCGCGGCCAGAATGACCACCTGGGGGAGATGGGGCGCCTGGGGCACGAGGGCACTGCGGAAACCTTCGCTGGCGTAGACCAGTGGGTTGATGAGCACGAGGCGTTTGAGGATGGGGAACTTGGCCAGCGCCGTCCATGGGTAATACGTGCAGCCGAAGAAGATCATCGGAGCCATGACCATGCTGAACATCAGGCCGACCTGCTGCTGACCGACCGAGCAGCCGAGGACCAGGCCGAGAGTGGACGAGAGAGCGGCCACGAGCAGGGCCGTGAGGATGAAGAGTCCAATGTTGGCGCCTCGCATATTGACGCCCCCCATCACCAGCCAGCCGAGGGGAATCACCACCAGGCCGGAGACGAGGGCCTGGATCATTCCCGCAACGACCTTCTCCACGGCCAGCCATTCCAGATCCATGGGGGCCAGCAGCCGGTCTTCGATCTCCTTGGTGAACTGCAACTCAGCGATGAGCGGCATCGTCACCGCCCAGGTGCCGGTCATGATCATGCTCAGGGCGATGATGCCGGGAAGGAGCAGGGCCTTGTATTCGGCCGACATCAGGCCGCTGGAGGTCATCACCCGGCCGAAGATGAACACGAACATCATCGGCTGCAGCAGGGTCTGAAAGGCCAGTTGCACGGAGTTGCGCCGGGCTACGTGCGCGTCGCGCGCCAGCATGGCCAGAAAGGTGGTCACGTTCATTCCCGCAGACTCCGTCCGGTATGGTGCAGAAAGAGATTCTCGAGACTGGGCTCGGAAATGTGCAGGTCGTGGATGGCCGCACCCGAGGCAGCGGCGGCGGCCACGACATCCGGGACGAGTGAGCCGCCCTGGTCGGCGTAGACGTCGAGCTGACCGTCACGAGGCTCGCGGACTTCGGACACTCCCTGCAGCCGCCGTACGGCCTCGACGAGGCCCGCCGGCTTGGTGCCGACCTGCAGGCGCACGATGTAGCCGCCGGGAATGGACCGCTTCAGTTCCTCGGGCGTGCCGAGAGCGATGACCTTGCCGTGATCGACGATGGCTACGCGATGGCAGAGGGTGTCGGCCTCTTCCATGTTGTGCGTGGTCAGCAGGATGGTCTTGCCCCGGGCGTTATAGCCTCGGATCATCTCGCTGAGGAGCAGGCGCGTCTGAGGATCGAGTCCCGCGCTCGGCTCGTCGAGAAACAGCACGTCGGGGTCATGCATCATGGCCCGGGCGATGGAGAGGCGTTGCATCATCCCGCCGGAGAATCCGAGGGGCTTCTGATTGGCGCGGTCGGTGAGCTTGAACTGTTCGAGGAGCGCGTCGGCCCGTTTTCGCCGTTCCTCCGACGAGAGGCCGAAATAGGCGCCGTGAAAGGTGAGGATCTCCCGCGCGGTGAGGGCGAAGTCGAGGTTTGGACGCTGCGGGACGACGCCGATCAGCCGCTTGACGGCCTTGCCGTTCTTCCAGACGTCGAGGTCCCCCACCCAGGCACGGCCCGCCGTGGGCTGGACGCGGGTGGTGACGATGCCGACGGTGGTGGACTTGCCCGCGCCGTTCGGCCCGAGGAGGCCGAAGATCTCGCCCGGCTGCACCTCCAGGGTCAGTCCGTCGAGAGCCACGACGTCCCCTCTCTGCTGCGCGGCCGGGTAGACCTTGCGCAACCCTTCCGTTCTGATCCCGATCGGCATGGAGCGCGGATTGTAAACGCAGTTGCGGACGCGGCGGACATCGAGCGCGCGGGAGGGCAGATGAGCAGGGCCGATGTGGCACAGACACTCTTGTCTGTGCTTCGCTGGCAAAGCCAGCGCGAAGTACGCCGGAGGCGTTCCGTAGATTAGCCGGTGGCAAGCGCCGAAGGACGCGCCGCCACCGGTTAACGTTCCACACAAGTGTCGTACCCCGGCAGGGGTACCGGAGGGTCTACCGATGCCGGTAAGTCATTCGAGTGTCGTGATCTTGAAGAAACACGACATCGAGTTCGACGAGCGTTTCCTCTGGCGACGTTTGCGCGGTCCGCGACCCCTCCGGGGTCGGTGCTGGCGGCCATCCCTAACCGGTGGCGGCGCGGCCTTCGGCGCTTGCCACCGGCTAATCTACGGTACGCCTCCGGCGTGCCACCTCGCCCGTGGCTTACGGCGTCGGATGCGCACCACTCCGTCAACGTTGCAGTGACGGGGGACTTGGCATGTACAACGTCGTCGGGCCGTTTTCGACGGTGTGGCAGATCGCGCAGTTGCTGGTCACGATCTGCTGGCCGTTCGCCAGTTCGGGGGTGACGATCTGCGTGTAGCCGCTGGGCGGAGTGAACGCCGACGGCAGGAGCTTCGGCTGGGGCTGGTATGAGTCGTAGACGAGCTGCCGTACGCCTGGTGCCATGCCCCTCCACCGGCACCGGCCATGCTGAATGGTTGCTTGTAAAACACGCCGCCTGAGGTCACGCCTTTTTTTGCGTACATGGCGAAGTACCCCTGTTTGTCAGGGGGCGGCAGAGAAGGCTTGCCATTGACCATCGAGCCGGCGGTGAGGAACCACTCGATCGGCGTCTGCGTCGATGGGGGAGGACTCACCGGCAGACCGCTGGCGGGAAGCGGCTCGGGCAGCGGCGGCAGAGGAAGCGACGCATAGAAGCGCGCCACCATGTCCGACTGCGGCGGTCCGAGGTTCACGGCCACCAGCACCCACGACTTCGGCGTGCAGGTGACGCAGAACACCCGCGCCGTGTACTGGTTCTGATGTTGCGAGTCGCGTACGACGAACCACCACGTCATCTTGTCCTTGAACACGGCCGGTTCGCCTGGGATGAGGGGCGACTGCTGGAAGACCGATTTGAAATAGATCGTGTTTCCGGAGGTGAGATAGATGACCTCATTCACCTTGGCCGGGTCAGGCGGGCGGACTTCCCCCTTCTGATGGTCCGTGAAGGTCATTCGGAATGCCGGAAGAAGTTGTGTCCCGGCAAGAAACGGGGGCTGCGACGTTGCGGCGCAGAGCAGGATCGCGGAGAGGGCCAGAATCAGAACCAGCGAGCGGAATGACAGGCGAGTCACGCAGCAACCTCCGGGCTGAATTGTCGTTGGGGAACCCGTAGAGATGGTACATCGAAGACGTGCCGATGAGCAGGGCCGATGTGGCATGGCACATCGGCCCTGGATTCCTGGGAAGTACGTGGTCGATCATGGTGGTAATCCGTCGTCCGAAACGCGGCCGAAAGACCGCGGTCTTGCTCGCACCGCGACTCCGAAGCAGCGAATAACCTTTGCCAGACTCACGCTCCTCCGGTTCCGTCCCTGCAAGCCACTGAATCGTAGTGACTTAGGTACGACAGAAAAACGAAGGTGCGACCCCATGCACTCACTCCAAAGCTGCGACCCCACGCACTCACTCCAGTCATCCTGCCTGCTCCCGCCGGGCACCCTCGCCCGACGGTGGTTCGCGGATTCCGGAAGGGACGAAGGTGAGCCACCCGGAGTGGATTGTCGCCGCCGACGAGCTCACCAACGCATGAGAACGCCGGTCAATCCACCAATTCGGGAACATTCGCTGATTCCCAGAGGCAATTAATTGCCTCCGAGGGGCAATTAATGGCCTCCGAAGGGCAATTAATCGCCTCCGAGGGGCAATTAATCACCTCCGAAGGGCAATTAATCGCCTCCGAAGGGCAATTAATGGCCTCCGAGGGGCAATTAATCGCCTCCGAAGGGCAATTAATCGCCTCCGAGGGGCAATTAACTGCCTCCGGAGGCTATCAACCGGAGGGCAGATCGGACTGGCGAGGTCCGTCCTTCGATTCATGACCCTCCTCGAGGTACCGCCGCAGTGCTGCATCCCGGCGGCTCCTGCCCTGAACGGACTCGAAGGGCTCCGAGGCGCCTGCCACCAGCCCTGCGGCCTCTCTTCCGGAAACGGCCAGTTCACGGCCTCGGCGAACCCGGCGATCGACGCGCCGAGGCGCTCGCGGTGCGCGTAGGCCCGTCCGTGCAGCTCGCGCGTCAGCAGCGCATCGGCGCTCTCGCCGTTCTCCTTGGCCACGCACTTGAGCGCCGCGACGACGTAACGCGGCAGCCGCGCCGTGAACCCGCGCGTGCAAACCCTCGCCGGCAGGACGAGCGCCGCTTCCCTCCCCAGCGCCTCCTCGATGGCGTCGGCCAGACATGCACGGCCTGCTCCACCAGCTCGTGAATGTCATCATCGTTCCGCCGCACCCCGATGTCGCCTCGATCTCGCCATCCTCGATCGTCGCAACGATCTCGCCGCCCGACCTCCCGAGCAGCCGCGCCGCGTCATCGATGGTGACGTGCGCCTCATGATGGAAGACCTGTCTCGAGTCCGATCCTCTCGCCAAGCGTGAAGGCGAAAAAATAAGCCCATCACGGCGCCTCGGCTTTGAGTGTCCCGAGAAACTCCAGATACTCAGCCACTAAGACCTCGTGACGGCGCGCCTCTTCCGCCCGTCCTGAAGAGCGCAGTTCAGTCACCATAGCGTGGCCGACCCACAGCCAACCGTCACGATCGCTTGTGCGCCGATCGAGCACGGCACGCCACGTGAGGAGGCCATCGGCGACACAGGGTAAGAGCTTCTCAAGCTCATCAGTCGTGATCACCGAGAGCGGCTCAATCCCTGTCCGGTCAGCCACGAGCCCCTCAAAGACACGCCCCAAGTATCGGTTTACACCGAGCGACTGAAAGGACAACTCATCCGTCACGAGCACCGGGTAAACGACAGCCCGCGGTCCGCCGAGCGCGCCATCACGCACCGCACCAGCAACACCCGCAAGCTGTCGCAACCCACCCTTCTCCTGCGCCGTCCCAACCAAGCGCTCCTCCACCCACGACGCAAACCTAGCAACATCACGCGCAGCACGCACGGGCACCGGAAGTAGCGTCGACTTCACCTCAACGACCACCACGTGATCACCGAAATCCAAGACCGCATCAATCTCACCACCCGGGAACTCGACGTTCGGCGTGAAAACGTTCGCGAGCAACAAGCTCGCCGGATACGACGACCCGATAAGCGAGAGGATGTACTCCTCAAACGCAACGCCCCACGCCCCCGAGAACAGCAACCGATCATCACCAGACAGGGCGTCAAAGATCGTCCAGTACGAGCCAAACGTCAGCCGTTCAAACGCGAGGTGGTAGTCAGGCAACACGAACCCGCCACCGACCGAGACGAATGGGCGCTGTCGAAGCGTCGTGGGATGATCAGAATGCACGTGCCGATCTCCCGTTCATTCGCATCACCGGCCGTGCGATCATCCCGGAGTCCCAGGCTGATCTTGGCGAGGAGGAGCAGCGACCGACGCGTGAAGATCACACTTTGCTGCGGCGCGCGTTGAGACCGTACCGTATGCAGCCCGGCGAGGAGTTCGGGATAGACGAGGTCGGCTTCGAGTTGCGCGTGCAGGGACGGGTTGCTCAAGCCATCGTGCAAGAGGCGCGCATTCACGTTGCTCACGATCGCCAGCAGCTTCTCCGGAGCGAACGCAAGGAGCTTGGCTGCCAGGAGGCCAGGGAGATCCGGGACGCTACGCGTGATCTCCCCGATCGTGTCATACACGATCGGCGACGGACCATCACTCTCACGCTACCGAGCGTGACCCGGATGTTGCACGGCTGACGAAGGAAGCCAGAGGAGCGTACGATCGGGCATCGGCCTTCAGCGTACGCTGATCCTCGGCCCGACGCACGTCGAGAGGTGTTCACAAGCATCCCCCCTACGGTCTCGAACCTCCGATCCATCTATATATTGCATTCGGGGGTAGGGTTTGGGCGTCCAAAATCACTCCTTGTTAGGAGGCTAGCTCGATGCTGAGACTAAAAACGTTTCCGTTCCGCTCGGTCTGGAAGCCTCGGCAGCTAGCGTCACCCCACACTCTGACTCACTTCAAGCCGCCGAAAGGAAACATGACTCCTCTACCCTTTCCTGATTCTCAGAGAGAAGTTGACTACGTCGCAACGCGCGTGCGCGAAAAGTACTGGGCGTTTCCACCGTTGCTCTGCTGGCTTCTCTTTCCGTTATTGAGCGGTGTAATCGCTGCCGTGATAGCGAGCAGCGTAGACTTCCCAATCCCGGTCTGGGCGGGCTTGCCGATCGCAGTCTGGGCAGGGGCAGCCGCTGGCCTCGCCGGGCTACTGCTGGGTGGATTCCTTGCGCGTAGGGTCCCGGCCTGGAACCGTGCGAGGAGCCAGAGAATCGCGGCTGACGGCGGAATCGAGTTCCGCACGCGATTCCAGGCTCTGACGAAGAGGTTCGAAGGAGTTGCCGCAGACGTCGGGCACCTTCAAGAGGCAGTCAACGCAAAGCTGTATGGAAGCTATGTTGAACGCGCGAAGGTGATCAGTCGGTTGCGCGAACTTGCGAAAGCCGATGACCTTGATCTCTTTTTCGACAGCGCTCCAATCGCTATCTCTGAACTCATGGAGTCCGTTCAGGAACTGATCCTCAAAGTCGAATCTGATCCGAAGGCCGTAACCGCCTACGAACCGGATCTCTTCGAAAGAATCGAGTACCTCGGACGGCGAACAGCAGCAGGCAACGTCGTCGATTGCTATCAAGCCGTGCAAGAACTTGAACCGCTCCTGGAGGGACTTAAGCGGCGTAACGCCCCATTCAACCTTGGTACAGCCGTCAAGCGATTGAAGAATCAAGTGCAGCAATACCGCGATCAGATCCTCTCTGACCCGCATCGCGATGCCGTCTGGAGGGACCTACAGGTCCAAGACGAAGTAAAACGACACCACGATGCGATGGAAAGGGAGGCAAAGGCTCAGACGGAAGCTGCACAAGCTTTGGCAGACGCAGCGGAAGCTCATGCGGAAGCAGCGCGAAAACAAGCAGCTTCAGTGGAGGAGCAAAATGAAATTCTACGAAAACAGCTGGCCGCGCAAAGGGCGAACGCAGCAGGCACCGTTGCCAACGCTTTGTACATTCGAAAGCTTGCGAACCTCGAGCAAAGCAAGAGGGACCGCGAGACCTCGGATGACTAACCTATTTGAAAGACCTCGTTATGTCGTCGCGGCGCCAGTTACGGGTTCGCCAGAGAAACGGCTGGGGG
>DATHRD010000037.1:0-109045 GCA_035482045.1 Thermoanaerobaculia bacterium
ACCCATCTGGTACCACGTGCTCACCGAGAAGCTGTTGCCGACGGCGCAGTTCCAGGACTTCGCCGAGGCCACGGTGGCCATGGCCGGCGAGCTGTACGGCGTCGGCGGACAGGTGCAGACGGCGGTCGCGAAAGCGATGGCAGCCGTCGGCCTGCCCGTCCCGCCGAGCCCGACCAAGCTTGCCGAGGTCGTGCAGATCCGGCCGGCGGAACGTCCGCTGGGCCGCATTCGCCGGCGCCGCGAGCCGGAAAGGAAGGCCGCGTAGCTGAGCAGTTGACCTGTCAACCGACGCGCGGGCGTTCCGATCACGCCCGCGCATGTGGCACAGACATCTGTGCCGGAAAGGAAAGGAAAAATCATGAGCACTGGACAGAAACACGACAACGACAAGAACGAGCTCTCCTTCGAGAGCATCAACGGCCAGATCAACGACTACGTGAACGTATTCATCGACCCGTTCGAGTCGCTCGACGAGGACGGAGAGGGAGCCGTGGCCGCGCCGCAGACGGCGGCCGAGCGCGCGCAGCGTCTGATGACGATGTACGCCGGAGTCCGTCCGATCCTGCTGGCGTTGGCGTCAGTCCCGCTCGTACCGGCGGCCTGGCGCTCGGCGATCAGCGTCTTCGTAATCACGCTGGACGGCGTGACCGACACGTTCAAGGCGGGCAAGGACCTCGCCGTCGGCGACGGCGGGTCGGCGTCGACATGGACGTCGACAGTCGAGATGGAGCCCAAGCTCCCGGTCGGCTGATGCAGTAGCAGCAGGGGCCGGGGCCCGCACGTGCGGGCCCCGGCATTTCGCTCTCCACACTTCACACACGAAAACGAAAAGAAAGGAAATGTCATGAAAACGATCGACAACGAGGACGTCACCTTTGAAACCATCGATGACCACTTTTACAAATTCGACCCCCCGGAAGTGCTGGAGCAGAACCCCGCGACGGGGCTCTTCGAGAGCGACGAGTCTCTCTCCAGCGCCTTCACCCTGGCCCGCCCGATCCTGCTGGCCATGATCGCCACCCCACTGATCCCCGAGCGCTGGCAGGAGGCCATCGACACACTCGTCGACGCGCTGGATGGCGCGGTGGCGGATGCGAACGAGTCAGCGGGCGGGTGGGAGGGGGATCTGCCGGTTTGCTGAGTATGAGAAACGGCGCAGCCGGTCTTCACGGAACAGTAGAGCCGGAGCCCGCGAAAGCGGGCTCTGGGTCTTCCCCGCTATCGACAGGCTCCTACCTCTGCGGATCGCTAGGTCGATCGGAGTGCTGACACGGTGAACGAGCGAGGTATGTAGCGTGCCTGTGAGCACCACTCTGATCGACTGCTGAAGGGAGCGCTTAGTAACTCACGAATCCCGGTGATCCCGTAATGTGTCTCCTCTTAAGTGGCAGCCCATCAGCAGTTACGAGCCGGCGAGAAACCAAAGGTCCCCAAATCCCTCACAGGGGCGTGCCCAGATCTATCGCGATGGGAACGGCGGATGTCAGTTGCCACATGTCAGCAATCTACCGCCCTTAGCAATCTACTTGACTATTGCCCGTCCGAGGCTTACCTTTATCAGCGATCTCGAAAAATCCAGAAACGAAAGGAGCGATCATGACCCGTCGTCTCAAGGGACTAGTGCTGGCTTCCGTTCTGCTGCTAGCGTCCGTCTCGGCGTTTGCTCTACCAATAGGTCAGTGTCAGCAAGGCTGTTTCTGCTATAACGCTACCTGGAGCGGAGGTAGCTGCGGGACCATTTCGTACAACGGATGCGTCATAGTCCAGTGCATACAGTGAAGAGCCGACTCTTGCCGAGTTTAATCCTCTGTGCGTTCGCAATCCTCGGCGCGGCCAACCTCGACGCCGAGGAACTGCGGCAGGTCGCGCGATACCCAATTCAGGGCGTGTTTCGCCACATCAAGGGTTTCGATATCGATCGCAACGGGGATCTTCTCGTAGTCGATTCGGAAGCTCCCGCGGTGGTCCGCATCAATGCGAATGGTAAGAGAATCGAGTCTTACTCCCAGCCCGGGAAGCAGTATTGTGAGATTTCCGGGCCGGCAGCGGTCGTCGCGACCATGAACGGCTTTGTGCTGTTTGATTGGGACCGGCAGCACCTGCTGCGGTTTGGGCGTGACGGCGAGTGTCAATCTGATGATCTGCTGCGAACGTTCCAGGCTAGTGTACTGGCGATCAGTGGAGGCCGGATTGTGGGCGGCGGTTCGCTGATGAAGATGATACCGGGCGAAAGGTGCGTCTTCTTCTCCACCGATCTCGAGGGCTCCGCCTCCTCCGCCACCTGCCTTTTGAACATCAAGGACGACAAGTTATGGCTCCTCTATGCTCGACAGTTCGTCGACGCGTCGAGGACCGCCGCCTATTACATGACGCCCTATGAGCCTGTTTTGTACATCTCGAACGGAACCGCCGCAGCCAAGGCCATCCCACTTCGCGGACTCGGTGTCGCCAGCGCGACGTTGCCTGCGGACGAGCTGCAGATTCGAATGGATCGCACGAAGTTCTACGACTTCTATAACCGGCAGACAGTGATCGAGGGCGTGGCGGCGACGCGCGCGGGTGTCGTCGTGGCGACGCGCACGCCAGGCAAAGAGCACCAGGTGAACCTGCGCTACTTCAAGGACGGCTCGGCGACTGCTTCGGCTGCTACATCGCTGACCATTGCTCCGGTAACGGGCGGTTACCCACTGCACATCCGGGGAAATGGTGATGACCGCGTGGTTCTCCTCATCGCGAAAGGGAAGCATCCGGCGCTGAGCTATGAGGCGGTGGTCTACCAGATTCGCTGACGCCGCGGCATTCATCGCGGCCTGCTTGCTGTCCCTGTCGGCGCTGGCCCGCACGACGGAGCTTCGGAACGCGGGAGGCGCGCCTGTTCGCGGCGTGGCCGTGGTTCTGGCGACCGAATGGAAACCAGGTCCTTACGAGGTGCTCTGGTCCGGTGACGACGGCCGTGTCGAGATTCCTCCCGATTTCAACGGTCGTCTGCTCGCCATTCATCCCCGGTTCGCTCCGCAAGAGACGGATGTCGTGGAACGCATCACACTTCGTGAAGGTGACCCTGTTGATGTACCGGAAACGGTTCGGCGCCAGGGTATCGCCCTGCGCGTCTACGCCATGGACTGGATCGGCCGGTTCGACGTCGAAACGCTCCCGGCTGTGAAGGCGGAAGCGGTCATGCACTGCGGTTCCGAAGGGACCGTGTTCGACCTGCAAGTGCAGGGAAAGGTCAGGACGATTGCGCGTGGCGCAGTTCCGTCACCGGGCGAGGGTGAGCCCGTTTCGCAATCGGTCACGATCAAGCGGACGGACGATGGCGAGATCACCGGTGTCGTCTTTCTCGCCGAAGGCGATCCATCGACCGCCCCTGCCGTTCCCCGAAGCCGCATCCTAGGTCGCAGCGGCCAGGTGATTTTCGAGCAGGTCGCTGCGGACCACCGCTACGTGACCATCGCGGCAGCGCGTGGGCACGGCCCAGTCGTGCGGTACGTCCGCGCGGCCGGCGACGCTTCCGGCGTCGAAGTGACTCCGGTCCCGGCCGCGGACGTCACCGCGCGCGTGCGCTGCGAGCAAACGCCTGCTGATCTTCGAGCACGCGCGCAATGGGAGCCTCGCGAGGCGCGGCATGTCTCCATTCCACGTTCAGTCGAGTTGGGCGACAGCGGGAAGGTGCGGGTGGAGGATCTCGCTGCCGGACGGGTCCGATTGGCCGTTGGTGGCGCCGGCTTGCGAGAGGCCGTTCGCGACATCGTGCTGGCTCCCGATCGCATGCACGCCGATGCAGGCACGATCTGTCCCGGCCGCCCGTATGTCATCAAAGGAGTCGTCGTCGATGAGGGCCGGCGAACTGTATCGGGCGTCACGGTTCGATACGACAAGGAGGCGGCGACGACGAAGAGCGACGGCGCGTTCGCGATCTCGGTCACCGCTCCTGCGGAGGCGCCGCTGTCCGCCACACGCGAAGGCTACGTGACATGGAAGCGTTGGTTCGCGCCGACCGCAGTCGCCTCGACGCTGCGAATCGAGTTGAGCCGCGGGACCCGGTTCACGGGCCGCGTCGTCGATGCGACGACACATGCTCCGCTCGAGCGTTTTCGTTTGCAGTTCCTCAGCTTTTCGAATCGCCCGGAACGCTCGTTCGATCGGTGGTTGACCGCCGCCGACGGTTCGTTTGCCACTCCCGCGGTGCGGCGCGACATCGAACAGATCATCCTCGAGGCGGATGACCATCAAACAACGGCCATTGACCTCAAGCGAGTTGACGACCGCAGCGCGGTCCACGACCTCGGCGAGATCGCGCTTGCGCCGCTTCTGCGGATCAAGGGACGCGCCGTGAACGATCACGACGTGCCCCTCACCAAGGTTGTCGTTCGCGCGCGCTCGGACGAACTGCCGGAGTGGAGGGCCGGGGAGAGGAATTCGACTCTTTTCGAAGGGTCCGTCGATGCGTACGGCCATTTCGAGCTGTCCGTACAGCCTGGAACTTACTCGCTCACCGTTCGGGCTCAGGGTTTCGCGCCGACGGTGAAGACGGGCCTCGTGGTCTCTTCCGGTCTCGACGTCGGGACGGTCGCGCTCGTGCCTGGATGTGCTCTCCGCGTTCACGTAATCCGCGGTGGACAACCTGTCGCTAAAGCACCCATTGAGCTCCATCGCGGAACAGCCGACGATCAGGCCGACGTCATCACCCGGAGCAGCGATGAGGATGGCTGGGCTCGTTTCACCGACCTGGCGAGCGGCGATTACGCGGCCGTGGTGAGTCTGGATCATCGCATGGCGGGCGGACGGACCGTTTCTCTCGATGCCGGAGAATGTAGCGACGACGCGGCAATCGAGATCGACGTCGGTGGCGTGCTCGTGCGCGGCTTCGCAACTCGCGGAGGCCGACCGATCACGGAATCGACGATTTCGCTCTTTCCGATTGCCGAGGAGGATTCGCCGATGCTGACGATTGTGCGCGAGAGGACGGACGCGCAAGGACGAACTGTCGTCGAACAGATTCTCGGCAAGGCCGCCCACGACATCCTGGCGACGACCGATTCCACCGGCTTTTTCTTGTTCGAAGATGTGAAACCAGGTTCCTATCGCCTCACTTCCTGGCAGGGAGACGCAGCGAGCTCCAGGCCCATCGCCATTCCAGACGTTCCGGTTTTCGATGCCTCGACGGATTTCGACGCGCCGCCGATCGTCGGCGACGTGACCGACGCGGAATCGGGGCAGCCGATTTCAGGCGCCTTAGTCGCGTTGGAGGACGCGCGTGGCACGACCGTTCAACGGACGACGACCGATGACGCCGGCCGGTTCGAGTTGGGCAGTGCGCCGGAAGAGGGCGCGCTCATCCGCGTCTCGCATGCGGACTATCCGGCCGCTACCCATCCGCTCACTTCCGATGGTCAGGTGGTTCATCTCAAGCTGACCAGATCCGCGTTGACGTTCAGCGGCGTCCTTCCAACAGGCGGATTGACCGTGGAGTGGCAGCTCGAAACCGGCGTGGGACGATTCGGCGGATCGGTGCTCAGCGAAGCGGATGGAACATTCGAGATTCCCGATCTGAAGCCGGGAACGCTGATCGTGGCGGTGTCTTCCGGGCCGGTCGGCCAGATCGCCGCGTTCACGCTGCCGGCCGATGGGTCGCAGCAGCATCCGCTCGCGATGGCCGCCGAGGTGGCAGTCAACGTGCTCGTTCCGAAAGAGACGAAACCCGACCAGCTACTGGTCCGCGTCGGAGGAATCGACATCACCCCGCTCCTTTGGCGTGTGGCGGCGTTCCAGCCGCGTCCCGGACAACCGTCGGAATGGATCTGGCGACTGCCTGCTGGCGTGTACGAGCTGGTACTCGGCGGCACCGCACAGCAAGTCGATCTTCGCGACGGCGAGAAACGCATCTCATTTCGCCCGTAAACGAGTCGGTACAGAAGTCTCTGCAGTCAGAAGTCCGTGGCAGCAACTCAACGAAGCGCTCGGAATGATTTCCTCACACCCCCTGGGAGCGTAGGGGCGAATTCGGATGAATCACGAACGAGATCGGGACCGGAGTCGGTTGAGGGTCAGGTCGTCAAGTACTCGAAGTCTTCCACAATCCGAGAGCACGGATCGCATTGCCGCGTGGGTATTTTCCCGCCGCGGGCGGCCACGTGCTCCGCGATGGAGCTCTAAAGCCCCCTGTCAACGCAGTTCCATCCGTTCCGCATCGGAGACGACCATCATCGGAGTTCAGGGTTTCGAGTTTACTCGCGAGTGTGACGGTGGACTCGATCGTGAACCGGGTGTTCGACGAGTTGGTGTTCCGATGGCACGAGCTTCCGAGGCGAACGAAGTTTCGGACCCTCGTTTCGCATGCTGGGCGCGACTCATTGCGGCCACCGAAGCGCGGGCGGTGAAGCCCAGTATCGCCGTGGCCAGGTAGTCCGAGTTCGCGGACACGACGTCCAGCAGCTCGCGCGCGAGGACGGCGTCGACCGACTTGCCGTCGCGGTCGGCGAGGTGTTCCAGGGCCAGGATCTCGAGGCGGGGGATACGCACTTCCAGGTCGGCGAGGCGGAGGAGCTCGGGGATGGCCTCGGCGACGTCGGCGCCGAGGGCGGCTTCGATCGCTTCCTGCGGCCAGAAGTCCATGCCGAAGGAGGCCAGCTCTCCCCACGACAGCCTCACGCCGTGAGGCGTGTCCACCCTTCCAGCTCACCGACTTCCATCCACCCGAGGACGTCCGGCAGCGGCATGCAGAGAATCTCGGCGGCGTCGCGGATAGAGTAGGACTCTTTCGGTTCGAGGAAGAGGCGGCGGATGTGCGTGGCGGCGTCGAAAACTGTTATCCTGAGGCTGCTCCTTCGGCCACGCTCAGGCTCCGCCGCGCCTCGAACGTTGATGCTTGCCGAGATCAAGCGTCGCGGCGGAGGACGCCGAAGGATCCCCCTCCTACAGGCCGGGAAGGGAGGGGGCCTTCGATGCTTGCGCCGTCGTTAACGACAGGGCGTTCGCCAAAGCCACCACCCTTTCCGGCAGGTAGTTGGGGGGTCCTTCGGCGTCCTACGCCGCGGGATCAGATTTGAGCAAACATCCGCAATTCGTGCCGCGGCTACGGCAGCCTCAGGATGACAGTAGTGTGTAGCGCTCCGTCGCGCTATAACGGGGATGTTGCCGTGCCTTTTTCGGCGGATTCCTATCGCGCTTGTTGCGCAGAATGGCAAGGACGCGAAACGAAGGGGCCGACCCGTCGTTTCGGTTATGTTCCGCGACCTACTGCGGCCACCGAAGCGCGGCGGTGAAGCCCGATATCGCCGTGCATTGGTAGGCCCTAGCGTACTCGGCGTCCGCTGACGCCGGCCTGTAAAAGGTGAAGCTCCACCGACTGGACATCCCTTCCCTGCTGCACTATCGTGCCTTACGTGCAGAGGGCGGCAAGCATTTCGTTTGCCGTACGACTTTCGTAAGGAGAGATTGACCATGCGTTTACGTTCACGTTTGATACCCCTCATCGTTATCGCCATCCTCACGCTCACCGCTTCGGTCGCGAACGCCGACATCTACTGCTCGGACGGCGGTTACATCTACTGGCTGGACGGCCTGCCGTACTGCGTCATGTCGGCCATGAGTCACGAGTGCATGTCATGTACGGTAACCGGAAACAGCGGCGATCTCACCTACTCCCTCGGTGAGCCGTAAGGGGCGGCGCGCGGGAATCGCCAGTTAGCGTTGCGCGACAGAACGCCAGTCCGAGCCAGGCACTCAGTACGTCTTCTCACGCGCGGATCGAACATGAGCCAGACCTCAAGCAGTGTGCGGCGATTGACGAAGCAAGCGCGCCTCGTAGCGAATCGTCGTTTGTCGGGATTCCTGGCGCTGCTGACTCCGGGTTTGTACCATTCGGCGTTGACTGCGGCTCTCGCGTTCCTGGCGGGGGTCGCGGTCGCCGCCCCCGCGCTCGCGCCAAGCGCGGTCCACCCGCTCACGCCCGAGTGCGGGCAAGGGCTGGTCGCAGTCACGTGGGTGTCGCGTGACGCCGTGATTGTCGGCGGACTTGACGGTGTGCATCGCTATTCGCTGACGGACAGGCAATGCCGAACGCTCGTTGACGGCGGCACGGATGGCATCGAGCGCGTCATGAATGTCGTCAGCAGCGGGCCGCTCTTCTATGCGTTCGCGTTTCCGACTCCGCAGTACGCGGGCGACGTGAACGATGGCCATGCGGTGTACAGAAACAAAGTCTCAGGGGGGTTCATTTTCAGCGACATTGCGCTGTACGGGCATACCCGGTATTTGCTCGGACACTTCAGCATGGACACGAGCCAGACGCTCCCGTTTCCTATCGTCTGGCGGACCTCCATTCCCTCCGATCCGAAGGAACAGGTAAAGCGGGAGCCCGTGCACTTCGTACAAACCGCGAAGGCGCTGGACGCGATTCGGAAGTCGAGCCCGCCGCACACGGGGGCGCTCGCGATAGACGGCGAGGGAACGTTATATGTCTTCACTGCCGTGGAACCGGGCGTCTTTCGCTATCGGGCTGATGGCACGGCGCTTCCGCCGCTCGCTCCTGATCTTCAGGAGCTCGTCATTCCGCGCCTTGCGGACCTCTTCAACCTGTACCGCGCCGACGAGGCCGCACGGTACCGGGATTTGATCAACAAACAACCGACCGTGGACGATTTGGTCGTGACGCCGGACGGACCGGCACTGGTCGTGCGCACCGTGGCGAACGATCAAGTGACGTGGGCGCTCTGGTATCCGGCAGAACACGGTGTCCGGACGCGCGTGCCGCTTGGGATGACGCGTCAGGGGCCATTCGGGCATACGCGCTGCGACGTCCGCGATGCCGTTCTCGTGTGCTTGCTTGGGACGCCGAAGAATCCCGCCTCTCCCGAGTTGGGGCCGGCCTCCCTTTACCTGTTTCAACTTCCGAAGCTTGCCCGCCAGGCCACCGCCCACAAGTAGACGCACATGCTCGTCCTCGCACTGTTCCTCCAGCTTGTTCAATCCGGAACGCCCGGCCAGTTCACGATGCGCCTCGTCAATCCCCAGAGCCGCATGGCTCAGCAACCCGATGCGTATCCCACGAGCATCCAGCCGGAGCAAAGCATCTGGATCTGGTCCGCGCAGTGTGCGCCGATCCGGCTCCATGGCGCACTGCCGTTGGAACCACCCTGTTCCGCGGGGAGGGACCAACGCCTGCGGGTCGCGACGATCCGCTCTGAGGAACACCTCACCGTACGGTGGGGCACCGAGAAGATGTTGCGCGAGTTGCCAAACGATTTATTGCCATCGATCACGGTGGCGCCCGGCGAGACGGCGACCCTCATCGCGCCTCGCGCGGAGCGCGTGTACGCCCGCGTGGACGGCGCGACGGCCGCGAGCGCCTGGCAACCGGTAGACGCGAAAGCGAACGAGCTCATCCCGCAGGCCGGAGCGCACACCACGCTCCGCGTGCGCGCTGACGATGGAATCCCGGCTGCGGCATGCTCGGCCACTCTCGCACCACTCGAGATTCCGCAGCCGGCATACCTGGAGTTCCGTGCTGCCTGTAACGACAAAGGTGACCTCGTCGTGCCATGGATACCGGCCGCGTCCGCCTACCGGCTGCGCGTGTTCGCACCGGGCCTCGTGCCACGCACGATCCTCGGCCGCATCCCCGCCCTGCCATCGACGGTCGAGTTGCACCGCGGCAGCACCATACGAGGACGTGTCGTCGGCGACGAGCGCAAGTCGCTGGATGCCACGAACGTTACCGCGCAATTTCTGAGCGACGGCGAATGGATGACCCAACGCGCCACCACCGCCCGTGATGGCATCTTTTCGCTGGCCGGTGTTCCGGCAGGTTCCGTCGAGCTGGCGATCGAACATGGCGGCTACCCAAGCAACGTCCGGAGCATCGCTCTCGATGGTCATGAGTTGATCGATCTCGGGGACGTGGCGCTCGTGCGCGGAGCAACGCTCGCCTTGCGCATTCTCGATGTCCAACATGCGCCGATCGCGTCGGCGACCGTGCAATTGCGCGGCTCACGGCAAAAAGTCACCACGGATCACCGAGGCATCGCAAAACTCGTCGACGTTCCCTTGTCTGGCGCCGACGTTGACATTTCCGCCAGAGGCTGCGTGACCGCGCGCCACCACCTGACGCCGTCGAAGGATAGCGGCCCGCTCACCGTGCAACTCGATCCCGCTGCCGGCCTGAAGCTGCACGTGGTCCGCGTCAACGACCACCAACCGGTCGGACCGGGAACCGTCCTCCTGTCAGGTAACGGCAGTACCAGCACCGAAACGCTCTCCGATGCGGGAGTGTTCGAGGACTTGAACCTCGCACCCGGCACGTACTCGGCTGAGATACACGTCGCGGGCTTCGCCCCTGTGCACGTGCCGCCACGTGAAGTGCATCCCGGCGAGGTCGTCGATCTTGGAACCGTGACCGTCTTGACGGGCGCGGGCGCGCTCGGCACCGTCGTTGATGCTGACACGGGCGCGTCGATCCCGAACGCCCGCGTCGCGGCGGTACCTATGAGCGATTTTGGTCCGGCCCTGTCGGCGCTGCGGAACGATGTGAATGCCGTGCTCAGCGACGCCGAGGGTCGCTTCCACGTGTCCGGTCTGGTCGCCGGGAACTACGCGCTGACGCTGGACGCGCCACGATACGCCCGGAAACTCCAGAGCCCGGTCGCCGTCGACGAGGACAAAGACGCCGATACCGGTGTCATCCGGCTCTCGCCCGCAAAGACGCTCGCGCTGCACTGTGCGCCCATTGATGCGTGCGGGGCGGAAGCCCGCCTCATGGTAGGCGGTAGGGACGCGAACTGGGCAGCGATCGCAGCACCCCTCTACAACGGCGAGGCACAACTGGCACCGGTTCCCGCAGGGCACTTTCTCCTTCGCTTATCGAGCGACAACGCCGTGCTGTACGAACAGGACATTGAGGTTTTGGATACATCGGAGGTGACCGACCTCGACGTCGACCTCCACAAGACGGCAGTGTCGGGCACCGTGCTCTGCAACGGCACGCCGGCGGATGGCGGTGCGGTCGTTTTGGTGCTCGACATACCGGACAAGCTCATCACCATGAACCGCTCCAGTGATCTTGGCACCTCGTTCCAGCAAAACATCACGCCGTTTTCGCGTGAGCTTGTCGCAGCGGTGGACGGCAACGGGCGTTTCGCGCTCTCGGATGTGGCGCCGGGATCGTATCGCGTCGCGTACCGGCGAGATGCTGCGGTGTCGGCGACGCAAACGATTGTCGTACCGCCGGATGCCGCCTTCACGTTCACGATGACGATTGATGGAGCCACGATTCGCGGAACCGTGCTTGATACAGGCGGACGTCCGCTCAGCGACGCAATGGTGTATCTATTTCGCGCCGGTCAGAAGGTCGTGTCTGCTCCCACGATGTACGACGGCACATTCATATTCACTGGCATCCCGCCCGGAGATGCCGTCATTCGTGCGCTGCGACAGAAGGCTGGCACCGAGATCCCCGTCTCTGTCGAGCAAGGGATGACACCGCTCCGGATCACGGTCACGGACCATCCCTGAAGCACCACGACTGCGCCTCGGGCTACCCTGGATTTCTCACGACCTGATCGCGCCTACCTGCCTGCCGCCGCAAGCCAGAGACCGATGTGGCACAGACACTCTTGTCTGTGCTCCGGCCGAAGCCGCGTGCCGTGAGCGCTTGCAGTCTCTCGAGTGGGGCGAGACCCCGCACAGACAAGAGTGTCTGTGCCACATCGGTCCTGCTCATCGGCACCACTCCGCATGATCGGCAGACAGGCTGCGGGCAATTCCACTCGTCGTGTGAGAAATATGGGCTAAGCACTCCGTTGGATGTGCCGAGAAGCAAGGGGTTTGATGAGGCCCACACCCTTTCCGGCTTGTAGGTGCGGCGCCGAGTAGAGCAGACGGGGACGTCTGCTCTCCTTGGCGGCTGTCCATTTGCCGAGCGAGCTTTTGCCCGCGCCATTGACGCAGTGAGGAAAACGAGGGGTCGAACCTTCGTTTCGGACCCCCGCCGCCACCGCCCCCCACCCCGCCCGTCACACTTCTGTAACCGTTAAGCGTCGTATAGGTATCTAAGTAAACATGGGGGTAGGGACGGAGGGCGGTCGTGGCTCTCCTCTTTGAAGGAGATCGTCTGCCTCATGGAACCAACGCCCACTCGGCTGGAGAGGTTCATCGAGAAGCTGGGACTGAAGGCCCTCGACATCGTCCGGGAAGCCAATCGAATTGCCTTCGACGAAGCGGTCGAATCGATCAGCCGGAAGCACTTTCTCCTGCTGCGTCAGGGCCGCGCAACGGCAACCGCTGGAAAGATTTACATCATCGTGGCCGCCATCCGGGCGCTGACCGGCACGCTCGTCCAGGCCACCGACCTGTTCGTACTCCAGCCGGCCACGCCCGGTGCTGGTCATGGTCCGTGGCAGACGACCTGGCCGGAGCCCGCCGACGTTTCGGTATCCTCCTGGCGCAGGACTTCCGGTGCCCTCTGGAGTACGGTGAGAACGGTGACCGATCCATCCCCCCCGACGGACGAGAGCGAATTCGAGGCGCTCTACATCGAGTACGGCGTGCTCCTGCGCTCGATCGCCATCCGCCGCTACAGCATCCCGCCGGATGACGCCGAGGCCCTGGTCCACGACATTTTCACCGCCTACCTGCAGCGCCACGAGCAGGTGCGCGAGCTCAAGGGATGGCTGATCGGCGCCATCGGCAACGCCTCGAAGGACTATCTGCGCCGCCGGAAGCGGGAAGAACCGCTGCTGCCGGAGCACGACGAGAAGCCCGATCAGGCCGCCGAGGAGAAGAACGAGCGCTGGTTGCTCAACATGACCGTGGCCAGGGTGTTGGCCCGCCTCGGCGAGAAGTGCCGGGAGACCCTTCGCCGCTACTACTTCCACGAGGAGTCGAAGGAGTCCATCGCCGAGCAACTAGCCACCATCTCCGGCCTACGTGCTCCAGCTCCTGGTCTCCTGCCGCCGCCGCGTCCGTGAGCTCTACGACTCCATGAGGTCTTCCAAATGAACGTTCACTACGGAGATGACGAGTTGTCGGCCTACGCCCTGGCCCCTTCGCTCAGCACGGACGCCGAGGCCATCGAGAAGCACCTGGCTGGTTGCAAGGAGTGCAGCGGGCGGCTTCAATTCATCGGCGAGATGGATGACGCCTTCCGTGACCCGGAGACGTGGGCGGCCATGGGCCTGATCATGACCCGCCCGCGGCGCTTCGAGGCGGCGCTGGCGGAGTACCGGCGGATCGAGAAGGAGCATGCCGATGCCGAGGCCCTGCTGGAGCCGCTGGTCAAATCGCTAATCCGCTTTCGCGATGTGGACATGGAGGCCGACCCGCGTTTCCACACCGCGGCCGTGGTCCGGAAGCTCTGCCGCGCCGCGCACGCCTACCACGAGAAGCAGCCGCAGTTCAGCCTGGTGATCACGAACGCCGCCTGCCGCATCGCCCTCGGCTTGCCGAAGAGCAACAAGGATCGCCGCCCCGTCCTGGCCCTGGCCGTCCGCGAGCGCGCCAACGCCTTCCGCTACCTCGGCCGCTTCGCCGAGGGCCTGAAGTCGCTCGACGACGCCGAGAAGTTGTTTGACCAGTCGCCGGGGACGGATCCGCTTGATCGGGCGGTGGTTTGGTATATCAGGGCGACGATTTATATGAAGAGTGGTCGTGCCATCGAAGGGATACCGTTGTCTCAGGCTGCGGCCGTCGTCTTCCAAGAATATGGTGATCGCTATCGTGAATTGACAGCAGTAATGGCCGAGGCTTCCTGCCTAATCTACAGCGGACGCCCCGCAGAAGCGGCCGAGGCGTTCGAGCGTGTTGCTTCAATCGCACGCATGACGGACCACAGAGATATTCTGGCGCGCGCGCTTCAGAACGCGGGCGACGCATATCTCGCCGCAGCGAGACACACCAAAGCGGCACCATGCCTGATAGAGGCGCTTGCTCTGTTTGACCATCTCGGGCTCGTCTGGATCTGCGGCGGGGTGAACAGGTTCGCAGGGAAATCAGAAGGGCCAGGCCTTCGCTACGCCATCCTCTGGAGCCGATGCCCCGTCCAACGGCTCGCGAACTACGCGTCCGCTGAAGTCTCGTCCGATGCCGGTAAATCGCGTCGACGAGGGGTGCCATTTGCGTATAATCAATTCATTCCATCCCCCAAAATGATGTGACGTGGAGGCGATGATGCGTCGAGATTGTGCGCGTTTCTGGCGTTGCTCCGCGGTGGCGATCGCGCTTCCGCTCCTTTTCCTCGTTGCCTGCCAGCAGCAGAGCGAGACCAAACCTGTCCGGGCCACCACCCTGGCGCGGCCGAGTGCCGCGGTCGTGGGAGGAATGGCGATCAGCGCCGCCCTGCCGGCCGACATCCCAGGCGGCGCGCCGGGGGCGACGCTCGCGCAGGCGTCTGCGTTCGCGTGGCAGGAGTTCTTTGCGGTGAACTGGCCGGCGGTGCCGCAGACGGGACAGCCGCAGACGCGCGGTGTGGCGGACACGTCGCGTCCGTTCGGTAGTCCGAACGGGCCGCTCGTATGGGAAACGTATCGCTCGAAGGTGGAGATCTTCCCCGGCGACGGTCCTCCGCCCGGATTCCAGCCGAGCGGCGACTTCGGTTTCGACGCGGCGCCGGCATACAACTACCTCGCGCCGGTGCCTCCCTGCAGCGGCCAGACGGTGGAGAACCCGCCGTGGGTCAATCTCGATGAAGTGACGCAGATCGGGCTCGATACGATGTACGCGGCCATCGTCCCGGCCGGAGCGACGCCGGCGAACAGCGATCCCCAACGGATTCGCTTTCTGGCAAAAGCCAACCGCGTCCAGTATGCGTACGTCGCCGGAAACACCTTCTGGAACCACGGCGGGAACTTCTACGCGGACGTCAATCAGTTCACGAACTCACTCAAAACGAACACGGTGCCCGCCGCGGGTTCGGTCATCTCGTTTCCTGCCGGCACGGTGGAGGTGAAGTCGGGGTGGCGGATGCTGGCCCCGACCGAAGACGCGACGCACTTCCACACGACGACCGTCCGTTATTACGAGAACGCCGGAACGGGAGGAACGAGCCCGACGCCGTGTTATCGCGACGCGGTGTGGGGCATGGTGGCGCTGCACATCATCCAGAAGACGCCGTCCGCGCCGACGTTCATCTACGCAACGTTCGAACAGGCCGACAACATCCGGAATCCGGTCAATGGCAAGCCCGTCGAGGATGCAAATGGAACGATCGTCAATGCTCCCGCCGGCGTGAATGCGACCACGCCCACCCCGACGTACACCGACGGCTACAACCCGGCGACGCACCAGCCGGATCCGACGGTGACGATCGGAACCCAGCCGTTCTGCACGAATCACGGAGACCAGATCTTCTATCAGAATCTCACGCCCGGCCTGCCGAAGGGAACCGCGCCGGGCGCCGGAATCTGCGTCAATGGGCGCGACTTCGCCATTCCTCCGGCCGTGATTGCGGCAAACCAGCAGGCGCACCAGACGCTCACGCTGGCCAACGCCGCCGGGCCATGGCAGTTCTACAAGCTCGTCAACGTCCAGTACCGGCCGTTCAACCAGGGAGACATCACGTCGACCGACCCGAATGCGCCAAACAACGCGGCCACGTTCTTTCTCGCGAACTCGGTCGTCGAGACCAACAGCACGCTGCAGGATTTCGAAGGGGCGCTGATCGCGAACGGACCGTCGGCCGGCGTGAAGACGTCATTCAGCAACGCCGGCCGGCCGTTCACCAACGTGCACGTACCAGCCGGCGTGCAGTATCAGGCCTTCAATATGGGTGGGTGCATGGGGTGCCACGGAAACGCCCAGGTGACCGGCACCGACTTCAGTTTCATCCTCAATTTCGGCGGGGTCGATTTCCCGGAGTATCCCGATCCCCCGCTCGACGCCAAACGGAGCACCCGCTATCTGCGGGGTTTCGCGCAGCGCTGACAGGAAAGAAGGAGACGACATGGCCACCATCTACAAGATCCATCCTGCTATCGGCGTTGCCCGCATCGGCACGAGCTCTCAGTTCTACATCGCCCCGGAGTCGGGGGGCGCCCTTCCGACCGATCCACAGACCGGACAACCGGTGACGTCGTTTCGCGATACCGACGGAAATCTGCTCAAACAGGCGCAGCGATTCCGTGTGTTCGCATACGACGATACGAATCCGAACGACCCCGGCACTGAGGTGGCGGCCGGCAGCGGCGGGGTGGCGGCGATCGAGTGGACGGTGTATCTCGCGAACAAGAAGGCGTGCTGGTTTGAGTTCGAGCAGTTGACCGGATCGGGGATGGAGGGCGACCCTGGATACATCCCGGGGACGACTCCACTGCGCAATTCGTCGAACCCCGACCGTCAAAGTCTGATCATCGATCCCGGGCCGCGCACGATCGGCGGCAGCGGCAATCCCCCATCGGCCGAGTTCAATGTCTCCGGTGTGTTCAGCGAGGCAAACGTCCAGCCGTTTCCGGTCACGACGCTCGGCTCCATTCAACTGGACGCCAACGGGAACCTGCTCGTCCTCGCCGGCAACGGTTCCTCGGGTACGACGAACGTAAATCCCCAGGGCTCTCCTTACGAGTACGTTCTTACGGCGTACGCCAACAATGACGGCTGGTTCGACGATGTCTCCGACGGGCCGGTCACAGCGAGGCTGCTTCTCACCAATGGCGCGTCGGTGCCGGTCGACGTTCCGGCCTGGTGCCTCGGCGCTCCACCGAAGTTCGCGCCACAGATCGTGAACCTGGTCACGATGCACGACACGATGTACGACATCGCCGTGCGGCTCCAGAACTACAACCCCGAGTTGTTCTCACAGGGGCGATTCAATCCAGGGTACCTGGTCGACTTCGAAAACGAGGTCGCACCGATCCTGGCCCGTCCGAACCTCTATCAATGGGTCGCGGAAATCCCTCCGCAGGGCGTCAGCCAGCATGTGACGATTACGCAGGACACGGGAGGGAACTTTCCGTTCTATATCCTGCGTGCGCCCGGGACGACCAACGGCGGCGTCAACCTGATGCCGAGGCTCGCGGGCGACAATCCGATCACCGACCAGACCATCTCGAAGTACCTGACGCTCACGCAGACCCAGTACTTCCTGATCCAGCAGTGGGTGCAGGGGAGTGTGCTGCCCGCCGGAACGTCGCGGCCGACGCCGCCGCCCGCGGCGGCCATCGATCGCGCCGCGCTCGACAATTGCGTCGGCGGTGCCTTCTGTCCCGGGATCGAAATGACGTGGATCTGCCGCAACCTGACGATCTATTCGCAGCCGTTCCGCATCCATGCCGCGGCGAATCCGCAGCAGGGAAAACTCAGCCCCACGAACGGCACGAACAACGACTACAGCAGCAGCGGCCTCGAGCCGGGCGACATCATCAAATACATGGCCCAGCCATGGCAGGCCGACTACAACGAGTGCTCGAACCAGCCGATCAATCCCACTGATGGTACGAACGACATCGGCCCCACCACCCCCAACGTGACGTTCTGGTGGTGGCCTGCTCAGCGGCCATTCTTCGTCTATCCGAGCGCCGGCAACCCGGACGGACAACAGCTTCCGTGGACGCGCGGATTCGCGAACGATCCCGACGGCAAACCCACTCCGGCCATGCCGAATATCGGCGACATGCAGATGGTGGTGAACTGGAAAGACATGGGGTTCATCGTGCAGAGCCAGGGGCCGGCGGGAGTGCAGTTCGTCGAGGTCGAGCGCAATGATGCCGCCGTCAAAGCGTATGTACCACCGTTGCAGACCTGATGGCGTCCATGGGTGCATCGCGTGATCGCCGATGGGATGTGGCGATCGCCGGCGCCGGTCCCGCGGGTCTGGCGCTCGCGATCGAACTGGCGCGCACGACGCCTCTGCGCGTCGCAGTCGTCGATGCGGTAACGCGCCATCGCATGCGTCTCGGCGAGACGCTCTCACCCGAGGCGCGGCCGTTGCTGGCGCACCTCGGCGTGGACGCCGCGTTTGCCTCTGGCGAGCACGCGCGCTGCCAGGGGACGATCGCGGCGTGGGGGAGCGACACCGCCCACTACACCGACTTCCTCTTCCACCCGAGCGGACACGGCTGGCGGGTCGACCGCGAACGCCTCGAGGCCGCACTCGCGGCGGAGGCGCACCGTCACGGCGTCGAACGCATCGACGGTCACGTCGGAGCGTTGACGCGCGATGGTGACGAGTGGAAGCTCCACGGCGACGCTCCGCTGCGCGCTCGCATGCTCGTCGACGCCACCGGCCGCCAGGCAACGGTGGCCCGCCGCCTCGGTACGCAGCGCCTCGGCGCGGATGCGCTGGTCGGTATTGCCGGCGTCTTCGAGGGGATACCCCGAGGGCCCACAGAGGCAACATGGGCGGTCATCGAATCGCGCCACGACGGCTGGGGCTATTCGGCGGTGATGCCGGATGGCCGCGTCGCGGTCGTTGCCATGACCGATTCCGACCTCGCCCATGCCGCTCATCTCCACGATACCGCCACGTGGCGCGCATGGATTGATGAGCTGCCGAGAACTGCCCGGCGCATTGCAGGCGCGACACTCGCGGAACGTCCGGGCGTTGCATCGGCGGCCTCACATCGGCTCGATTCTCCGGGAGGCGACGGCTGGCTCGCCATCGGCGACGCCGCCTCGTCGTTCGACCCGCTTTCCTCGCAAGGCATTACGAGAGCACTGCGCTCGGGCATCCGGGCCGCAGCGGTGATTCGCGATTCACTCGCTGGAGAACCGCGGGCCATCGCGGCGTATGGCGAGGAGCTCGCCCGCGAATACACCGCATATCTCGCGGCGCGTGCCGCGTATTACGCGATGGAGCAGCGCTGGACGGCATCACCGTTCTGGCAGCGCCGCGTTGCCGGCTAACGCGAATGCGGCAGCGCGAGATCTCGCCGTTGGTTAAAGGGTGTCCGTAAATGTCGCGGGTAGGGTTTTATCGTTTGTGCGACACTCCTAATCAGGAGGGGGAAACGAGATGAACCGTTCAGCGTTCGTGGCGATCTTCGTGTTTGCGTTTGCGTTTGGGGTATCGGCGCAGACGCCGGTGCGGATGGCGTGGCAGGACTTCGCGAAGGATCCGAGTCGCGTGGCCAGCTTTCGCAAGGCCGTGGCCGTGATGAAGTCGCGCAGCACGGCGGGATCCGAAGTCCACCGACTACCGCGGCAGTTGGGAGTACTGGGGCGCGATGCACGGCTACTTCGGAACGCAGTCGCCGACGGGAACGAAAGAAGCGTGGATGGCGCGCTTCGGATATTCGCCGAGCTCGCCGTACTGGCAGAATGTCAAGAATCTGACACCGCCCGACTCCACGGCCACGACCGTGTGGGCGCAATGCCAGCACGGCACGCCGTACTTCTTCGCCTGGCACCGGCTGTTCCTCTTCTACTTCGAGCGCGTGCTGCAGAAAGCGGCGGGCGATCCGAATCTGCGCCTTCCGTATTGGGACTACACCGACACCGCGAACCTGGCCATGCCGAAGGAGTTCACGCAGCCGACGTACGTCGACGCCAGCGGCGCCACGGTTGCGAATCCGCTCTACGAAGCGCGCCGCGCGCCCGGCTGGAGCAGCGGGAGCACGCTCAACGGGGCGATGACGGACATCAATCGCACGCTCAACCTGCCCTATTTCCTGGGCAGCGGCCAGTTTCAGTCGACGATCGAAGGACGGCCGCACGGAGACGTGCACTGCGCCGTCGCGCCGTGCAAGAACACGGTGATGGGCGCGGTGCCGTATTCGGCGAATGATCCGATTTTCTGGCTGCACCACTGCAACATCGATCGTACGTGGGACTGCTGGCACAGCATCAGCGGCCACGACAATCCAAACGATCCGAACTATCTGAAACAGCCGTTCTCGTACGTCGACGAGAACGGGAATCTCGTCACGAAGACGGTCAATGACATCATCAACGGCGGGATGGTCGATTACGTGTACCAGCGCCCGAGCAATTGCGCGCGTCCCAGCGCGCCGCTCGTGGCCGCGAAGAAGGCGCTCGCGGCGGCGCCGATGACGGCCGCGGAATTCGACAAGACGCGCCTGGCGCTGTCGCATTCCGTCGTCCTCGGCTCCGCAAAAGGCCTGGCCATCAACGCGCTCACGACGCGCAAGAGCGTGGCGCTGCCCGAGAACGCGGAGACGAGATCGCCGAAGAGATTCGCGCTTTCCGCGGAGCCGCCGGTTTCGGTGGAGACGGATCTCGTTCTGAAGAACATCAAGTTCGATCTGCCGCCCGACGCGACTTACGAGGTCTATGTCGAATCGAAGAGCGGCCCGTCGAAGCGCGTACTCGTCGGCTCGCTGAACTTCTTCACAACCACCGACAACGCGCTGCCCGATCAGGTCTTCAACGTCACCGATGTCCTTCGCGCACTCGGCAAGGCCGGGAAGCTCGATCAGGTGAGCGTAGTCTTTGAGGCGTCGACCGGCCGCGTCGGCGCGCACGAAGCAGCGACGTTCAACGCCAAGTCACACCTCGTCGTCGGCGAAGTCGACTTCGTCGTTCGCTCGCAGCCGGAGAAGTGATTCACTGGGACAACGCCGCGATTCGGCGCGCGATTGCGCCGAGTCGCGACGTCGATGAGCAGTTCCTCACTTCGTACCGAGGAGCAGGTAGTCGCCGTCGGCGGTGCCGTCGCGTAGAAGCTTGAGGTCGAAGCCGGCGCTCTTCAGGATGGACCAGCAGAGCTCGTGCTGGACATACCCGTGAGTGGATAGAACGATCGTCAGCGGGCCGTGCGAAAGAAGCGTGGCCGCGCCGCGGAGAGCATCACCTTCCGCTCCCTCGATGTCCATCTTGATGAATTCGGGTCGCGGGACGCGGCCGGAGGCGAGCAGGTCGTCGAGCGATGCCGTGACGACGTGCAAGTTGCCGCCGTCGTCAATCCTGCCCTGCGAGACATTCTCCCCCATCTCGAACCTGGCGGAGCCCGTGCTCGCGGTAATCGCCAGAGACTCGATGATGACGTTGCTGACGGCATTCAGCCGGACGTGCCGCTCGAGATACGAGAGATTTCGCGGGAGCGGCTCGAAGGCGTAGACATGACCGGCGGATCCCACGAGCTTTGAAGCGAACAAGGTGAAGAATCCGACATTCGCCCCGATATCGAAGGCGATGGCACCGGGACGAAGCCAGTCGCGAAACAACTGTTGTGCGGGTCCCTCGTAGGTGCCGAGCCAGCAGCCATGCGTGCCCGAGCCGGCCACCCACCGCCAGCCGCGCAACTCTCCTGACCGGATGCGAACGACTGCGTTGCGAGGCACCAGGCGGAACGGCAGCCTGACCACCAGTCCCAGCAACCTGCGCAGGCGTGACATCAGTGGCTACTCCGGAACAGCTCGATGGAAAGGACGGCCTCGGCAAGGAACCGCTCGATGGCATAGCGGAGCCCGGCCCGGCCGTCGAGAATGGCCCGTTTGGCGAAGAGCACGTAGAACAGCGTGACCGCCGGAGCCACGACGCGCAGTTTGCGGATTCGGCCGAGGGTCGGAAGCGCTGCCCATGGCGTGGCGCGCAGTTTCGCCGCTTCCTTGCGCATGTAGTTTCGCTGACGGTGGATGAAGCGGCGCAGGTCTTTGCGGTCGTCGTGGATGAGAGGCACGCGCAGACGCTCGACGCGGCCCTGTACGCGGACGCGCTGCGTGTGGCCGTCCTGCCAGAACTCGAAGGCCCCGCGTCGAAGGAGGACGGCCCGCGCCGGATAAAGCGCGGCGCGGAGGGGCTGGCCCTCGATCGCGTAACGAAAGGTGGCCTCGTAACCGGCTATGTCCGGTGGCGGATCGAGCGCCGCGAGCTCCTGCACGAAGGCCTCGGGGACGAAGTAGTCGGCATCCAGCGTCAGCACCCAGGGCGTGGTCACCTGTGCCACACCAAAGGACCATTGCCCGGCATGCGAGTCGAAGGCACGCGGGACAACGCGCGCGTTGGCGAACTGTCGGGCGATGGCCACCGTGCCGTCTGTGCTCAGGCTATCGACGATGACGACCTCGCGGGCCCACGCCAATTGCGTCAGCGTCCGGCCGATGTTCGCCTCCTCGTCGCGCGTGAGGATCAGCGGCGTGATGCGATCGAGCATCGAATCGGCATGGTACCAGCGGTGGCGGGGTTGCGGGGGCGCGGAGTCTGTTGCAACTGCCGCGTTCGAGCGGAGCACTCGCGCTGTCATCCTCGCTGTCATTCTGAGGCTGCCGAAGCCGCGCCTCGAATGGTGGCAGGTGCGCAAATCAATCGTCGCGGCGTAGGACGCCGAAGGACCCCCAACGAGCTTGCATCGAGAAGTACCACCACCCGACCCGGCAAGCGCGCGGGGGGTCCTTCGGCGTCCTACGCCGCGGGAATCAGGTTGGGAGCAAGCACCAATAATTCGTACCGCGGCTCCGGCAGCCTCAGGATGACAGATCAACACTCACCACGCTTGTGAGATATGCTGGCTAGCGCTTGGCTAGCGCGTATCCCGCTCGGTGCCTTTCACCAGGCGTTTCGCCGCGCTATGAAGCAGGATCGCATTTCGAAAGCCGAGCAGGCGGGCCAGGATCCGCATCAGGCGCTGTTGTTCTTCGTCGCGCGGCTGGAACGATGGATCGAGTGAACGGATGTGGGCGGCGCCCGTTTCGAAGGCATCACGGTCATGGAGGCTGAGCACGCGCATTTCCTTGTAGAAATACTGGGCGAGGCGTTGCCGGCGCGGCGCCGTGAGCAATCCCTCCGAGGACAGCCTCTCCTCGAGTTTCTGAAGGATTCGGTGGTGCTCGCGGGCATTGGCCAACATCGACGTGTTCGTCATGCGTGCGCCGGCATGCTCGCGCATCAGATAGGCAGCCCCGTCCACGGTAACGATCTGCTTCGCTCCGAGCGCGGCCTGGCAGAAGTAGTCCCAGTCATCCAGTTTTCGGAGAGCCGGGTCCCATCGCCAGTCCGGACGCCGTTGGTACAGCGCGGCGGAGGTCGGAACGGCCAGACCGGCCAGGACGTCGTCGACGATCGTCCCGAACACCTGAGCACCAAACGATACGGTGCTCCCCTTCGACTCAGAGCACCAGCCGGAAACGGCAATCCCGGCGCCGGTGGTCTCGAGTGCCCGCACCTCGGCCGATAGATGCCCCGGCATGAGGATGTCGTCCGAATCGAGAAACTTGACGTACGTCCCGCGAGCGGCGTCGAGGCCGCGATTCCGCGCGGCCGATTGCCCGCCGTTGGATTCCATCCGGAAGCATCGAATCCTCGGGTCGTGGTAGGCGTTGAGGCAATCCCATGTTCCGTCGGTCGAGGCGTCGTCGACGACGACGATCTCCACCGGGACGTCCGGCGCCGCGTTGAGCGCGGAATCGATCGCCTCCCGAACCAACGCGGCACGGTTGTAGACCGGGATGATGATGTCTACGGTCGCCATCAGTTCTTCACCGTCGCGCCGCCACGATCCGCAGGTAGTGTTCTTCCATTTGCGCGGCGACACGATCCCATGTGAAGCGTTGCTCCACCAGCTCGCGTCCACGCGCGCCCATGGCCGCGCGGGCGTCGCCGTCGCTCAGGAGGCCGCGGATCGCGGCCGCCAGAGGCTCGGGCAGGCTGCTGGTGACGATGCCCGCGCTTGCCAGCGCAACGCCGGCTGCCAGGCCTACCTCCGGCGTGACGATCACCGGCATCTCCACGGCCATGGCTTCGAGGACGACGTTGCCGAAGTTTTCGGAGAGAGAGGGCAATATCAAAGCCGTCGACGTCTGCAGCAACTCTTCCTTCGCCGCGCCGAATACCGGACCGCGAAACTCGACTCGATCAGCGATGCCGCTCCGCGCGGCCTGAGCCCGAAGCTTGGGCGTGAGCTCTTCGTCGTCGTTTCCCGCGATCACCACCTTGACGTTGGGCACGGCTTTGAGCGCATCGAGGAGACGGTCCAGGCCTTTCTTCCAGTTGATCCGGCCGAGGAAAAGCAGCGTGTTGTTCAGCCGCTCACGCGACGGCGCCGCCGGAAGATCGATCCCGTTGGGCACGATGAATGGATCGGTCAGGGGGATCGGAAGCTGACGGGCGTCATCCCACTCCCGTTGGGCCGTGAAGTGAATTCCGGACGAGCGCAGAAACGTGTGCTTCTCGACGAGCCGGATCCACGCTTTCTTCACGAACCGGCTCTTTCTTCGGATCAGCTCGGGAACGAGCATTCCCCGAGGGGAAACGACGTACGGAACGCGTGCCCGCTCTCCAGCGCGGGCCGCGGCGTAGGTCGGCCAGAGGAAAACGGAGTGCAGATGGAGAAGGTCGTACGCCGGGAGATGTTCCGCGAGTGCTTTGCGCATCGGCGGTGAGAAATAGATCCTCCGGCCGGGAAGTGGCGATGGAAAATAGTGGACGCGCACCCCGTCGAGCATGACCGGCACGCTGAGCGGCACGTCGGAATCCCGGTCGCCGTCGACATTCGTCGTGAAGACGTCGACCGCGTGCCCGCGAGCCGCCAGCGCCCGGCACAGCCCGTGGACGGCATAGATCGGGCCACCGTATCGGGTGGCGGGCAGATAAGTCGGGACGACGTGGAGCAGGCGCACGCGCGTTACGGTGCTACGCGGGGACTGCCGGCGTCAATGCTGTTCCTGTCGCGCGGGCCTCGGCTGAGGCCTCCGCCAGGCGCTCGTCGAGGGTCGCGGTCGCGAACAGACAGCCGACGAAGAACGCCGCCAACAACGTGAGCACCGCGTCCGAATAGGCCTGTGCCGAAGCGAGAAACTCCACGACATTGGCAACGACGATTGCGAACAGGGCTGCTCGCGTGAGCTGCGATGAACCGGGAACGTCGGGATGCCTGGAGATCTTGAACATCGTCATCAGCATTGCCACCCCGAGTCCGGCTGCAGCGAGAAGACCGGGGATGCCGAGCTCCATGGCCAGCTTGCCCAGGCCGCCTTCCTGCCAGCCCAGTCGTGCAATGCCGCTTTCGCCAAGGACATGGTAGGCGCCCTGGGTGGCTGTGCCCAGGCCTCCGCCCATGATGCCTGACTGCGCGACGGTGTCCTTGAGACCGCCCTCGAGCCGGCCGTAGATTTCCTCCTGGTTCGTCACAGCGCCCTGCGCGTAGACGCTCGACTCTTCGCTCTGCGACAACTTGCTGACGACAAAAACCATGATCAACCCGACGAAGACGATGGAGGCGATCTGCACCATGGAGAGGCGGCGGATGTAGCGCCACAGAAACGCCAGGACAAAAACGGCGATCATGTAGAGAGCCTTGCGCCGCCCGCTGATCAGGCAGTTGAGGAATCCCCAACCGGTGACGAACAGCCAGATCGAGGTACTGCGCACATTGCGCGAACGCAACGCCATGATCATTCCGATCATTGTCAGGATTGCCGCGTGCAATCCCATGATGTCGGGACCGCGATAGAACCCGGAGAGCATCCGGATCGACAGGTTGGTCAGCAGCCGAAGGTTGTCCTCGTTGAGGGCCACCGTGCCGAGCACGCGCCAGGGCAGCCTCAGGTACTCCAGCGGCGTGCCGATCATGGCAATCGACGTGACGATGGCGTAGAAGCGGAAGAGGTCGTAGAGCTGCTCCTCCCGCTGCAGGTAGGCATAGCCCACGATCACCGCCGGTATCGGTGAGAGATAGACAAAAAGACCCAGCGCCGGTGCCTTCCAGCCCTCGAGGCCAAAGGTAAAGATGCCATTGACCGCGGCGAGAAAGAGAAAGAAAAGCACAACCGTCAGTCCGGCGAACACGTTGTTGAAACGGCGTGAAAAGTCGCGCGCGTACGCCTGCAGCGTCTTCTGCGCAGTGAAGATGATCGCGAAATAAATTACGACGATGCTGAGGGACATCACCACCGGCGTGCCGGGCGTCAGTTTGCGTGCCGGATCCTGCAGTACGCCGACCAGGATGGCCAATAGCCATCCCCGTCTCCAGTCGGCAAGCGTGACGGCCACCGAGAGGATCATCAGCGCGAGAAACAGGACGGTGAAGGTGATCATGAGTGAATCGATGAGCGGAACGCTGTCGGCTCGCGTGCCATTTCTTGCGGTCGTCGAATCAACTTACGTCCTCCCCTCGCCAGGCGCCGCGCCAGCATGAGGCCGCGCAACTCGCCGATCAGCTTCGTCGGCACGGTCCAGGGGTGACCGAGATGGTAGCGCGTGGCCACATTCCTGCGGATGCGCCTGAGGGCGTATCGCCAAAGCGGTTTGCGGTGATGGATGGCGAAGTAGTAGTCGCCGGCGGAATGTGCGGGCGAGGGACTGCTGCGATGATCGCCGTAAGAACGGAGGCCGCCGGTGGCCAGCCTGAGATGGCGCAGCGTGGCCTCAGGAGCAAACCAGATCCTTCCTCCCTCGCCAATGAGCCGGAGAGCAAAATCGGTTTCGAAGCGATAACCGGCTCCGACGAAGTTCTCGTCGAAGCCTCCGGCGGCGATGGCCTGGTCGCGTTTCACCGACAGATTCCCAGCCATTACATTCGCCACGAACCGTCCGCTGTCGTGATTGAAATGGAACTCCAGGTCATCCTCCGGCTGCTCGAAATGCCGCGGCTCTTCTCCGGGCTGGAGGATTTGTCCGACGACCGCCCACCTATCTTCCGGGACATGGGCACGTTCGTGGGCGGCAATCAGTCCGGACGAGGGCTCGACGTCATCGTCGAGGTAGAGAACGAGCGGCGTTCTCGCGGCCAGCAGCGCTTCGTTCATGGCCCGTGGGATCGACGGCGCGTCGAGTCGGATCAGTTGAATGCGTCCCTGGCGGTGCAGACGGGCCAGCGGCTCGTTCAGCGCCGGGCTCTGGTCGACGACGATGATCGCATCGGGTGGTGGATCCAGTGTCAGAAGACGCTCAACCGTTTCGACGACGATCGCTCCCCGGTTGTAGGTCGGAATGGCGACGGTGATCATGCCTGGCGCCTTTCGTCGAGGCTGAGTGCCGCTGCCTTCACGCCCTCAACCCCGCGTGAAAACGTCCAGGTGTCGATGATCTGTCGTGAGCGCTCGGCCATGCGCAGGCGCAATGACGGGTCGTCGACGAGCTGGGTCATGGAAGCGGCGAGCGCGGCGGCGTCGCCCGATGGATAGATGAATGCGTTCTCATCCTCCAGCACGATGTCGCCGACCGACCCGCAACGATCGGTGACGATGACCGGGAGCCCGCACGCCATCGCTTCATTGATTACCGCTCCGCGCGGCTCGTATGTCGACGGCAGTACGAAAACATCCGCGAGCCCGTAGTACTTCGGCAGCTCGCTCTGATTGACGAAGCCGGCAAAACGCGCACCGCTCAGCTGGTGCTCGCGCGCATGCGATTCGAGCAGTTCCCGCAGGATGCCGTCGCCGAGGAACAGGATCACCGCGCGGTCCCGATCCCTCATCTGCTCGTACGCGCGCAGAAGTGTCATGGGGTCTTTCCGCTCGACGAGCTTCGCGGAAAAAACAAAGACGATCTGGTCCGGCTGGATGCCGAGCGATTCGCGCATACGTTCCCGTTCGCCGGTTGCGAAGTGGCTGGCTTTCTCGAAGCGCTCGTTGTCGACCGCCCACGGCAGGAGAAAGAAATGACTCGGGTCCGCACCATAGTGCCGGTAGTAGCCGGCATTGAGGACGCCCGAAACCATGAAGCCGGTGGTGTTCCGGAAGAGCAGGCGCAGGAGCCTGGCGCGGATTCGGGGCCGCACGGAGTCCTCAGGCGGTGGAAAGCTGCTGTCACCATAGAGAAAGAAAGGAATGCCCGCCAGCCGGCAGGTGAGGATGCCGAGCATGGCGCTGATCGAGCCCCAGCCGAGCATGAAGATCACCATGTCGTAATGCCCGCGCAGAAGAGCCGGTACGAGGCCCGGATTGATGTGCCGTGTCCAACCGCGGTTGCTGTTGTCAGCCAGGTTCCGAAGGAACAAATGGTGATAACCGGTCAGCAGATCGACATCCCATCGCAGCGTCGTTCCCATGTCCTCGTCGCGATACGTTTGCGCGCCGGCATTCGAAAGGTAGAGCACCGTCAGGTCGATCTCCGGATCCGCGGCCAGCAGTCGGAAGAATGGATCCTGATACTGGATCACGTGTGAGGCGATGATGGCCAGCCGCTGAGGCATCATCCGAGTTTCGCCTCCAGGCGGCGCCCGTAAAACTCCGAGATCTCGCGCGCGACACGCCCCCATGAGTGCCGGCGTGCGGTATCGACCGCGGCTGTGCTCATGCTTCGGGCGCGGCCGCTGTCACTCATCAGGGCCAATGCGGCCTCCGTCAGCGCGCCGGCATCGCCCGGATCGATGAGGACGCCGTCCTCGGAATCGTGAATGACATCGGGCGCGCCACCGACCCGGGTTGCCACGACGCAAACTCCTCGGCTCATAGCCTCCAGGAATGCTTTCCCGAACCCTTCGAAAAATGATGGAAATAGAAAGACGCCTGCACGATCGTAAATGATCCGCAGATCGTCTTGCGCGGTCCAGTGGAGCAGCTCGATACGATCCACGGCGTCACCGCTTAGTAATGCCCGGACGTCGTTGTGATGGGCGCGGTCGCAGACCCAGATGAGACGGGCGTCGGGGCGCGCCGTAACGATCGCGTTCATGGCAGCCGCGGTGACCATCGGTGCTTTCACGAACGCGAATTGCCCCACGTACAGAACTGTACGCTGGCGCTCATCGTCATATCCGGCCACCGGAGTCATCAGGAAGGAGTCGGGCGCTGCTTGTGGCACGACGGCGATCTTTGCCTCATCGATCTCAAAACGTCGTCTAAGGAATGAGGCGTCACCGCTGCTCGACACGATGTGGCCGTCGGCGATCCGCGCCGTGGCGGTCATGTGACGGCCGAGCAGAGCGGCGATGACTGATGACGCCACGCGACGGGGCAGCGGACGCTTCTCTCCCAGGCGATGCTCCCAATTCCCGATGACTTCGTCGACGTGGCTCTCGATTCCATGAGAGCGATGAATCATCACGGCATGTTTACGATGGCGCCCGAGCCAGCGTGCCACGCGATATCCATGTGGCTGATTGACGTGCACGACATCGTAGTCATGATCGGCAAAGTGCCGGGCCGCGGCGCGCTCGTAGGCGCGCGGCAGCTCCAGCAGGTAGTGCAGATTGCCATGGGCGATGCGGCGTCCGAGCTCAGGAGCCCACACCTCGTCGACGGTGTGGCCAAGGTCGCGAAGCGCAGCGATCGTGCGAACCTCCGTTCCCGCGGCGCCGGAGAAGGGGTCGCGCGGCACGTCGGCCATGAAGAGGATCCGCATCACATCCGATTCTGAGGCTAAGAGCGCCGGATCCGGTACGAAGAAACGTTTTTCGTGCCGGCGTGTCTCGTCACAGGAAGGACTGCAGATATCGAATCCATGCCTTCGCTGAGGGAGGCCAGGTGACGATGGCCTGGCCCAGGTAGCGGCGCGCACGGGGGTCGCCATTTCGCCGCAATGCTTCGCCGATGAAGTAGAGGCCGTCGGCGCGAGCGCGGTTTGCCTTGCCACGGACGGGCTCGATCCGGGCCGCTTCCTCCAGAATCGAATCCTCGGATTCACCACGTGATCTGGCGAGAAGGGCCATCCGGGAGAGTCTGGCGATCTTCTGCTGCGTTGCCCGCGAGGCGCTGCTAATGGCGCCGGGAGTGACCCGCGCCGTGTACAACACCTCGGGAACGATTTGAAATGTTCCCTCCTCCCCGAGGCGATACCAGAGATCCCAGTCCTGACCGTAGTAGAACTGGGGCCGGTAGCCGCCCGCCTGCAGGTAGGCATCGCGGCGGAACATGACCGATCCGTGGTGGGTGGGCCCGTCCGTTACGCCATGCTCGCGGCTCAGATCGATCATTCGGATCGGTTTGCCGGCCACGCCCGTGCCGTGCGCGGCGTACAGCGGTTCCAGTTCAGGCCCTACGTACTCCGTCCAGCAGGAGACGAAAACAAGCTCGGCGTCCTCGTCGAGCGCACGGCTCTGCAACTCGAATCGACGCGGATCGGAGAGATCACCGGCATCGTGCCGGGCGATATACGTGCCGCCCGCCGCGGTACAGCCGGCAATCAGAGCTCGGGTCAGGCCGGCATTCAGCTGCGTGATGACCCGGAGCCGCGGGTGGCGCGATGCGTGCGCCGCGAGGATTCGGGGTGTGTCGTCCGTCGAACCGTCATCGACTACGACGCATTCAAAGTCTCCGTGAGTTTGCGCCAGGATGCTGTCGAGAGTTGCCGTCAGCGTGCCCGCGCCGTTGTAGACCGCCATGACCACGGAGAGCGTCATCGGCGCGGAATCTACCGCAACATGACGTCGTACTGGCGACTATCGCTTCGTGTGACGATGTCCGGTAGCATCAATACCTGCACGTGTCCCACCACCGAAATCCGTCAGGACGAGAGGCCGGTCGTCGTTTGCGCGCCGGTGGTCCCGCGTGAGCCTCCTCAGCGGAGCAGTGGCGAGGCTGGAGCGCTCGCTTTCCCGGGTCACGTCCTCCGGCCGCTTCATCCCGGAGATCGATGGTCTCCGCTTCATCGCCATCATCACCGTGCTGTTGTTTCACCTGAACGCGCTGACCCTTCAGTTCTATGGCGCGCAAGGCCGCTTCCCCTCGGGCCTGGGCGCGGCGCTGGATATGCTCCTTCGGACCGGATTCATCGGCGTCGAGGTCTTTTTCGCCATCAGCGGCTTCGTGCTGGGACTTCCCTTCGCCATGCAACGGATCCGGGGAGGCAGCGCGGTCCGGCTGCCACGCTATTTCCTGCGCCGGCTGACACGGATCGAACCGACCTACGCCGTCAACATGCTGGCGCTCTTCCTCATGAAAGCCGCGGATTACTACTGGTGGGAAGGGCGCCCGGATCTCCGGCCCGCGTCGATGCTGCCGCATCTACTGGCCAGCCTTTTCTATTCGCACAATTTCGTCTACGGGCAGGGGAGCACCATTAATAATGTGGCGTGGTCGCTCGAGATCGAAATACAGTTCTACATTCTTGCGCCGCTCATCTGCTCTCTTTACTCCGTGAAGTCCAGGATCTTGCGGCGCGTGACATTGCTCGCTTTGGGGATCGGCGCGGCCACTCTGGATTTCGGGGCACTCACAATGGGTATCGATCTTCGCCTGCCCATCCTTCGTTATCTGCCGTTCTTTGTCGTCGGGCTTATGGTTGCGGACGTGTTCGTCGCCGATTGGCATGAGGGGCCGCGGCAGAGCCGGGGATGGAGTTGGCTGGCCGCGGCAGGCCTTGCCGGCATGCCCGCCCTGGTTCGGACTGGATTCGTCTCGCAGCAATTGTTGAACGGTGTCGTGGTGTCGGCCCGGCTGCTGATCGGCGACGTCCTGTTGGCAAGCTGCATTGCCATGCTGTTCGTGGGCGCCATGCGCGGCGTATGGGCGAGCAGGATTCTACGCATGCGCCCCCTGGTCCTGATCGGCGGCATGTGCTACACCATCTATCTCTATCATCAGTTGACGTATCACCTCCTCGGTCACTGGACCGCCGCGCGATGGTCCGGCCTGCCCTATGGAGGCTTCATCGTCGTCCAGGGGCTGGTGCTGCTGCCAGGGTGCGTTGTCATCTGTTCTGTTCTTTTCGTCCTGTTCGAGAAGCCCTTCATGTATCCCGACTGGCTGGCCAGAGCGCGCGCGATGATGGCGCCGCGGCGGTGATCCACGTCTGAGATGCATGCGCTCCAGCCACGCAAAGGATCACACGCCCCCCAGATTGAAGATGATGATGCCGGCGAGAATCAAGAGCATCCCCCAGACGTGATGCCGCCGCATTTTCTCGCGAAGGACTGTCACGGAAAGGAAGACCACAACGACGTATCCGAGAGGGAGTAGAGACACTGTTCGATGAAGCGGCAGGATCTTCAGTGCGATGGTGGACGTGACCGTCGAGGCCAGCATCAGCACGTAACCTGCGATTGTGTATGGGTTCAGGAAAGACACGAAGATGGAACGGTCGCGCCCTCGGAGAGCACCCTTCTTCATCAGGACCTGGCCCGCCGATGCCATGACCACGCCAGCGAGAAACATCGCCACCGCCGTCGTCACGAGAGGTCCTCTCGCACGACTAGATAAACCCCGGCCACGATGACCATAGCCCCGATGACATTGACGCTGGTCACCCGTTCCTGAAAAAGCACGCGGCTTGCGGCCAGGACCAGAAAGTAATTCAGGCTCGTGACGAGATAGGCGACGAAGAGCCGAACCTCGCGTAGAACGAGCTGCCAGCAAAAAGCCTGCAGGACGAGACAGGCAAGCCCGCCGAGGTACCACGGGCTGCTGAGAAACGCGCTGAGCGATGGACTTCCCATGCGGAGCGCCGCGGTCTTGCCGAGGACAACGGACGATGCTTGAAAACAAAGTGATAGAGCGAGGAAGAGCAACGAGATCGGGCGGACTCTGTCTTTCATTCCTTGATGACCACCAGTCCAACGTCCGCCCCGTTCATGTCGAGTACACCTTGCGGAGAACGACGAACGTCTGAACGACTCGGTATTTCAGCGCACTCATCTCGAGATTCAGGATCGCATAGTTGCGCGCGGAAACGTGGGTGGTGATCTGCGTGATGCCCTGGCGAAGCAACTCGTTGTATTCATGAAATGACATAAGCGGTGCGAGGCCTGCACATTTGTAATCGGGATGGACGCCGCCGAGGAGCATGAGAGCCCCGCCGTTGCCGAGGTGACGGTGTGTCCTCATGGCCAGAGTTCGTCCACTTTGGCGTTCCAGCAATCGATAAACGCGCTCGTCCGGCCGTTCGAAGGACTGCCTGACGTAGGCTTCGTAACGCTTGCCCGAAAGACCCCGAGCGTCTGTGAACCATGGATCGATCAACCAGCGGTCATCCGTGAAGGTTTCCCGTACGATGGCAAGCACATCCTCGAGAGCGTCTCGGCGGACGACCCTTTCGAAAAGGTAAGGGCCTTCGGGGACATCGAAAGGCTTGCTGAGACGAAAGGTCAGGCGCAACTGGGTCTCGACGAAGCGGAAGCCTGCTTCTTCCATTTGATGGATGAGCGTCAGATCCTCGATCTGGACTTTGCAAAGTACGTATGCCGGATGATAACGGTCGACGTAAGCCTTCTCCGCGGCGGCGATGTCGTCTTCCGATGTCAGATCCAACAGATCCAGAACCGGACGTGCCAGTACGCGCGAGTCGACTTCGTTCAGACGCGTTTCCATGGCGGTTCAGAGTGCGACCATGTTTTCCGCTTGAAACTGTTTGTCAGAGCGTTCACGAGGGTAGGGCGTATCGAGGAAGTAGTCGATGTCCGCCAGGAGGCGGGATTCAACGGCGCTGTAACCTTCCGGCTCGCCGATGCTGCTGATGACGCTGTCTCCGTACGGGGTTTCCAGCATGATCCGCTCTCGCCGCATAGCATCTACGAACTTCAGACTCGTCGTCGGTACGACGCCGCCGTAGCGCACGAACAACGTCCACGTTTCCTCCCGCGGCAAGCCGCCGTCGATCACCATCCCGGTGAACTGGCGATCGTATCGGTAGGGCACCTCCAGGCATTTCTCGACGTAGTGGGTATAGGTGAAACATTTTGCAGGGCTGACGCCGAGGAACAGGAACCGTACGCGATCACCGAGCTGATGGATCCTGTCAAAGGTGCTGCCGCGTCCCAGCGACGCATGGGGAAGGTCGCGAACGATGCTCGTCTCGCTTCCGGCGACGGCGACTGACATCAGCGGGTCTTGTGAGCGCTCGGTCTCCGGCAGCGCGCGAAAGAACTCATTGAGGGCTCCCATCTGGGATCGCGATTTCAGTCTGTCGTAGGGAACACCGTTGCAGAAGCTGAACGTGAACGTGGGCATGGCGATCGTACGGACGCCGGTCGCCTTCAGGGCCTCGATCAGCACCTCCAGCAGTCCTCGCCGTCCGAGATCGGCGCTCGGTACGCCGAACGACATCTCCGAGTGGACGAAGAGGAGATCGCACGCCGGCGCCTTCACCGCCTGGAGACACTTCAGGAAATCGACGTTTGTAACCCAACGGCCGCTGCTGGTCTTGAAGAGGTTGTGCGTTTGCATGGGAATCCGGTCTCAGCGCACGGTCATGCCGCCGTCAACCACCAGGCTGCTGCCGGTGATCCACGAAGCCCGGTCGGACAGCAGAAACTCCACGGCGTTGACCACATCGTCGACTTCGCCGAGCCGAAGCAGATACTGGCTTCGGCTCTTAGCCAGCAACTCGGGATCATGAAACACGGAGTGGGCCATGTTCGTCGGTACTCCACCGGCGATGATCGAGTTCACCCGCACGTCAGGTGCCAGCTCGACGGCAAGCGACCGCATCATCGCGTCCACCGCCCCCTTGCTCGCCGAATAGACGGCCTGACCTTTCGTGCCCCGGATGCTGTACGTGCTGGAGAGAAACACGATGTTCGTCAGTTTCCCCTTGTTCAACAGCCGCCGCAGAAGGATCCGGGCGATCTGCACCGCCGAGAGGCAGTTGACATTCATGACCTCGGCGACCGTTTCCGCGTCCATATCGCGCATCGGCAACACCTTGACGACGCCGGCGCAATGGACGAAAGCATCGACGGTGGCATTGTTCGTCTTGAGAAACCCGGCGAGCGAGTCCCCGATCGCGGCGACCTCGCGCAAGTCGAATGCCCACGAGAGATGGGGAATGGCCGCGGTGCTGGCGGCCAGCACATTCGCCAATCGCTCCACGGAGCGGCCGTTGAGAATCAGCGGCCGCTCCGCGCCGAGGCGACGGCAGACGGCTTCACCAATGCCGGAAGAGGCACCGGTTACGAGTGTATAGGCGGTGGGCATGTCTCGATCACGCCTTTCGCTGTCTCTCGACCACGAGCTTATGCAGATCGCCTACGGTCATCGCGCGCATCAGGTCGTCCGCAGAGATGGAGACTTTGTAATCCCGGTCGATCATGGCCACAAGCGAGAGCGCCGTCAGGGAGTCCCACGCTTCGCAATCGCGAAGAACCGTGTCCTCACCGATTGCCTCGATCTCGAGAATCTCGGCCGCTCTCTGGAAGAACAGATCCATCAACAGGGCTCTCTCTCTTCCGCATAGTCGATGGTGTCGCAGAAGGCCAGAGGCCCGACCTTCATGACCATCGCTGCCCATGTAAGTCCGACCCCGAAACCGGCAAAGCAGAGTCGCAGCGGACGCTCCGTGAGCAACCTCCCCAGGTTGAACGTCACGTTCGTGGGAATCGTCGCTCCACTGGCGTTCCCGAAGTGCTCCACGATGTTGTTCGGCATGCGTTCGTAGGGCACCCCCATCTTGTCCGCGAGCTTCTCGAGCATGAACCGGTTGGGCTGATGAAACATGAAATAGTCTACCGCGTCTCGTGAGAGGCCGGCCGCCAGCAACAGCTCATCGATCAGCGGGGGCACTTCCGTCTGCACGAAATTGAACACGGCCGTTCCGTTCATCGCCAGATGATCCTTGCTTCGCCAGTTGTTCTCACCCACCGCCTCCAGAATCGCGGTATCCGGTGACGAGGGAAGGCGGAAGCCGCCGGCCGGGATCATCAGAGCGTCGTACCGCGTGCCATCCATTTTGAGGCTGGCGTGGATCGGCTCGCCAGGCGAGGTCTTCTCGACCACGGTGATCGCCGCGGCATCACCGATCAGGGGATAGCTGTTCTTGTCCTTCGGTGACACCCGGCGGCTCAATACGTCGGCGTTGATCACCACCACCCGCTGAATGCTCTCCTGTTCCAGAAGCAGAAACGCCTGCAGGAGACCGACCACGAATCCGGCGCAGCCCTGGTTGATGTCCAGGCAGAACATGTCCTGCTTCAGTCGCAGGCGTCCCTGAATCACGCTGCTGGTCGGCGGCATGATGTAGTCGGGCGACTGCGTGACGAGGATTAACGCGTCGATGGCCTCCGGCTGAAGAAGCCCCCGATCGAAAAGGTATCTCATTCCGAATACGGCGAGATCGGATACGCAGGTCCCGTCCGTCGCCAGCCGATGCTTGTCAAACCCCATGACCAGCTTCAACTTCAGCGATTTCGCTTCCGGGAAGTCGAACGCCTTCATGTCTTCGAGGAAGGACCGCTCGTTGGCAGGAAGGATGGTGAGGATGCCTGAGATGCGCTTGTCCCGGAACGTGAAGTTCACGTCTCCACCCCGTGCTTGCGGAGGAGCGCGCGAATGGCCTCCAGGTTCCGGAAGTTCTCCGGAACGATCTCGATGCCCTCGATCGATATTCCGAAGGTCTTGTCGAGTGACGACACGAGCATCACGATATCGAACGAGTCCAGCAGGCCGTCGTCGAGGAAATCGTGCGACTCGCTAAAGGAAGACTCAGGTCTGATCTCAGTCAGGATCTCGAGGAGCTTCGTCATCGCGCCTCCTGCTCGTTGGTGCCGGCCAGGATCAGCCGGATCACCAAGCCATCGCCAAGAATCTCCACGTCCGGCGGATCGACCGTCACTCGGTGCGGGGCGGCAGGGTCGGCGGCGATTGAATACCGGCCGACACGATACTCGGTCGTGTGCAGGAACACTTTGAGCGGCGGGAAAACGGGCAAGCCGCCATAGTCTACACTCCGCAAGAGTGCTGAGATTCGATGCGGTTCCCAGGTGAGGTCGAGCACGCCTCCATTGGGGATATCTGTCGATTTATGGGGCCTGCTCCTCGTTTCCACAGCCTGGGGTACCGCCTGATCATCGCCGCTCCATAGCCGCGGCAGGATGGTTTTGAACGTTTGCCCGCCGAGATCGAGAGTCTGGCGTGTGAGCTCGACCGCCGTCACGAGCGGCGCAACTACCAGCGGAGTGCGCATGACGACATCGCCGGCGTCGACCGACGACTGAACGAGGTGCCAGGTCACTCCTGTCTCCGAGTCCTCCGCGAAGATGCTCCACGTGGGCGCATTCCGGCCGCGGTGTCGCGGCAGCAGCGAATTGTGAAAGTTGACAAGGAGCAGATTTCGGTTTTCGACGACGGCCTCGGGAAAGATATACGCGTTGTAGGCGCTGACAACCAGTGTCGGCGTTCGTATCGCCTCGAAATACCGGCCGAGTGCGGCGCGATCTGTTTCGCAACGGTATTCCACTCCTAACCTCCGGCAGATCGCCGGAAGCCGGGACATGGACTGCTCCTCCGGCGCGATGCAACTGACTCGCGGTGTCGTGGCCCGGGCCGCGGCGACGCATTCGCAAGCCAGGGGACCGGTGCCGATGATGACGATCTGTTCGCAGAGCATCGTCTACGGCACTCCCGACACGCGCTGGCTCAGAGCGAGCCGGTCGATCTTGCCGTTCGGATTCCTTGGCATTGCATCGAGTCTGTGGAACGCTGTCGGAATCATGTACTTGGGGAGGGTCATCAGCAGTTTGCCGCGGATGCTCGCTGGAGTCACTTCCGGCGGCGCTTCATAGAACAGCGCGATCTCTTTTCTCTCAGCGTCGTAAAGGACGCAGACATTTCGAATGCTGGCGATGCTGCTGCACGCTAATTCGATCTCAGCCAGCTCGATGCGGTAGCCCAGATGTTTGATCTGGAAGTCCCGGCGCCCCCTGAACATCAACTCGCCGTTTTCGTTGCGCAAGACGATGTCGCCGGTCCTGTAAATCAGCTCCGGATAGTGGGGATTGAGCGGATTCTGCACGAAAGCCCGGGAGGTCTGCTCCGGATTGTTCCAATACCCCAGCGCCAGCGATGTGCCACGGATACACAATTCTCCCGGTTCGTTGACGGCGCACGGCTGGTTCTCCTCGTTCAATACGAGCACGTCGGTGTTCCTGCACGGAAAGCCGATCGGCAGCGGTTCGTCGTCGCGCATCTCCCGGTCGACAGGGAAATAGGTGCAATCCACCGTGATCTCGATGGGGCCGTAAAGATTCACGAACTGGCAATCAGGCAATTGCCTCCGCCAATGGTTGAGATGCCGCGTCGGGAACACCTCTCCTGCGAAGAAAACCATGTTCAGGCGGCTCAGATCGGCCGCATCGAGCACGTCGAGATTTGCCATGTTGACCATGATCGTGGGCACCCAGAAGATGAATGTCACGTGATGCAGAGCCAGGAACTCGACCAGCTTGACCGGAAACGCGGCCAGAGATTCCGGAATGATCACCAGCGTGCATCCCCGGGCCATGGCCACATACAATTCGAGGGTGTAGATGTCGAAATAGAAGGGGGAGAGGCTGCCGATAATCGTGTTCTCGTCGAATGTGAAGCGGCCGGTTACCCAGTCGATGAAATCGATTACGCTTCGATGGTGCATCACGACGCTCTTCGGAACGCCGGTGGATCCCGATGTGTTGATCAGGCACATCGGGTCCGTGTCGATGCAGGAGTTGTAACTCGAGGGTGAGTACCCTGCCGGAAGAGATTGCGCGCGGGCGATTTCATCGACGCAAAGAATCCGCGACGGTTCCACGCCGAGCGCAATGACCGCGTCGCGCAGCGGCGAATCAGTGATCACGATGACCGGATCGACATTAGCGAGAATCTTCTTCTGGCGGGTTGCCGGTGTTTTCGTGTCCAGATTCGCGTAAATGTTTCCACTGTAGAGAATGCCGAGATCGGCGACGACGGTCCATGCCGACTTCGGGAGATAGACCGCCACGGGCCTGTTCCTGTTCTCGGTCAGTTGGCCGATGAGCCACGCGCATCGCCGGCCCAACTCCGCGATCTCCGCGAATGAATACCTCACCGGCCCGTCGATGACGGCGGTCGCGGTGGGGCGCGTTCGAAGCGTCGCGGCGAGGTATTCGAGTACGTTGATCTGCATCGGTTCGCTAACGTGAGGTACCCGGATCCTCGGGAAGATTGCACGCTTCTCGTACGACGTAGAGGGGTCGCCTCTTCGCTTCGTCGAAGACCTTGCCCAGGTAGAGTCCGATGATTCCCAAGTCGGCCAGGACCACGCCCGTGAGGAAAAACAGGGACACCATGACGCTGGTCCAGCCTGCCACGGACACGCCGAGCACGTAATAGCGGATGGCCAGCCAACAGGCATACAAGGCCGAAAGAGCCGAAGTCAGAAACCCCAGCTTGATCGAGATCCTCAATGGCTGATCGGACTGCGAGACAAGCGAGTCGAGCGCGAACCGCAACGCCTTGAGAAACGTGTAGCTGGTCGTGCCGGCGAAGCGGGCGCCATGAACGACCTCCACGTAGGAGACCCGAAAACCCAGCCAGAGCATCAACAGACCGAACGACCGCGCCCGCTCGCGCAGCGCTCGAAAGTGATCGGCGACCTGACGGCTGAAGATCGAGAAATTTGAGAGCCCCTCCACAACGTGCACGCTCGATAGCGCGTTGATCACGCGTGTGAACAGTCGCGAATACAGCTTCTTCAGGAACGGGTCCTGGCGATTGCCCCGCGTGGCGAAGACCACGTCGTATCCCTCTCGCGCCCTGGCATGAAGGCGCAGAATCTCTTCGGGTTGATCCTGCAGATCAGCATCCATCACCACGACCCATTCGCCGCGCGCATGATCGATCCCGGCCGCGATCGCGTAGTGCTGGCCGAAGTTACGGGAGAGGTTGATTCCCTTAACCCGTGGATCCATGTTCGCCAGTTCGCAGATGACCTGCCAGTCGTTCTCCGGACTGGCATCGTTGACGAGGATGATCTCGAAGTGGGGCGTGAGCTGTTCCAGCGTGGCGCAGAGGCGCCGGTGCAGCTCTTTCAGGCAGTTTCCACACCGGTATGCGGGTGCAACGACAGAGATCAGCGGGCTCATTTGGGTAATCTTGAGAAGCGATCAGGTATGACAGGACGCGCCTTACTTCATGAGGCTTTTGTACTCCTCATCCGACTTCGTCTGGAAATGTCTGAAGAGTGTGGCCATTGCCACGAGGCGGCCGTCAAACGACGACATATCCAGCGGATCGAGCGCGTCGATGTCCTCGACCCCATGGTTGACCCGCCCATCGTAGATCACGACATCGCCAGGGTCGCAATCGGATTCAAAGAAGAATCGTTCTCCGGCAACGTCGATGTACGCGCCACCCGTTTGGAAGTCGACGCCCTTCCTGGACATGATCAGAATCACTTGCACGTAGCTGCCCAGTCCCGCCTCGCGGGAGACGGTAGCCGTGCCGACGTCTGTATGCGGCGCCATGAAGCCGCCGCCTCGTGGGTAGTGGTGGATTCGGGTGGCGGACCACATCCCGTCTTCGATGCCCGAAAGTGTGAAATCCCCCGGCAATCCGTAGAGTAGGTTTCGAAAGCGCACCAGGCTGCGAAAGGTTTCGTGCATCCCAAAGATGTCTTCATCCATCAGCGGGTTGTAGAACAGCCTGACGAATCGGGGAACGCTGTTGACGCCCTGGGTCCCTCCGACAACCAGCTTCTGGAAGTTCTTCAGGAGCGCGTCCGCGTCCCGAGGATCGTGTTTGCGGTCGTTCTGCGAGCTGAACCGACTGCGAATGCGCTCTCGTGCCGCCCGAATGGTCTCCGCCTCGAACAGCCCTGTGACCCTCGCAAACGTGTGCTCCGTCAGAACCCGTCTGATCTGCTCGATGGCAGCCTCGTCCAGGGTCGTGACATGAACCGTGGCGTCAAGAATAGGGCTGCTCATGGAGGCAACTGTATTCGAACGCTTCGGTGATCGCCAGTCTGAAGCCGGGGCATGAATCGGGCCGTCGCTCTCGTCTAGCTATCCCTCTCCATCCGTCCTACGATCACGAGTGATGATCAGAATCGGAGACGACGCGTGACCGCGATTCCGTTCAACAGGCCTTCCGTCGAAGGGCGGGAGATCGAGTTGGTCCGGGAAGCTATCGCTGCCGGACACATCTCCGGCGACGGCATCTTTACGAAGCAGGCGAACGCCATGCTCGAATCGATCCTCGGCGCGCCGAAGGTGCTGCTCACCACGTCCTGCACGCACGCCCTGGAAATGGCTGCGATCCTGCTCGATCTCGCGCCTGGCGACGAGGTGATCATCCCCGCCTTCACGTTCGTCTCCGGTGTCAACGCCTTCGTCCTCCGAGGGGCGCGACCGGTATTCGCCGACATTCGTCCCGACACGCTCAACATCGACGAGCGGCAACTCGAATCGCTGGTCACTCCGAAGACACGGGCCATCGCGCCGGTCCACTACGCGGGTGTCGGCTGCCAGATGGACGCGATCATCGATATCGCGCGCCGTCACAGCCTCGACATCATCGAAGACAACGCCCACGGTCTCTTTGCCAGCTACCGCGGAAAGCCGCTAGGCACCTTCGGCCGTCTGGCCACGCAAAGTTTTCACGAGACGAAGAACATCAATTGTGGTGAGGGAGGGGCGCTCGTCATCAACGACCCGGCGCTTGTCGAGCGGGCTGAGATCATCCGCGAGAAGGGCACCAACCGCAGCCGCTTCTTCCGCGGCCAGGTCGACAAGTACACATGGGTCGACATCGGATCGAGCTACCTGCCGTCGGACATGCTGGCCGCGTATCTGGTGGGACAGATGGAGAAGGCCGAGGTCATTCAAAGCAAGCGGCGGCGCGTGTGGGAGCGATATGACGAGGAGCTGAGTGATTGGGCCGGCGGGCAAGGGGTTCAGACGCCGATCGTGCCGGAAGGCTGCCAGCAGCCGTTTCATATGTACTACCTGCTCTTTCGATCCCTGGAGGAGCGCACCTCGATGATTGCCCGCCTCCGCGAGCGGAACATTTCCGCCGTGTTCCACTACCTGCCATTGAACACGTCGCAGATGGGCATGCGCTTCGGCGGGCGCGCCGGCCAGTGCCCGGTGGCCGAGAGCGTGAGCGACCGGCTGCTTCGCCTTCCTTTCTATAACAACCTCACGGACGACGATCAGAGTCGCGTGATCGGCGCGATCCATTCGTGGGCGCGATGATCGGCGGTCCTCTGATGAAAAAGACGATCATCGCCGCAGTGGCCCTGCTGGACGCCGCCATCCTGGTCCATCTTGCCGGAAGCGTTCTCGCCGCGCTCGTCTTCCTCGTCTTCGTGGCTGGGTTTCTGCTGCCCGCGTGTGCGCTGATTCTGCGCCTTCCGCACTTGCGAACCATGCCCCCCGACCTGCGCCTTACCACCGCGAGCGTGCTGGTCGTGCTGCTGGCCGTGCCCTGGTTCTTCGTCCGCAAGGTCCTTCCGTTTCCTCCGGCGATTGCCGATGTCGCCGTTTGCGTGATTCTCGTCGCCGCCGCGGCAAAGTTCGCGGCAGCCCGGGCTACGATCGAGGAGCTGGGACCGGCATGGAAGCGGTCGCGATTCGTCGTGTCGATCGTGCTTCCTCTGCTCTTCGCGCTGGCGTGGCTTGGATACGCTGTTCCTGCCGGCAAGGACGTGCTCTTCCATGGTCTCTTCGCCATCGATTTCGGCAATCTCGTGACGGCCGTAGCCACCCTGCGGGCTTCGCCCTTTTTGCCGCTGGCGGCGGTCACGGATGGTGGTCCTGTGAACTACCACTGGTTGTACTTCACGCTACCAGCGACCCTGGCGGACTTCTGCGGTGCGGCCATTCCCGGGTTCAACGCGTTGATTCTCACGAACCTGCTGATGGCTTCGCTGCTGGTTCATACGCTCGCCACCGTCATCTCGACGCTCTACGATCAGAGCACCTGGCGGGCGACGCAACTGACCGTGGCGGTGACTCTCTTCGCACCCTTCACGCTCTACTACTACCAGGCGGTCGCGGCCCGTTTCCCGCTCGGCTGGCTGGCCATGCCCACACGCAATCATCTGATTCTCTCGCCGGTCAACAGCATGATCGTCTTCGGGAACAACACCTTCGCGCTGGTACTGGTGCTGTTCATGGCCATGCAGGTGGAACGCTGGAACCGCGAGCGACGCATCGTGGATCTCGTGCTGGGAACGGTTGCCTTGTCGATGGTGATCGGCTACAGCGTCACGTTGCTCATCCCGCTCGTTGCCGCTTTGCTCATCTGGCTGGCGATGGGGCGCATCGCGCGGCCATTGCTGGTACTGACCTGTGCGGTCGTATCAGGCGGGGCAGCGGTGGCCATGTTCCTTGCCATCCACGTCCTGAGCTCTGGCGGCTCACGTCACGCCGCCGTTGCGTTTGATCGGGGACAGTTCCTGCGGATCGTGCTCTTCGGGATGCTGCCGCTGTGGGGATTGCTCGCGTTTGCCGGGCGGAAGGCTCTGACGTTCTTTCACGTGCTGATCGTTGCGGCGATCGTTGTGCCTTCCTTTCTCTACGTCGCCGGCAGCCCGACCGGACAAATCGATTTCTCCATGAAGACCGGTTCTTTGCTGGCCATTGCCTTTGCGCCGCTCATCGCCGCTACCATCGACAGATGGTGCAGTGGTACCTTGCCACGCTGGCAGGCAGTTGTGGCAGCGGGACTGGTTTTTCTCGGCGCGGTTCAGACATCCGTCTACATCCTGCAGTATCCGTATTACCGCGTGACGGGATCGCGATCGCGCGGTGTGGCTTTTTCGGGCGACTATTACGCGGCTCTGATCTGGCTCCGCGACAACACGCCGCAACGCTCGATCGTGGTCGATCCCGCCGGTCTGACGATGCCCGAAGAGCTTCCAACCCTCTGGATCGCGGAGCGGCGGGTCTGGCTGCCGACGCTGTATACCGAGCCGTATCTCGCCCCGGATGCCAGCTCCTCCGTTCCTCGGCGCGCCGAACTCTGGGCCGGCTTCATGCGTGATCCTGGCAATGGTACCGTCGCCAGCCAGATCGCCGGCGAAGCGGACTACCTCATCGTCCCTCGCAAGGTACAGTCGCCCTTTTGGGCTCCCGTCGGCACTTCCGGCACGTGGGCGATCTACCGTTCCGTCGTGCGATCCCGCTGACCGGTGTGGCTGACGGTGAAGACCGTCTCGTTCGTCATTACCCGATGGGAGGGTCAGCGGTGTCAACCCTCTCGGCGACAAACAGGATGGCCGCTGCGCGATACACCACCTCGAGCTCCTTGGCGCGTTGCGATGCGCGGAAGAAGGCGCGCGGTGCCAGGAAGGGCGTGGCCCTCATGAATCGATAAAGGATCTGAATCAACGATCGCGTCACGCGCGGATAGCGGCCCATCGTCGCGAGCGCATGCAGAGTGTCGTATGAAGGCCAGAGTCGACGGATGCGGAAGCCTGTCGCGTGCAGTAGCGCCAGCACGCCGAGCGCCGTGTGATGGAAGTACGATTCATGAAATGGCTCGCCTTGAGAGACCGCCCCAAAAAACAATCCGTGCGGCGCAAGGACGCGTGCCACCTCCGTTGCCGCCATGTACGGGTTGTGAAGATGCTCGAAGACCGCGTAGGAGAAGACATGATCGAACGACGCATCACTGAAGGGGAGAGCATGAGCATCGGCCAGCAGGCCCGCTTTCGGAGAGGAGTAATCGACCCCGGCATAGCGCAGGCCGTAGTGGGCTGCCACTGGAATCTGGTCGCCCGAGCCACATCCGAGGTCGAGAAACCGGTCCCCTGGATGCAGGGAATCGGCTACCGCGGAAAAAATCTCCGCCGAGTCGCGCTCGGCTCGCGGACCTGAGTACGTCAGAACCGGCGGCGAAAGCGAACAGTTCTTCAGATCTTGCGCTGCAGTTGACCCGACCGGCAGACGAAGGGTTCGCCAGAGCTGTTGTCGCGGACGCAGGTCAAGCGGAGCTCCCGGAGGAAGGGAGAATCCGCAGCCGCAGGCCTTCGACAGGTCAAGCGGCGCCCTGCATTCCGGACAGACCAGACGATCGAAATACCATGGGTCGGGTCCTTCGGCATCGTCTCGTTCGTTTGTGATCACGGCTGGGCCGACGATTATGAGTGAGAACCACGAGCCTCGGATAACTACCGCGGCACGAAGTTCCTGCTCTGGGTCATGACGACGCGGACCGCAGCCGGTCGAGCCAGGCCGCGGCGCGTCCAGCGAGCTGCCAGCCAACGCTGCCGGCCAAAAATCGATAGGCGCGGAGATCACGCGCGTCATCGATCTCGCGCGCCAGGGCGAGGAGCTGCTTCGATTCGTCGATGAGCCCGGCCGCGCCGCACTGTCGGGCGATGTGAAAGAGCTCGCGCGCGAATTGCCGGAATTCCGGCGATGTCGGATCGAGTCCGGCGTGGCGTGCGTGCGCGAAGACGAGTGCATGGGCGCGGGCCCGGTCGCGCATCGTCGCCGGCGTCGGCTGCCCCGGGGCATGTTCGCGCACTTCGCAGACCCACTCCTGGCACGACGTCAGTCGAACCCCGCCCGCGGCAAGCCGGCAGTCGTACTCCCAGTCTTCTTCGATGCGGAGATCAGTCCACGGCCCTGCCGCGGCGATCAGTGACGCACGGTAGAGCGGCGTTGGCGTATCCCACCAGCGCATGGTGAGCATCGAGGGGAACATCGTCTCGATCCGCTCGCCGGATCGCTTCCACGGGCGCGCCTCGATCCTGCCGTCATGGTGGCGAAACCGCGTCCAGCCGTAGGCAGCGCCGCACTGGGGCGATGCTTCCAATGCGGCGACCTGCAGTGCGAACTTGCGCGGCAGCAGCAGATCGTCGCTGTCGAGGTGTTGGATGTAGTGGCCGCGAGCCGCGAGACGACCCGCCTCGCGCGCACGACCTGGTCCACCGTTGACGATGTGCATCGCGCGGACGATGCCTTCGTGCCGCACGGACAGGGTCTCCGCGGCGGCGGCCGTTTCGTCCGTCGAGCCGTCGTCGATGATGATGATCTCGATCGGGCGATACGTCTGGGCGAGGACGCTCTCAACCGCTTCGACGAGCATGGCGGGCCGGTTGAAGACCGGGATGATCGTCGATACCAGCGGGTGCTCAGCCATCGGCCAAGGATAGCAACGAGCCGGACGGTTAGAATCAGCAGACTGTGCATGCCAGCCTGCGTCACCGCATTGGAGCCCTGGTTTATGACTGGGTTCCATTCGAGTTGCGGATGCGTGGCATCGGAGTGAGATCCGGCCGTCCCGAGCCCTGGCTGCAGATCCGTAACCGCAACGAATCGATCGCCATGGACGAGCGGGGCGTGCAATGCCTGTGGCGCTTCGCCTCCGACCTTCACATCGCCAATGTCTTTCCGTCGGCCGCGGCACGTCTGATGCGCAAGGCGCTGACGCGATGGCCGGTGACGATGCGTGATGCGCCGGAGGCGATGAACAGTCCTCCGCGTCTGTCGTTTCTCATCGGCCATCGCGGCGTCGATCGGCTGCCACATCTTCTGGCCACGCTGCGAAGCATTGCCGGGCAGACCGGCATTGCCTTCGAATGCGTCGTCGTCGAGCAGTCGGTGGCGCCCGAGATCGAGCGGTCCCTGCCATCGTGGGTGCGCTATCTTCACACGCCGCTTCCCCGCCCTGACCTGCCTTACTGTCGTGCGTGGGCGTTCAATGTAGCGGCCCGCCATGCGCAGGGCGACATCCTGGTCATGCAGGACAACGATGTGCTCATCCCCGAGCGTTATGCCTATGAGGCCGTTTCTCGCGTGATGGAGGGATGGTCTTTCGTCGATCTGAAGCGGTTCCTCTTCTACCTCGATGAAAAGACCACGATGAAAGTTTTCGCCGATGGCGCGCCGCCCCGAGAAGTGACAGCGGTGGTAACGCAAAACCTCGATGGAGGCAGCATCGTGGTCCGGCGTGACGCGTACGATGCCATCGGAGGTTTCGACGAGTCATTCATCGGTTGGGGTGGCGAGGACAACGACTTCTTCGACCGCGCCCGCTTTCTCGGCTGCGTCAATCGCTTCTCGTATCTGCCCCTGCTACACCTCGAGCACCCGCCGCAACCGGGGAAAGCATCCGTCACGTCCGATGCGGTCAAGCGATACCGGGTCATGGAGAACGTCGACCCCGACCAGCGCATCGCCCGGCTTCGTGCCATCGAGCAGGGCCGGATGGAAGGGCCGGCGCTTACGGATTGACCGGTCAGAACCGGGAGTAATGATCGAAACGGCGATCATCGTCGCGGATCTTTCGAAGGCCGACCATCTGCGCCGATTCAATCGAGCGGAAGATCGCGGCGTCCTTGTCCGAGGGATCGCGATCGGTTCTGGCGATGCGCCGCAGCAACCGCTTGCCGACTCTGCGCGCTTGAAGGAGTGCCGGCGTGTGCAGCTCAATGTTTTCCATTCCGGCCAGCTCATAGTTGCGATTGGCAATCACGAAGCGGACGACGCTTTGGATGGATGGATAGAGGGTGTCGTCAAATACGACGTGACCGCCGACGTCCAGCATCTGGTCGATGTAGAAGAAGTCGATCAGCGTGTGATCGAACGTGTGCCAGCCGTCGATGAAGCCGATCTGACATCGGTAGCCGGAGTCGACGAGCTTCGGCAATCCCCGCTGCGACGTTTCGTCGCGCAACTCGACGACCTCGGAGAGGCCGGCGCGCTCGACCTGCCACAGCCCGGCGCTGTTCCATGAATCGGCGAGGCGCTGCGTTGGATCGAAGGAAATCAGCCGGGCATCAGTTCCGGCCACGCCCCGAAGAGCGTCGGCCAGACAGACCGTCGAGACACCGAAGGCCATCCCGATTTCCACGCCCTGGCGCGCGTTGCTGCGTTTCACGAGCTGATAGAGAAGCTGACACGACTGGCGTGAGACGAACGAGGTCGCCGCCACGATCCGCCCGTCTTTCAACGGCGCCTTCCGGGTTGTGATCACTTCCTCGACGACGGGATGGATTGGTGTGTCCACAGAATGGTCTCCAGTCACGATTGGCGGGGCGCAAAGCCAAGGCTGCGTTTGATCCGCGAGAGCAGCCGCCAGATCGGATACCGGCCCGGAAACAGGTCACGGGTCGCGCGAAAATCAGGATTGCGGATGACTGCCGGATTGACCATCAGCGCATGATACGCGGCGATCGTGCGCCTCACCCAACGCGCTTCCGGGGTATAGCGGAGCAGTGTCATGTCGTCGCTGCTGCGCGCGTGGCGGCGAAGACGCCGGTCGCTCGATCGGGTCAGGGGCTCGATCGCGGCGTGCCAGTCGCGCTGGACGCGCTCCGATGCTTTGTCGCGCTGTTCTTCGTGGTGCCGGTACCGCGCCAGAACGCGATCGAGTTTCGTGACAGGAAAGCGCATTGCGATGCGGAGATAGAACTCGGCGTCTGCCGCGTAGCTGATTTCCGGGCGCCAGCAGCCGACCGCGTGTAGCGACTCGGCGGTAAAGAACGCCGCCGGCTGCGGGATATAGGTCAACTTTCCGACGTATTCGTGCAGGGTGAACGGAGGGAGATGCGAACGCCCGCTCACGTGCGAGTGGGCATCGATGTATTCGACATCCCCGTATACGAGCCCGAGATCGTGGCGTTCCTGGAATGCGGTGACGACCGCCGTAAACGCGCCCGAAACGTAAACATCATCAGAGCTCTGGATTGCCACGATCTTGCCGTGCGCGAGTGCCAGGCCCTTGTTCACGGCATCGACGACTCCGCGGTCGGGCTCGGACCACCACCGCAGCTCCGGAACGCCGTTGAACGACTTGAGGACGTCGACCGTGCCGTCCTTGGATGCGCCGTCAAAGACCAACACTTCGATGGGGCGGTAGTCCTGCGCCAGCGTCGATTCGATGGTCTCGCGTATGTAAGCCCCCTGGTTGTAGCTGGGGATGACGATCGTCAACAGCGGAGGCTCTGCTGTCATGGAAGACATCTTATCCGCGGGACCGGACGCGATTGCGAATGCCGAATTCGCATCCGCCTTACCTCATCCGATCGTGCGCACAGCTTCGAGCCATGCGCGCATGTTCGCGGCGGTGTCGACGAGAAAGTCCCGGCCACCTTCGTCCCAGACGAAGCCGCGCATCGACACGCTCTTCGATTCGAGCTCATCGGCGACCGCGGCATACATTTCCGAATACGTTCCGCCGCTGATGCCCAGCTCGCGAAACCACGGCAGAAGATCGTCGAGAAGTACCATGCCGGCCAGTTCGTGGTACAGGTCCTTGAAGAGGTTGTGAGGTGTGCGGCGGTGATCGGCGATCGGCGAACCGATGCGGATGGCGTCGCCGCGTGTCTTGACGCACTTCTGGATCAGATAGCCGCTGAGAATGTCCCCATAGCGGTCGATGCGCAGGCCGCCCAGGGAGAAGCCCATCCGCACGTAGTAATAGGCGGCTATGGCGTCGCGGACGACGGCGGTGTTCTGGGTGTTGATCGGAGTCCACGTATCGCCGCCCAACCGCAACGATCGGTTTTTCGCCGAGGCGATGTGCGGCGCCTGCACGAGGCGAGTCATGGCATCGACGTCGGGATCGCTGAGCCAGAGGCCGACGTTGACGGCCACGCGCGCGGGTTGAACGTCCGCTTCGCGCAGCGTGCGTTTCTGGCGTCGCGCAAAGTAGGGAAAGCCGCGCGGGAAGATCTCATCGTTCGTCGACGAATCCAGCAGAGAGCAGATGTTGATCCAGCCGTCGTCGCTCTCCGTCGAGACCGCGTCGCTCGTCGTGCCGGCGGCGAGATGCTCGCCCACGAAGTCGACGTCGTCGAGGCAGTAGTTGTCGTCGTCGATGCTGATCAGCAACTCGGCGCCGCGGTCGAGCGCCATCAGGAAGCCGACGTTGCGCCGGTTGTCGCTGTCGTAGGGGATGCGCGATGCCAGCGACGGAAAGCGCGCCAGGAACGCCTCCTGCTCGTCGAGCGTTGGGCAGAGCAGCCCGTAATGCGCGCAGCGTTCCGCCACCGATGGGGGCGTTTTGCGGTCGATGATGACGATGATGTCGACGTTCTCGCGGCCGAATCGGCGCAGGTTGGCGACGTAGCCGTCCAGGAAGCGCGGCTCGAAGATCGTGGTGACGACGATGGCGATCGATTTGCTGGTCACGGGCGTTATTCTCTCAAGCCTTGCGCTCGCCGATGAAGTAGATTCCGTCGCGGCTCAGGTCGTGATCCTCGAATCCATCCTCGACCGTGCCGTGGCGTGAGAAGAGCGGCGTGAAGTTCTTCTCCAGGAACGACTCGATCACACCGCCGCCGACGCGCAGGGGATGCCCGGCGTCGAAGCGTGTGCGCACATCTTCCGCCGCTTCGGCCGGGGTGAACAATTTGTCGTGGAAGACGAACACGCCGCCCGGCTTCAGGATGGCCAGGATTCTGTCGAAGATCGCCGTTGCGTCGTAGCAGTGCTCGAGAACGTTCAGTATGACGACCAGATCGTACGCGGATCGGGCCGGCATCTCCTCGATCGGCATCGGCAGCAGAGCTTCGACAGGGATGCGATGAGTCAGTATCCCCGGTGCTACGGCGCGAAACACGCGGCGTAGTGCCCGGCCTGGTGGCGTGCTGCCGAGGATGGCGTTGAGACGTTTTTCGCCGATGCGGAGACCGTGGTGGTCATAGGTGCAGTGAGGGTGTTTCAGGTAGTCGTCGATCAGCGGATCGAGCAAGGAGCAGTGCGCGATCGTGCAGTGCCCGGCGATGAGGCGCAGGTTCGTAAATGGCCCGCATCCCAGTTCGACGGCGTGTTCGAACTTGCGGCCTTCGAGCACGGCGTATGACTCGAAACCATCGCTGTGTGCCGTGTTGCGGTCGTCGGTGGCCTCGGCGTTGGCGACCATCCAGGTATCGCGCTCGTAACGTTGCGCTTGCTGCCAGCGTTGTTTCGGGACGCGGACGACGCCCTCGCGCGGATCGAGATAGGACGCGTCGGAGCGCTCGCGCAACGCGCGCGCCGCGTCCTCACCCGTCAGGATGTGCAGCTCCTCGTCGACGTAGAGGTATTGATCAACGCTCATCGTTTGCGCTCCTCTCGATCTCGGCCAGCCGCTTTGTTACGCGCGCCAACGTCGCCGGCGCTGCGGGCTGTGAGCCGGGCCATTCCTCCCACCCACTCCGATGCGGGTACCGTACACCTCCGATCGTCCGAAGGAAATCGGCTGCAGCCGCCGGCAGGCCCCAACGCTCGAGCCGCCCCGACGGCGGCGATGCATCGAGGTCGGATCGTTGCGTGCGGCGCGGTGTCGACTCGATGGCATCGATCCATGCTTCGTACATATCATCGTCCGTGTACGACGCGATGGACGTTCTCGCCGCGATGCTGATTCTCTCGAGGCGTTCGCGATCGCTTGACAACGCGAGAAGATGCTCCACGGCCGTGCTGGTATCGCCGACGTCGAACAGCAGGGCGTTCTCGCCGTGATGCAGGATCCCCTCACATGCCATTCCGGCAAATCGGGACGACACTGGCACTACGCCGTTCTGCATCGCTTCGTAGACGCCATTCGGGCTTCCCTCAGCCGGCGAAAAGAAGAGCAGTACGTCGAGATTCGGGTAGGCCTCACGATAGAGCTGCTCCGTCGGCATATAGCCGTGAAACCTGGCCCGCGAGCCTAATTTTTCCTCCAGCGCGCCGCGGTCAGGGCCGTCGCCGAAGACATGCAGCTCGATTTCCGGACCCACCTGGCCGGCGACACGCGCCAGATCGAGCACGCGCTTCGTGATTTCCTCGAGACGCGAAACGATGGCAACCCGCAGCCGGGGCGTCCGCGGCGATCGTGGCGTCGTCCCCCGTGGTGCTCCCTGGCGGATGTAGCGCACACACCGCGCTCCGACCTCAGCCAGCAAGACCCTTTCGAGCAACCGCGAGTTCGGGACCGTCAGATCGATCACGTCTTGTCCATCGATGACGTTCGCCAACCATTCCTCGTGCTGGGATAGCACCGGCACGATGAAGGCCGCGTCGACTGCGCGGATGGCTTCGAACGCCGCGCCGATGCCGACCGGTATCACCACGTCCGGATTCACGCGTCGCAGTGCGCGCACAACCGCATGGATGCGCGCGGACTCGGTGCCTGCGCGTGCATCCATCACGATCGGCCGCAAGTGCGGGTGCGCCGCCGCATACACCCGCGGATCACTGAAGCGCGCTCCTCGGGCCAGTCCGCCGTAGACCTCCCAACCGCGGTCGAGCATTCGCTGGGAGAGGTTATGGACCCACCACTCCATCCCGCCCCACACCGTGTGCGTCTGTGTGAGGAACATGAGACGCCGCCGTCTCAGTCGCGGCTCCAGTCCAGCCGCGGCGCGATCTTGCCCGCACGGCCATCGATCGCGGCCAGGCTGTTCTGCTCGGTGACCGCAAACGCGAGGATGTTCTCGTGGACGATGTCCCATCCGCCGAACGGGTGCGTGACCGAAATTCGATAGGTACCCGGCGGGAGCAGGTTCGCTGGGATAAGGCAGGTGAAGGTGTGGCGCCCCATCGACCAGGGGTGGTTACGGCGGAGGTCCGGGTCGGCGCTCGTGGTCGTGAAGAGCACCTCGCCGAAGTCGTTTACGAGCCGCAGCTCGATCCGGCCATCCGAAAGCGGCTTGACCACCGAGAAGTCGAACATGATGTCGATGCCCACGTCTCCCGGAATCGAATCGGTCATCTCCTTTGTATCTGCGCGAAGCACCGAAACACTGTGGTACTCGAATTCGGCATTCGACGGATGCCGTGGTACCCAACTCATGTCGTACTGCGCGCCCTCGGAAAGGTAGCGTTGTACGGTCTCCTGCGTTGCCCCGGCCATCGTCAGCCGGCCGGCATCCAGCCACAGGACGCGCTGGCAGAGGGTGGCGATGGTAGCCATGTTGTGTGACACGACGATGACCGTCCGCCCCTCGGAGCGGATATCCCTCATCTTGCCGAGGCACTTCTGCTGGAACGCGGCGTCGCCAACGGCCAGCACTTCGTCGACGATGAGGATGTCGGGCTCGAGGTGCGCGGCCACGGCGAAGGCCAGGCGGACGTACATGCCCGACGAGTAACGCTTGACCGGGGTATCGAGGAACTTCGCGATCTCGGCGAATTCGACGATCTCGTCGAACTTGCGGCGGATCTCGTTGCGCGACATGCCCAGGATCGCGCCGTTGAGATAGACGTTGTCGCGGCCGCTCAGCTCGGGATGGAAGCCGATGCCGACTTCGAGGAGGCTGGAGACGCGGCCGTAGAGGTCGACGCGGCCCTCGGTCGGTTCGGTGATGCGGCTGAGAATCTTGAGCAGCGTCGATTTGCCCGCTCCGTTCTTGCCGATCAGGCCGACGACCTCGGCCTGTCCGATGGTGAAAGAGACGTCCTTCAGCGCCCAGAACGGTTCCTTTGGCGCGGACGCTTCGCGTTTCCGGAACGGCGCTTTGAACAGATCGGCCACGCGCTCGCGCATCAGTCCGTACGCCGTGGCCTGCTCGCCGAGGCGGTAGGTCTTTCCGATGCCCTGAGCGGTGATGGCGTCCTTCATCACATCACGTCCGCGAAGACGGTCTCGGTCTGCTTGAAGTAATAAACGGCGGCGACGAGCAACACGATCGATGTCACCGTTCCGGCCACGAGGCCCGGCACGTAGAGCTGCGTCGTGCCGAGAAGCGACCAGCGGAAGCCATCGATCACGGCCGTCATCGGATTGAGCGAGTAGAGGAAGCGGTATCGCGCGGGAACCGAGGAGGTGCTGTAGGCGACCGGCGACACGTACATCCCGAACTGCGTGAGGAACGGGATGAGGTGTCGCATGTCGCGGTAGCGGACGTAAAGCGCTGCCGTCCACAGGCCCAGGCCGATCGTGAAGATCACGCAGAGCGCGAAGAAGAGTGGCAACATCACCACGCGTGGCGAGATCGGGGTGTGGTACCCGATCATGATGAAGATGAGGATCACGAACGAGACAGCGAAATCGACGATGCCCACCGCCACCGATGCCAGCGGCAGGATCAGCCGCGGAAAGTAAATCTTCGTGATCATGTAGCCGTTGCCGACGATGGCGTTCGCGCTCTCGGCGAAGGCCGTGGCGAAGAACTGCCATGGCAGAAGCGCCGTGAAGGTGAAGACCGCGTACGGCACGTTGTCCGAGGGCAGCTTGGCGATGCGCCCGAAGACGACCGTGAAGATGACCATCGTCAGGAATGGCCGCAGGAACGCCCAGAGGATGCCGAGGGTAGTCTGTTTGTAGCGGATGACGATGTCGCGCCAGGCCAGGAACCCAAGCAGCTCGCGCGCCTGCCAGACCTCGGCGAGGTCGAGTTGAGCAAGGCCACGGCGCGGCTTGATGATCGTGTGCAAGCGGCCTTGTAGTCTATCGCGAGGCAGCCAGGCCTTCCGGCGGCCGCCAAGCTCGCGCAGCAGATCGAGTCTCGCCTCCCTGGGACCGCGGGCGCCTCCCCTGAGCGAAGCCGAAGGGTCCCGCCCGCCGAGCTTGCGCAGGCTGGGGCTAACTCCCGGTGCCCACGGAGACGGTGCGAACGATTTCAAATCTCCCAAGCTCTGCGGGCGGGACGCCCGCGCTCCCAGGGAGGCGCAGACAACCGACAACGCGAGCCCTTATCATTCCTCCATGCTCGAACGCGACATCACCGACGGCGTCCTCACCATCCGCATGGCACATGGGAAAGCGAGTGCTCTCGATCTGGAGCTCTGCGCGGCCTTGCAAAGCGCATTCGAGGAGGCGGCGGCCGATGATGGTGTCGGCGCGGTGGTCCTCACCGGGACCGGCTCGATCTTCTCCGCCGGGGTCGATCTGCCGCGCATGATCAGCGCCGGCGGCGATTACGTCCAGCACTTCGTGGAGGCACTCGATGCCGCCCTGCGCGGCGTCTTCCTCTTCCCCAAGCCTGTCGTGGCGGCGGTGAACGGCCACGCCGTCGCCGGCGGCGCCATCCTCGCCTTCGCCTGCGATCATCGGCTCATGTGCGGCGGGCGCATCGGCGTTCCGGAGATGCTGGTCGGCGTGCCCTTTCCGGCGATGGCCCTGGCCATCGTCCGCTTCGCCATGCCGCGCCAGCACCTGCAGCCGATGATCTACTTCGGCCGGACCATCGAGGCGGATGCCGCGCAAGCCATGGGCATCATCGATGAGATCCTCCCCGCGGCCGACCTCCCCGGCCGCGCGCACGCCATCGCCCGAACGCTGGCTTCGATCCCGCGCGATGCCTTCCGTCTAACCAAGCGCCAACTTCGCGAGCCCTATCTCCGCGATGCTTCCCACATCGCCGTGGCCTCGGCCGACGAGATCGACGCGATCTGGGCCGCGCCATCGACACACGAACATATACGTGCATACTTAGCGAAGACGATCAAGAAGTAGGCCCGAATGCCCATCATGCGCCGCATCCTCTCCATCACCGCCTTCATCCTCTCCGCTTCGATTGCCGCCGCGCAGACGCCGTCGTACGACGTCTACGCGATTCGGTACGCGACCATCCCCGGCTTTCCGGTCGCGGATCTGATCAAGGGGGCGGACGCGTCGCGCAAAATCGACATCGCCATGATGGTGTGGCTCGTGCGCGGCGGCGGGCGGAACATCGTCGTCGACTCCGGTTTCTACCGGCCGCAGTTCTTCAAGAGCTTCCAGGTGACGGACTTCGTGCGCCCGGACGAGGCGGTGGCCCGCGCGGGTGTGAAACCCGAGGAAGTCACCGACGTGATCCTCACGCACGCGCACTGGGACCACGCAGACGGCGCGGACCTCTTTCCGAAGGCACAGATCTGGATCCAGAAAGAGGAGTATCGCTATTACACAGGCGAGGCCTGGCAGAAGGACGGGAAGCACGGCGGTATCGAGATCGAGGACATGGCTTACCTCCTCCGCGCCAACGCCGAGGGAAGACTGCACCTGGTCGACGGCGACCGCGAGATCCTTCCCGGCATCAATGTCTACATCGGCGGACGGCATACGTGGGCCTCGCAATACGTCGCCGTCAACGGCAAACCGGGCCCGATCGTCCTGGCCTCGGACAACATGTACCTCTACGAGAACCTCGACAAGCACCTGCCCATCGCCCAGACGTTCGACGCTGTCTCGAATCTCGCCGCGCAGGACAGGATGAAAACGCTCGTCCGCGACCCGCGCTTCATCATCCCCGGCCACGACCCGGCCGTCCTGACGCGCTTTCCGAAGGTGGTGGATGGGGTTGTGCGGATCGAATGACACCCGGGCCGGCCGGCGAGAGAAAAGACTCGCGGCTGGCGGTGAAAGAGCCCGGGCTGACGCCTTCGTCCGCAATCCGGGGTTACAGCGCTCTCTCGGAGTGAAGTATCGACTCCGGGAGCCCATTCATGGCCTCCCAGATCTCATTGATGGCCTCCCAGATCCCATTCATGGCCTCTCAGATCCCATTCATGGCCTCGCGGAGGCCATTCATGGCCTCTCAGATCCCATTCATGGCCTCGCGGAGGCCATTGATGGCATTCCAGATCCCATTCATGGCATTCCAGATCCCATTGATGGCCTCTCAGATCCCATTAATGGCCTCTCAGATCCCATTGATGGCCTCCCAGATCCCATTAATGGCCTCCCAGGTCCCCATTCATGGCCTCCCAGGTCCCATTCATGGCCTCGCGGAGGCCATTCATGGCCTTCCAGGTCCCATTCACGGCCTCCTAGAGCCCATTCATGGCCTCTCAGTGTCCGACCTGGGGTTTTCGGTTCAGGTATTGGTGCTGGTAGAACATCCCGTCCGAAATCGAATACCGTGCGGCCGAATGGCGACGCGACGTCCCACGAAGGAGGAACTGGCCGCGGCGGCCGGGACGACGCTGCCGGACGTCATCGCTCGTGATCTCGATGTGCTCTTCTGCGGGATCAACCCGGGACTCTACACGGCAGCGGTGCAGCAGCATTTCGGGCGGCCGGGCAACCGTTTCTGGCCGACGATCCACAAGGCGGGTTTCACGCCTCGGCTGTTCCATCCATCCGAACAGCGCTCGTTGCTGCGGCACGGGTGCGGGATCACGAACGTCGTCGCGCGCGCGACGGTGGCCGCCGCGGAGCTGACGTCCGCGGAGTTGGTGGAGGGAGCGCGCATCCTCGAAGCGAAGGTCCGGCGCTATCGTCCGCGCGTGCTGGCCATCGTCGGCATCGGCGCCTATCGCGCCGGCTTTGGACGGCCGAACGCGAAGACGGGACTGCAGGAGGAGACGATCGGGGAGACGCGGATCTGGATCCTGCCGAATCCGAGCGGTCTGAATGCGAACTACCGGCCGGAGGACCTGGCAGCGCTATATAGGGAGTTGCGGGTGTGGGTGGGGTAGCTGCGCTTCGCGCGTCGTCTGCGGCTTCGCCGCGTTGTCGGTTGTCTCAGATCGCTGGCAAGCCAGCGCGAAGCACGCCGGAGGCGTTCGGTAGATTAGCCGGTGGCAAGCGCCGAAGGACGCGCCGCCACCGGTTAGGGATCGTTTCCCCATCACCGACCCCGGCAGGGGTCGCGGACCGCGCACGCGTCACCAGAGGACACGCTCGTCAGAGATCGACGTCGTCGAGGGGATGCGTCAACGCTCCGGTACCCCTGCCGGGGTACGACATTTGAGCGGATCGGTAACCGGTGGCGGCGCGCCTTGCGGCGCTTGCCACCGGCTAATCTACCGCACGCCTCCAGCGTGCTCCACGCCGGCTACGCCAGCGATCCGGCAACATTCCAAGTACCTACCTTGAATGTCCAATCTCAAGGGCTGCGCGACAGAGCCGCGCAGCTCTCACTCTACGCCGAGGAGAACAGAGATGGGCGTCGCCCTTACACCTCTCTCTTAACCGGCGCGGTGCGGCCGGAAATCGTTGATCGCTTCGTTCCTCACGATAGACTCTCGACGTCTCAGGACTGAACGAAAAGAGGAGCAGAACCGATGTCGAATCGTACGTTTTATATGAAGCGTTGGGAGCAGGATCAGCCTGGATTCGTCCGCGTGTTGCGCGCACTGCCGGGGGATAAGCTCGATTACAAACCGCACGAGCGCTCCGCGAGCGCCGGCGATCTGGCGTGGCAGTTGGCCGAGGAACTGCGCGTCCTCTCGGAGGTCGACGCCAGCGGCGCCATCAATTGGGAATCGCGGCCGCGGCCTTCGACGCTGGAGGAGATCGTGGCCGCGTACGAAAAGAATATCGAGCAGCTTCGCGCCGTCGTGGGCTCGATGGACGATGCCCGATGGGATGGGGAGGGGCGTTTCCTCTTCGGCGGACAGGAAGCGTGGAAGTCGGCCGTGGGCGACATCTTCTGGGGTTTCTTCCTCGACTCCATCCATCACCGCGGCCAGCTCAGCACCTACATCCGCCCGATGGGCGGCAAGGTGCCGTCGATCTACGGGCCGTCAGCGGACGATTCGGGGGGGATGTAGGGGACCCTCGTAGCGCCGGCGGCTCGCTGGCGAACCAGACCGCCGCCGAGCCGGCAGCGGTCCAGCCGGCGAGCCGCCGGCGCTACGTTCGCTCACCGGTCTGCATTGCCGCCAGCATTCCGCAGGCGGCATGACGCGCTACGCCGCCGGAGTAGCGGCGAACGATCGGGACGCCGAGGGTGCGGAGCTCGTCGCGGAAGTTGGATAGCTCGGGATCGGTGGCGCGGCGGTAGCCGTCGGGGCGGGCGTCGTTGACGTCGATGAGGTTCAGACGCAACGGGACGCCGTCGAAGAGCGCACGCAGGGCGGACACCTCGTCGATGCCGGTGTTGATTCCGCCGAGGACCACCCAGGCGATCGTGGCCCGCCCGGCGATCGAATGCTGGTAGACGCGCACCGCATCGGCGAGCTCGCGTACGGGCCAGGCCGATGCGGACGGCAGCAGCGCGCGGCGGCGCACGTCGATGGCCGAGGTCAGGGAGATGATGAGGCGATAGGGCTGGCGCTCGCGCGCGAAGCGAAGGATCTGCGGGACGAGGCCGACCGTCGAGATCGTGATGTTCTTCGCGGCGATGCGCCCGCCGCACGGATGAGCGAGGATCTCCGCGGCCCGTATGACCGCCGTGTAGTTGTGCAGCGGTTCGCCCTGGCCCTGGAAGAGCGCGCCGGTAACGATGCCCGGCGCTTCATCGCGAACGGCGATCCACTGGGCCACGATTTCCCATGTCTCCAGATTGCGGATCAACCCGAGGCGTCCGGTCGCGCAGAAGGTGCAACCCATGCCGCAGCCGGCCTGGCTGGAGATGCAGATCGTGAATCTCCCCTCTGTTTCGAGAGGAATGCGAACAGCCTCGGCGAGCGCACCGTCGGGCAGGCGAAAGAGGTACTTCACGAAGCCGTCGCTCGGATCGGTGGCGCGTTCGACGATCTCCAGCGGCGCGCGCGTCGTGAATCGCTCGACCGCTTCCTCGACGGCGCGGGGCACAGGCCGGGATGTGGGGAACCCATCGTGGCCACGCGCGATGACGTGCGCGACGACACGTCTGGCCTCGGCGTCGCGGACGGGGACGCCTTGCGCCCGAAGATGGGCGGCGAGGTCAGAGGGGAGCAGGCCTAGGAGATGTGTCGCGGAAGCGGGGGTCGGGAGTCGGGGGTCGGGGGTCGGAGAGAGCAACGCACCAGTTCTCTCCGACTCCAGACCCCCGTCACGGAGCGATCGGTGGCCAGCTGTCGGGGGTCGGAGGTCGGCTGTCGGAGAAAGCAACGCGACGGTCTTCTCCGACTCCCGACCCCCGACTCCCGACCCCCGCTCTCCGTTATCGCGCCTCATTGAGCAGCAGCACCAGTTCCTGTGCCCGCATGTCGGCGCTGGCGGCGACGCGGTACTCCCCCTCGTGCTGCTCGATCAGCTTGAGACGATCGAGATCCTGCCGGCTGACGCCACACTCTTTGGCGAAGGCCAGCCATTGGGGCGGCGCGCTGGCCTCGACTTCGTCCTCTTCGAGCATCGGCTCGCCGGCGCAGTTGAAATGTTCGCAGCCGAACTGTTCGGCGCATTGCGGACAGGGCGGCGGGTCGTTGAAGTCGGCCAGCTCGCTCTCGGTCAGCACGCGCATCGTCCCGCCGCGTTTCTCGCGCACGTACGTGAGGCCGCTCTCGCTGCTCGAGAGCAGGTCGAAGCGCTGCGCTTTGGGATCGTTGTCGGACACGGGAGTGTGAATCGTACCGTATGCGGCCGCGAAGACTCCTCACGCGAAGATGCGAAGTTGGATCGTTGACTCCCCTCCGCGTCTTCGCGTCTTCGCGCCTTCGCGTGAGCAACTCCCGCGCTCGGGCGTCCCTCGACGAGAGGCATCGGCCCTGCCCTACAATGTCGCGCCATGAAGAAGCTTGCCTGTCTGCTCCTCCTCCTGCTCGCCCTTCCGCTTGCCGCGCAGCTCGACCCAGGCGCGTACAAGGAGATGCGCTGGCGGATGATTGGTCCGTTCCGCGGCGGACGAACGGTCGCCGCGGTCGGTGTAGCGAAGCAGCCGAATGTCTTTTACATCGGCGTGAACAACGGCGGCGTGTGGCGCAGCGACGACTACGGCCGCATCTGGACCCCGATCTTCGACGATCAGCCCAGCGGCTCGATCGGTGCGATCGGCATCTCACAGTCGGATCCAAACATCATCTATGTCGGCAGCGGCGAAGGGCTCCAGCGCCCTGATCTGGCCACCGGCGACGGAATGTACAAGTCGACCGACGCCGGCAAGACGTGGACGCACCTCGGCCTGCGCGACGCACAGCAGATCGCGCAGATCGTCGTCGACCCGGCCGATCCGAACCGCCTGTTTGTAGCTGTCATCGGCCACCCGTATGGTCCGAACGAGGAGCGAGGCATCTTCCGCTCTGCCGACGGCGGGCGGTCGTTTCAGAAAGTGCTGTACAAGAACGATCTTACTGGCGGTATCGACGTGATCCTCGATCCGTCGAATGCCCAGACCGTCTACGCCGCCCTGTGGCAGGCGCAGCAGGGTCCGTGGGAGAACGCGTACTTCGCCGGTTCGGGCAGCGGCCTGTTTAAATCGACCGACGGAGGCGCGACGTGGCAGGAGCTCAAGGGCGGTCTGCCGTCGTCGGACACGATCGGCCGCATCGGCATCGAGGTCTCGCAGGCCGATCCGAAACGGCTCTATGCCATCTGCGGCGAGAACGCGAAGTCGGGCGGCCTCTATCGTTCCAACGACGGCGGTGCGACGTGGAACCGTGCCACCAAGGACGAACGGATCTGGGGCCGGCCGGGCGATTTCAACGAGGTCCGCAGCGATCCGAAGAATGCCGACGTCGTCTATGTCGCCAACGTCGTGACGTGGAAGTCGACCGACGGCGGCAAGACGTTTGCCTCGTTCCGCGGAGCGCCGGGCGGCGACGACTACCATCGCGTCTGGATCAATCCCAACGACTCGAAGACGATCCTCATCGCTTCCGATCAGGGGGCCATCGTCTCCGTGAATGGCGGCGACTCGTGGAGCTCCTGGTACAACCAGCCGACGGCGCAGATGTTTCACGTCAACGCCGACAACGCCTTCCCGTATCGGGTCTGCGGCGGACAGCAGGAGAGCGGCTCCGCGTGTGTGGCTACCCGAGGAGATGACGGCGCGATCACATTCCGCGAGTGGCATCCGGTCAGCGTGGAGGAGTATGGCTACGCGGTCCCTGATCCGCTCGATCCCGACCTCATCTTCGGCGGCAAGATCACCCGCACCGACCGCCGCACGGGTCAGGTCAAAGACGTCAGTCCGAAGCCGCTTCGAAAGGGCAGCTACCGGTTCGTGCGCACGGCCCCGGTGGTCTTTTCGCTGGCCGATCCGCATGCGCTTTTCTTTGCCTCGAATACTGTCTGGAAGACGACGAACGGCGGCGAGAGCTGGACGGAGATCAGCCCTGATCTGACTCGTAAGACCTGGACTCTGCCGGAAAGCGCCCGCGGTTACGTCAACACGCCGCAGACCAAGGTCACACAGCGCGGCGTCATCTACGCGCTGGCGCCGTCACCGGTGGACATCAACACGCTATGGGCCGGCACGGACGACGGCCTGATTCAGGTCACGCGCGACGGGGGCAAGAGCTGGAACGACGTTACGCCGCCGAATATGAAACCGTGGGCGAAGGTTTCGATCCTGGAAGGCTCGCACAACGACGCGAACGAGGCTTACGCCGCCGTCAACACCATTCGCCTCGATGAGCTGCATCCGCACATCTACCGCACGCGCGACGGCGGCAAGACGTGGCATGACGTCGTCACCGGCATCGCCGACGGCGCGACGATCAACGTCGTGCGTGAGGATCCCAAGCGGCGCGGGCTCCTTTTCGCCGGCAGCGAGACGCAGGTGTGGGCCTCCTTCGACGATGGCGATTCCTGGCAGTCGCTTCGCCAGAACATGCCGGCGTCGTCGATCCGCGATCTGGCCATCCATGAGGATGACGTGATCGCGGGCACGCATGGCCGCGGCTTCTGGATTCTGGATGACATCGAGCCGTTGCGGCAGGTGCATTCGGGCATGTCCGGGGTCACGTTGTTCAAGCCGCAACGGGCGTGGCGGATCCGGTGGAACAAGAACAGCGACACGCCGCTCCCGCCGGACGAGCCGATGGGAGAGAACCCGCCCGACGGCGCCATCATTGATTACTACCTGCCAGCTGCCGCGACCGGGCCGGCGACGCTCGATATCCTCGACGGATCGGGCGCCGTGATCCGGCACTACGCCAGCACCGATCCGGCGCCTGCGCCGAAGGACGAAGGCAACATTCCATGGTGGTGGATCCGTCCCGTCAAGGCGCTGTCGAGTGCCGCCGGCATGCATCGTTTCACCTGGGATCTTCACTATCCGCCGGCACCCGGATCACGGAACGCCTATCCGATCGCCGCCGTGCCACACAACACCGCGCCGTCGCCGACGTCGCCCTGGGTGATGCCGGGAACCTACACCGTTTCCCTCACCGTGAACGGAAAGAGCTACTCGCAGCCGCTGACGGTGGAGATGGATCCGCGGGTGAAGACGCCGGCCTCGGATCTCCAGCAGCAGTTCGGGATGTCGAAGGAGATGTACGACGACATCGCGCAGCTCGAGTCGGTCAGCGGTCGAGTCGCTGCCATTCGCGCGCAACTCCGCGCCGCGAAGAAGAGCGACGAGATCACGGCGTTGCGCAAGCGTGCCGCCGAGCTGTCCGGCGTGGCTGGGGAGGACGACGACGAGGTGCCGCCGGCGGCGGCACCGGATCACGAGACGCTCAACAGCCTCACGCAGTCGCTGCGCGCCGTGCTGCGCATCCTCCAGCAAGCCGACGCCGCCCCGACCACCCAGCTCGCCGCTGCCGTCGAAGATCGCCGCCACGCCGTCGCCGAGATTCTAGGCAGATCGCAGGCATTCGAGACCGCGGCCAAGGCCGCCAAACTGCCGGAGGCGGCGAAGGATTCGAGTGCGGTCAAGCCGAAGGCGTGAGGTGTGGCAGCCTTGGACGAAATGAAAGTCGCACCTGCCTCGAAGCGGCCCACGATCGCTGACCGCTTCGAGGAAGCACGTCCGCTTTTTCGCCAGGAGAATTATCGGATGCCCAAGACGGGGCGGCGTGCGCGCGCGAATTCATTCGCGAGAATGCTGAATGCCCGCCGACGTCAGAAACAACCTTCTTGAATGAGTCTCCCGGCCACAGCTGAACCTGATGTGTTGATGTTTTTCGCATGATGTTACGATGCCTCCGTGCGAACAACACTGACCTTGGATGACCAATTGGCGCAGGAGCTCAAGGAAGTCGCTCACCGAGCCGGAAAGCCGTTCAAAGACGTGGTTAACGAGACTCTTCGCGACGGGTTGCGATCGAAGCGTGCCCGACCATCACCGAAACCGTATCGGCTGGTCACGGTTTCACTCGGCGGCGTGCGACCAGGTCTGAATCTCGACAAGGCGTTGAGCATTGCTGATGCGGTTGAAGATGAGGAAATTGCTCGGAAGCTGGAGTTGCGAAAGTGATCCTCGTCGATGCGAACTTGCTCATTTACGCAATCGATCGAGACTCACCGCATCACCGAGAAGCGCGAGTCTGGCTTGAAGACATCCTTTCAAACACGACTCCGGTAGGTCTCGCATGGATCGTGGCGCTGGCGTTCCTGAGGGTCACGACTCGATCTGGCATCATGCGCGACCCGCTGCAACCCGAGCGTGCCATTGCTTATGTGGATTCGTGGCTGGCGCAGCCGCATGTAGCTCTCGTACGTCCTGGAGAACAACATTGGCCCATTTTGCGGAACCTTCTTCGAGTCAGTGGAACGAGCGGGAATCTGACCTCGGACGCTCACCTCGCTGCGCTGGCGATTGAGCAGGGATACGCGATCTACTCAACCGACAACGACTTCCGCCGATTCGCCGGCCTTACAGTGGTCAATCCATTAGCCAATTGACCCTCACCTCCTGCTCACCGGCTGAAACGCCGACGCCGGGACAGGCTCGCCGAAGAGGAAGCCCTGCACTTCCTCGCATCCCTGTTCGCGCAGGAATTCGAGCTGGCTCTCGGTCTCCACGCCTTCGGCGGTGACCCTGAGGCGAAGGCCGCGAGCCATTCCGATGACCGCCGAGACGATGGCGCGGTCGGCGGCACTGGTTTCGATCTCCTGCACGAACTCCTGATCGATCTTTACGCTGTCGATCGGGAAACTGCGCAGATAGTTCAGGGACGAGTGTCCGGTTCCAAAGTCGTCGATGGCGATCAGCACGCCCATCTCGCGCAACCGGTGCAGCGTGGCGATCGTGCGCGTCGTGTTCTGCATGGCCATGCTCTCGGTGATCTCCAGCTCGAGATCGCCCGGTGCCAGGCCGGAGAGCTCCAGTGCCGAGGCGATCACGATGGGAAGATCGCTGTGCTGGAACTGTCGCGGCGAAAGGTTCACGGCCATCCGAAAGCCAGCCGGACGATTGCTTTGCCACTCTCTCGCCTGTCGGCAGGCTTCGCGGAGAACCCACTCGCCGATCGGTACGATCAGTTGCGTCTCCTCGGCGATGGGGATGAACTCTTTCGGACCGACCAGGCCGAAGCCGGGCCGATTCCACCGCAGCAGCGCTTCCACTCCCGAGACGTTGCCTGTGACGATGTTGATCTGCGGCTGGTAGTGAAGCTCCAACTCGCCGCGGTCGAGTGCGTGGCGGAGATCGTTCTCCAGCGACAACCGCTCCAGGGCGCGGCTGTTCATGGCCGGTGTGAACATCTGGTACGAGTTTCGTCCAGCGTCCTTGGCCCGGTACATGGCGTGGTCCGAATTGGCGAGCAACGCTTCGGCGGTGTCGCCATCGCTCGGAAAGAGAGCGATGCCGATGCTCGTGGTGACGAAGAGCTCCGTGCCGTCGATGTGCATTGGATGAGCAACGGTGTCGAGGACTTTCTGGGCGATCTTCGCCGCATCGTCGGGCGTCTTGAGGTCGGCCAGCAGGATAGTGAACTCGTCGCCTCCCATGCGCGCGATCGAATCCTCTTCCCGAAGCGACGTTTGCAGCCGCGTGCCCACGGCCTTCAGCAACTCGTCGCCGGTCGAGTGGCCAAGCGTGTCGTTGACGACCTTGAAACGGTCGAGGTCGAGGAACATCACGGCCAGCGGGTGCTTCATCCGCCGCGCGTGGGCGAGCGCCACGGTCAGCCGGTCGCGGAAAAGGCGCCGGTTGGGCAGCCCGGTCAGCGCGTCGTGATAGGCCTGATACTCGATCTGCTCCTCGACCTTCTTCCGCTCCGTCACGTCGCGCGAGACACCGACGACCTCGCGAAGCTTGCCTGTGGCGGCGTCGTGGATGCTGCGGCTGGTGGTCTCGAACCAGACCAGGGAGCCGTCCCTTTTCTCGACCCGATAGGCAAACGTGGTCGGCCCTGACTCGTGGATCAACGAGGAAAGGTGGCGGACCTCCTCGCGGTCGGCGTCGAACACGAAGTCGAAGAACGAACGGCCGACGAGCTCGGCGGGCTCGTAGCCGAGCAAACGACGCGACGCGTCGGAGGCATAGAGGAGAATTCCTCGGTTCGAAGTGCGCGAGATCATGTCGGTGGAGTTCTCGGCCATGAGGCGATACCGTGCCTCGCTTTCGCGCAGGGCCTGCTCGGCCAGGCGGCGCTCGGTGACCTCGTTGTGGACGCCGATGGAACCGATCACATTGCCGGCCGCGTCGACGACCGGCGCGCCCCCGATCTCCAGCCAGATGATCGTCCCGTCCTTGCGGCGCACGCGCACTTCGTACTGGTCGGCGATCTTGCGAATTCGCAACCGCGCTTTCTCGCGCATCAGGGTGATGTCTTCGGGGTAGGCGAGAAGCAGATCGCCCTGCATGCCGATGAGCTCTTCGCGGTCGTAGCCGACCATCTCGCAGAAGCGGTCGTTGACGAAGTGCAGGACGCCGTCGTTGTCGGCTTGGGCGAGTCCCTCGCGCATGCGCTCGACGAGAAGCCGGTATCGCTCCTCGCTCTCGCGGAGCGCGTTCTCAGCGAGTTTGCGGGCCGTAATGTCGATGACGGTCCCTTCCAGGATCTCAGGGTCGCCATCGAGAAGATTGACGCTCTCGACGAGCCAGCATGGCTGGCCGTCTTTCCGACGCAGAGAGATCTCGTGGCTGGTCATCATCCGTTCGCGGCGGAGAGTGGCGATGTAGTCGTCGCGGTGCGTGGGATCCTGGTAGAGCTCTCTCGCCGAGCGCTCCATCAGTTCATGGCGGGAGGAAAAACCGAGGATGCCGGCCATGGCGTCGTTGCAATCGAGAATGCGTCCGTCGATGGTGGTGCGATAGACGCCGGCCAGATTCCGCTCGAAGAGGAGGCGATGCTGCTGTTCGCTCGCTCGCAGCGCGGCCTCCGTGCGATGACGCTGAAGGGCGTTGACAAAGATCTCGCCGCAGATGCGGAGCAGCGAGGTGGCCTCCTCGCTCCAGGTGCGCCGTTGGGCGGAGGCCACGCCGAGCGCGCCGAGGAAGGCGCGGTTGTAGATCATCGGAACGACGACGATGGAGCGGTTGCCGGCGCGCTCGAGTGCCTCGCGCTCGCGCCCGGCCTCGGGTGGGAGGTCGTCGACGGAGATTCGGAGCTCCTGCTTCTCGCTGAGCTTTCCGCTGGCCCAGGGAAACGAGGAGAAGGGCACGCGCGAGCCGAGGCCGCGTACGATACTCGGATCGGCGTTCCACTCATGCGTCAGGGCCGCCATCTCCTCGTCGTCGGCAACCATGTAGATGTAGGCCCTGTCGGCATCGACGAAGAGGCCGACGCTTTCCAACGCGGACGCGATCTCGCGATCGACGTCGGAAGCCGCGACGTTGATGAAGTTGGTGGAGATGCCGGAGATCAGTCTCTCGAAGGCGAGCCGATGCTCGAGCAGCTCATGAGTCTGCCTCGAATCGGACTCCAAATCCCTCGGATTCAGCTCGGACAATGCGATCCCCCGCGCGGATCATAGCCTCTCAGCCGAATCGATCGCCCTGTTCTAGAATTGTCCGATGCGAACCCTTCTAGCCGCCGCCATGATCGCCCTCGCCGCGTGCTCCTCCTCGGCTCCCTCGGCGCCGAAGGAAGAGGCGAAGATTCCCGCACCTGACTTTGAGATCCGCCAGATCACTGGACCGCCGGAGCTCAACTACCCGATGGGACCGATGGAGGTGAAGTTCCGCCTCGACATCGGCGACCGCGCCGACATTCCCATCACCCTGAGCCGCGTCGAGATCGTCGTCGTGAATCCGCCGGGAGGGGCCTACACGCTCGACCCCCATCACCGTGTGTACTACTTCAACAAGAAGATCGACGCACACCAGGTCGTCTCGATCGAGTTCTGGGCCAAGGCAATTGGCTACGGGCAAAGCCGCCGTGCGGACGAGCCGGTCACCGTTCGCGGCACTCTCTATTTCGAGACGGGCAGCGGCGGGTACCGCCATGTCTTCGTCAAAGAGCTCGGCCAGTACCCGGGGCAGAACGACTAGGCCGGCACGGCTCCCCATCTGCGTGGAATCGCGGACACGGTGTATCGTCGAGAGCCTTCTCCCCCGCGCTTTTCAGCGGGGGAGAAGGTGCCGAAGGCGGATGAGGGGGCGGTCTCGCGCTGAAGTTGAGTGGTTTCATACACTTCCCCCGGCCCGTCACTTCGCAGATCGGCAGCCGCGCGTCCCCTCACCCGGCCTTCGGCCCACCCTCTCCCCGCTCGATCGCGGGGAGAGGGTTCTCGATAGGCACCATCACGGTGAGCCTCCGTGAGAAATGCGGGGTTAGCTAGCGCTGGGCTGGCGCAACCGCGGCTCATTTCAACTTCTGCTGGAGCATCCAGCGCACCATCGACGCATCGCCGTAAGCGTCATCCCACACGTCGTGGCCGCCGTTCGCGTACTCGGTGTATTGGACGTTGCCGCCGGCACTGTGGAGAGCGGCCACCATCGATCGTGACTCCGTCACGGGCACGAGATCATCCATCACGCCGTGGAAGGCCCATATCGGAGTCGGGCCGATCTGCGCGGCCAGCGTGGCGTATGGATCGTGCGAGCCGACGATGCGGGCGATGTCGGGCGGTGGGTCGCTGGGAAAAGGATCGTCAGGATGGCGGGCTACGGCTCCGCAGACCGGCACGATCGCCGCCCACATGCGGTTGTGCCGCGCCATGTACCAGGCTCCCGCGCCGCCCATGGAGATCCCGGTGAGGTAGACGCGGCTCTGGTCTCCGCGGAATTCACGGATGGCGCTGTTCAGCTCCGTCATCGCCATCAGCTCCATCTCGCCGTACCACTCGTGGTCGGTGTCACATTGCGGAAAGACGACGATGGTTTTGTAAGTCTCGCCGTAGCGCTCCAGCGCGGGAGCGAGACCGATGCTCACCTGTTGTTCGTTGTCCGAGCCACGCTCGCCGCTGCCGTGCAGGTAGAGGATGACCGGCCAGCGGCGCAGCTTCGTGTAGTGGTGCGGCAGCCAGACCCGGTATTTGTAGGTGTGATCGCCGACCTTCACCTCGCGTTCGAGAAACTGCGAGCGGCGGGTACAGCCGGACAGCACCATTGCCGTGAGGAGAACGAAGACGATGCGCCGGGTGAACACTTACTCGAACAGATCGTACTCGGCGACCGGAAGCGGCTCAGGCTCGACGTCCGAACGCCACATTTCGAAAACGTAAAGGTCCCAGTGCAGCAGGAATACCTCGCGGAACATCTCATACCGAGCCGTGAGGCCTGGGCCGAGTCCGCGCTTGTTCTCCTTGATCAGGTGCCCGAGGTCGTAAATCACCGTCTGCCGCTGCCGGTATTCGGCCCGGGAACAGAAGAAGTTGAGCGCTGCCTCGATCTTGAAGCGCTCCTGATAACGGAGCGGGACGGTCTCCCACACGGAGCGGCGCATTACGCGGATGCCCGAGAGAACGGGGCCGACCTTCATCTGCAGATGGAAGAAGTTGCGGATCAGACCGCGGCTGCGGACGCCGATGTTCATGTCGCATTCGTCGCGCAGGACGGGCCGGATGAGCGACGCGATATGCTCGTCGGTGAGGTTGAACATGTCGCCGTCGACGAAAAAGAGGACGTCGTGACGCGCGTATTCGACACCGACGCGCATGGCGTAGCCCTTGCCGCGATTCTCGCGGAGGGCGATGGTGGTGAGGTCGAACGAGCGCGCGATTTCGACGGTACGGTCGGTCGATCCATCGCTGACGACGATGATCTCGTCGATGAGCGCGCTCTTCGCCAGAACGCCCAGCACCTCAGCGATCGTCTTTTCTTCGTTGTACGCTGCGATGATGGCCGAGATCAATCAGCTCTCCTGAATTCGGTGGGGGAGGTGCAACAGCCGGACCATACCACAGGGTTTCCGGCGGCCGCGGGCCGGGAATCGGGGGTCGGAACGAGGCCAAGCCCTTGCATAGAATGCCGGTTGCTATGAGACGAACGTCGATTCTCGCAACACTCTTCCCGACGGCCTGCATTGTCTTGGCGGCGGCCGCGCTCTCGCTCTCCGGATGCCGGTCGCTCCTGATTGGGAAGCTCGTCAACCCGAGCTATTCGCTGCGTGGCGTCATGCCGCACGTGGCCATCGCACTGCCGCTCTCCGCATCGGCCATCGATTTCGATATCACCATCGGCGTTGACAATCCCAACTCTATCGGCCTGCACCTCGACTGGCTGGAGTTCGATCTCGCCATCAACGACATCCCGATCCTCACCAGCGTCCGCGCCGATCAGGGCGTCAACATCCCCGCGCACGGGGTGGGTGACATTCACCTGCGCACACGCGTCGGCTACGCCAACCTCAAAGCGCTCTTCCGTCAGGTCGCGGACATGGTGCAGGGCAACCGCGCTCACTACGCGATTCACGGAAATGCCTACTATCACACCCCGTTCGGAGAGAAGCGGTATCCGGTGACGCTGTACTCCAGAGGTCCGCGCGGCAGCTCATCCCCTGAGCCAGGAAATCAGAAACCAGAAACCAGAAACCAGAAACCGGAAGCCAGATAATGGCCAAGCGAAGCATTTCCGGTTTCCGGTCTCCGGTTTCAGGTTTGGTTCAGAGCCGATGAGACACCGCTTCTTCATCGACGCCGAGCTCACCGCGGACGCCGCTTTCGTGCTCAGCCGCGATGAGCAACATCACGCGCACGTCGTTCGCGTGCGTGAAGGCGAGGAGGTGGAGGTCTTCAACGGCCGCGGTGGGGCATTCGTGGCGAAGTACACCGCCGATGGCCTGCGGCTTACCGTTCCGGCACCGGATCGGGAGGCACGCGTGTCGATCCATCTGGCGATGGCCGTCATCAATCTCGACAAGTTCGACATCGTCCTGCAGAAGGCGACCGAGCTCGGCGTCCGTTCGATCATCCCGCTGGTCACCGAGCGCGTCGAGATCCGCTCCGAGCGGTATCGGGGCAAAGCGGAGCGATGGCGGAAGATCGTGTTCGAGGCGGTGAAGCAGTCCGGCCGGTCGGTGATCCCGATCGTCGAAGAGCCGGCGGCATTCCCCGACGTGATCAAGCGCGAAGGCCCAAAGATCCTCTTCGACGCCGACGCTGAAACAGCAACCCGGCAACCCGGCAACCCAGCAACCCTCTTCATCGGCCCCGAAGGCGGATGGACCGAAAACGAGCTGCAACTCGCCCGCGATCACGGATGCGCGTTCGAGAGTCTGGGCGTGCGGCGCCTTCGCGCGGAGACCGCCGCAATCGTTGCCGTGGCGCTTGTCACTGCGCGATCTGGCGACATTTGATAGATTTACGCCTCGATCGCACTGGAGGGAGTCTCTTGTCAACCAACAGTCTCACCATTACCGACAACCGTACGGGCAAATCGTACGAGGTCCCGATCAACGAAGAGACCATCCGCGCCACCGATCTGCGCAAGATCAAAGTCAAGGACGATGACTTCGGTCTGATGACCTACGACCCGGCCTTCATGAACACTGCTGCGTGCCGCAGCGCCATCACGTACATCGACGGCGATAAAGGCATCCTGGAGTACCGCGGTTATCCTATCGAACAGCTCGCCGAGAAGAGCACGTATCTGGAAACGGCCTGGCTGCTCCTCAACGGGGAGCTTCCGACGAAAGACGAACTGGCGGCGTGGACGAACACGATCACGTATCACACGTTCATCAACGAGAACCTCAAAGGCGTTCTGGACTCGTTCCGCTACAACGCCCATCCGATGGGGATGCTGATCGCGATGATCAGCGCCCTCGGCACGTTCTACCCCGAGGCCAAGAACATCTTCGATCCGGACGTGCGCAGGCGGCAGATCGAACGGCTCGTCGCCAAGATGATCACGATCGCCGGCTTCGGCTATCGTCACATGGTCGGGATGCCGTATGCCTACCCGGACAACCGCTTGTCGTATCCGGCCAACTTCCTGAACATGATGTACCGGACGACGGAGCCGGAATACGAGCCGAATCCGGCTCTCGTACACGCGCTCGACGTCCTCTTCATCCTCCACGCCGATCACGAGCAGAACTGCTCGACGAGCTCGATGCGCGTCGTCGGCAGTTCGCACGTCGATCCCTATTCCGCCGTCGCCGCGGCCTGTGCCGCGCTGTACGGCCCGCTGCACGGCGGCGCGAACGAGCAGGTCATCCGCATGCTGACGGAGATCGGCTCAAAGCCGAACATCCCGGCCTTCATCGAAAAAGTGAAGAAGGGCGAGGGCGGCGTGAAGCTGATGGGCTTCGGCCACCGCGTCTACAAGAATTACGACCCGCGCGCCAAGATCATCAAGAACGTGGCGTATCAGGTCTTCGAGGTGACGGGCATGAATCCGCTGCTCGATATCGCCCTGGAGCTGGAGCGGATCGCTCTCGAGGAAGAGTACTTCATCAAGCGCAAGCTTTATCCCAACGTCGACTTCTACTCGGGTCTGATCTATCAGGCCTTGAAGTTCCCGATGGATATGTTCCCCGTTCTCTTCGCCATCCCGCGCGTGTCCGGCTGGCTGGCGCAGTGGAGCGAGATGCTGAACGACGCCGATCAGAAGATCGCCCGCCCGAGGCAGATCTTCACGGGGTCGCCGCGGCGGGATTACAAGGCGATGGGTCAGCGGTAGCCGAACTTACACCATGCCGGCCCTTCTCGAGACCAGCCTTCCACTTCCACTGGCCCGCCGTGGCAAGGTGCGCGATGTCTACGACCTCGGCGATTCCTTTCTCTTCGTGGCCACCGATCGCATCTCCGCGTTCGACGTCGTCCTCTCGCCAGGCATCCCGGACAAGGGGAAGATCCTGACGCAGATGTCCACGTTCTGGTTTCGCCACTTCGGCGACATCGATAACCATCTTCTGGAAACGGAATGGGACGCCTTTCCTGCCGAGGTGCGTGCGCACTCGGAACTGCGGGGGAGGAGCGTCATCGTGCGGAAGTGCCGCGTCGTGCCGGTCGAGTGCGTAGCGCGCGGCTACCTCGTCGGCTCGGGACTCAAGGAGTACAAGGAGACCGGTCGCGTCTGCGGCATCGAGCTGGAGAAGGGTCTGACCACGGCCAGCAAACTGCGAGAGCCGATCTTCACGCCGGCGACGAAGGAAGAGACCGGTCACGACGAGAACATTTCGTTCGAGCGGATGAGCGCGCTCGTCGGCGACGACCTGGCCGCGGAGCTGCGCGATCTGACATTGCGCATCTACAAACGCGCGGCCGCGTACGCGGAGACACGCGGCATCATCATCGCCGACACGAAGTTCGAATTCGGGATCGACGAACATGCAACCCGCGGGAGTCTCGTGGTCTGGATCGACGAGGCCCTGACGCCCGACTCCTCCCGATTCTGGCCCGCCGACCGCTACGCCGTCGGCAGCAACCCGCCGTCGTTCGACAAGCAGTTCGTCCGCGACTGGCTGGAGACGACCGGCTGGGACAAGGCATCGACCCCGCCTGAGCTGCCGGAGGACGTGGTGATGAAGACGCGCGAGAAGTACATCGAGGCGTTTCGGACGATCACCGGGTTTGGGCCATCGTTGTAATCCGCGAGAAAACTACTTCCGGTGCTCGACCCGCACCACCGTCTTGATCCCGCCGCGGACGTAGAAGTCACCCTCGACGTGCAGGTAACGCGGATCGAGCGCGGCGATGAGGTCGTTGGCGATCCTGTTTGTGACCGCCTCATGGAAGGTTCCCTCGTCGCGATAGGACCAGAGGTAGAGTTTGAGCGACTTGAGCTCGACACACTTCTGATCGGGCACGTAGCGGATGCGGATCGTGGCGAAGTCCGGCTGGGCCGTCATCGGGCAGAGGCAGGTGAACTCCGGCGCCTCGAAGGCGATCTCGTAATCGCGCTCGGGGTTGGGGTTGGGGAAGGTGGTCAGTTCTCGCGAGGATGTGGTCATGGTGCTGGGTTACGGGGTCTCGGGGTTGCGCGGTCTCGCGGTTGTGACCTGAAAACTCTGCGTTCGATAGTTATCCGGCCGCGCGACCGCGTAACCGCGAGACCTACTTCTTCACCCCTCCCCCTATCGCCATCAGCTTCTGATTCAGCTCCTTGATTCGTTCCTGGAGCTGGGTGATCTTGGCCTGGGCATCGGCGCGGAGGCGTTCGTTCTCGCCGCGTAGACGGGTGACTTCCTCATCGTGCTGGGTACGTGACGCTGAGGTCTGGTGCATCTGCTGGCGGAGGAACTCCATATCGTGCTGGAGGTTTGCGACCTCCTCCTCCTTCACGGCCACGCGCTGGCGCCAGTGGACTTCCTGCTCTTCGTAGAGCCGTTTGATGTCCATGAGCTCGGTGATCTGCGAGTAATCGGAATCGCTCGGGGCCATCTCTCCTCCCTGGCGGACGCGCTCTTCGATCTGCGGGAAGAGCTTGCGCACTTTGAGCGACAGGTCATCCGAGTCGCTGGAAAGGGCCATAGCGTCCTGATACGAAATCTTCTGGTGTACGAGCAAGGCGATGAGGGACTGGTTCATCGACTGCATCTTGTAGAGTCCGACCGAGCTCTCCATCTCATCGAGGATGTCCTTGGTGTGGCCTTCTTCGATGAGCTGGGCGATGCGCGGGGAATTCTTGAGAATCTCCACCGCGGCGGTCAAGGCCCCGGTCGTCGTCTTGACCAGCTTCAACGAAACGATGCCGCGCAGGACGAGGGCCAGTTGCGAGCGGATCTGTTTGTGCTGATCGGCCGGGAACGTGTCGATGATGCGGTCGATGGTCTGGGCGGCGTTGTTTGTGTGCAGCGTGGAGTAGACGAGGTGCCCGGTCTCGGCGGCCGTGAGCACCGTCTCCACGGTCTCCGTGTCGCGCATCTCGCCGACCATGATGACGTCGGGGTCCTGGCGCATGGCGTTGCGGAGCGCTTCCTTGAAGTTGGGCGTGTCGCTGCCGACCTCCCGCTGGGAGATGGCGGCGATCTTGTCGACGAAGAGGAACTCGATCGGATCTTCGATGGTGACGATATGCAGGGGCTCGTTGTCGCTGATGTGCGAGATCATGGCCGCGAGCGTGGTGGACTTGCCGGAGCCTGTCGGTCCGGTGACGAGGACGAGGCCGTCGGGAATCTGGGTCAGGTCGCGGATCGAGTCCGGCAGGTCGAGCGCCTCGATCGTCTGCACGTTGATGGGTATGCGGCGGAAGACCGCGCCGACCGTGCCTCGCTGCCTGTAGACGTTGACGCGAAAGCGGGCCACGCCCGCCACGCCGTAGCCGAAGTCGACCGATTGCATGGTCTCGAACTTTTCCTGCTGATGCTGGTTGAGCAGCGGCAGGAGCATCCTCTCGATATCGGCCGGCTTGAGCGGATCGCTCTTGACCGGCACGAGTTTGCCCCTCAGGCGCAGCAGCGGCGGCCTCATCGGCTTCAGATGAAGATCGGAGGCCTGCTGCTTGGCCATGTAGACGAGCAGGTCGTTGAGCGTGAAGGCAGGCGAAGGAGTCTGCTGCTCGGCCACCGGCGTTTGGACGGTCACGGGTAGATTATAGCGGCTGATTGGATAGCGAAAAGTCGCAAGGTGTCCCTCTAAATAGAAGATGAAAAAAGATGCAGCCTTCGGCTTCATCCCGCGCGTCTGGGCCGAAGTGATCGTCGCGCTCACCTACGGCCTTCTTCTAAGCACATCATTCTCCAGCGAGTCGCCCCACCCGATTCTGCGTGTCTTTCACGACCTTGGTATCGGTCTGGTCGTCGCTGCACTGGTGACCGTTCTCTGGCAGGTCGGGGAGTTCCGCGATTTCTTCGAACGCTTCGCACGCCAGGTGATGATCGAAGACGAATACCTGAACAAGCTCGACGACGCATCGCTGAAGGATCTCCGACTTCAGGCCGCGCGCGTCATTCTCAAACGGTGCGTGAACAACCCGCAGTACAAACGCGATGATCTTGAGCGCGCCATCGACCGTCTTTTGTATGGTTCGCTATTGCCCGGAAAGAAGCCACACTCGGGCGTCTACCGAGAGAATTACAAGGAGTCGGTGACTCTCGAATACTTGACGCTGGATTCGGCCCTCCACGAAATCGGGGAGAAATCCGACCACCTTCTCGCCGCGGAGCGGGGTGCTCCGATCCTCAAAGTAACCACTATCAGCACGGCGAAGATCGTTTCTCCTGTGCTCAACTCGGAGCCTTACAGAATCTCATTGTGGGGAAAGGCAGCGGATCTGGCTCACTTCCCCATGGACAAACGGGTGCGCTACTTCGCCGGCACGAACGAGCAAGACGGAACTGAGAGGAAGATCACTTTCAAGAACCACGCATTCGGTGGCATCGAATACGAAGTTAAGGAACCACGGGAGGTCGATTTCGACAACTGCGAGTGCCATGTCTGGATCAAATTGATCGAATATCGCTCTCCGGCGCGCGAGCCGTTCGCGGTGAACCTCATGAGCCATCTCACTCGCGGCCTGTATCTCGAAATCCGGCGCGTAGGCGAAGGTCCTGATCTCGTCTTCGAGGGCGACGTCATCGCCAGCGGCACAAAACTCGAGCCCGTACATTTGCCGTACGGTATCCAGATCACGTTCGAGGATTGGCTCTTCGAAGACCAGGGATTCATTTTCTGGTGGTGGGAGCGCGATCAGGCGACCCTCACCGCCTCATCACCGAATCTAGAATCATCAGAAACGCCTCCTGCTGTTTAGCCTCGGTTTTGTTGATGACGGCGATCGTCTCGCCGATGCGGAAGCGCTGGTGCAACTCGTCCGAGGAGTGCGACGAGGTGACGACGATCCGCCGGGCCGGGACGCCTTTGGCGCGTGCGTAGTCGACGAACTTCTTCCCGTCCATGCCCGGCATCTCCAGATCGACGATGAGAAGGTCGATCGAATCGTCGATCTTTGGGAGGGCGTCGTAGGGATGTGAATAGGTCTCCACGTGCGCGGTCGCGGCGTAGCGCTCGGTCATGAAGTTCGACCAGAGGTCGCAATAGGCCGGCGAGTCGTCGACGATGACGACCCGCTTCGAGTGGAGATCGCTCATTTCCTGGCTTTCCGTTTTGTGGCGCTGGCGTCTTCCCGGATGTCGTATCGGACAAGGCCGCCGACGATCGTCGTCACGGCGCGGCCGTGCAGCGCCTCCCCGACGAATGGCGAGTTCGAGGCCTTGGATCGGAATGTACGGGATACGGTGAACGCGGCATTGAGATCGAGCAGCGTCACATCGCCGGGTGTGCCCGGGCGCAACGTACCGCCGGGTAGGTTGAAGATCCGCGCCGGCCCGCACGACATGAGGTCGATGAGTCGATCGATCCCGATCACACTGGCGCGTACGAGACGGTCGTAGCAGACAGGGAAGGCCGTCTCCAGGCCGATCACGCCGAAAGGGGCGAGATCGAATTCGACGTTCTTCTCATCGAAATGATGCGGCGCATGATCGGTGGCGATGGCGTCGATCGTGCCGTCGGCGATCCCTGCGATGAGGGCCTGGCGATGCACGGCCGATCGGAGGGGCGGATTCATTTTCAGGTTCGTCGAGAACGACTGCACGCTCTCATCGCCCAGGGCGATGTGATGCGGCGTCACCTCGCAGGTCACGTGAACGCCGGCGGCGCGCGCATGGCGGACGGAATCGACCGCTCCGGCCGTCGACAGATGAGCGATATGGACATGGGCGCCGGTGGCGCGCGCGAGAATTACGTCGCGTGCGACGAGGGTCTCCTCCGATGCCGCCGGAATCCCGCCCATGCCCAGGAGCGTCGAGAAGTAGCCCTCGTGCATCACGCCGCCGTCGGAGAGGTTCGCATCCTCCTCATGGGCGATGACGGGGATGCCGAGCATGGAGCAGTACTCCAGGGCGCGGCGCATGAGCTGGGCGTTCCAGACCGGCTTGCCGTCGTCACTCACGCCGATGCACCCGGCGGTGTGGAGCTCGGCCAGTTCCGCGAGCGCTTCTCCCTGCAGGCCCTTGCTGACCGCGCCGATGGGATAGACGCGGCAGGCGCCGTTCCGCCGCGACTCGGCGATGATCATCTCCGTCACGGCGCGCTCGTCGTTCGGCGGGAGCGTGTTGGCCATTGCGCAGACGGCCGTGTAACCGCCCGCCACCGCGGCCCGCGTGCCGGTGGCGATCGTCTCCTTGTGCTCCTGCCCCGGCTCGCGAAGGTGCGTGTGGAGGTCGATGAGGCCGGGAACGGCTATGAGACCGGTGGCGTCGATCGTCTCGACGTCGGTCTTGATGCGTTTGTCGACGCGCGCGATTTGGCCGTCTTCGATCAAGACGTCGAGTGTTGCGTCGAGCTGCTGGCTCGGGTCGATGACGCGGGCGTTGGTGATGAGTAGGTTCATGGTTGGAAAGGCAATGTTGAATGTTCAATGTTGGATGTTGAATGTTGAATGGAAAGGCTCGATGCTCGGGCAAGCCTGCCGTTGCATTCAACGTTCAACACTGAACATTCAACATTCAACATTTCGTCACTCCGTGGAATGTGCGCCGCCGAGGAGATACAAAACCGCCATCCGCACAGCCACGCCGTTCGTGACCTGCTCGAGAATCACCGACCGCTTCGGGTCATCGGCGACGTCGCTGGCGATCTCCACTCCTCGGTTCATCGGGCCGGGATGCATGATGATGGCGTCGCTGTTGGCGCGCTTGAGGCGCTCGGGCGTCAGGCCGAAGGTGTTGTAGTACTCGCGCAGTGACGGGAAGGAGAGCTTTCCCTGCCTCTCGAGCTGAATGCGCAGCATCATGATGACGTCGGCGCCTTCGACCGCTTCGTCGAGCGAGTGGACGACGCGCACGCCCATCGTTTCGATCTCGGCCGGGATCAAGGTCGGCGGCGCGGCCACCGTGACGTTGGCCTTCATCCTAGTCAGCAGATGAATGTTGGAGCGAACCACGCGCGAGTGGGCGATGTCGCCGATGATCGAGACGTTGACGCCGGCCAGCCGCCCCAGGCGTTCGCGGATCGTGAAGGCGTCGAGAAGAGCCTGCGTCGGGTGCTCGTGCGAGCCGTCGCCGGCGTTGATGATGGAGACGTTCGGAAGCCGGTCGGCCAGCATTTTCGGCGCGCCGGGATGTTTGGCGCGGATGACGATCATGTCAGGGTGCATGGCCACGAGGTTCTCGGCCGTGTCGATGAGCGTCTCGCCTTTCTCCACGGAAGACCCCGAGGCGGTGAAGTTGAGCGTGTCCGCGGAGAGGCGCTTTTCGGCGATCTCGAAGGAGACACGGGTGCGCGTGGACGCTTCCATGAAGAGGTTGATGACCAGTTGCCCGCGCAGGGCCGGCACTTTCTTGACCGGCCGCTCGCTCACTTCCTTGAACCCCTCGGCGGTGTCGAGGATGAGATCGATCTCGTCGGGAGGAAGCTGCTCGATGCCGAGGAGGTCTTTGGAGCGTAGCGAGGAGGTGGTGGCGCGCATATTGGGGTCGCGGAGTTACGCGGTCTCGCGGTCGCGTGGAGTTACCTCGATACGGCGCAACCCCGAGACCTCGCAACCGCGGATCACTTCTCCATGATCAAAACCTCATCCTCGCCATCCGTCTCCGTCAGTTTCACCTTGATCACTTCGTGAGCGTCGGTGGGGACGGTCTTGCCGATGACGTCGGCATGGATGGGGAGCTCGCGGTGACCGCGATCGATGAGAACGGCGAGCATGACGGCCTTTGGACGCCCGAAGTCGATCAGGGCGTCGAGCGCGGCGCGAACGGTGCGGCCGGTGTAGAGGACGTCATCGACCAGGACGACGATTTTGTCGTCGATCGGCTCCGGAAGCTTGGTCGGCTTCACGACCGGCTGCGGTGCGATTGTGGTGAGGTCATCTCGGTAGAGGGTGATGTCGAGGATGCCGAAGCTGACGGGATGCCCCTCCATCTCCTCGATCTCTTTTGCCATCCGCTCGGCGATCGGGACTCCCCGGCTGCGGATGCCGACGATGATGAGATCCTGCGTGCCACGGTTTTTCTCGAGGACTTCGATGGCCATGCGCCGGATGGCGCGATTCATACGAGGGCCGTCGAGCAGACGCTTTTTGACGTTCATACAGACCTTGGGTGAAGCGTGGATTGTCGTCGTTCGGGAAAGGCGGCGGGAGGATAGCATGGGTGGGCGAGTCGGGGGTCGGGAGTCGGGGGGAGGGAGGGGCCGACGCGGCAGATCAGTAACTACTCTTAAGGATGCAGTCGCTCCGATTCGCCGCCCACCGAGGCCGTATCGCCGGTGCCGGCGGGTGGCGTATCGCATCAGTTCCGCCCCATCAGCTCCGACTCCCGACCCCCCACACCCGACCCCTTCAATAGTTATTCGCGTTATGTACGAAAAATCCTAACGCATGCAGATGGAATATGGTGCGTCAGCATAAAATGGCCTTGCAAGTGCTTGCTTTCACATAACTTATGGGTCGATTTTGCGTTGACTCCGCACCTCCTTTCCATAGAATACGGCTCCACCAACGTCCTGTCGGTTAACCCAGAGTTTAGGAGTAAGCATGGATCAACGCTATTCAACCATCATCTTTGTCCCGCACGCTCGGGCCAAGTTCCGGAAGTTGAAGGTGTCGCACCGCCTGCTCATCTCGTTGGTGTCGATCGTTACGTCATCTCTCTGCCTCTCGACGTTCTTCTCCGTCCAGTATTTCACCTCGCTGTCCCAGACCCATGAGCTCACAAAGCTCCGCCACGAGAACAAGGAGCTGGAGACAGCCAACGAACAGTTCAGCAAGTCGGTCGAGTCGCTTCGCGGCCAACTCCGTACCGTTGAAGACCGTACCCGCAAGCTGGCCATCTACGCCGGTATCAGCAGCCTCGACGACAGCGCCCAGGGCGGTGTCGGTGGTCTTCGCCCGAACGACCTTGGCGACAACAATCCCTACCGCGATGACGTCGACAAGATGGCGTTCCGTTCGAAACGCATCGAGAGCGATCTCTCGGTGCTCGAGCAGAAACTCGTGGCGCAGTCGCAGCTTCTGGCGTCGACGCCGTCGATCGCGCCGATTCGTGGGATTCTGACGGACGGCTTCGGCGGCCGCTCCGATCCGTTTACGGGCGAGCGCGGCACGCACAACGCCGTCGACATCTCTTCCGCGGCCGGCCAGCCGGTCCGCGCTCCCGCTGACGGGATCGTCGTCAAGGCGGAATGGGCAAACGGATACGGCAACGTGATCTTCCTGTCGCACGGCTATGGCTACTCGACCCGTTACGGCCATCTCTCGGGATACGCGATCAAGCCAGGCCAGCACGTGAAACGGGGCGACATCATCGGCTACGTCGGCTCGACAGGCCGGGCCACGGGCCCGCACCTGCACTACGAGGTGCGGCTGAACAACAACCCCGTCAACCCGCTCGAGTACATCCTCAACGCGTTCTAGACGGCGCGCTTCGCGCACGTTGTCTGCGGCTTCGCCGCGTTATCGGTTGTCTGCGCCGTGGCGCATGGTCCGTTGGCCGCTGCTGGCGAAATGTCAGGTTGTTTCCGCCACCTCTGCTCGCAAGCACGCGGCGAAGCCTCAGACTACAGATCTCGTGGTCCAAACATACTCACGGCGTTGTGCCAGAGCTCCGACAACCGACAACGCGCCAAAGGCGCAGACAACGCGCGAAGCGCAGCTCAGAACAGCCTTCGCCCGAAGATTCCCTGCTCGTCGGCTTCGTTGACGAAGAGCCAGCCGACGAAGTCGCCGGGCTCGAACGAATCGCCGGGATAGCGCTTGGCGTCGAAGGCAGCGGAGCCAAAGCGCTCGATGTCACCCGGTTTCGCGCAATTCAGGCGCACGCGCCAGCGCTCAAAGTTGGAGAGACGCAGGTCGACCCACCCGGACGCCGCGTACTGCTCGATCCGTTCCGCGTTCAGTTCGACGACGCTGTGGCCGGCCGCAAGCGCTGGGATGCTGATGCGTGGTCCGCGCATGAGGGTGGGGCGTCCCGCTCGCTCGCGGAGGATGGGCGTGCCTACGCGGACGATGGTGCTGGCGACCGCCGGATTGTCCGTAAGGTATCGTTCGACGCGGCGCTGCATCTCCGCGGGCTCGACAGCGCTGATCTCGACCATCTTGCTCGTTCCAGCCGCTTGCCTGATCAGATAGGCCTCGGCCAGGAGTTTTGAAAGCCGCGGCGGGCCGAGGTGGCCGACGGCGATCGACGGCACCTCGCCGCGCTTCTGCTCCTCGAGAGTCTGCATCTGCCGAATGGCGTGGTCGCGCAGCACACCGGCGCGGTAGCTCGGCTCGGTGATCGCGCCGTCGATCGCGGCGAGGACGTCTCTGCCGGTGGACGCTCCCACAATTTCGAGGACCACGGTGCGCGCCACTTCCTCGGGTGTCACGTACTCCATCTGCCGCGGAAAGGTGATGGCCTGAAACTCGCCGATGGAGAAGAAGCCGTTCTCGCCCGTGTCAGCGCCGATCACTTCCAGCGGTACGTCGCGCCCTTCGAATCGCTCGTAGGCCGCATCGTCGCGCAATTGCAATCGCGCGCCGAGGGTCTCCTCCCGCGGCTCGACGAGGAAAGCTTTGCCGGTCTCGCCGCGCACGCCGATATGCCGCTTCTCCACGCGCCGGAAGCCAATCATCGCCCCCGGCTTCACTTCCTTGACGATGACGCTCTGCTGCTCTTCGGACGCGCCGGGCGTGCGGGCCATGAGAAACAGGAGGCCGGTGTGCGCGAAGCCGATGGCGGACTTCGCCAGCAGCGTCAGCGACGGTTTGTCCTCGCTGTGAGTGTACGGGACGTTCAGGCCCATCCCGCCGGTGCCGGTCGTTCCGACTTTCACATAGGTCTGCACATTCGTGTTCTTCAGCGTCTCGTTGAGCAGGAGGATGTGCCGTGCAATCTGGGGGATGCCTTGCGCGATGAGCAGCTTTCGAACGGTGGAGAAAAGCGGTTCCAGCTCTTCGCGCGGAATGGCTCCGGTGCGGTCGCCGAGGCTGTCGATCAGATCCTTCGTCTCGATGGCGAGCGCGAACTCGTTCTGGTAGCTGATGGCCGTGGCCGTGTTGATCGCGTCGATGACAATTTCCGGCTGGTATTTGGCGACGAGCTGGTACAGCGCCGAGGTCTGATAGCTCACCTCCCGCCGGAAGACGGCGTCGAAGAGCTTGTCGTAGTGCTCGCGGTTCTCGATGACCGCGTCTCGGCCGGCGTTCTTGAGCTCCTCGGGGACGAAGATGTTGCCCCACTCACCGCAAAGCTCGATGCCATCGTCGATCTGGTCGCGCAGGAAAAGCAGGGCGTAATTGACCTCATCCTCCCCCACCGCGGCGATGACGATGCGCTCCGGGCTCAGCTCGCGCGCCACTTCGCGCGCCACCTGAACGCCCACCATCCCTCCGCCCCCGAGGATGAGAACCGTCCGGGCGGTGCGCGTCAAACGCGCTCCTCCTCCCCTTCGGGAAGATCCCAGCGCTCGGTGATCCGCTCGTGCGTCAGCCACCGCTCGCAGTCGAGCGCGGCCATGCAGCCGGTGCCGGCTGCGGTGACGGCCTGGCGATAGACGTGATCGACGGCGTCGCCGCAGGCGAATACCCCCTGGATGTTCGTCGCAGTCGAATGCGGATGTCGGAGGCAGATGTAGCCGCGCTCGTCGAGCTCGAGCTGACCGACGTAAGGCTGCGTGTTCGGCGTATGGCCGATGGCGACGAAGAGGCCCTGTGTGGCGAAGTCCGTCATCACGTCCGTCTTGAGGTTACGGAGCTTGAGGGACGTGATGCCGCCCTCTTTCGTGCCGATGACTTCATCGACAGTCGAATCGAAAATGAACTCGATCTTCGGATTGCTGAGCGCTCGATCCTGCATGATCTTCGACGCGCGCAGTTCATCGCGGCGATGGACGACCGTGACTTTGGTGGCGAACTTCGTGAGAAAGGTCGCTTCCTCCATCGCCGAGTCCCCGCCGCCGACCACAACGATTTCTTTGTTCTTGAAAAAGAAACCGTCGCACGTGGCGCAGTACGACACGCCGAAGCCCTGCAGCGCCTTCTCGCTCGGCAGCCCGATCTGCATCGCCGAGGCGCCGGCGGCGATGATCAACGCCTGACATTCGTAGATGTGCGAGTCTGTCGTGATTGCGAAAGGGTGCCCGTCGAGCTCCACGCTCTCGACCTGCTCCATCTTGAAGACGGCCCCGAAACGCTCCGCCTGCTGGCGCATGAGGTCCATCAGCTTCGGCCCGAGGATCCCATCGGGGAAGCCGGGATAGTTCTCGACGTCGGTGGTGATGGTGAGCTGTCCGCCGGGCTGCAGTCCTTCGAGGACGAGCGGCGCCAGGTTGGCCCGTGAGAGATAGATCGCGGCCGTACACCCGGCGGGCCCGGAGCCGATGACGATCACTTTGTAGTCTTTGATCCGTTCCATGCGACGCGCATTCTATCGCGTGGGTCGCTCAGAACAGTTTCGACTGCGGCGGCTTTGGGCCGCCGCGCAAGGCGTCGATCAACGCCTGGCCCAGGAGCGCCTTCTGCCAGTTCCGCATCACGGGGACGCGGTCGAGATCAGCCGGTTCCTGTGGCTGGGCCTGGGCGACGGTCAGAAGGATGTGACGCGGGGCCAGGACGGAGGCATCCACCTTCAGGTCGCGGGCGATTTTATCGCGCGCTTTCTTCATCCGATCGACCCGCGCCTCTACCTCCCGGTCGCGAAGCCACGTTTTCGCTTCGCTCTTCTCCGGCAACTCCTCCTCGGGGATTGCCAGCGCTTCCTGCACGAGACGGACGACGTCGCGGCCATAGCGGCCGCGGTGATACCCGGAGACACCCTTGGTGGTGCTGAATTCCTGCGCCGTCTCCGGCTTGTTTTTCGCTACCTCGAAGATCAGATCGTTGCTGAAGATCTTGAACGGCGGGCGGTCAGCCTCGCGCGCCAGGCCATCGCGATGGTCATAGAGCGCGCGGACGACCGCCAGCGAGCGGCGATCGAGCGCGCCGAGCCCCTTCAGACGGCGGAAAGGCTCCTCGTCGTTATCCTTCTCGTTGAAACGGATCTGTTCCAGGCGGGCGAACTCCTCGACCGCCCACTCCCATCGGCCCAGTGCCGTCAGCTCATCGCGCAACCGGGTCGCGAGATCGATTAGATGGCGCGTGTCAGTGGCCGCGTAGTCGAGCATGTCGGCAGGTAGCGGACGCATCGCCCAGTCGGCGCGCTGATGCTTCTTGTCGACCTTGTAGCCGAAGTGGCGGTCGAGCAGAGCTGCCAGACCGAAAGCCTCGTAGCCGAGCAGTTGCGAGCAGACCATCGTGTCGATCAGGTTGGCGATCGTGAAGCCGAAGTCGCGGTTGAGGATGCGCAGGTCGTAGTCAGCGCCGTGCAGGATCTTCGTGATGCCGCGGTCCGCGAGAATCTCCCCGAACTTCGACAGATCGAACTTGCACAGTGGATCGATGATCAGGTCCTCGCCCGGATAGGACATCTGGATCAGGCACACCTTGTCGAAGTACGAGTGCAGCGAATCGGCCTCGGTGTCGAGAGCGACGACCGGCTGTGCGGCCACGCGACCCATCGCGGCGTCGAAATCCTTCTGTTTGTCGATAAAGATCACAACACCAACTCTCTCAACCCGATCGACACCAGCTTGTCATTGAAGGCGCGCCGGTCGAACTGGTCGGAGGCGGCGAGCACGCGGACGTCGTCGTGTTCGTCGGACATGCTGAGCAGAAGCGCGACATCCTCCGCGGCCGGCACGCGAATCTGCCGGCTGTGGAATTCGATCATGCGCGCGGTCGCAAACATCCGGGCGTAGAGGGCATTGCTGGCGACGAGTACGTGTACCCGTACATCGTCGTCGTCAATCCAGGTCAGAGGAATGAGGTCGAGCTCCTCGGCCTGATCGATCTCGTCGCGGTCGACGCGGAAGCCGCGGTTGTTCGCCATCATCGCCACCTGATTCTTCTGCTGTGGCTGCATCAGGCCGAGCACGTCGATCGAGCCACTGTCGACCATACCGCCCAGCCACGCCGCGCGGGCCACGCTCCCGACGAACATCGAGTCGATCCGTAGCTTAGACAACAACTCCGCGACCGCCTCGATGGCACGTGTATGGCGAGGCGTTGCGCGGAGAGGATGCATCGAGTTGGGGATTATATGGTTCACGGGAGTCGGGAGTCGGCAGTCGGGTGTCGGAGTTGGTGAATCCCAAGCACGAACGGTGATCCTTGCACAGCTCCGACCCCCGACCCCCGACTCCCGTCGTCCGCGGTACCATCACCACAGTGCTCGAACGCCTCCGCGACCTCGTCTCTCACCATTGGGGTTACGACTCATTCCGACCGTTGCAGCAGGACGCGATGATGGCGGCCATCGAGGGACGCGACTCGCTGGTGGTGATGCCGACGGGCGGAGGGAAGTCGCTCTGCTATCAGGCGCCGGCGCTGCTCAGTGAGCATGTCACGGTCGTCGTCTCGCCGCTCATCTCGCTGATGAAAGACCAGGTCGACGGTCTTCGCGAGTGCGGAGTGGCGGCGGCGCAGCTCAACAGCTCGCAGCGGAGCGACCAGCAGCGTGCCATCGAGCGCGAGGTGCTGGAGGGCAAGGTCAAATTGCTCTTCGCCTCACCCGAGCGATTGGCGATGAGCAGTTTCCGCGACCTTCTGCGGCGCGCGAACGTGAGGACGTTCGCGATCGACGAGGCGCATTGCATCAGTCATTGGGGCCACGATTTCCGGCCGGAGTACCGGCAGCTTCGCGATCTCCGCAAGACGTTCCCCGAGGCCTCCGTACACGCGTATACGGCGACAGCAACACCGAAGGTTAGGCTCGACATCGCCGAGCAACTCTCGCTCCGCGATTCGCTCATCCTCGTCGGCGACTTCGACCGGCCGAATCTGACGTATCGCGTTCTTCCGCGAACCGACGAGTGGAAGCAGGTTCTCGATGTTGTCGAGCGGCACAAGGGCGAGGCCGGAATCATCTACTGCATCCGCCGTCGCGACGTCGACTCGCTGTCGGAGAAGCTGCGCCGTAAAGGGATCGACGCCGTTGCCTACCACGCCGGTCTCTCACCCGAGGAGCGGCGTGGTGCGCAGGAGAAATTCGCCACGGAGAAGTGCGACCTCGTCGTGGCCACGGTGGCGTTCGGAATGGGCATCGACCGATCCAACGTCCGCTTCGTGCTGCACACGGGAATGCCGAAGTCGATCGAGCACTATCAGCAGGAGAGCGGCCGGGCCGGTCGCGACGGCCTGGAGGCGGAGTGCGTGCTGCTGTATTCGGCCGCCGACGCCATCGTTTGGAGAACGATGCTCGAGCGCGGCGGCGAAGAGGTCGAGCCCGATCCGGCCTGGGTCGAGTCGGCCATGCGCCACGTGCGCGATCTCGACCGCTACTGTTCCGCGGCCGCGTGCCGGCACAGCGCGCTGGTCGGATACTTTGGCCAGCAATACACGGCCGAGAATTGTCACGGCTGTGACATCTGCCTCGGCGAAACGGAGAACGTCCCCGACGGGCTGGTCATCGCCCAGAAGATTCTGTCGTGCGTCTATCGTGTCCGCGAGTCGTTCGGCGTCGGTCACGTCGTGAGCGTGCTCCGCGGCGAGGATACGGAAAAGATCCGCGATCGCGGCCACAGCCGTCTGTCGACGTTCGGGCTGCTGAAGGGATCGACGAAGCACGAGCTGCGCGAATGGATTTACCAGCTCGTGGCGCAGGATTTTCTGCGTCAAACGGACGATGAGTATCCGGTCCTCCGCCTCGGCGCGCGTGCCCGCGACGCCATGCGCGGCGTTGCCGAGGTCAAGCTCCGCCAGCCGGCCGTGCGGAAGAGTGACCGCGGTGCTCCGCGATCGTCGCCGGCGTCATCACCGCTCGATCCGCTCCAGCCGCACGATCGCGAGCTTTTCGAGCGTCTGCGGACGTGGCGTCGTTCCGAGGCCGAGCACCGCGGCGTGCCGCCGTACGTCATCTTCAGCGACAAGACGCTGCGCGAGCTGGCGCGCGTGCGCCCGATGACACTCCTCGAACTGCGCGGAATCTACGGCATCGGCGACGCCAAGCTGGAGGCGTTCGGCGCCGCTCTCGTCACTCGAATCCGCGAGCATTGCGCGCCTGCGCCATCGTGACCAGCAGCCACACCGCAAACGCGCACGAGCCGGCGGCGGCCACAAGTCCGGCCATGCGCAGCAGAAACGCGAAGACGTGGTCGAGCGGAAGCATGTGTACCGCGCCGAGGATGTAGGCCCAGTCGTGCTCCAGGTCTTCGGAGGATGCGAAGCCGACAAGCGGCAAGTCTTTCGTCCGCGCATCGCCAACGTACGCCGACAACTCATACAGGCTGTACGAAAGCCAGAAACCGCCGACCGACATGCCGTAGTAGTCAGGCTGCCGGGCGAAATAGATGACGCAGATGACGGGGACCGCGATCTGAAAGACGCTCCCCATGATTGCGGTGATGAAGTGCGGCGCCCAGGCGAAGACCAGGTGCCCCATCTCGTGGAAGCCGAGCGTGATGCCATAGAAGATCGTCCAGCGTGTCGGGTCGCGGAACTTGACCGTGAAGAGGCAGACGAGGAACAGCAGAAGGATGGCGCGCGGAACCCACATACGTCCGCGGCACCAGTCACGGGCATCGTCGAGAAAAGTGTCGAGCGCGGTCGGGTCGGTGGGCCGCGGCGCGGCCTCGATGTGGCCCACGTCAGAGGTACTCCAGCACCCGCGCCACATGCTCCCACTCCGTAGCTCCGTTGCCGAGGGCGACGCGGATTCCGTAGCGGCCGCGCAAGCGCGTGTGCGAAACGAACAGACGCCCGCTGGCGTTCATCCGTTCCAGGGCCTCGATGCTGGCACGCTCCGAGGCCGCCTCATCGATCGCACCATCGACATTGAGAACAATCTTTCGAAACACGACCACGCTCAGGCTCTGCGGCGCGATCAGTTCGACGTCATCCCGTTTCTGCAGTTCAGTGGCCAGCCGTGCCGCATCGGCGATGTGCCCCCGGATCACAGCCTGAATCCGCTCGATGCCGTAGTGCTCGAAGAGGTACCAGAGCTTGAGCGCACGGAAGCGGTGGCCGAGCTGGAGGCCGTAGTCCATGAAGTTCACTTCGGCCGAGTCGGTCGTCTTCAGATACTCGGGGACGAGCGAAAACGTCTCGCGCAACACCTCGGGTTTGCGTGTGTAGAGCACGCTGCAGTCGATCGGCGTGAAGAGCCATTTGTGTGGGTTGATGACAATCGAGTCGGCCGCTTCGATACCGTCCCATAACCAGCGAAACTCGGGACAGATCGTAGCCGGCCCGGCGTAGGCGGCGTCGACGTGCAGCCATACGTTCTCCCGCCGGGCGATCTCGGCGATGCGCCTGACGGGATCGACCGCCGCGGAGGATGTGGTGCCCACGGTGGCGGAGATCGCACAGGGTGTGAATCCGGCCGCACGATCGCGGGCGATGGCGCTCTCCAGCGCTTCCACGCTCATAGCAAACGAATCATCGCCAGGGATCTTCACGACCCCATCGATTCCGAATCCGAGCGCCAGCGCGCCCTTCTCGATCGACGAGTGCGCATGCTCGGAGCAGTAAACGCGAAGTGACGGCGCCGCGGCAAAACCGCGCGTGCGAATCTCAGGCGCCACGTACTCGCGCGCCGCGGCCAGGGCCAGGAACGAATTGATCGAGGCGGTATCGTTGATGATGCCGAACAGATCGTTCGGCAGACCGAGCGCTTCGCGAAGCCAGCGCAGCGTCACGGTTTCCAGCTCCGTCAACGATGGAGAGGTGCGCCAGATCATCCCGTTCAGATTCAACGCCGCGGTGAGGAGCTCAGCCAGGATGCCGGCCTGTGAGCCGGTGATCGAAAAGTAGGCGAAGAAGGCCGGGTGGTTCCAGTGAGTGACGCCGGGGATGATCTTCGAGTCGACGTCGGCGAGCAGCGCATCGTACGGACGGCCCTTGGCGCTCGGCGCGGCCGGGAACTGTTTCTCGACGTCGCCCGGCTTCACGCGCGAAAGGACGTCGTAACGGTCGACGCCGTCGAGGTAGTCGCCGATCCAGTCGATCAGCTTGTGGCCGGCGGCGCGGAATTCATCACTGGTCGGGTCGAGCTTCGGCATGCGGCGCATCTTCGCCGCGACGCAATGAATTCGCAAGCATCAGGAGAACGGAAAAGGTGATGGGCAGGGCGATCTGACCGGTGAGCCGCGACCACGACGTCAGGACGTGCCAGCGAATATCGTGCGGCGTCGTCAGGTAGGCCAGGACATAGAAGACGAGCTGAATCGCCGTGACAGACAGGATGAAGCCCTCACGCCGACGGGCGGCGGCGGGCGCGATGAGAATGCCGGCCAGAATGGCCACCCAGAACCACGGCTCGTATAGATGCGCCGCGAGGTAGGCGAGGATCTCGTGCGCATACGGCAGCCGTGCCAGAAGGCGGGAACCTGCCGAGCCGCCGGCGATATCGGTGGGAAGTACGTGCATCGCTCGAAGCAGGAGCCAGGGGATCGCCAGCGCGTAGGCTGGCCAGAGGCGGAGCAGTCTCGCGGTTACGCGGTTGCGCGGTCTCGCGGTCTGTGTGTTTTCCTGCGAGACCGCGAAACCGCGAGACGGCGAGACCAGCGCCACCGTGACCGTCACCGCCGCCAGCAACGCCAACCCCTCGTTCTTGCAGTTCGCGGCGAAACCGAGCATCAGCGCGCCGTGACGCCACGACGTGACATCGTCGTCGAGGAGAGCCGCGCGCACGAAGAGCACACCGGCACCGCCGAAGGCGATGAGCGCCCCTTCCCCCAGACCGAGGTAACTGCTGACCGCGAGCGCCGCCAGCGCGAGCGTAAGGAGCGAGGCGAAGAACGGCTTCATCTCGCGCGAGGCCAGGGCGCGGGCGATGAGCAGCAACGCCGTCCCCCAGGCCACGAAGAGAAGACCGAGCCAGCGGTCGCTCCAGCCACCGCTGACCAGGGCCACGAAGTCAAAGTTCAACGGCACCAGAAGCGGATAGTCGGGATGCGCAAACGTGTTCCAGAGGTTCTCCAGGAAGTGCCAATCGATACCGCCGATTTCCAGAAATGCTTTTGCCTTCAGTCCCCAGATGGCCCAGAAGTCCCATTCCCATAACGGGGCGAGAGTGGCGTAGAGGGCGTACCCGATGATTGTGAGCAGCGTTATCACGTCGAAGACGTGTGGGCTCGCGGCGGGTTGCCGGTTGCCGGTTGTCGGTTGTCGTTTTGCGATGATGGCGGCCACGCCGAAGACCGCCAGTGCGGCGGCGGCGACGCTGAAGAGCGTCCAGCGCAGGTGGGCGATCGACAGCGCCAGCAGCACGACGAACATCGCGCCGCTTCCATACAGGAACGACGCACCGATGAGCAGCGGGCCTCGAGCGCGGCGATCGACAGCGAGCGTGATCGGGATGCCGAGGACGATGAGGCTCAGGATGGCGACGAGGGCGGGGGTCATCGCTTTGGTCTTCCCCGCACAGACAAGAGTGTCTGTGCCACATCCTTCTGCGCATACAGGAGTGCCCCTGCCACAGGCAGAGAGCAATGTGGCACAGACACTCTTGTCTGTGCTTCCCTCATCGGCGCAACCTCACCAACGCCCCGTCCTGGCCCTGCCACACCACATCCGCCGGTACCCGTAGCCGCACGCCGAAGGCGGCGATGTACTTCGCGGCACGAAAGTTAGGCGGAATTCGTCCATTCTGCGGATTGACCAGCGGCAGCACCTCGCGGCCGGTCAGAAAGTAGCTGGCGCGATAGTAGGCGTACGAATAGCCGTCGTCCCATCCCATCGCCGGCACCACCACGGCGATCGTATCCCCCGATTGCGTGTGCGCGCGAACGCCGTCGAGAAAGCGCGGATATTGCGGCCACTGCCGGTCGGGGTAGACGACCAGAGCCCGCGCGTACGGCTTGCGATCGACGAAGGGCAGTTGCAGCAGACGCGCCTCGACACACATCGCCACGATTGCTGCGAGAGAGAGGAAGGTGAGGGCGCGGCGGAGAGTCACGGCGCGCGTATTGTGGCATCAGGCAGTCCACGCAGGGAGAACGACCGGCCATGGGCGGAGTCCAATCATGGCCTCGTGGAGTCCAATCATGGCCTCGTGGAGTCCAATCATGGGCTCGTGGAGTCCAATCATGGGCTCGCGGAGTCCAATCATGGCCTCGCGGAGTCCAGTCATGGCCCCGCGGAGTCCAATCATGGGCTCGTGGAGTCCAACCATGGCCTCGCGGAGTCCAATCATGGGCTCGTGGAGTCCAACCATGGCATCGCGGAGTCCAATCATGGCCTCGTGGAGTCCATTCATGGCCTCGTGGAGTCCGTTCATGGCCTCGTGGAGTCCATTCATGGCCTCGTGGAGTCCATTCATGGCCTCGCGGAGTCCAATCATGGCTTCGCGGAGTCCAATCATGGCTTCGCGGAGGCCAATCATGGCCTCGCGGAGGCCAATCATGGCCTCGCGGAGGCCGATTGTCCGGCGTCAATTAGAACTGCGGGCCGTGTTGCCTCAGCAGACCTAGTCGTCGCTGAACATGCCGATCTCGGCCTCTACGGGTGTGTGAAACTTACCATTTGACGCGACATTAGGAGGCGCCGCGGCCCGACAACACGGCCGGTATCGTCCTCAGAAGAATCTTCAGATCGAGGGACGGCGACCAGTTGTCGATGTACTGCAGATCGAGCTGCATCCAGCGGTCGAAGTCGACGTTGTTCCGTCCGCTCACCTGCCAGAGGCATGTCAGTCCCGGCTTCATCGACAGGCGGCGGCGGTGCCAGCGATGGTACGCGGCGACCTCCTCGGGGATGGGAGGGCGCGGCCCGACGAGGCTCATGTCGCCCTTCAGGACGTTCCAGAGCTGCGGCAGCTCGTCGAGCGAGAACCTCCGCAGCACGCGGCCGACCGCCGTGATGCGTGGATCGGACTTCGCTTTGAACACCGGTCCGGTCATCTGGTTCAGATGTGTGACCTCGCCGCGCCGCTCGTGCGCGTCCTCGAACATCGTCCGGAACTTGAAGAGCGTGAAGATCCGGCCGTTGAGGCCCATCCGCTTCTGCTTGAAGAGGATCGCCCCGGGCGATGAGAGTCTGATGGCGATGGCCGCGAGGCCGATAGCAGGGAGCGCGAGGAGAAGGAGGAACATCGAGACGGCCACGTCGAGCAGGCGCTTGAGGGCGAGTTGTGACTCATTCGACGGCGTCGTGGTGAACGTGAGGAACGGAATCCCTTCCAGCTCCTCGAGCTCGACCCTGGCCACGCGGTTCGGGAAGAAGTTCATGGCCACGCGGGTGCGGATCCCGAGCTCCTCGCACATCAGAAAGATCTGCTTCATCTCGTCGAGCTTCTTGCGGGTGACGGCAAAGACGATCTCGTCGATCGGCTCGGCGAACTGGCCGCCCTCGAGGAGACGGCGAAGGTCGGGGACGGTGCCGTAGACGCGGAAGCGCGCCCACCCATTCGACAACCGGTGGCCGTCGGAGACAAACCCCAGGATCTTGTAGCCCCAGTACTTGTGACCCTCGATCGTGCGCGCTACGTCGATGGCTCGGCGGCCAGTGCCGACGATCAGGAGAGTCCGGTAGTTGAGACCTTTTGCACGCACATAGCGGGCGACGATGCGGACGACGACTTTTTCCAGGACCAGGAGCAGCGCCGCCAGAACGCCGAAGAGAACGAACCATGCACGCGAGAGTTGCCGTAGCGGCAGAAGGTACGCCAGCGTGGCCAGGATGGCGTTGCCGACGAAGACGACCCGGATGGCCGTCAGCGCCTCGCGCAGGAGAGGGACGGTTCGATGGCTGTGGTAGCTGTGATAGCTGAAGAGGAGGACCGACCAGAGGATCAGGACGACGGGATAGATCTTGACGTATTCGCGGAGGGGAAACAGCCCAGTCGGAAACTGGTCCGGCGCAATCCTCGGCAGAACGAGATCGCGGATGAAAAACGCTGCAAAAAAAGCAACCGTGGTGAGCGCCAGGTCGGCGACATAGACGACCCTCGCGATCATGCGCGCTTTTTCTTTAAGCATTTAAACCCTTGACCACGAACAGTTTTGGAACGATTGGGCCGAATGTACTGCACTAGCGCCCGTTCGGTATACGGAAATCGCCTCGTCAGCGTCTAGGCTGCCCAACTCAGCGGGCCATGGCGGCAAAAAGGCGCTCGTAGGCATCGGTCACGGCAGTCCAGCCGTACCTCTCTCCGGCGCGAGCACGAGCAGCCGCCTTCATCCGCTCGCGCATCGCCGGCGAGTTGCGACATTCGAAAAGTGTGCCCGAGAGTGTTTCGTTTGGACGCAAACGGAAGTAGCCGACCGCGTCCCCTCCCACTTCCCGATTTTCAGGAGTATCCAGTGCCAGCACGCACCCCCCCGAAGCCATCGCCTCGACCATGGCCGGATGCGTCCCGCCCACTTCCGTGGCCTGAATATAGACGAGCGCATTGCGCTGCAGTGTCCGGTAGTCACGTCCGTACAGCGCCCCGGGAAAGAGGATGCGATTCGAAGCGTGCCGGTGAAGCTCCGCCTCGAGGTCGCGGGCATAGGAGGCGGAGCCGAGCATGATGAGGGTGGGGGGTGGGGAGTGGGGAGTGGGGGGTGGGAGTGGAAGACCGTTCGCGGCCAGCGGATTAGCGGATAGGGATTCTCTTAGACTCGTCGGTAGCGGTGTTTCTCCCACTCCCCACCCCCCACCCACCACCCCCCGCTCGTACGCCAAAACCACCTCCAGCGGATTGTTCTCCGGCTCGAAGCGGCTGACGTAGAGAATGTAGCTGCCGGTATCGACGCCGAGGCGCTGAAGAATGTCGCTATCGTCCTCGGCGGGGAACTCGGCACCGTAGGGGATCATCACCGGTTCGATGCCGTAGCGCTGGCGGTAATAGTCGGCGATCACATTGGCGTCGGCGACGACGCGGCTGGCGAAGAGAGCCGAGAACGACTCGCCGATGGCGTAGACCGCTTTGCCGGCCACGTTCCACTTGCGCCGATGCCGCTCGATGCCGTCGACATTGATCGCCACCGGAATCCGTGCCGCGCGCAGCAGCGGCAGAACGAATGCGTTCGCGGCATTGCAAAGGAGGATGACGTCGAAGTCGCGCCGCAGGGCGTCGACCGCGGAGAGCAGCGTGTGGCTTACGGTCTCGAAGTACTTGTGGCGAAGTGCTGGAAGAACGATGCGCTCGACGCCGTGCCAGAGATCGGGGGTCGGGAGTCGGGGGTCGGGAGTCGGAGCGGGAGACGTAGCGAGAAAGCTCCGACCGCCGACCCCCGACTCCCGACCCCCGCCCTCGCGACAATACACAGCCACTTCATGCCCCCGCGCAACGAGGCGCGTCGACAGCTCAGCGGCGAACGTCTCGAAGCCGCCGTAGCGCGGAGGAACGCCGCGCGTGCCGGCGATGGCAATCTTCAACGAAACCATCCGGCGAGCTGACGGTCCGAGACGCTCCGGCGGCCCTGGATGGCGCGGCGCTTTTCCATGATCCGCCGCCGATTCCTCCACAGCCATGTGAGCGCCGGAAGCGACGTGCGCTCGATGATCAGTGTGGCGGCGATGGCAATGAGATCCCGTGTCAGTTCGAACGGCGCATTGCGCAGCGCCAGATAAAGCCCCTCGTTCTTAAGCCGCAGCAGAAATCGATTCTTGACGCCGTGCATGTTCGTGGCGGCAGACAGGCTGCGCCGCTTGGAAGGTGTAACGGTGCGGACATGATGGGCGACGGCGTCCGGCACATACAGCGCCCGCCAGCCGAAGAGGCGCCCGCGCCAGGCAACGTCCGCGTCCTCGCGAAAGGTGAAGAAATCCTCGTCCAGGAACTCGCCGCCGATGGTGACGTCGCGGACAAAGGACAACCGGTACATGGCGGCGGCGCCGGAGACGCCGAAGACTTCACGGGAGTCGGGAGTCGGGGGTCGGGGGTCGGAGACGATTTTGCCAAGCTCCGACTTCCGGCTCCCGGCTCCCGACCCCCGATCAGGCCGGAGATGGGTAACGTCTCGGAGGTAAGAGCGGTCAAGCACCTTCTCCGACTCCCGACCCCCGACTCCCGACTCCCGCGTCCCCTGACCAACATCGAAGTGCCGCCCCGACCGGGTCATCCGGATCCCTTTGCTGTCGACCAGACCGGTCTCCGCCTGCAGCAGCTTGCCTGTGGCCATTCCGAACGTGTCGCCGGCTTCAGTCAGTGCTTCCACCAGCTTCGCCGCGTAACCGGGGTCGAGAAACGCGTCGGGATTGAGAAGAAGAACGAATTCGCCGCGGGCTGCCCGCACTCCCTGATTCACAGCCGCGCTGAAGCCGCGATTCGAATCGTTGATGATTTGTCTCGCCTGCGGGGCGAGGCCGTGTACCACGGCCACCGAGTCATCGATCGACGCGTTGTCGATGTGAATCAACTCCAGGTCGGGGTAGGTCTGCGAGGCCACAGCGGCGAGGCAGCGGCGGAGAAAAGGCGCGCTGTTCCAGGTGACGATGACGACGGAGATGGTCCCGCTCGTCAGGCGCCGCTCCATCGTCTGAACGCCTTGCGCATCACGCCGGCGTACGAGCGCGCGGCGCTCCAGCGCCCGAGGTGACGGTAGGCCAGGCCGGCGAGCGCGAGGGGGATTCGGAGAAGCATCCCAAAGATAATCGCCCACCGCAGCGCCTCCGCCTGGCCGGGCGTGAGCCACTTCCGCGCGTAGAGCCACATGTTGCGATACCAGAGAGCGATGAACTCGGCGAAGGGGACATGCTCGAGGCTGGCGCCGCCGTAGTGCCGCGCACGCGCCGCCGGCACGACGAAGATCGTGTGTCCGGCGGCAGCGAGGCGCCGGCAGTAGTCGACGTCTTCGAACCAGGCCGGCGCGAATCGCTCGTCGAGCGGGCCGACCTCGGAGAAGACTTCGCGTCGCAGCAGCAGCGCGGCGGCGGCGGGCTGTTCGACCGGTTGGGGATGCGTCAGCTCGAGCTCGCGGTACCGGTAACGCGCCGTCATCCTGTTGGCCGGGAAGAGCTTGTCGATGCCGAAGACCTCGCTCACGAGCGTTGCCAGCGACGGCAGGCGGCGCAGTTGAAACTCGCGCTGGGAATCGCCCTCCTCGTCAGACAGCAGAGGTGCCGCGGCTGCAACGACGGGGTTCTCGTCGAGGAACCCGACCAGGATTTCGAGCGCGCGCGGAGCGAGCTCGCAATCAGGATTGAGCAGAAAGAAGTAGCGGCCGCTGGCACGCGTGGCCACGCGATTGACCCCGGCGGCGAAACCGTCATTGGCCGCTCCGCGGATGATCTCGACATCGTCCACGGTCTCCCCGATGGCCGCCAGGGTGGCGTCCGTGGAAGCGTTGTCGTAGACGATGACCTCATACGACAGTGCGCCGCACGCCGCGGCGATCGACTGCAGGCAGCGGTCGATCCATCGCTCGCTGTTCCACGTCACGATGGCGATCGACAAATCGAGCGGACGCTTGGCCAGGCCACGGAGTATTCGTGGCGGATCGTGTTCGGTCTTCAGCGTTGCCTCTGCCATTGCCTCACTGCCTCGACCAGCGGACGCGTCACGACGTCCCACGCGAACCGCGGCTGGATGCGGATCAGGTTAGATACGCACGCCGCATAGAAACCGTCGTCGCCGATCAGCCGCGCGATCCCGTCCGCGACGGCTGCCGCATCGGACGGCGGCACAACAACTCCCAACCCTTCCGCCGATACCAGTTCGGCGGCGAAGCCCTGCTCTGTCGTGATCACGGGGACCGCCGCCGCGATGGCGTCGAACAGCCGCGTGCGAATGGAGTACGCGGCCTCCGCCGTCGGACGGTGCAGCATGATAGCGACTTTGCTCCGGCGCAGCCACGCCAGGCGATCGCGGTACGGCGTCCATGAGGCGTTGGCTTCCACGAACGGCTTGCCGCCGGCGATGAGCGCGTCGAGCCGGTCTTCCCGGCGCCGGTCGACGCTGTGCCGATTGGGCCTTGACCGTCCCAGGAAGAGGAGCCGGCAGTCGAGACCGCGCCGATTGACTGCGACCACCGCTTCGACGGCGGTGGCCGGGTCGAGCCACTCCCACATTCCACCGCCCCAGAGAATGATGTTCTCCCGGTCCCCAGGCACGGCGACGCCGACGTCTTCGATACCGAAGGGAATCTCGATGATCGCTCCGGCCGCGTTCTGGTAGAGCTCGCGTTGTTTCGCCGTCGCCACGATGAGCAGATCGCCCTCGGCCAGCGCTCCCCGGACGCGTCTGCGCTCCGCCTCAAAGTGAATTCGCTGTCGAATCGATGGGCGCCGGCCATACATCTCGCGCAACTCGAGCAGGACGGGATCAAAGAGGTCGTAGACGATGCGCTGGGCGGCGCGCCGCTGCCGCCGGAAGCCGCGCGCGGGCTGGCCGATCAGAACGTCCGCCGACCGCATCGCCACGAGGGCCTCGGCGCCGCCGCGCGCAGCAACGCGAAAGCCCTGCGCCGACGGCAGCTCTCCTTCGCGTTTGCAGACGAGCGTCGTGGCAAAGTGTTTCGCCAGCTCACCGGCAAGGTGCCACGCCCGGATTCCCGGCCCGGCCATCCGTTCGCCGACGACGTCGGGTGTATGGACTGCGACTCCAAACATGGGTCGCACTTTACCGCGTGAAGAGTCCCTGCCACACGCCGCGAAACGACGTCCTTCCGCGGAGTGCGAGCTTCATGTCTTCGAACAGCAATGCTCCGATGCGGCCGACGCCGTGGTGCCGGCGGGCCACCAGGTAGCGATTGCGCGTGCGAAGGCGGAGCGCGTCGCCTCCGAGGAGCGACGCCGATTGCGAGCCGGCATGGGTGGCTTTGATCACTGGCAGGACTGCGGTGCGCCATCCGGTCTCGTGGAGCCGCGCACAAAGGTCGACGTCTTCGTAGTAAGCGAAGAGATGCGTGTCGAAGATCGTCGCTCCAAGCGCCTCGCGGCGATAGAGCGCGGCGGTTGCCGATACGCCCCAGGGCGCGGGGGTCGGGAGTCGGGAGTCGGGAGTCGGAGCGGGTGATGTTGGATTGGGAGCCAGAGCTGGCGAAGTTGACTTATCTCCGACCCCCGACCCCCGACCCCCGACCCCCGAGCCGTGGAGCGCCTGTCTGAACGTCCCGTCACTGATATAGATCCCCGCGCCATCGATCGTCGTTTCATCGCTGCGGAGGATGGTCTGCACGGCGGCCAGTTTCGGATCGGCATCGAGCGCAGCGGCGACGGTCGCCAGCCAGTCGCGATCGAGGACGACGTCATTGTTGATGAGAGCCACATATGCGCCGGTGGCGTGGCGGTAGGCCTCATTGTTGCCGCCGGCGAAGCCGAGGTTCGCTTCGCTGCGAAAGACGTGAAGACCGGGGCGGAAAGTGATTCTCTTCGCGGCCGGCTCGCGTGAGCCGTTGTCGAACACGATCACCTCCCGCGGAGGCAGAGTCTGCGCGGCGATGGAGTCGAGGCAGGTGCGGAGCATGTCGCCGCCGTCGACGTCGAGAACGATCACGGAGATGTCAGTCATGCTGCATCCAATCGAGGTTGGCGGTTCCGTCGAGGCAGTGCAGCTCCGTGCGTCCGCTGGCGAGGATGTTGACATGAGCGAATCCGTACACCGCGCCGGTAGGCGGCAGTACGAATGCATTCGCGCCGAGCTCAATGGTGGCGCCCGTTTGCGACTGGTACCGGACAGTCGACGATCCGCTCCTGGCCAGGAACGAGAGCTTGTCGCCCGCGTGGACAATCCATCCGCCCTGGTAGAGGAAGCGAGACACGGTCCACTCGGTGGGAAATTGCTCGCCGCCGTTGTGCGTCACGTGTACGTCTTCAAACTCGACGCGATCGCCGGGCTGGCGGCCGTAGGTGAAGGCGGCGAAGAGCAGCAGCGCGAATACAAGGGGGGCGACTGTCATCTTGAGCGGCCGTCCACGCCACGGTCTCGCGGTTTCGTGGTCGCGAGGTTGCGCGGGGTGGGGTCCGAACGCCCCGAGACCCCGATACCGCGCAACCGCGAGACCGCCAATAGTAACCAGCACCCCAACCAGCGCCCCACTCCCCACGATCGCCGCGAGATTCGGCCGGATGAAACTCGGCATCAGTCGCGAGAAGTCGCTGTGCCATGTCGCGCTCAGCGACTCGCCGATGAAGTTCTCGCCCGTGGCCAGGTGAAAGAGGCGCCATGGGAATGCGGAGCCGTGAACGACAAGCATGAGCGTCCATGCCGTGATGACGGAGCGCACTCCGGCGCCGGCGCGATCCCAAAGAGCCGCGGCGCCGAGGGCGAGGATCGGCATCAGGACGACGATGTAACGGAGTGGGGGAGACCAGCCGCCGTGCCACTCGGAACGGGGGATGAGATAGACGATGTAGAGCAGCGAGGCGCTCATGCCGAGGCGGAAGCCTCCCGGCATTTCCCGCCAGCGCGGCAGTGCGACGACGGCGAGAGCGTAAAGCGGCGCCTGAAACAGGAGGCCGGCGGCGCCGTCGAGCACGAGACCAAAGAGGCCGAGCCAGTAGAAAATCGGGCCGCTCGGCATCAGCTCCCTTAATGAGTGAGTGTTCATGGCGTTGCCGGAGATCAGCCAGGCCACGAGCAGCGGCACGGTCACGAGCGCCCCGGCGATGACGGCCTGGCGCCGGGTGCGGAGTACCCGCGCCAGCAGCACGATAGCGATCAGTCCGAATCGGATCTTGAGCAGCACGAGACCGAATGTCGCCGCGATCCAGCGCGGCGGTCTGCGCTGCCGCACGCCGCGCACCGCCTCGAGAAAACAGAACGCCGCCGGCACCTCCGGCCAGATCCGCGTGGCGTAGAAGACGATGGGCGGTCCAAAGGCGATCAGCGGAAAGAGTGCGCGCGTGGTGGAGTCGGCGATCCCTTCATCCTCGAAGAACCGGACCGTCGATCGCATCAGCAGGGCGCCGAACAGGGCGATGATCGCGATCGCTCCCGGCACGCCGCCCAGCGCGTAACCGGGCATCATCAGAATCGGCAGGAACGGTTCATGACGCGAGTATTGCTCGCCGTGAGGCCCGCGCGGATCGCCCGGCTGCGGGACGAGATCGGGGCGGCCGGTGTCGGAGTGCGCCAGGCCGCGGTACTGGTTCGTGAGGTCGAGATCGTGATCGCGTACCAGCGATTCGGTCATCAGCAGGTAGTAAGGCTCATCGCCGTCGATCGGAGTCCGGAGCTGCATGGGAATCATGACCGCGTAACCGATCGCGGCGATGGCGAAGGCGCGATTGGCGCTCCATCGGACGTCATCGGCGAAGGCGAGGAAGCCGAGCGGGATTGCGATGATGATGGCCCCGGCGGCGACGAGCGCGAGATATGGATCGACGTCGATGCGCAACACGCGGCCCAACGCGGCCAGACCGGCAACGACGAGAACAGCGCCGAGCTCGCACTCGAAGCAGCGGCGGAGCGATCTGCCGCGCAGCGCGATCAGCGGAATGGCCAGCGCGGCGACGATGAACAGAGCCAGCTTCATCGCGCCGGAAACTCGATCGAATCGATCTGCAGATGGGACTGCCCGGGTAGGTCGTGGGCGGCCACGACGCGCAGGGATGCCATATCGGCCGGGCAGGCGATGGCCGTCCGGCCGGCGCCCCATAACCAGGCATTCGCGCCGTAGTCGCGGATCTCGCCTGGCGAGAATCGCGGCAGGGGATTGCGCGAGGCGAAGAATTGGTCGCGGCGCGTGAAGCCGAAATCGGCGATGTCGCCGATGTGGATCTGGCGTGTCGTCACGTGGCCGTGCCTGTCCGTCGCTTCGATGGTGCCGACGACCCATCCCGGCTTTAAGCGCGCCATCTGACCTCCGCTGGCGGTTACCACGGCGTGACGGACGTGAGGCGGCACAGGAATGGGCAAGGCTTCTGACGCCGCCAGCGCCACCGCGATCGGACGCGTATCACCGCCGGCCGGCTCGTAGTCGCACACAATCGGCAGCGCCCGCGCGATGATGCCGCTCCACGGCCAGAGGGCGAAGATGACGAGGGCCGCCGCGTACGAAAGCGGCCGAACCCGATCGAGCAGCGGCACGAGGAAGACGATCGCCGCGGCAACGTAGACGCCGGCCAGCGAATAGCGAGCGAAGTAGGCCGCGACGAGGAATGCCGCTGCTACCGACGCGGTCGCGAGGTCGCGCGGTTTAGGGGTCTCGCGGTGTTCGTTCTGCCAGCTCCCGCGAGACCACGCGACCCCGAGACCGCGCGACCCTAGCACCAACATCGCCAGCGCAAACGGGAAGAGCGTCATCTTCCCGGCATGGGAGGGAGTGGCGATGGCGACAGCGAGAACCGCGATCAGGCGCGCCAGCGCCGGGCCGGAACACCACCGCCGAGGCATCGCAAACAGCAGAGCGATGCTCCCGGTCATAACCGCCAATTCACGAACGATGTGTACATCATGAAGCGGAATCCAGCGAAGCAGCACGATCCCGACGATGGTCAGGACAACCTCCGCCAGTGAAATGCCGTCATCCCGCTGGCGGTTCGCCGCTACCGCGGTGATGCCATAAGCCGCGGCGACGATGACCCCGTACGCCAGGAGCCGCGTGCGCTCATCCGTGATCGTCATCATGGCCACGATCAGAAGCGGCACGGCGCATTGCACCGCGGCTGACCAGGGCGTTCCGCGCACGACCCAGGCGCACACGAGGACAAGCGCGATGATGAGCGGAAGATGGGAGTCGATCGGAGTGGTCAGCACATCACGTTCTCGGCCGGATTGCGGATCCATTCCGGATCGAAGCCTTCGATCGTCTCGGCGGTCATCGTGGCCCGGTAGACGATGCGCGCATCGCCGCGCAGTTGCACGTCGCGCGGCACACCCCCGTCGAGCGCAAAGGACACCTCGAGCGTGATGCCGCTCCGGGTCAGCACTTTCACCGGGCTCTTCGTCTTTCCGAAGAGAGCGCTGGTCACCGCCGATGCCACGACGCCGGAACCACACGAGAGCGTCTCCGCTTCGACGCCGCGCTCGTACGTCCGCACCTCGATCGCGCCGGGGTCGCGGACGACCACGAAGCTGATGTTCGCGCCGGCTGGCTGAAGCTCAGGATGCGACCGCAACGCCCGGCCCAGGGGAACGATGTCCTGCGACCAGAGCTCGTCGCGCAGGAAGACGACGAAATGCGGTACGCCGACGATGATCGAGCTGCCGTGGATCAGCGTCTGGCCGGTGCGCAGCGGGCGATCGGCCTGAAACGAGTGCGGCGGCTGAAGGGAGAGCGTCACGTGGCCCCCATCGCTGACTTCCGCGCCGACCATCCCCGCGCCCGTCTCGATCGTCATTCGCTTCGGTGCGATGACGTTGACGTAGGCGAAGCGCGCCGCGCAGCGGGTTCCATTGGCGCAGAAGTCCGCCGGCGAGCCGTCGGCGTTGAGATAGCGCATCCGGAACGTAGCCCGGGCCGTGTTTTCGATCAGGATGAGCCCGTCGGCGCCGACGGAGAGGTGAGGGGTACAGATCCGCCGCGTCAGGGCCGCCGCGTCTTCGATGCGGCCTGAGCGATTGTCGATGACGACGAAGTCGTTGCCGCCTCCGGCCATCTTCGAGAACGTCAGGGGATCTTGCTTGGAGGCCTGGATTTGCATGAGTCTTTCGCCAGTGTGGCCGGCCGGAAGTTTTGCCGCCGGGCGCGGGTTCAGACCGGCGGCCTATTCTCGCATGTAACGGCGCGCCGCCTTGTTTCGTCTAGGGTCGGGGGCGGGCCGGCACACGAGAGCCGGTCGTCTCTATCGGCACCGTCCGACATCTCAGAACTATCGGAGCAGATTCCGTGAAACGACTTCCCTTCAGCCACGCTACCTCGGTATTCCTCATCGCCGCGCTCACCGCCGGCCCGCTGGCCGCGCAGCAGACGCCTCCGCCGGAGATGCCCAAGCTCACGGTAAACATCGACGTTCGCGTTATCGGCGTCGACGTCGTCGTGACCGATAAGAAGGGCAACCCCGTGACCGGGTTGACCAAGGACAACTTCCAGATCTTCGAGAACGGCATCGAGAAGCCGATCTCGAACTTCTCCGAGGTGGAAGCGAAGCAGGCCAAGCCGGTCGTCGCCGCTCCCAGCGCTCCCGCGACCCCGCCTGCTCCGAAGGAACCGATCAACGAGCACCTGACCCGCCGCATCATCTTCTACATCGACAACCTCTCGCTGGCGCCGTTCAACCGCAACCGCGTCTTCAAACAGATGAAAGACTTCGTCAGGGACGTCATGCGCCCTGGTGACGAGGCCATGGTGGCCACGTACAACCGAAGCCTGAAAGTGCGCGTGCCGTTCACGCGCGATATCGTGCAGATCCAGCAGACGCTCGACGCTATCTCCGGCGAATCCGGCCTGGGGATTGCCGCCAACAGCGAGTCCAAGGACGTGATGGGCCGCATCAACGACGCCCAGACGTACGACGAAGCGGTGGCCGATGCCCGTTCCTACGCGGACTCCGTCGCGCACGATCTGCGGCAGAGCGTGGAGTCGATCAACGGCCTGCTGACGACTCTGGCCGGGGTGGACGGGAAGAAAATCCTGGTGTTGACCACGGAAGGGTTTCAGATGCAGCCCGGCCGCGAGGCCTTCACCCTGATCGATGAGGTGGCCAAGGACAAGGGATGGCAATCGAGCTCGATGCTCGAGGGCATGTCGTATAACAGCGGCTCGCAAATCGAGTCGATCGCGAAGACGGCCAACGCCAACGGCATCACTCTCTACGCCATCCACGCCGGCGGTCTGGCCGCGGGCAATGAAGGCATGTCCGCCGACAATCAGCAGCCGATCTCCTACAACGTGACCTCGGCGGCGCTATCGAGCAGCACCGAGTCGCTGGAGATGCTGGCGGAGCTGACCGGCGGTCTGGCCACGACACGCACCAACAACTTCACCGGCGCCTTCAAAGACATCATGCGGGACCTCGACTCTTATTACTCGATCGGCTACCGCGCCAGCACCGAGCGCGTCGACCGGCAGCGCTCGCTGGAAGTGCGCGTCAACAACAAGAACCTGCGCGTCCGCAACCGCCAGACCTTCGTCGAGAAGTCGACGTTCCAGGAGATGAGCGACCGCGTCGTGGCCAACCTTCTCTACCAGACCAGGGAGAACGTACTGGGGGTGCAGGTGAAGGTCAATTCACCGGTCCCTGCGGAGGATCTCTTCAAGATCCCCGTCGAGGTGCGTATCCCCATCGACAACCTCGCCCTTCTGCAGCAAGGCGAATCGTTCATGGGCGGTTTCTCGATCTACGTCGTCGTCGGCAACAAGGACGGCGATATGTCCGACGTCTCGCGCAAATCCCATCAGATCACCATCCCGGCGGCCGAATTCGCCAAGGCCAAAGGGAAGTACTACACGTATACCCTCGATCTGATGTGTGAGCGCGGCCTCAACAAGATCTCGGTGGGCGTGGTCGACGACGTTTCGAACGTCAGCGGCTTCGACCGCCAGCAGGTGATCGCCTCGGATATGCGGTAGGCGGCGCGGCGGCGGAGTGGGTTGCCCGAGCTCCTGGCGGAATCCACGAGTCGTAGAGGTTGCGTCGCATCACGATTTCCGAGGTAGCCTCGGCGGCGTGAGGAAACTCGACGACAAAGTCCAGCGTCTCCTTCTCGAAAGAATTGCTGAGGGAGGACGCGAGGCCGCGCTGCTCTGGATCGTCTTCTCCGTGCTCGACACGCTGATCACCGGTCGCTTGACGCCCTTATGGCTGGCGGCGAATACTGGCGCGGCGTTCGGCGTTTGGCTCTTTGCGATTTACACTGAAATCCGGGCCATGAAGATCCCGAGGAAGGAGCGCTCATGAATCCGATGTACTACCCCATGGTGATCATTCTTTCGTTCGTGACTCCGCTCTATGCACTGGCTCTTTGGCTGTTTCGCGGTATCAAGAAGAGCGAGGCAGAGAAGCGCCCTGCCGGTTTCGTTACCTCGGCGCCGGAATCTCACTCGCGATCGGCTGAATGAAGCGGTGCTCGGGCGAGACGTCGCCGCGGAGCAGGCGGCGATCGAAGGAGCACTCATGAATCCGATGTTCTACGGCACGTTCGCGTTCCTCGCCTTTTCCAGCTTCTTCATTATCGGTGGGCTCTGGCTTGTCCACGGGATAAAGAAGGACCAGCGTGAACGGGAGGCCGCAGCTTCCGCCTCTACCTCGGCGCCGGAATCTCGTCCACGATCCGCTGGATGAAGCGATAGGGGGATGCCATGAATCCAATGTTCTATGGGACGTTTGCGTTTCTCGGCTTCATGAGTTTTTTCATCCTGCTCGCGATGTTGGGCGCTCCACGGACTCCGTAAGGAGCAAGCCAGGAAGCGCCCCGCCGGCTTCGTTACCTCGGCACCGGAATCTCGCTCACGATCCGCTGAATGAAGCGGTGCTCGGGCGAGACGTCGCCGCGGAGCAGGCGGCGGTCCTTCATGACGATGCGGTGTGAGAGGACGGGACCTGCCAGCCGTTTCACATCCTCCGGGATCACGAAGTCGCGGCCGTTGACCATCGCCAGCGCCTGGCAGGCCTTGAAGTACGTCAGCGCGCCGCGCGTCGAGACACCCAACGCCGCCTCCTGGTGCGTCCGCGTCGTGTGGACGATCGCCATCAGGTAATCGGCCAGCGACTCGTTCACGTGGATCGTGGCCACTTCCTCCTGAAGGTCGCGCACTTCCTGCGCCTCCAGTACCGGCTCGAGGTGTTCCAGCGCATCGTGGGCGCCGCCGGAACGGAGCAGCTTCTTCTCATCCGTCACATTTGGATAGCCGATCGTCAGCTTCATCAGGAAGCGGTCGAGTTGCGACTCCGGGAGCGGATACGTCCCCACGTGCTCGATCGGGTTCTGCGTGGCCAGGACCAGAAACGGCTCCGGCAGCGGCAGGCGCTTCTTCTCGACTGAGATCATCCCTTCGCTCATCGCCTCCAGCAGAGCGGACTGCGACTTCGGCGTGGCCCGGTTGATCTCGTCGGCCAGCAGGATGTTGGTGAAGACCGGGCCGGAGATGAACTCGAACTCCTGCCTGTCCTGGTTATAGATCGTCACACCGACGATGTCCGCGGGCAGCAGGTCGCTCGTGAACTGAATGCGTTGAAACGAAAGAGAGAGCGATCGGGCCAGCGCGTGGGCCAGCGTCGTCTTGCCGACGCCCGGCACGTCCTCGAGAAGGATGTGTCCCCTGGCCAGGAGCGCGGCGATACAGAGCTGCACCACCTCGCTCTTGCCGCGGATGACGCGTTCCACATTCGCCTGAAGCGCGGCGATCTTCTCGAACGTCTGGTGGCGCGGAATGGGTTGCGTAGTCATCGAAGCGCTCGCTGCAACAGAGGAGGTCTGCATGTCATTTCTACGCGCTGGCAATGCAGCACGTTACAGGCACCACCTTCGTGCGGGACTGGTGGCCGAGCCTTGGGCATTCAACGCCGCCGGCCGTGCCGGCCGGTTACAGTTTCCGATATTGCGGTCCGCCTCCGCCCTCCGGCGGCACCCATGTGATCACTTGATAGGGATCCATGATGTCGCACGTCTTACAGTGAAAACAGTTCGTGAAGTTGAGGAATGGCACCTTCCCCCGTCCGTCGGCGGTCGGTTGCGGCTCGTAGACTTGGGCGGGACAGAAGTGCAGGCACGGGTTGCCGTACTCCTCGGTACACCTGGTGATGCAGACCTCCGTGTCCGCGATCAGGAGATGGGCCGGTTGATTCTCTTCGTGCAGGACGCCGCCGTTGTAGACGTCCGTCATCTTGTCGAACGTCAGCACGTTGTCGAACTTCATCTTCTCCGGCGGATGCGGATGGTCGGCGCCGAAGTAGCGCTGGATGCGCTCCATCCGTTCGTGGCCGGCATGCCCTTCCAGCCGGTTCATGACGCCGTAGCCGCGGCCGCCTGATACGATGCCGAGCCCCGCGTTGATCAAGCCGGCGAGTTGCCCGTATTCGAAAGCCTGATGGAAATTGCGCTGCGTGAACAGCTCCTCGCGTGCCCAGGAAGCCTCGAATATCGCCTCATATTCGCCGAGCTGGGTCGCCGAATAATCCTCGTTGAGCAGCGCGTGGAATGCCGTCTCAGCCGCCATCGCTCCTGACTTGATGCCGAGGTGAATGCCCTTGAGGCGGGCGCCATTCAGGTAGCCGGCGGAGTCGCCGGTGATGAGGAAGCCCTCGCCGTACATGCGCGGCATCGAGAAATAGCCCCCCTCGGGGATGGCCTTCGCGCCGGCGCTGATCATCTTGCCGCCCTCCAGTAGCGGGCGGATCGACGGATGGGTCTTGTAGCGCTGGAACTCGTGGTGCGGATCGAGCGTGGGGTTCCTGTAATCGAGACCGACGACGAGGCCGATGTCGACGATGCGGTCGTTCATGCCGTAGATGAATCCGCCGCCGAAGGTGTCGCCGTCGAGCGGCCACCCGAGGGTGTGGATCACGCGCCCGGGCGCGAAGCGATCGTCCGGAAGCTGCCACAACTCCTTCACGCCGACCGAGTAGACCTGAGGGTTCTTTCCGGCATACAGGTCGAAGAGGCTGCCAAGCTGTTTCGTCAGTGTCCCACGCGGTCCCTCGGCGAGGATGGTGACTTTCGCTCTGATGTCGACGCCCGGCTCGAAGTTCGCCTTCGCCTGGCCGTTCTTGTCGATCCCCTTGTCGCCCGTACGGACGCCGACCACGCGGCCTTCTTCGACCAGCACACGGGAGGCGGCGAATTCCGCGAAAAGGTCGACACCCCTGTCGCCCACGATGGGCGCCATCCAGCGGACGAATTCACCGAGCGAGATGACGTAGTTGCCGTGGTTCTGCAGCGGCGGCGGCATGATCGGCGCCGCGATCTTCATTTTCTCGAACATGTACCAGAAGCCATCGTCGGTGACGGGGGATTCGATGGGACAGCCGCGCTCTAGCCAATCGGGCATCAGCTCGGCAATCCCTCGGGGGTCCATGACCGCGCCGGAGATGCCGTGGGAACCGATCTCTTTGCCCTTCTCGAGGACGGCGATCGAGATCTCCAGCTTCTTCTCGTTTGCGTCGTTGTGGGCCTTGACCAACTCCGCGAGCCGGTACGCGGCGGCGAGACCGGCAGGGCCGGCGCCCACGATCACGACGTCGACATCGAGGGTCTCACGGTCGATGCCGGGAAGTTCAGCCATGCATGCTCCTTGAGGTGCGTAGAGTCGGGGCATTCTATACGGGGGGTGTGGGGAGTGGGGGGTGGGGGGTGGGAACGGAGCGTAGAGCAGGCATCCCTGCCTGCTCCCGACGGGCGTCCTGGCCCGGCGGTGTGTACGAACGGAGTGTGGGGAGTGGGGAGTGGGGTGTGGGGGGTGGGAGAAGAGGAGTTGCGAGCTCGCAACGTTCTCCCCCACCTTCCACTCCCCACCCCCACTCCCCGAGGAGTGCGAGCTCTTGCAAACGTCCTCCCACCCCCCACTCCCCACTCCCCACTCCCCACCCCCCGGCACGCTGCTATTCTTACCATCCGTCCGATGGTCCACTACGCGGCTCCGCTCCTCCTGCTCTTCGTTGCCAGCGCGATCACGTCATTCATCACGACCGCGGCGGTGAAGCGGATCGCCGAGGAAGTGGGCGCCATCGATCACCCGAACGAGCGGAAGCTGCACGCCGAGGCCACCCCGCGCATGGGCGGCCTGGCCATCATCTTCGGCTTCGGTTTTCCGCTCATGCTGCTCGCGGCCAACACGCACGCCGCGGAGCTCGTTTCCAAGAACCTGACCTACCTCTTCGCCGTTCTGGCCAGCGGCTCTCTCATCGTCGGCCTCGGGGTTTACGACGATCTTCTCGGATCAGACGCGCCGAAGAAGTTCCTCGTCCAGACCGCTGCTGCCGTGATCCTGGTCAGCTTCGGCTTTCACTTCTCGGTCATTTCGATCGGGGAGTACAAAATCCAGCTCGGCATCATCGGCTCGGTGGTCTCGGTGATCTGGATCGTCGGCGTCATCAACGCCGTCAACTTCATCGACGGCATCGATTCCCTGGCCACCCTCGT
>DATHRD010000038.1:0-149648 GCA_035482045.1 Thermoanaerobaculia bacterium
TGCCGGCAAGTGCCGGTCCGATGCCGCAAGTGCCGGCTCGAATCCGGACGGCGAGGGCTGGATGGAGACTTCGCGCCCTTCTCCGACCCCCGACCCCCGACTCCCGACCCCCGACGATCGACAACCCGACAACCGACAACCGACAACCGAAATCAGCTCCTCACCCGATGCACCCTCAGCAGATTCGTCTTCGCCCGCTGATAGATCGGCGATCCCATCAGAATGACGAGACGGTCGCCGGGAGCGACGATGTCGCGGCTCAGAAGGAAATCGTCGACGCGATCCACGATCTGCTCGTGATACTCGCCGACGTCGCGCAGAACGAACGGCTGTACACCCCACAGCATGTTCATCCGCCGTGCTACCCAGGTCGACGGCGTCAGGGCGATGATCGGTTGTGCCGGCCGGAACTTCGACATCAATCGCGCGGCGAATCCGGTCTGGGTGAAGACGATGATGTATTTGGCGTCGAGTTGCTGGGCGGCGTAATTGGCGGCTCCCGCCAGCGCGTCGGTGAACTCGTCGGTCTCCGAGGAGACGCGGAACGGCTCCCTGCCGCCGGCGACTTGGAACTCGCGGTTCTGCTCCGCGGCCATGATGATCCTGGCCATCATCTGGACCGCTTCCACCGGATAGAGACCCGAGGCCGTCTCCGCGGAGAGCATCACGGCATCGGATCCGTCGAAGATGGCGTTGGCCACGTCCGAGGCCTCGGCCCGGGTCGGACGCGAATTCGTCGTCATCGATTCGAGCATCTGCGTGGCGGTGATCGCGAACCGGCCCCATACGCTGGCCTTGTGCAGCACCCGTTTCTGGACGATAGGAACGGCCTCGGGGGGAAGCTCAACGCCGAGGTCGCCGCGGGCCACCATCACGCCATCGCTGACGTCGAGAATGTCTTCGAGCGCGTCGATGGCCTGAGCCTTTTCGAGCTTGGCCACGATGTTGATCTCGTTGCCGCCGAGCTCGTGCAGCAGCGAGCGAAGCTCGACGATGTCGGCCCTGCGGCGGATGAACGAGGCGGCGATGTAGTCGAGCTGATTCTCGACGGCGAACGCGACGTCGTCGCGGTCCTTCTCGGTGATGGCCGGGATCGTCAGCTCCGTGTCGGGAAAATTCATCCCCTTGTTCGACGAGATCGGGCCGCCGTGAATGACCCGCGTCAGCACGTTCGCGCCGTCGACCGCGGCCACCACCAGCTCGACGAGACCATCGTTGATGAGAATGCGCTGACCGAGCTGCACTTCGCGGGGCAGGGGAGTGAACGGTGTCGAGACGATCGTGGCATTGCCGAGCAGCGGCTCGGTTGTGATCGTAAGCGTCTGGCCGCTCTGTAACTGAATGACCCCGTCAACGTCGCCGATGCGCAGCTTCGGCCCCTGGATGTCTGCCAGGATGGGGATGTACTTGCCATGGTCGGTGGCGACGCGGCGGATGATCTCGATGAGACGAACCCGGTCCGCGGGTGTGCCATGGGAGAAGTTCATCCGGAAGATGTCCACGCCCGATGTCAGCAGACGCAGGATGACCTCTTCCGATCCGCACGCAGGCCCGAGCGTGGCGATGATTTTGGTTCGACGCATGAGGGCTGGTTGTATCACGGGGGTCGGGAGTCGGGGGTCGGGGGTCGGAGCCGGCAGTAGTTCGGGAGTGTGAACTGTCGATGGATTCGATCCACTGAGTCGACTACCGAATGCTCCGACATCCGGGGGTCGGGAGTCGGGGGTCGGGTGTCGGAGCTGCGCAGTAGTTCGGGAGTGTGAACTGTCGATGGATTCGATCCAATCAGCCGACTCTCGAATGGTCGCGGAGGTGAACTGGCGATGATTCGATCCAATTCAGCCAACTCTCCGACCCCCGACCCCCGACCCCCGACTCCCGACCCCCGTATTTCACGTCAGATGTCGTATGAGGCCGTTGACGACGAGGACGACGACGTCCGATTGGTGAATCAGACGCTCGGCATCTTCGGTCGACAGGTAGTGCAACCCTTCCGCGATGGTGATTTGAGTCTGCAGTTCGAAGGCAGACCCGCGGGCGCGGACCACGAATTGGCGAAAGTCGCGCTTGGTATCGCGACCGCGGCCCTCTGCAATGTTGCTTGGAATGGACACGGCCGCCCGGCGCATCTGTGCTACGAGACCATAAATCTCGTAGCGTGGAAACGATTGCGTAGCGGTGTAGATCTCGGTGGCAAGGCGCATGGCCTTGTTCCAGGCGTCCAAGCGCCGGTAGATGCTGTCGCTCATGGTTTACGTGTGGTGCTGAAGAGAGCAACAGATGTGAGCGGAGGTTCGACCGCGTGTGGGGCGCTTGAGTGTACCTCGGCCACAAATCAGCAACAACTCGATCGCTCCGACCCCCGACCCCCGACTCCCGACCCCCGTTCACAGCGAAGCGGCACCAGAACTGTCACCTTTCCTCATTTGACTCCCGGCAAACGACTCCTTAGACTCGCTCACTGGGAACAAAGGAGGAGAGACTGATGCGCAGACTGCGTACGATAGCGATTGCGGCTTCCGCCATCGTAATCCTCGCTGTCCCTGCGCAATCTGAAGTCCCTCTTCCCGCCTTCCTCCAGGTTCTGGGCAATGTGACGAGCTCGACGAGGCCGGTCGGCAATGCTCTCGTCATCGCGCTCAATCTGAACAGCCTCGATGCCATCCAGACCTTCAGCGGCAACGACGGCTCCTTTGCTCTGCCCCAGCTTCCCGCCGGTGTCTACAAGATCATCGCCATGAAGTACGGCTTCACGCCGGCCATCGAGACGATCATCCCGACGAAGAAGGAGCACCGCGTAAAGCTCAAGCTGGAAACCGAGAAGCAGTCTCGCGGCACCAATCAGCAGATGTGGGAGATCCGCGGCTCGCTGCCGCCGGACATCCTCCGCGATATCGACATGGTCATGACTCCGCCTCCCGATCCGATCGGGGCCACGGGAACAACCGCTTACGCGGCACCGCGCTTCAAAGGGGACTTGATGTCGATGACCGGTATGACGTCTGGGACGACGTCGGCATCGAGCCCGGCCTTCGCGCAGACGGCGCTTGGCCTGCAAAGCCGTCTCGGGGATACCTGGCAGATCGGCTTCCGCGGCAATCTGCATCGCATCGAAGACCCAACGCAGAACGACACCTTCGGAACGCCGGCGGCCGAGGCCAGTACGGCGCAGATCGAGCTCCGCTCGTCGCCGACCGACTCCCTTCGCCTTGCTTCCACGCGGTCGTGGTGGCGGTATCGCGACGATCTTCCCGAGGACTCGCACCAAGCCGATATCCGCTCGCACAACTTTGAGTGGGATCACGGCGACTCCCGTGTGCAGGTCCGTTATCTCGCGCAGCAGAACATCTTCCTGACGACCCCGGGATCGGATCTCATCGAGATCACGGGCGGTACCAGTGTCATCCAGACGCAGCGGAATGAGGTTGGTGTCTCGCTGCGCGTCACGCAGGAGAGTGTACGCAACACGCCCGGCACCGTGACCGCGCCGACGCTGCGTACCGCCGATCTGACAACCAATGCGAAGTTCCTGGTCGTCTCGGCATTCACCGTCGACTACGGCATGTCCAGCCGGGTCGGTCTGTACGGAACCGAATGGGCGCCACGGAGCGGTGTGGAGCTGAAGGTCGGCAAAGATACGACGATCGTCGTATCCGGCATGTACAAGGTCGTTGATTCGGCGCAACAGAACACGCTGCCGAGTGTGATCGTCTGGAACGACGACTCGAGCATCCTGCCGCACTACTCCTACTCGGCCGGGATCGTCTCCGGTGATCCTTCCGGAGATCACTTCAGCGTGATCGGAACCGTCAGCGCGGCCGATACACCGCTTCGCATCGTCTTCACGGACGGTCTCGAACATTTCTGGGACGGTCTCTACATCGACGCCGGCGACGTCCGCCGCGATGTTCGCGTTGCGTACCGCAAGGAGCTCGGCAACAGCGTGCTTCTGGATATCTCCTCGATGGCCGGTACGGCCGCGCCGGGAAATACGGCCGTAACGCCGCGCGGAAGTGAAAAGATCTACGTGGCAGGCGACGTCGAGTCGACCTTCTCTCCCACGCGCACAACGCTGGCCGTCTCGTACCGGCAGATTCAACAGCCTCAGCCCAGCGGCGGCGACCCCTATCGCACGAAACGCGTCGATGTTCGCGTCGCGCAGTCGCTGCATCTCCCGATGGACCTCAAGGTGCTCCTCGGTATCGAGCTGGCTCGCTCCGAGAACTCTCGAGTCCTTCTCGATGCCCTCGACACGGACGGCAACACGCGACGGTATATCGGCGGGCTGGCGGTGAATTTCTAAGCGCGGTAGCGGGGTCACGCGGTTGCGCAGTCTCGCGGTGAGATGAATTGACCAAGGGATCGCACCCCGCGACCCCGAAACAGCGCGACCTCGTAACCGCGTTACTTCAGTCCCGGCCTGATCTCCTCGACCAGCTTCTCGAACCGCATCGAGATTCCTTTTGTCACGATGATCTGCTTGAGATAGTTGAGCGAGGTGATGGCGGCGGGGAGGCCGGAGATGGCGGCGGGGATCGACGCCAGGCGGCCGGCGAGCTGCATGGTCTTGTCGGCGACGCTGAAGTCCTGGGACATCAGATCGGCACGGGCCTGGCCGTTGTACGCGATCATCAGGAGATAGATGTCGGCGATCAGCTCGCGGAAGCGCATCTCGCCTCCCCAGGCGAAGCAGTCCCCCTTGCGGATGTTCTCGAGGAACTCGGAGGTCGTCTCGCCTTTCGAGACCGTGTGGACCTTGGCCACATGCTTCAGCGTGTGAGCATCCGAGCCGCCGATCATCGATGCCCGGCGGCCGCCCTTCTGCACGCTGTTGACCAGTTGCGCCACCATCTTGTTGTGGAATGAAGCCATGGCGCCGTTCAGCGCCTCGAAGATGTCGAACATCTCCAGCAGCTCGGCGATGTAGCGCGCCGCCACATTCTTCATCCGATAGTTCTGGAAGAGATGGTTTACCCCGAAGATCAGCCGTTGCGACTTCATGTACGGAATGAGCTCCCGGATGTCGGGCCGCAGCCGCTGGATCTCGCGGTGATGCGCCTCGGTCAGGCCCCAAACGCCGACATGGATGCGTTGTCCTGTCTCCGGGAAGTGGGTCTCGACTTCTTCACCGATGAAGAAATCGGTCATGTCCGGGCACTTGTTCAGCAGGTAGAGTGCGCCGTCGATCGAGTCGTGATCGGTGAGGGTCACGTAGGACATGCCGCGCTCTTTGGCGATGCGGTATACGTCCTCGGGGGCGTTGTAGCAGTCGCGAGTGTTGGCGCGGCGGAAGTACTTGAAGACCGAAAAGCGGCTATGGCAGTGCAGATCGGCCCGCTTGACTTCCGGATCCGCGAGGATCTGCACAGTTGCCGTGTCGTTCATCGAGTTTGCAGTAGGCTTAGAGATGATGGCTCAACCTGTCGGACTCTTCCTACAATTCGCATGCCGCTGAGAAAGAGAATGCAAGTGTAGCCCACAGTCATCGAGTCTCTCACACGCTTCTGTTTCATCGCACCTGGCAAAAATGGCCAACGCAAATCGCAAAGCACCAACAAGCGCCGGAGCATCCGAATGGATGGAGGAGGAGATCCCCAAGAGTCTCCCCATCATCCCACTCGTGTCCTCCGTCCTTTTCCCGAACGGCGTGCTCTCGCTGCAGGTCGGCATCGATCGCAACGTGCGTCTGCTGAAGAGTCTCGGCGACGATCAGAACCTCATCGCCGCGTTCTGCCAGAAGGGTGGCGACAAGGAGAACCCCCGGGCCGAGGACCTGTCGCAGATCGGTGTGCTCGCGGCCATCGTGCAGCGGCTTCCGCTCTCGTCGGACCGCTATCAGGTCTTTCTGCAGGGGCGCCAGCGCGTCGAGCTCGTACAGATGCTGCAGACCGAACCGTACTTCGAAGGGATGCTGCGCGAGATCGCACCGCGCCCCATCCCGAAGAGCGTCAAGAGCGAAAACCTGATGAACAGGGCCATGTCGCTCTTCGAGAAACTGGTGGACAGTGACGCCAAGTACTCCAACGAGTTGCTGAACATCCTGCGAATGAACATGAGCGAGGGGCCGGATACGTTCGCGGACCTCCTCTCGTCGTTCGTGAACTTCCCGCTCGAGGAAAAGCAGCTGCTCCTCGAGACGGTCAATCCGATCGAACGGCTCGAGCTCCTCGTCGACTGGATTCAGCGCGACCTCGGCAAAGCCACGTTCGACAAGGAGTTGCAGCGGCAGATCCAGACCTCGATCGACCGCCGCGACCGTGAGACCTATCTCCGCGAGCAGCTCCGCGTCATCCAGGACGAGTTGGGTGATTCCAGTTCCTCGGATCGCGAAACGGATGCCTATCGCGGCCGCGTCGAGTCGCTTCCGCTGGCCGAGGAGCACAAACAGACCCTGCGCCGCGAGGTGAACCGGCTCGCGCAACTCTCGCCGTCATCGAGCGACTACGCCGTAATCAGGGGACACCTCGACACCGTCTTCCAGGTTCCCTGGGCGGAGAAGACCGACGATCGGCTCGACCTCGTCCGTGCCGAAGAGATCCTCGACGCGCGGCACCACGGCCTCGAGAAAGTGAAGGAGCGCGTTCTGGAGTTTCTGGCCGTGCTCAAGCTGAAGGGCGACCTCAAGGGGCCGATTCTCTGCTTTGTCGGTCCTCCCGGCGTCGGCAAGACCTCGCTCGGTGCGGCCATCGCCGACGCCCTCGGCCGCAAGTTCGTACGGATGGCCGTAGGCGGCGTGACGGACGAATCGGAAATCCGCGGGCATCGCAAGACCTATATCGGCTCCATGCCGGGCAAACTGATCCAGAGCTATATCCAGGTCGGCGTGAACAACCCGCTGATCATGATCGACGAGATCGACAAGATCGGAAAGGATTACCGCGGCGATCCGGCCTCGGCGCTCCTGGAGGTTCTCGACACGAAGCAGAACAACGCCTTCGTCGATCGCTACCTCGAGATTCCGTACGACCTCTCGCACACCCTCTTCATCAGTACGGCCAACATGCTCGACACCATTCCCAGCCCGCTGCGCGACCGGATGGAAGTCATCCGCCTCTCCGGCTACACGGAAATGGAAAAGCTCGCCATCGCCAAGAAACACCTCATCCCCGAGCTCCTCGAGAACCACGGCCTTCGGGCCGATCAGGTGACCGTCGACGACGACGCCTTACTGATGGTCATTCGCGACTACACCGCCGAGGCGGGCGTCCGCAATCTGGAGCGCAAGCTGGCGACGATTCTCCGCAAGATCGCTCGGAAGGTAGCCAGTGGATCGGAGTCGATTCTCTACAGGGTGGAGAGTGGCGAGCTCGAGGCATATCTCGGTCTGCCGTCGTACGAACACGAGTTCGCGGAGCGGCATCCCGAGGTCGGCGTGACCACGGGCCTGGCCTGGACTCAGTACGGCGGCGAGATCATGTTCATCGAGGCCACGCGCATGGCGGGCAGCGGGCGGACCACCGTCACCGGCCAGCTCGGCGATGTGATGCGCGAGTCGGTGACCGCGGCTTATTCGTACGTTCGCTCGAAGGCCAAAGATCTCGACATCGAGGATCGAAAGTTCACCGAGAACGATATTCACATCCACTTCCCGGCTGGAGCGACCCCGAAGGATGGTCCCTCGGCCGGTGTCGCCATCGCCACCTGCATCGCATCGGTGATGGGAGACAGGCCCGTCCGGCACGACGTGGCCATGACCGGAGAGATCACGCTTCGCGGTAAAGTGCTCTCCGTCGGCGGTATCAAGGAGAAGGTGATGGCGGCGCAACGGGCCAACATCAAGACCGTGGTGCTCCCGGAAGGCAATCGCAAGGACCTCACCGAGGTGCCTGACGAAGTGAAGAAGGGACTGCACTTCATCTTTGCCGAGCGCGTCGAAAACGTCTGGAAAGAGACTCTGATCCCGCTGTACGTGGCCCGACCGGACCGCAAGTACGATGAAGCGGAGTACAAGGCCGAGCACCAGAAGAGCGAGCGGCCAGAACAGCGATGAAAGGAACGATGAAACGCGGCTGCCTGGACAATCTCCTCTTCGCCGCACTCGTCGTCATTGCTTTCGGCGGCAGCACCTACGTCTGCTTCAACCTCTTCATCCGCGGACGATCTGTCTCGACGCCGAATCTGGTCGGCAAATCGGTGGCCGATGCCAAGGCGATCTGCTCCGATCTCGGCGTGAGTCTCATCGTCGACCCGGAGCATCGCCGGAATTCCGACAAGATCGCCGCCGGCAACGTCGTCTGGCAGAATCGCGCTCCCGGGGCCACAAACCTCGTCAAGCGCGGGACCGACATCCATGTCGAGCTGAGCGCCGGCCCACTCGTACTGCAGGTACCCGATCTCGATACGCAGTCGCCGCGCACCGCGTTGCTACGCCTCGGGCAGCAGAATCTCAAGCTCGGGACGCTCGCCTACGTAGACAGCGCCGCACGCCAGGGAATCATGTCCGAGGAACCGCCGAAGGGGACGGTCGTGGCGGCGCAGACCGCCGTATCGCTGCTCGTCGGCCTTCCCCCTTCACCGCTCACCTATGTGATGCCCGACCTCATCGATCAACCGCTCGAGGCGGTGCGTCCGGTGTTGGAGGGGCGTGGTCTCGCCGTGTCGAATGTGAAGTTCGAGTCATACCCCGGCATCGCTGACGGGATTATCATTCGCCAGTTTCCGTTGCGAGGCGCACCGGTCAGCGGCCGCGATCCGATCACGGTCGTCGTCAGCCGGCAGGAAGAAGGCGGCATCATCGAGAAGCCGGCAGCCGTTCCGCCAACCACCACCCAATGACCCGGATTCAAATCGCACCGTCGCTCCTTTCCGCGGACTTCTCCCGGCTCGCCGAGGAGCTGCGCGACGTGGAAACGGCCGGCGCGGACCTTCTTCATCTCGACGTCATGGATGGTCACTTCGTGCCGAACCTGACCATCGGGCCGGCCGTGGTAAAGGCGTGCCGTTCCCAGTCGAAGCTGCCGTTCGACGTTCATTTGATGATCGAGGAGCCGCAGCGCTATATCGACGCCTTCCTGAAGGCCGGCGCCAACATGATCTCCGTCCACCAGGAGGCGGAGCCCCATCTGCAGCGGGCCTTGCAGATGATCCGTGACGGCGGCGCGAAGGCGGGCATCGCCATCAACCCGGCCACGCCGGCGGAATCACTGAGCACCGCGATCGAGTTCTGCGACTTTGTCCTGGTGATGACGGTCAATCCCGGCTTCGGCGGACAGAGGTTCATCGAGCCGGTGGTGGGCAAGATCCGTCACATCGCACAGATGATCAGAGAGAGATGCGTTGCGGCCACGATCGAAGTCGACGGTGGTATCGACCCGAGCACGGCACCGCTGGTTGTGGCGGTCGGCGCGCGTATTCTCGTGGCCGGATCGGCAGTTTTCGGGCAATCCGACCGCAGGATGGCAATGGAAGCGATCCGGAACAGCGTTAGCGTGAGAGTTTAGTGGTCAGAGGTCAGCGGCCAGCGGTCAGGAACACATCGCCTGACCGCTGACCACTGGCCGCTGGTCACTCCAAAATCGGAGGCACATTGAAGAAGACACTGACCCTCATCGCGATCCTCTCGATCGCACTCGCCGGTTGCCGGCACTGGTTTGGCCGCAACCGGGGAGGAGGCGGAAGCAGCGCCACGAGCTCGCTGCATACGAGCTTCGACCCCGCACTGGCGAAGATGCCGAAGGAACAGGTGTTCCAGCTCGGCGAAGACCAGTTCGCGAAGAAGAAGTACCAGAAGGCCCGCCAGTACTACACGCACGTTTACGAGACATACCCGAACGACCCGCTGGGCCGGCGGGCTTTGTTGCGCATCGCCGACGCGTACTACGAGCAGGGCGATTCGGTGAACATGGTCGAAGCGCAGTACAAGTACCGCGATTTCATCAATCGCTATCCCGGCAGCGACCGCGCCGATTACGCGATGTTCCAGGTAGCCATGTGCTCCTACAAGCAGATGGAACGTCCGGAGCGGGACCAACAGAAGACGCACGAGGCTCTGGACAAGTTCAACGATGCCGTCAAAGCCTTTCCGAAGAGTCCCTTGCGGCCGGAAATGGACAAGCGGATGCAGGAGGTGCTCGACCGCCTGGCCAAGCACGATCACGTCATCGCTGAGTTCTACATCAAACGCCGGAGCTACAACGCGGCCGTTCTACGACTCAACGGCATCGTTGAGACGTACCCCAACTACAACGAGAAAGACGCCGTTTTCTTCGACCTCGGCCTCGCTCTGTCGGGATTGGGACGGACCGCCGAGGCCCGCCTTTACTATGAGCGGGTGCTCTCTGAGTTCCCGCATAGCCTGTTCGCGGTCAAGGCGAAGCAGAAACTGGCGATGAAAATGAAGACGGCATGATGAAGCACGCGGCGGCGATCGTTCTCCTCCTCACGCTGACCGGGTGTGCAACGCGCCACGTGGACGAGAACGAGGCGCCGTCGCTCGTGCCGCCTGCCGATGTTCCGGCGGCATCGGCGAATCCAGCGAGCGATGCTCGCCTCGCGGAGATGCAGACGTCCATGACCGAGCTCCTCGAGCGGATGGACGTTCTGAACGCGCGAATTGCCAGGCTCGAGTCGGCATCGCAGGGCGAGCCACGCGTCGCGCAGGCGCCTGCACAACGCGCGATCGAGCCGCCACCCTCGCAGCGCGTGACGGAACCTCCGCCGGCGACTGCCGCAGCGTCGGTGCCCGCTCGCAAGGTACCGCCGGCCAGCAGTCCGCTCCAGTCTGCCGCGATTGCAGACAACTACCGCAGCGCGCTGATCCTTTTCGGTAAAGGCCGGATGGCCGAGGCGCGTACCGTGTTGCAGCAGGTCTTCGACGCCGATCCTTCCGGCGATCTGGCCGACAATGCGCTCTATTGGATCGGCGAGACGTACTACGCCGCCGCCGATTACAGCAAGGCCATGCGCGCCTACGAGCGGGTGACGAAGGAGTATCCGGAGCAGAACAAAGCGCCGGACGCCATGTTCAAGATCGGGTTGACGTTCGTGAAGACAGGTGACCTGGGAATGGCCAGGAAGACATTCGAGGAGGTCATCCGGCGCTACCCGTACTCGACTGCCGCCTCGTCCGCGAAGCTCGAGTTGAAGCGGGTGAAGTACTGATATCGGGGGTCGGGAGCCGGGGGTCGGGGTCGGAATGGCAGGGTCTCGCGGCCGCGAGGTCTCCGGGTGTGCGAGACCGCGAACCGCGATGCTACGAACCAGCGCCACCGTGAGACAGCGCTAGCATCCCGAATGTGGCTTTCAGCGGGCGAGGCGCCGGAGGCGCCTCGAAGCTACGCTTCGCGCATCCATAACCGCCGCGCCCGCTCTCCGTATACCTGCGGCATGCTCAGCATCGAAGGCGTCAGCAAGAAGTTCCGCGGCGGCAACTACGGGGTCCGCGATGTCTCGCTCTCCATCGGCGGCGGCGTCGTCGGACTGCTCGGCCCGAACGGCGCGGGGAAGACGACGCTGATGCAGATGATCGCCACCATCACGCGGCCGACCGCTGGAACGATCCGCTTCCAGGGCATCGACGTCGCCCGCGAGCCCGACGCCATCCGCCGCAAGCTCGGCTATCTCCCGCAGGACTTCGGCGTTTACGACAACCTCACCGCCGTCGAGTTCCTCAGCTACTTCGCGGCGTTGAAAGGCGTGCACAGCCGCGCGCGCGTCGGCGAGATGCTGGAGATGGTCAACCTGCACAACGTCGCCAAACGCCCCATCGGCGGCTTCTCCGGCGGGATGAAGCAGCGCCTCGGCATCGCCCAGGCGCTCATCAACGATCCCGACCTCGTCATCGTCGACGAGCCCACGGCCGGCCTCGACCCCGAGGAGCGCGTCCGTTTCCGCAACGTCCTGGCCGACGCCGGGCTCGGCAAGCTGGTCATCCTCTCCACGCACATCGTTTCCGACGTCGAATCGGTGGCCACCCACATCGCCATCATGAGCGGCGGATCGATCGTGGCCTGCGCCACGCCGGAGGAACTGATGCGGGGCGCCGCGGGGAGCGTATGGGAGATGGTCGTGGCGTCCGAGCGGTTCGATGAACTCCGGCGCACCGCCCGCGTTTCCAGCGCCGTTCGCAAGTCCGAAGGCGTTCACGTGCGCATCGTCAGTACCGAAGAGCCGAGCGGCGGAGCCAGCGCCGCGGAGCCGACGCTCGAAGACGCCTTCCTCTACACGATGATCAGTAAGGCGGCGAGCGGGGAGGCGGCGGCGTGATCGAACGGATAGGCGCCATCGTCCGGGCCGACTTTCTGATCCGATTCCGCCGCCTGTCGACGGTCATCGTGTTCCTGCTCCTCAGCGGCTTCGCCTATGTCTGGGTTCCCGATCCGAAGACCGGCATGACGCTCATGCAGATCAACGGTGCGCGCGTTCTCTACAACTCCGCCGCCATCGGCATGGGGACGTCGATGCTGGCCACGATGTTCGTTGGCCTCTTCGGCTTCTACGTCATCTCGAATGCCATCCGCCGCGACATCGACTCGCGCTGCGGTTACGTCATCGCCTCGACCACGGTGCGCACCAGCGAATACGTCATCGGCAAGTTCCTCGGTAACGTCGTCTTTCTCACCACCTTCGTTGGCGGTTTCATGCTGGCCTCGATGGCCATGCTGCTCGTGCGCGGCGAGGCGCCCCTCGAGCCGCTGGTCTTCATCAAGCAATACGCCATCATCACGCCGTCGACGATCGTCCTGGTCTCCGTGGCGGCCATCGTCTTCGAATCGATTCCGTTTCTCTCCGGCCGCTTCGGCGACGTTGCGTACTTCTTTCTCTACTGCGTTTCGCTGGCTTTCGTTGTCAACCTGATGATGCACGGCGGGGTGGGGCTGGCGCGCTACTTCGACTTCAGCGGCTTCGGGTATCTGATGGAGCAGACGCGCCGGAACTTCCATACAGAGTCGATGTCGATCGGCATGAGCTCATTCGACGCCTCCAAGCGGGTTCTCGTCATCGACGGTTTCAACCTCGGGGGCGGAGCGTGGGCCACACGCCTGGTGTCGACGGTGTCGTCCCTTCCGCTGCTACTGTTGTCCCGACTCTTTTTCCACCGCTTCGATCCTGCCCGCCTCCGCGCCGCCGGGGCGAAAGGAAAGCGCGGCTGGATGCGGAACTTCAACGCCCTGGCCAGGCCGTTCGTTCGCCCCTTGGCCGCGCTGCCGGTGCGCGGCGCGGCGTTGAATGACGCCAAGATGACCTTCGCAGCGACACCCTTTGCCGTCTTCGCGTTCCTCGGCATCACGATCGCGTCGGTCGCCAACCCGGCATCGGTGCTCGTTGGCTTCGCGCTGGCCGCGCTGTTCATCTCGGATGTAGCTTCGCGCGATCGCCGCGCCGGCACCACGGGCCTCATCTACTCGGCGCCGCGCCTGCGGGAGCGTTTCGTGACCTGGAAACTCCGCTCGGCTACAATCGCGGCGCTCCTGCTGCTCATCGCTCCGCTCGTCCATGCCGCGGTGGCGCAGCGGGACAGGCTGCTCCCGCTCGTAGTCGGCGTCATCTTCATCGCCGCCGCCGCGACGTCGCTCGGTGTGATCAGCGGCAACCCGAAGACGTTCATCGTCCTCTTCCTGACCTTCTGGTACGTCGTCGTGAACGACCACGGAGCGACGAAGGCGCTCGATTTCGCCGGCTTCTACTCCACACCGTCGCTGGCGGTGACGCTGATGTACGCGGCGATCGCGGCCGCGTTCGTCGGTGCGGCGGAGATGGTTCACAGGATGCGGCTATCCTCGTAGGCGTTGCTTTAGCCGATGCTTAGCCGGCATTTCTCACCATCTGAGTGGAATCGCGAACTGCGCATCCGAGGTCCCTTACGGCTTTTTCGCCTCCGACACCAGCAGGGCCAACCAGGCGTCGGACTTGATGAAGCCTTTACCCCAGGAATCCCACGGGCCGAGGACGTTGTCGGCCTTCATCTGCTCGAGCGTCTTCCCGGCGGCGAGGGCCTTGGCGACGGCGCCGCTCGTTCCGCGGAGAACTTCGGCGAAAGCGCGGAGGCCGGCTTTGTCCGAAAGAGGTCCGTGGCCGGGGATGACCTTGGCGTCGTCCGGCAGGGTCGACAGCACCTTGTCGACTGCGGCCAGCATGCCCTTCACGCTCCCGCCGTTGTCGACGTCGATGAAGGGGAACATGCCGTTGAAGAAGTCATCGCCCATGTGGACGACGTTCGACTGCGGGAAGAAGATGATGGCATCTCCGTCGGTGTGCCCGTGGGGGAAATGGACGGCGCGGATGTCTTCGCCGTTCACATGGAGCGTGGCCCGGTCGTTGAACGTGATGACCGGCAGGGCGTCCTTCGGGGCGGGCGGCGTCACGCCGCCGAGGTTCTTCGAGCCCGCGGCCAGGCGCGTGCGGACATTCTCGTGGGCGATGATCGGGGCATCCTTCCCGAAGATCTCGTTGCCGCCCGTGTGATCGCCGTGGTAGTGGGTGTTGAGGATGAACTTGATCGGCTTGGCGGTGATGCCGTGCAGCGCCTCCTTGATCTTCGGCGCCAGCGGCGCGAACTGGTCGTCGACGATGACGATCCCATCGTCGCCGGCCGATACGCCGATGTTGCCGCCCGAGCCCGCGAGCATGTACACGGTACCGGCGACCTTCGTCACCTTGATCTCGACTTTGCTGAAGTCCTGCTGGGCGAAGAGCGACGTGGCGGTGAGAGCGGCGAGGACGATGATCAGTTTGCGCATGAGGCGGATTGTAAAGGACGTTGGCCTCGGAGTTGGCGCAAGGCGTTTATAATCGCCACTCGCAAACGGTTGACGATGCAATTTCATGCGCTCGAAATCCCGCAACTGGAACGCTTTCTGGAGCGTCAGAAGGCCGGTCTCTCGCTCAAGTCGGACATCGATCTCGATCTCATCCTCCGGCAGATCCTGCAGAAGGCGAACGAGTTCGTCCCGTCGGAATCTGGGTCCATCCTTCTCGACGATCCGTTCCGCAAAGTGGCCATCCGGCGCGAGAACGAGCTCGTCTTCATCGCCACATTCGGCCAGGCCAGCCGCCACCTCATCGGCCAGCGTCTCTCCGCGAAGTTCGGGATCGTCGGGCAGGTCTACCAGACAGGGACCCCGTACGTTTCCGCCGACGTCAAGGAGGACGACTTCTTCTACGCGGAGTTCGATCAGCAGCTCGGACACAAGACTCATTCGGTCGTCTGCGTGCCGATCTACATCGGCAAGACGGTCTGCGGCGTGCTCGAGCTGATCAACCGGATCGACGGCAGCATCTTCACCGAGCGCGACAAGACGCTGCTGGAGATCTTCGCCGGCTACACCTCCTTCACGCTGCAGAACGCGCTCGACGCCAAACGGGCTCATGAACTGGCCAAGAAGGACGATCTGACCGGCCTCTTCAACGATCGCTGGTTCAACGTCCGCCTCTCCGAGACCCTCACGGACGCGCGGGGCACCGGCAAGGAGGCGGTCCTGATCTTCATGGACCTGGATCGCTTCAAGGCCATCAACGACGGCCATGGTCATCTCGCCGGCAGCCAGGTGCTCCGTGAGGTCGGCTTTCTCCTGAAGCGGATCGTGCAGCAGGGCGACGCCACGGTGGCGCGCTACGGCGGAGACGAGTTCGTGATCCTGCTGCCGGACACCCCGCTCGCGGACGGCGTGGCCGTGTGCGAGGAGATCCGGCGGACCATCGAGGAGACGACGTTCCTGAGCCGTGAGTGGGGGTTCAGCATGCCCCCTCTGCAGCTCTCCGGCCTCCTCTCCGCATCCCTGGGCATTGCCCAGCACATCCCAAGCTCCGACCTTTCCGGCTCATTGGAGCAGGAGAAGAGCGACCTCCTCCGTCGCGCGGACGCCGCCATGTACCGGGCCAAATCGCTCGGAAAGAATCTCGTGGTCGTGAGCAGGGTGGGTGAGGAATTGCATCCGGTCCCACCGGCGCGTGTGGGGAACGTGGTGGATTAGCCGATGGCTAGGCTGGCCGGCCGGGTCAATGAATCGGAAAAATCCACTAATTCACGTCGTTCTGCTACCGTATTTCATCTCAACGAAGGAGGCTGACGTCCTTGGCTAAAATCACCGCGGAGTACATTTGGATCGACGGACAGAAACCGACCGCGAAGCTGCGCTCGAAGACGAAAATCATCGACCCGGCCAAGTCGCTTGCTGACATCCCCGAGTGGGGCTACGACGGTTCGAGCACCGAGCAGGCCACCGGACATTTCAGCGATCTGCTTCTGCGTCCGGCGAAGATGGTTCCAGACCCTCTGCACCGCGAGGGCGACGTGCTCGTCCTCTGCGAAGTGCTGAATCCGGACGGCAGTGTCCATCCGAGCAACACGCGCGCGCGTCTGCGCGAGGTGGCCGAGCGCTATAAAGAACACGAGGCCTGGTTCGGCATCGAGCAGGAGTACACCTTCTTCGAGGGCAACCGTCCCCTGGGCTGGCCCGATCACGGATTCCCCGCGCCGCAGGGCGGCTACTACTGCGGCGTCGGCGCGGACGAGGTGTTCGGCCGCGACGTGGTGGAGGCGCACGCCGATGCCTGCATGCGAGCCGGCATTCATATCGTGGGCACGAACGCCGAGGTCATGCCGGGCCAGTGGGAGTTCCAGGTCGGCGCGGTCACGGCCCCGGATATCGCGGACGAGCTCTGGCTGGCTCGCTGGCTCCTCTACCGCATCGGCGAAGAATTCGGCATCAGCGCCACACTCTATCCGAAGCCGGTCAAAGGAGACTGGAACGGCGCCGGCGCGCACACGAACTTCTCGACGAAGGCGATGCGCGCCGATGGTGGCATCAAGGTGATCGAGGAGGCGATGAAGAAGCTGGAACGCCGCCACGACGAGCACATCAAAGTCTACGGCGCGCACAACGAAGAGCGCCTGACCGGCCTCCACGAGACCGCGCCGATCCACGCCTTCCGCTATGGAATCAGCGACCGCGGCGCGTCGGTGCGCATCCCGATGGCGACGACGAAGGAAGGCAAGGGATACTTCGAAGACCGTAGACCGGCCGCGAACATGGATCCGTACCAGGTCTGCGCCATGCTGATTGAAACCGTCTGCGGGCCATAAACGTCATACAATGTGGCAGCCGGTCGAAAACGGCCGGCTGCCGCGCAACGTCAGGAATGGAACTGCTTCTCAATGTCGTCTGGCTGGCCATCGTGGCCGGCGCCTTCACGGTGGTCCCGCGCCGGTCGAGCCGGGCTACGCTCGGTCTGGCCTGCATCCTGGTCCTTCTCTTCCCGATCATCTCCGTATCCGATGACCTCGCCTACGACGGCAACACTCTCGAAGAGGCGCTGGCGATCATCGTGTCGTTCCTCATCCTCGTGGCCGGATTCATCGCCATCGCGCGCGTGGAGGAGATACTGCCCACGCCGGCGCTGATTCTCATCGCCACACCGTCCGATCCGCGCTCTCCTCCCCGCGCCTAGCCCCAGCCGGCTTCGCGCAGTCGTGACCTTTCGGGCCACGGACATATCCCATCTGATCGCAACTGCGAATCCGGCCGCGAAACGGCGGCATCCTCGCGTGCCGGCTCCCCTGCCGGCACACCGGGCTCGGGGGTGTCGCCCTTTGACGGCCGGTCGTGAAGCGGCGGCACTCTCGCACGTCGGCACCCCCTGGCCGACGTCGGGCTGCGAGGGTGTCGCCGTTTGACGATCGGGTGCCTCACTTCATCGCCATCTGCGGAATCGACGTGTAGAACCCCGCCGGGTACTGCACGTATCCGCTGATGTTCTTCCTCATCACGGCCACGTTTGATTGCATGTAGAGGGAGAGATAGGGGATGTCGGTGGCGACGATCTGCTGGACCTCCCGGTAGATGGGCTTGCGCTTAGTGCGGTCGAACATGGAGCGCCCTTCCAGCAGCAGTTGATCGAGACGCGGGTTCTCGTAATAGCCGCGATTCTGGCCGTTCGGCGGAGTGTTCTTCGAATAGAAGATGACGTAGTAGAAGTCGGGGTCCGAGATCCCATTCCGCGAGAGCGAGTACATCTGGAAGTTGCCCTTGCTGATGTCGGCGAAGAACGTCGACATCTCGTTCGACTGGATGGTCACGTTGAAGCCGGCCTTTTTCATCATCTCCTGCATCACCTGAGCGCGCGAGTTCGCCTCCGCGTCGGTCGATGTCTTGAAGACGAGGCTCAAACCGTTCGGATAGCCGGCCTGTGCCAGGAGTTGCTTTGCCTTCACGGGATCGTAGGCATAGGAGGGAAGGTTCGTCGCGCCGGCCCAGTGCCCCGCGGCCAGCATTGTTTCGGTCGGCTGCGCGAAACCGCGCTGGATGTCGCGGATGATGCGGTCACGGTCGATGGCATGGGCGATGGCCTGCCGCACCAGCGGCTTGGCAAGGGCCGGGTCCTTCATGTTGAAGGCAAGGTACTGGTACACCGAGCCGGTGCTCTTCACAACCGTGAAGTCGGGGTTCTTCTCGAACTCCGCGACGTTCTCGAACGGAATCTGGTTTACCTCGAAGTTGATGGTGCCGCGGCGCATCTCCAGGATCCGCGTCGTGGCGTCAGGGATGATGCGAACGGTGATGTGCTTGATCTTTGGCGGGCCGCCGTGCCACTGCTCGAAGGCCTCGAACTCCAGCCGGTCGTCGGGACGGTATTCGACGAGCCTGTACGGCCCGCAACCGATCGGCCGGTTCTTGTAGACATTGGTATCGGCTCCTGTCGGCAGGATGCCGACGGTGAGATTGTCGAAAATGCCGGCGTTTGCTTCCTTCAGCTTGAAGATGACGGTCCGCTCGTCGGGCGCCTCGATGTGGTCGACCGAGGTGTAGCCGGAACGCTTTGAGGTGACGAAGGTGGGGTTCATCAGCGACTCATACGTCCACTTCACGTCGGACGCCTTCACCGGCTGACCGTTTTGGAACTTCGCGTTCGGATTGAGATGGAACACGATCGTCTTGTCGTCGGGAGTCTCCCAGCTGGTGGCCAGGTCGGGGGCGTAGTCAAAGTTCGGCGTGACTTTGATCAAGCCGCTGTAGACCAGGTCGAACATCCTGCTGGAGACGTTGTCCACGCCCACGCGGCTGTCCAGGTTCGCCGGCGACGACATCACCGCGATGACGAGCGTGTTGGCGTTGCCCACGGTGCTCTTCTTCTCACCCCCGCCGCAGGCGAGGAGGAACATAACCGACATGGAGACAAGGAGTTGACGCGCAGTCATTCAGCACCTCAAGCAGACCAGAAATACGATTAGGCATCGACGAAATCGGACAGTCGTGGCGCCGTTGGTGGCCGAGCCTTGGGCAACCGACGCCGTCGGCCGTGCCGACTACAAGTATGATGCCGGTCGATGCGATTCTTTCGATTTCTTCTCGTCCTGGCGGTGCTTTGCCCTGTCTCGCTTCTGGCAAAGGAGAAGGTCATCGTCCTCGGCTTCGACGGCGTCGATGCCCGCTACACCGAGCAGTGGATGAACGAAGGGAAGCTGCCGAACCTGGCCAGGTTGCGCGCGCAGGGAACCTTCCGGCCGCTGCGTCCGACCCTCCCGGCGCAGACTCCCGTTTCCTGGTCGACCTTCTCGACCGGTATCGATCCAGGCCGCACCGGCATCTTCGATTTTCTGCGCCGCGATCCGAAGACCTATCTCCCGGTTTTCGCCGCGTACGATGAGACCACGGAGCCGTTTCTTCTCGGCGAGAAAAACCCGTTCGCCGCTGCCGCCGTGATCCTCGTCGTTCTGGCGTTGATCGCGCTGTTCTTCCGGCGCACCGCGCGCATCGCCATGCTCGTGATCGCGGCAGGCGCCGCGGCCGGTGCCTTCGTGACCATGAGGAAGTACATCCCGGTCACGAGGCCCGGCGTCGTCAACCGGCGCCAGGGAATCCCGTTCTGGGAAGCGGCCGCGAACGCCGGACGGACGTCGCGCGTGGTCAATGTCCCTGTCACGTTCCCCGCGAACGATTTCCCTGGCGAGATGCTCTCGGGCCTCGGCGTCCCCGACGTCTCCGGACGCGTCGGCAAGCCGTTTTACTTCACGTCCGAGCTCGATTTCCACCGGGCCGGTTCGAACGAATTCTCCATCGAGGTGGTTCAGCTCGAGGACAACAAGGGCCTCATCACCACCAAGATCCAGGGGCCGCCGAACAAATTGTTTGGAACGCCGCCGTATATCTCCATCCCCATGACGATCGCCGTTGCCAACGATCGCAACTCGATCACGATCAACGAGAGCGGCCAGACGGTGACGCTTCGTCCCGGCGAGTGGAGCGGCTGGACGGACTTCGTCTTCCCGTTCAATCCCCTGATCAGGATCCACGGCATCAGCCGCTTTCATCTGATCGCATCGCAGCCGGAAGTGAAGCTGTATCTCTCGCCGATCAACTTCGACCCGCGCAGTCTCCCGCCCGGTTTCAACATCTCAACACCGCCGAAATGGGCGCCGCAGCTCGCGCGCGAATACGGTCTGTACAAAACGCTCGGCTGGCAGATCGATACCTGGGCCATCTCGGAGGGCTTCGCGGACGAGCAGATGTTCTGGGACGACATGAACTTCACCGTGGCCCAGGACCGGAAGATGTTCGACGGATTCCTCAGCGGCGACGAAGAACTGATGGTGCAATGCTTCGAGTTCCCCGATCGCGTCGGTCACGTGTTCTGGCGGCTCATGGACCCCAGGCATCCCGCGTACGACGCCGCGTTGCACGCGAAGTGGGGCGATACCCTGCTTCGTTCCTACCAGCTCATGGATGCCATCGTCGGCGATGCCATGGCGGCGGCGGAGAAGAAGCACGCGGCGCTGATCGTCCTGTCGGACCACGGCTTTGCCTCGTTCCGCAAGTCGGTGAACTACAACACCTGGCTGGTGATGAACGGTTACATGTCGCTCAAGGCTGGTGTTCAGGTGAAAGACCGCAACGTGGAGATGCTTTTCGACTCGGGCCAGTTCTGGGAAAACGTCGACTGGTCGCACACCCGCGCCTATGCCATGGGCCTCGGCGAGATGTACATCAACCTGAAGGGCCGCGAAGCGCAAGGCATCGTGAACCCGGGCGGGGAGTACGACACCCTCAAAGCCGAGCTGAAGGCACGGCTCGTGACCATGACCGACCCGGAGACGATGGAGCATCCCGTCCGCAGGGTGCTGGCACGCGAGGAGGTCTATCGCCAGTTCGATCCGAATCTGATTCCCGACCTCTTCGTCACCAACAACGACGGCTACCGCGTCTCCTGGCAGACATCGCTGGGTGGCATTCCCAAGCAGCTCATCGAGCCAAACAAGCAAGCCTGGAGCGGCGACCACTGCTCCGTCGACCCCGAGATCGTGAAGGGCATCTTCTTCTACAACCGGAAGATCGACACGGTTCGGCCGCCGTACATTGCTGATATCTACCCGACGGTTCTCGGTCTGCTCGGGGTCAAGGCTCCCTATGAGTTGGATGGGGTAGAGTTGAAGTGATGGATTTCGAGAAGGTGCTTGCGCTCATCAAAGCCATGAATCGTGAGCAGGTTGTGTACAAACTGTTTGGAGCCTTGGCATTAAGTGCGCATGGTTTCGTTCGCGCCACAGAAGATGCTGATTTCTTCATCCAGCCGACGATCGAGAATGTCGAACGCCTGAAAGCGGCTCTCCGGTCAGTCTGGGAGGACGAACACATTGATGAGATCTCTACCGAGGAGTTGTGCGGCGATTATCCAGCCGTCGCGTACTACCCGGCGGGCGAGAACTTCCACATCGATTTCGTAACTCGCCTTGGGGAGGCGTTTGCATATGACAATCTCGCTGCCGAGGACGGCATGCTCGGTGATGTACCGATCTGCGTTGTAACGGCGCGCACGCTGTACGAGATGAAACGCGACACCGTGCGCTACAAAGACAAGATCGATGCAGACGCGCTGCGGCGTAAGTTCGGTTGGGAGTCGTAATGCCTGTCTACAAGTACAGAAGAATCGAGGACATGCCAGGCGACCGCTGGCTCACGCCAGGTGACCCGGCAATTGTCCGATCGATTAGCCACGTGTGGGGGCTGGCAGCGCTGATCGGTCCAACCGGTATACCAAGCGGGGTTCACAAATACCGCTCTATCGAGGAGATGAGCGCCGATCGCGAAGCCTGGGAAGACAGACGCATTCAGCGAATTCGAGATAGAGCCAGAGCCAAGTAGCTGCCATCATCATCATTCAGCTAACGGTCGTTGTCGGATCAAAATACCAGCCGATTCGGGAGTTACCCAGCACAAAACATGGATTACAAACGCCTCCTAACCCAGGTCGAGCGCACGCTCGAGCAGATCGAGAACACCGAATCGACGCGCTTCACCATCGAGCAGATCGGGCAGACCATCGCCACGAATTTCCGACATGAGCTCGGGATCACCGGCGGGCGGATCTACGAGCTCACCGACGAGAACAATTACGAGTTGGTGGGACGCTTCGGCGAATCGAGCGAGGGACCCCTCGGGATCTCCGTGCCCAGGGATTACAAGCCGATCGAGCTCGTGCTGGAGAACGGCGTCGTGGTCATGGATCCGACGGATCCCGGCGTCGATCCGGTGCTGGAGAGCAAACTGGGGGCGCAGAGATTCGCCGCCGTGGCCGCCGGCGACAGCCATTCGCACATCCTCGGATTCGACGTTGCGCCGAACCTCAGCCGCGAAGACATCCTCTTCTCGCTCAACCTCATCCGCTACACCGTCAACCAGCGGCTGCGGGCCGATCGCTACCAGTCCCTCATCGTCGAAGCGCAGCGAATCCAGCAATCGATCCTTCCGCAGCGGGTCCCGCAGTACGCGGGCTTCGACATCTGGGGGAAGACGGTGCCCGCCGAGGTCGTCAGCGGCGACTTCTACGACTTCATCCCCATCTCCGACAACATCCTCGGGCTGGCCATCGCCGACGGATCGGGGCACGGCCTTCCGGCGGCGCTCGTCGTACGCGACATCTACATGGGCCTGCGCATGGCCACGGACCGCGACTTCAAGATTATCCGCACGATGGAGAAGCTGAACCACATCATCCACCGCGGCCGGCTGACGACGAAGTTCGTTTCTCTTTTTTACGGTGAGCTCGAAACAGGTGGAATCCTCATCTACTGCAATGCCGGCCACAACTTCCCCTTCGTATTACGCGCCGACGGAAAAACGATCGAATTGCTTTCGAACGGGGGACCGGTGCTCGGACCGACCCCGGACGCGACCTACATGCGCGGTTTTGCAAAGCTCGACGCCGGGGATCTCCTGTGTCTCTACACGGACGGCGTCGTCGAAGCGCACAACACAGACGACGAAGAGTTCACACTGGAGAGGCTTGAGCTGCTCGTCGCCAGGAACCGGCACCGTTCGGCCGAGGAGATCGGCCGGGAAGTGCTCGCTCGGGTGAAGGAGTGGGGGCCCGGAGAGCAGGACGATCGCACGGTTGTTATCGTGAAAGCGGTGACCCCGTGAGGTCGCGGGGTCGCGGGGTTCTTGATAGGACGATTATTCTTGCTTAGGCAAGCCGCGTAACCGCGCGACCCCGAGACAGCGCAACCGCATGAACGACGTCCTCTACATCAACGGCCGCTTCACGACCACCGCCGAGCGGGTCATCGGAGTGGAAGACCGCGGTTTCCAATTCGGGGACGCGGTCTACGAGGTGTTCAAGTTCGCCCGAAAGCGCCCCATCTTTCTTGCCGATCACTACCGAAGGATGAAGCGTGGGCTGGATGAGATCGAGATCCGTTCGCCGTGGGATGAAGGTCAATTCGCCTCGATCATGCGCGAACTGATCGCGAAGACGGCGTTCGACGACGGCATCGTCTACGTCCAGGTCTCCCGCGGTGAGTCGGCGCGCATCCACTTCTATCCTGAAGATCTGGTGCCGACCGTCGTCGCCTACTCACGCATGTTCACCTTTCCTGACGCGGCGAGGAAGGAACGCGGAATCCGCCTCATCACGACGGCCGACCTCCGTTGGAAGCGTTGCGATGTGAAGTCGGTGAACCTTCTCCCGAGCACGCTGGCGAAGAAAAAGGCGCAGCGGGCCGGCGCCGATGAAGTGCTGCTCGTGGATGACGGGATCGTGCGGGAGGGTGCAAGCTCCAGCTTCTTCGGAGTTCATGGTGGAACCGTCATTACCCATCCGCTCGATGAGCACATCCTTCCGGGGGTGGTGCGTGACCGCGTGATGAGCCTTGCCCGGGCTGCCGAGATTCGCGTCGAGGAACGGCCGCTCGCCGAATGCGAGTTGTTGGACGTCGACGAGGCATTCATCACGAGCACGACGATGGGAGTCATGCCGGCGACGGCAATCGACGGACGCACGCTCCGGCGTGGCGATATCACCCTGACGCTGCAACGTCTTCTCGATGAAGAGGAACGGTGCGATGCGACGGCGAGGTAGTCTCGCCGAGCGCCTGCTTCATGATCCTGTCACTCGGCGCTTCGAGATGTGTACAATACACCTTCAGGTACACATTGGGAGAAATGTGAGAACGAACATCGTGCTCGACGAGGAACTGGTGCAGGAAGCGCTTGCAGCGACAGGAGCTCGCACGAAGAGGGAAGTCGTGCATCTCGCTCTTCAGGAGCTCGTGCGGTCACGCCAGAAGAAAGATCTGCTCAATCTTGCCGGCCGCATTCGCTTCCGACAGGGCTTTGATCACAAAACGATGAGAAAGTTGCGCGAGTGATTCTGGTCGATACGTCGGTATGGGTCGAGGTTCTTCGCGATCGCACCGGTCGTATCAAGGCCGCGCTCGAACGTGAACTCGATGGCGACGAACCAGCGCTGACCCGATTTCATCAGCTCGAATTGCTGCAGGGAGCGCGTGACGAACGGGAATGGAGTCTGCTTCGAGAACACCTTGACACCCAGGATTATCTGGAATGCCGTCCCGAGTCATGGGCGGATGCCGCACGGATCTATTTTGATCTGCGCCGCGCTGGCAAGACTGTTCGCAGCCCGATCGACTGCTGTATCGCCCAGATCGCGATGGATCACGACGTCCTCCTGCTGCATCGTGATCGCGACTTTGAAGCGGTGTCCGCAGTAAGGCCACTTCGCCAGCGGCGGCTGCGCTTCTGACCGAGAGAGTCCTGAATCAAGGGCCTTTTGCTATCCTCACCACGAAATGAGCGACGGAGAGATCGTCATCAGCGGCGCCACGGCGGATGACATACCGCTCATCAAACAGCTCCTCGTTGCCAATGAGCTGCCGACCGAGGGTGTCGACGATTACTGGAAAACATTCATCGTTGCCCGTGATGGCAATGACATCGTCGCCTGTGGCGGTGCGGAGGCACATAAGATGGCCGCGCTCATCCGCTCCGTCGCCGTGACCGACTCGTACCGCGGCCGTGGCCTCGGGCGGCGTATCGTCCGGCAACTTCTCGATCGCCTCGCTTCTCGCGGGATTCGCGAGTTCTACCTGCTGACGACGACGGCTCAGGCCTACTTCGCGAAACGCGGATTCAAACCGATCGATCGCGACGAAATCCACCCGCAACTTCTCGGGTCCGCCGAGCTCCGAGGCGCGTGTCCGGACAGCGCCGTGTGCATGCGGCTTGTGATGATGGTCTGACTGCGGCGCTTGCCCGCCGCAGCGCTCGCAACCGATAACCGACAACGCGCCGAAGGCGCACATAATGGAGCCATGCGCGTTTTCGACGTCCACATTCACATCCAGCCGTGGGAGATGCTCAAGCCCGAGGTGTTGTCGATGCTGTCCGATCCCTCGCACGCGGAGGCGAAGGACATTCTGGCCTCGGCCGATAACGTCGTTCGCTTTCTCGATCGTGAAGGGGTCGAGAGAGTCTGCTGCATCAACTACGTTTCGCCTGATGTCATGGGCTTCACCCGCGCCACGAACGACTGGATCGCGAACTTCACGCGCGATCATCGCCAGCGGTTGCTGCCCGTTGGCTCCGTGAATCCCCTGCACGAGATCAACGTTCGCGACGAGATCCGTCGCGTGCTCGATCTCGGTATCCGGATGATCAAGATCCATCCGCCGCACCAGCTCTTCTCGCCGAATGCCTACCACGGCGAGCTATGGCAACTCGCGGAGATCTATCGCGAATGTGAGGAGCGGGGAGTGCCGGTGATGTTTCATACGGGGACTTCCGTTTTCCCACGCGCGCGCAACGTCTTCGCCGATCCGATGCCGATCGACGACGTGGCCACCGACTTCCCGCGCCTTCCGATCATCCTCGCGCACAGCGGGCGGCCGTTGTACGGCGAGACGGCGTTCTTCCTGGCGCGGCGTCACGCCAACGTCCGGCTAGACATCTCCGGAATCCCGCCGAAGGCGCTGCTGCGATACGTGCCGCGCGTGGTCGATCTCGCGGACAAAGTTCTATGGGGGACCGATTGGCCGTCGCCCGGGGTGGTCTCGCCGCGGAAGAACATCGAAGATTTCCTTGCCCTGGGACTCGGCAACCCGGTCGAGCAGAAGATCCTGTGGGAGAACGCGGCACGGCTCTTCCCTTGACCGCTGCTATGATCGGCGGGCATGCTGGATCTGCAGAATATGCCGATGGGGCGCCTCGACGCGTTCGACGTCGGCCCGAAGAAGCTCACGGTGCAGACGGAGTTCTTCGCTCGTCCAGCCTGGCGCATCGAAACCAAGATCTATCTGGCCGGTGCGCTGAAGAAGGTCTACAACGAGGATATCTCGCAGACGCCGGAGAATGAGCTGCAGCGGACGATCGACCTGTTCCATAAGACGAAGATGGACGAGATCGTCGCCGGCCTGCGCAAGCTCCAGCAATGAACGGAATCCGAGTCGAAGCGCTCACCAAAGCCTACCGGCCGTTCGGCGCCGTGCGGCCCGTCTTGAAAGGCATCGACCTGACGATCGCCCCAGGGGAGGTGGTCGGTCTCATCGGTCCGAACGGCGCGGGAAAGACGACGCTGATGTCCTGCATCGTCGGCTTTCTCAACGCCGACACCGGTTCGATCACGATCGACGGCCGGCCGAACGATGACCTCGACGTTCGCCGGCGCACCGGCTTCGTGCCGGAGCGGATGAACTTCGACCGCCGTGCCACCGGCGGCGCGTTCCTGCGCTACATGGCTCGATTGGCCGGATTGCCGCGCAACCACGTTCGCGAGCGGGTCGACGAGCTTCTGGCCCGCCTGGGCCTGACAGACGCGGAGGACAAGCGTCTCTCGCAGTATTCGAGGGGCATGCTGCAGCGCATCGGTATGGCCCAGGCGCTGATGCTCGATCCGGATTTTCTTTTTCTCGACGAGCCCACCTCGGGGCTCGATCCCAACGGCGTCTTCCTCGTCCGCGACCTCATCGCCGAAGAGAAAGCGCGCGGCGCCGCGGTTCTTCTCAACTCGCATCAACTTGCCGAGGTTGAGAAAGTCTGCGACCGCGTTCTCTTCCTCAGCGGCGGCGTGATTTCCCGCGATGAAGCGCTCCGCGACATCGCCCGCATCACGATCGTCATCACGTTGCTGGCCGGCTCCTATGACGCCGCCGCGGTCGAGGCCGTTGCCGGCGCGGCGCCGGCAGACCATGTCGTCACGGTGAATGTAGCCACCGAGGCGGATGTGGCACAGCTCGTGGCTCGCGTCGTCGGAAGTGGGGCCGGGGTGATCGACGTCCGGCGGCGGACGGCGGACCTCGAGTCGATTTTCCGAGGTGCAGCGTGAGCCTCGTCGTGATCGCCGAAACGCTGCGCCGGCACCTCGCGCACCTCGGCTATATCGCCGCGCTGCTGATGCTGATCATCATCGTGGTGACGATGTCCGCCATCGGCGCCCCTTCTCAGGCGCCCTACGAGATGATTTCGCTTTTCGCGCTCATCGCCGGCTGCCAGCTCATCGGCCCCGAGTTCTCATCGGGTACGTTGCAGCTCATCCTCAGCAAGCCGATCGGACGCTCGACCTATCTGGTGTCGCGTGTGGCTGGCGTAGCGCTGGCCATCTGGGTGGCCATCGCCGTCATGTTCACCAGCGACGTCGTGGGACGTCTCATCGCCGACACGCCGATCGTGTGGCGCACCGCGGCAGCGGCGGCGCTCGTCTCGGCGCTGAAGGTGCTGTTCGTCTGTTCGCTGATGGCGTTCCTGGGCAGCTTTTCGCGATCGTACGTGAATGTCGGCATTTACATCGGCGCCCAGATTCTGATGCCGATGGTCTTCGGCCTGCTCAGCATGATGAAGAACGCGGTGAGCGGCGAGATGGGCGCGATCGGCGCGTTTCTACGCGCGCATCCGAGCGTGATCGATGCGATGGGCACCGTCAACAAGAACCTTTTTCCTGACGCTCCATTCGTTCCCTTCGACCGCAACTGGATCATCATGCTTCTCTCGAATGCTTCCGTGGCGCTGCTTCTGGCATGCGTCATATTTTCCCGGCGGGAGGTGCCCTACGGTGCGGACTAGCCTTACGTTCGACCGGACCAAGCAGCGTGCCCTGCCGATCTGGCTGGCGATCCTCGTCGCCCTGCTGATCGTGGCGCGCATCGTGGCGTCGAAATACCCCGTCACGAGCGACGTCGATCTCGTTCACTGGACGGATAGCGAGGTGGCCTCGGCGATGTCCATGCGCTTGCACCGGCCGATCCTGTATGAGTTCTCTGCCGAGTGGTGCGGGCCGTGTCACGCGCTGGAGCGCGAGGTTTTCATGGATCCCGACCTGGCGGCGACGATCAATCGCCGCTTCATCGCCGTTAAAGTCGTCGATCGCCAGCGCGAAGACGGTCACAACCCGAGCAGCGTGCAGCAACTCATGGATCGCTACGGCGTCACCGGATTCCCAACGGTCGTCATCGCCGAATCAAATGGCAGCGCGCGCGACCGCACCGTCGGGTATTTTGGTCGCGACAAATTCGAGAAGTTCATCGACCCCGAGCACTGATGCGCCTCGAACACCTGACCCCGGAGGAAGAGGACTTCTGGCGCGGCGAGTTCGCGCAGGAGAATTGGATCTTCGGGGCATTGGGCCTGAGCGTGACGCTCCCGGAGTTCTCCGGCGGCGTGCCGGCGCTGAAAACCATGCACTTCGGCTACTACCTCCAGCCGCTCCACCTCAACGCCGACGATCGCGAAGACCTCCCACGCAAGCTGGCCTTCGTCCTGGCTCGCCGTAAGCCGCCGCTCGACTTTCTCGAGCTCAGCGGCGCGGGGGTGCGCATCCCGCATTGTTTCCCGCAGGGGTTCACGCTGGGGAGCGTGTTGCGGATCACGCTGCAGGAGATGAAGAGGTTGCCCTTGAAGGATGCGGGGGGCCGGGGTGGGGAAGGGGCCGAGCCCGCGTGAGGGAGGAGAGGGGACTCCGGGCTGCATCCCGAGTCGTCGCGTTTACGCCCATCTCGTGAGGATTGAAACCGAGTAGAATAGAGATATATGGCCGCTGAACGCCCTGTTGTTGACTTCGCTATCGGGAAACCTGGCGAGGGTATCCGGCTTCTCGTCGAAGCTAAGAACGCGAAGGCTCCCTCGCGCGATTGGGCGGCCCGTTTCCTGCGTAACCTCTTTGTGCACGCCGAGATACCACAATCAGATTATTTTTTGTTGGCCCTGCGTGATCACTTGTACCTCTGGCGTCATCCCGCAAGGGAAGTAGCAAGCCCAGACTTTGAAGCTGATACGGAAGCTGCTCTGAGACCGTACCTGATGCGGCTCGACAGGTCACTCGATACGCTAAGCGAGAGCAGTTTTGAGATCTTGATTCATGCGTGGTTGAGCGATCTCGTTGCTGGAACGCTCACCGACGGTGACAATGGCACTTGGTTAAAGGATTCAGGTCTCGCCGAATCCGTACGCGATGGATCGATTAGCTCAAAGATCGCCGCGTGATCGTTTACGTCGAAACCAACTTCCTCCTCGAACTTGCATATCTGCAGGAGAGATGTGTAAGTTGTGCAGAAATCCTGCAGATGGCCAAGACTGGTCAAATTGCACTTGCGCTTCCAGCATTCTCGGCGGCCGAGGCACGCGCCACCTGGCACCGCCGTGCGTCAGAGCGAAGGGAGTTCCATTCCGCGCTTCAGACGCACATTCGTGAGATATCCCGTTCTGAGCCGTTCCGCAGTCTCAGGGACCAATCGAGAGATGTCGTCGCGGCCCTTGTAGCGGGTGCGGAGGAGTCGCAAGAGCGTTTAGAAACCGCTATCCAAGCCGTGGAGACGGATGGAACGTTGATCCCTCTGAGTGGTGAAATTGTAAAGATCGCGCGGGTGTACGAACTGTATCTCTCACTATCGCCGCAGGATGCGCTCGTGCTGGAGTCCGTGCGATCACACGCCGAAAAAGCAACCGGCGCAAAATGCTTTATCACACAGGATGTTAAAGGTTTCGCGAATCCGTCCGTATACGACGAACTGTCAGCCGTCGACTGCAAGGTGCTCGTCAATTTCGACGACGCAGTCGCCTACATCAGAAATGCATCGGACCGTCGCCATTCGTAACGGGAGAGCGAAGATGCGATCACTCCGCTGGGTACTCGTCCTTCTCTGTCTCATGCCCGTTGTCGCGAACGCCGCCACTCCCGCCCAGTCCGGAATCGAAACCTTCAACCAAGCCCTCGACGCGGCGACAAGGAGCATGGACAACGCCGCCACCCTGGCCCTGTGGGAGGACGACGGGGTCAGCCTTCTTCCATCGACGCCGCCGATCGTGGGGAAGAAGGCCATCGGCAAGTTCCTGGATGACGTGATGGCCTCGATTCCGGGCGGCCGCATGGAGATGTTCGAGATGCAGTGTCACGACATCGAGGTATCCGGCGACTGGGCATCGGAGTGGTGTACCGAGCATCAGATCGTGCAGTTTCCCGGTGGCAAGCCGCCGTTCGAAGGGTGGGGGAAGATGCTGTTCGTCCTGCACCGTGGCGCAGAGGGGGTGTGGCGGATCAGAGAGGAGATGTGGAACCAGGCGGTGGCGCCGCCCTGATGCGTAGTCGCTTCGCGGAGTGAGCCCCGACGCTCGAATGTTGCATGTTGAATGTTCAGTGTTAAATGTTGAATGATGGCTCCGACTCCCAGCCCATTCAACACTCAACATTGAACACTCAACATTCAACACTGCCTCTCATGCCCTCCATGTCCCCCCTCCGCCGCGTCTTCTACTACTTCGGCCGTCACAAACGGGCGCTGGGGCTGGGTGGTCTTTGCGTGGTGGGCTCGGCGGGCTTCTCGCTGCTCAAGCCGCTCATCATCGGTGGCGCCGTCAACGAGCTGAGAGTCGCCGTCACCCGCGGCGCGCTCGTGCGCTACGGGCTCCTGCTCATCGGCGCAACGATGTTCGAAGGGCTCTTCCTTTTTCTGCAACGGCGCATCGTCATCGGCGAGTCGCGGCGCATCGAGTATGAAATGCGCAACGACTTCTACGGCCATCTGCAGTCGCTGCCGTTGGCTTATTACCAGGAGCAGCGTACCGGCGATCTGCTCTCGCGGGCCACGAACGACCTGGCGTCGGTGCGGATGCTGATCGGGCCGGCTGTGATGCACGCGCTGTCGTCGCTCATCGTTGTGATCGGCGCCTTCGTCATGATGTTGCGGATCAACCGCCCCATGGCGCTCTGGTCATTGACCTCCATCCCCGTGATCGTGGGGATGGTGCAGTACTTCGGGCAGCGCATTCATGTGAAGTACAAGGCGGTGCAGGACTACTTCGGCGACATCTCGGCACGCGTCCAGGAGAACCTTGCCGGCGTGCGAGTCGTGCGGGCATTCGGGCGCGAGCGTGCCGAGAGTCAGATGTTCGCGGCGATGAACCGCGAATACGTCGGCCGCAATCGCACGGTCATCAAGCTGACGGCCATGTTCTATCCCGGCCTGCACGCCATGATCGGCATTCTCTTCTGCCTGATCTTCTACCTCGGCAGCCGCGACATGATCCGCGGCACTCTGTCGATCGGCAGTTTCATCGCCTTCCAGCTCTATCTTGGGCGGATGGTCTGGCCGCTCATCGCGCTCGGCTGGGTCACGAATCTCTTCCAGCGCGGCATGGCCTCGATGCTGCGGCTCCACGAGGTGTGGTCCATTCAGCCTGATGTGCGGGCAGATGCCGGCGAGCGCGTCGTCGCACCGGTGCGCGGTGAGATCGCGATTCGCAACCTGACGTTCAGTTATGACGGGCGGACCGGAGAGTCCAGTCCGCGTGAGCCCGTCGTCGGCGAGTCTGTCCCACGTGAGTTCGTCCCACGGTTCGCCCTTCGTGACATCAACCTTCATGTTCGCCCTGGCGAAACCGTCGGCATCGTCGGCCGTACAGGTAGCGGCAAGTCGACGCTGCTGGCACTGATCACGCGGACTTTCGAGCCGCCGCCCGGCACGATCTTCATCGACGGCAGGCCGATCGAGTCCTTCCCGACGACGCAGTTGCGCCAATGGATCGGTGCCGTTCCGCAGGAGACGTTTCTCTTCTCGGAGTCGATTACCGAGAACATCCGATTCGGCCGCCGCGACGCATCCGCGGATGACGTGGAAGAATCGGCCGCACTGGCCGGACTATCGAGTGACGTTTCGTCCTTCCCGCAGGGATTGGGTACGCTCATCGGAGAACGTGGCATCACTCTGTCCGGCGGCCAGAAACAGCGGACGGCCATCGCCCGTGCACTCATCCGAGACCCGGCCATCCTGATCCTCGACGACGCTCTGAGCGCCGTCGACACGTCCACCGAAGAGCAGATCCTCCGCTCCTTGCGAGAGATCCGGAAAGGCCGTACCGCGCTCATCGTCTCGCACCGCGTCTCGTCGGTGAAGGACGCCGACAGCATCATCGTCATCGACGATGGCCGCATCGTCGAGCGAGGGACTCACGACGCGCTCCTCGCGCACGACGGCTATTACGCAAACCTCTATCGACGACAGACCCTGGAGGAGGAGATCGCGGAAATCGCTTAACTGCGCCTTCGGCGTTGTCGGTTGTCAGCGGTCGGTTGATTGCGGCGACGCTACTGACAACCGACAACCGACAACCCACAACGCGGCAACAGCCGCAGCAACACACACCATGGCCGACATCGAACGACACGAAGACGAAGGCGCCAAAGCCTTCGACCCGCATCTCGCGCGGCGGCTGCTGCACTATCTGAGGCCGTATCGCCTGCGGGCCGCGGTGTCGGTGGTGCTTGTCATCCTGTCGTCCGTGTTGGAGATCGCCGGGCCGGCCATCGTAGCCGTGGCCATCGATCTTTATGTGGCCCCTCGGCAGGGAGCGCAGGTCGCGGGCTTCAGCCATCGCATCGGCGCATGGCTGGTGGCCCACGGGTGGGCGCTCGACCCGCTCAGCGGTATCAATCTCGCCGCCGGCCTGTACTTCGTCGTCCTCTTAGGCGGGTTCGGCGTGCTCTACACGCAGATGGTGCTGATGAATCTGATGGGGCAGTACATCATGTACGACCTCCGCAAACAGATCTTCGACCACCTGCAGCGACTGGACATCCAGTTCTTCGACCGCAACCCCGTCGGACGGCTGATGACCCGCGTCACAACGGACGTTGACGCGCTCAACGACATGTTCACGGCCGGATTCGTCTCGATTTTCGGGGACATCTTCGTGCTTGCCGGCATCGTGGGCGTGCTGTTCTGGATGAACTGGCGGATGGCGCTGGTGCTCTTTTCGATCATCCCCCTGATCATCCTGGCCTCGGCATGGTTCCGGCGCGGCGCGCGCCAGACCTACCGCCAGGTGCGGGCGCGCATCGCCGCGATCAACGCCTTCCTGCAGGAGCACATCTCCGGAATGGCCACGGTCCAGCTCTTCAATCGCGAGGCCGACGAGGCCGAGAAGTTCGAGGCGCTCAACGCGCGCCACCGCGACGCCAACATCGATTCGATCTTCTATTACTCGGTCTTCTATCCCGTCGTGGAGCTGGTGGAGACGATCGGCATGGCGCTCATCGTCTGGTACGGCGGCGGGCAGGTCATCCGCGGCATGCTCTCCATCGGTACGTTGATCGCGTTCTTCCAATACGCGCAACGATTCTACGAGCCGATCTCAGACCTTTCGGAGAAGTACAACATCCTGCAGGCGGCCATGGCGGCCAGCGAACGGATCTTCAAGACGCTCGATACGCCGCCGCGCATCCTCGACGAGGGGACGCTGGAAATCGATCATTTCGATTCGATCGAGTTCCGCGATGTCTGTTTCGCCTACAACGAGCCGGAGTGGGTGTTGAAGAACGTTTCGTTCACGGTGAACCGAGGCGAGCGGATCGCCATCGTCGGCCACACGGGTGCCGGCAAGACCACGGTGACCGCGCTCTTGCTCCGCTTCTACGAACCGCAGCGTGGCGAGATTCTGGTCAACGGCATCGACATCCGCCGCTACACCGTCACGTCGCTGCGCGCACTCTTCGCCATCGTGCAGCAGGACTTCTTCCTCTTCACCGGCACGATCACGCAGAACATCTCCCTCGGCGACCCGGACATCACCCCGGAGATCGTCCGTGAGGCGGCCATTCGCGTCCAGGCGGATCGCTTCATTCAGCGGCTGCCCGATGGCTACGATTCCGAGGTGCGCGAGCGAGGCGCCGGGTTTTCGGTGGGGGAGAAACAACTCCTGTCGTTCGCGCGCGCGCTCGCCTTCAACCCTCCGGTTCTCGTGCTCGACGAAGCGACATCATCGATCGATACTGAGACCGAGGTCCTGATCCAGGAAGCGATCCGAATGCTGATGGCCGGCCGGACGTCGATCGTGATCGCGCACCGCCTCTCCACCATCCGCTCCGCCGACACGATCCTCGTCTTCCATCACGGCGAGATCCGCGAACGGGGAACGCACGAGGAGCTGATCCAGCACGACGGGCTGTATCGGAAGCTTTACGAGATCCAATACCGCGAGACGGCGGCGCTCATCGAAACATGATGCAGAAGCCTTCGTGCTGCGCCGAGTCCACATCACGTAAAGATTAATGGAGCACCTGCTCGCGTGAAAACGGTACGATCGACCCGTGCGGCTTGCGGTCATCGGAGGCGGGATCAACGGTGCGGGGATCGCCTGGGAGCTGGCGCGCCGCGACTACGGTGTCACGCTTTTCGAGAAAGGCCGTTGTGGTGCGCAGACGTCGTCCGCGACCACGAAGATGATCCACGGCGGCCTTCGCTACCTGGAACGGTTTCACATCGCTCTGGTACGCGAATCGTTGCGCGATCGCGCCTGGCTGCTCGAGCATCTGCCCTCGCTCGTCAAGCCGATCGAGATCCTGCTGCCAATCTACGAGGACAGTCCGCGGAGCCGCTTCACCATCAGCGCCGGGCTGACGCTCTACGACCTGCTGGCCGGCCGTGACAACATCGCGCGCCACAAGGCGCTGAACGCCGATGAATTGATCGCGCGTGTGCCGCTGACGCGTGCCGGTCTTCGCGGCGGTTTTGTCTATTCCGATGCTCAAGTCGACGACCACGCGCTGGCGCGGATCGTCGTCGCGTCGGCAGTCAACGACGGTGTGACCGTGCGCGAGGAGACGCCCGTCACTTCTCTTCGCCGTGACGGCAGTGACTGGATTGTGGCGACACCGTTCGGCACCGAGCGATTCGACTTCGTCGTCAACGCCGCCGGTCCATGGATGAACGCATTGCTGGCCGAGAACCACATCCGTTCGCACTACCGGCTCTCGCTCGTGCGCGGATCGCACCTCGTGCTCAGGCGTCAGGTGGCCGAGGCCGGGATGCTGCTGCAATCGCTCAGCGACCGGCGCGTCTTCTTCGTCCTGCCGTGGAAAGGGACCACGCTCGTCGGAACGACCGAGGTCATGCACATCGGCTCTCTCGAAAATGTCACGGCTACGGAGGACGAGATCGAGTATCTGATCGCACGCTTCAACCGCTACCTTCGGGAGCCGATCGGACGCGACGACATCGCGTCGACGTTCGCCGGGGTCAGGCCACTGGTGGGACGGGCGGCGAACCCGAGCGCGATCGCTCGCGACTACCGCCTGGAGCGCCCTGGGAACCTGCTGAACGTGTTCGGGGGCAAGATGACGACGTTCCGGTCGCTGGCTGAGAAGGCAGGGATGCGGGTGGACAACTATTTCGGGAAGGTGCGCACCGCGCGGCCGGCGACGTTCATCCCGGCCGGTTGAGCACCAGTGAAAAGTCCGTCGAGACCGCATGAATCACCAGAAATGGTGAGTCCACACCGTCCCAGAGTCCATGAATGGCCTCCCGGAGCCCATGAATGGCTTCTCAGATTCCATGAATGGCTTCTCAGATCCCATGAATGGCTTCTCAGATCCCATGAATGGCTTCCCAGATCCCATGAATGGCTTCTCAGATCCCATGAATGGCCTCTCAGATCCCATGAATGGCCTCTCAGGTCCCATTAATGGCCTCTCAGATCCCATTAATGGCCTCTCAGGTCCCATGAATGGCCTCCCAGAATCCCATTAATGGCCTCTCAGGTCCCATGAATGGCCTCCCAGATCCCATGAATGGTCTCTCAGATCCCATGAATGGCCTCCCAGATCCCATACATGGCCGCGCGGAACCCATTCATGGCTTCGCGGGGTTCATTGATGGCGAACCCGGAGGTAGACTTCTCGGCCGAATGTCCCACTTCGTCACCACGCTCGACGGGGAACGCAAACCACGCCGTCTTCCGGCGCGCGCGCTCGACCCGATCGAGATCCGCGCCCTCGGCTGCCTGATGGAGAAGCAGCTCGCCACGCCGGAGTACTACCCGCTGACGATCAACGCCCTCATCGCCGCCTGCAATCAAAAATCGAACCGCGAGCCGGTTATGGAGGTAGGGGAGAGCGAGGTGCAACGCGCTCTCGACCGGCTGCAGGACGAGAAGCTCGTCTGGAAGGTGTTCGGCGGCCGGGCCACGCGTTGGGATCACAATCTCGACGCCACCTGGCACCTCGATCGTGCTGCCAAAGCCGTGATGACGCTGCTCTTCCTGCGCGGCCCGCAGACGGCAGGCGAGATCCGCGGCCGCAGCGACCGGCTTCACGCGTTCGAGGCCATCGACGACGTCGAGGCCACCCTGCACCGTTTAGGCTCCGGCGATGATGCCGTCGTGCGCGAGCTCCCGCGCCGCCCGGGACAGAAGGAGGCGCGCTGGGCCCAGCTCCTCGGCGGAGCCGTCGCCGACGACTCCACAATGGACGACATGCCTGCCGCCGCCGGCGAGCCGTTATCCGTCCGCGTGCAACGGCTCGAGACACAGGTAACCGCTCTGTTATCGGAGCTGCGCGACCTGAAAGCCAAGCTGGGCGAGTAGTTTTTTCGCGCCTCCCTCTTGACTTTCGCCGAACATGTACTAAATTAGTAGTACAAGAGGACAGCGTGGCTTTCCCGATCTCCATCGACGCCCACGACCGAACGCCCATCTACGCGCAGCTCGAGCGCGGCATTCGCGTCGCCATCGCCACCGGGCGGATGGAGCCCGGCGACCAATTACCGACCGTGCGCCAGCTTGCCGTCGACCTTCGCGTCAATGCCAACACCGTGGCCAAGGTCTACCTTACGCTGGAACGCGAAGGGGTGCTCGTCACCCGCCGCGGCGTCGGCACGTTCATCGCCGACTCGGTGCCCAAGTCGGCGCACGCCGGGCATCGCGAGCGCCGTCTGGCCGCGCATATCGACCGCTTCCTCACGGATTCCGCAGCCCTCGGGTATTCGCCCCGCGAGGCCGTCAAAGAGCTCGCGAGGCGATTGAAAGAAGGAGAAAACTAGTCATGACCCCTATCGTTCTGCCCAACAGACCTCGTCCGACCGCCCCGCGCGCCAATGTCGTCGCCGCATTCGTCCTCATCGCCCCCGCTCTCATCGGACTGGCCGGGACCATCGCCACGGAGAATCCGCTTTGGGTGATCGCCGGGATGCTTCTCGGCCTCGTCCTCATGCAGTCACCGAAGGTGGCCAAGCAGTGGGAGAAAGCGGTCGTTCTGCGCCTCGGCAAGTTTGTAGGGCTGCACGGACCGGGACTCTTCTGGATCGTGCCGTTCATCGATACCGTTTCGTCGTGGATCGATCAACGCGTGATCACGACCAGCTTCGCCGCGGAGCAGACGCTGACGTCCGACACCGTTCCCGTCAACGTGGACGCCGTCCTTTTCTGGATGGTGTACGACGCGGAGAAGGCGGCGCTGGAAGTGCAGCAGTACCAGGATGCCGTGAGCTGGGCGGCGCAGACCGCGCTGCGCGACATCATCGGCCGGACGTCGCTGGGCGACCTGCTGCGCGGCCGCGAGAAGATCGAAGAGCAGCTTCAGGAGTTGATCGACGCCCGCTGCAATCCCTGGGGCGTGACCGTGCAGTCGGTGGAGATGCGCGACGTGATCATCCCCGACGCTCTACAGGACGCGATGTCGCGCGAGGCGCAAGCCGCGCGTGAAAAAGCGGCCCGCATCATCCTCGGCGAGGCGGAAGTGGAGATCGCCAAACTCTTCCAGGCCGCCTCGATCTCCTACCACGACAACCCGACCGCCCTGCACCTCCGCGCCATGAACATGCTCTACGAGGGGCTAAAAGAGAAAGGCGCGATGATGATCGTCCCCTCCACGGCCGTGGAGTCGATGGGGATGGGCGGCCTGATGGGCATGGCCGCCGTAGCGCAACGGCAGTTGACAGACTCGGTGGTGCAGTCCGAACCGACAGCGTAGCGAAGCGCCATGCAAGCGTAGCGCCGGCGGCTCGCCGGCTGGACCGCCGCCGGCTCGGCGGCGGTTCTCATCCCACCCATTTCCAACCCGCCAGCCCAGCTTTCGCCGGATTGCCCCGTACGTACCTGACCGCATCCATCAGATGCCGATCATCCCGAATCACACGATCAAAATACTCGCGAGCCCACAACGTCCTGGTTCCGACAATCGAATACGCGATGTGCGACGTATACGACTTCCACGAATGAAGAATCCGGTCAAGATGCTCACCATCGAACGGCTTGAAAACGACGTGAACGTGATTGGGCATCACGCACCAGGCAAAGAGTTTGTACCGGCTGCCGTCAAAGTGCTGCAGATTGTTGGCGACTCCGTCTGCGAGTTGTGGATTCCGAAGATGGCACTCGCCGCGCTCGACATGCAGCTCGTCGTCGAGACGCTCTCCGAAAGCTACTTCGATACTGCACCGCTCGATCACGGTGAGCTGCCGGAAGCCATGGGTGAGTTGATTCTCCATCGCTTTCCGTTCCTGCCAGAGTTGTCTGAGAACGTCGATCGGTAGCGAGTCATGCAACCGGTAGGTCACCGAGTACGTCGCTCCCTCGATTTCCCAATGCGGAAGATAGCCGCGGGAGCGGATACGTACTCGGCGGTAGTCCTTGTAAGGGATTAGTTGTCGGGGCATTTCGCGCGGGGAGAGCGCGATGTGAGGTGTGGACGAGTAAGTGTACCTCGGAAGAACCGCCGCCGAGCCGGCGGCGGGCCAGCCGGCGAGCCGCCGGCGCTACGCTGGGCGCCGTGCTACGTCATCGTCTCCGCCGCGGTGACCTCATCCGGTTCCGGCTTCTTTCTCATGTCCAGGAAGAGCAGGGCGATGCCGATGCAGATGGCGGAGTCGGCCACGTTGAAGGCGGGCCAGTGGTGGGACTTGACGAAGACGTCGACGAAATCGACCACGTAGCCGAGGTGGAAGCGGTCGATCAGGTTCCCGATCGCGCCGCCGAGAATCAGGTGGAGGCCTGTCTGGAGCACGCGATCGGTCGCCGCGGCGCGGAAGGCGTAGGCGACGACGACGAAGAAGACGCCGATCGCGCCGAGGTTCAGCAGCCACGGCACAATTCTCGAGTCAGCGTTTGCGCCGATGCCGAATGCCGCGCCGGTGTTGCGTACGTGGACGAGCTGCAGAAAATCGGGGATCAAAGGGATCGACTCGTGCAGATCGATGCGGCTCGACACCAGCCACTTGGTCCAGGCATCGGCGATGATCACCGCCAGGGAGAGGACGAGGTAGGGGATCCGTTTCAAACGGCGACGCCTCGTTTTTCATCGATCAGCTTGTCGAGCTCCAGGCGCAGGCGGCCGAGGATCTCGTCGTAGGTGTAGTGGCCCAGCGACTCCGGGCCGCGTTTGAGGTTCACGTACGTTGGCGCGCACCACATGCCCAGGTCGGCATCGTCCGTCTCGCCGGGACCGTTTACGCGGCAGCCCATGACCGCGATGGTGATGTCGTGCTCCTTCGCATACATCGTCATCTCGCGGACGTTCTGGGCCAGATCGATGAACGCTTCGTTCTCGACGCGAGAGCACGAGGGGCAACTGATGATGTTCATCCCCTTTTGCTCGAAGCGGGCCACGGAGCGGAAGCGGCCATTGGCGATGTCGGCGAGAATCTGCCGCCCGACGGTGATCTCGTCGCCCTTGTTCTCGAAGGGCAACGTCAGTGAGACCCGTAACGTGTCGCCGATGCCGCGCGTGATGAGCTGTTCGAAAGCCACGCGCGTTTTGATGATGCCGTCCGGCGGCATGCCCGCTTCCGTGACGCCGAGGTGCAATGGAACGTCCGGACGGGCCGCGGCGAAACGGATGTTCGAATCGATGACCTTGTTCGGGTCGGAGTCTTTCAGCGAGACGACGTATTGATCGAAGCCCAGGTCGTCGAGCATCGCGCAGTGCTCCAGCGCGGAATCGATCATCGGCGAGATCGAGTCTTCCTTCGGATACTTGTCGAGCTTCTCCGGGTCGACGGAGCCGGCGTTGACGCCGATGCGGATCGCGCAGCCATGGGTGCGGGCGACGTCGACCAGGTAGGCGACCTTGGCGCTGATCGGCTTGTCGCGTTCGATGTGGTAGAGGTGGCCGGGATTGTAGCGGAGCTTTTGCACGAACGGCGCGACACGCTCGGCCAGCCGGTAGTTCTCCTGCAGGTCGATGACGAGGTTGGCGTTCGGCCGCGCCGCCCGCACCTCGGCCAGTGCGGTGACGTCTTTCGCAGTGTCGATGGCGATGCGGATGACGTCGGCGCCGGCTTCCTCGAGCAGCTCCACCTGCCGGATGGTTGCGGCAATATCCTGAGTCTTGGTGGCGGTCATCGACTGGACGGCGATGGGGCTGTCGCCGCCGATGGTGATGTTGCCCACACGGACCTTGCGCGTAGCTCTAGGTATCATCGGGCGTTCTGAACGCGTGGCACTCATAAACACTTCCGTCTGACGTCTTACCCTTCAGGATTTGATCTGGAAAAAGATATTGCTCTGTCTGTCAGGATCGGATAAATTCGGTCTTTCCTACCGCCCAGTAGGCATTTCCACACACCCAACACTACCGCATCCTGTCACTCGAAGAGTGATCCGAAGGAGTCTCTGTGCGCCGTCTCCCGTCCGCCGTAATCCTGGTTTTCCTGTTCCTCTCCGCCGGCATCGCGCAGGCGCAAACGTGTCCGCCGCCCGTGATCATGCTGGTCGGCGGCGCCAACCCCGCCTGTGCCGGACAGCCGGTCACTCTCGACGCGGGGCCCGGCTGGGCGACCTACCAATGGTCTCCCGGCGGCGCGACGACGGAAATGATTTCCGACAGCCCGAACGCGACGATGTCGTACACGGTGACGACGACAGACGCGAACGGTTGCTCGGTGACGTCGCAGCCGTTAACCGTGGTGGTCAACGCCGCTCCGGCTGCGCCATCGATCAATCTGCGGGAGACCACGCTCTGTGGTGGTGCGCAGGGAGAGGCCACCGTCGCTGGAACCTGGTCTTCGTATTCATGGAGCGTCACCAATGGCACGATCGCCGGCGGTCCGAGTAGTCCCGCTGCGAACGGACCGATGGTCGACTACACCGCCGATGGGAGCGGTCCGATCACCGTCTCGGTGACAGTCACCGACAGCAACGGCTGTACGGTCACCGCGAGCGCGGACGTCACGATCGCCAAGCCGATCGCGCAAACCTACCCGAGCGCGATCTGTCCCGGGTCTCGCGGAGAAGCGATGGTTGGACCGCCGGCCGAGGGAGGAAGCTGGGCGACCTACCACTGGACCATCACCAACGGGACCATCCTTCCAAACTCGGGTGGCGATTCCTACGCCTACGTTTACTTTACCAGCGACCCGGGCGGTCAGCCGGTGACGGTTCAGGTCACGACCACCGATACATACGGCTGCAGCGCAACGAGTGACCCGGTCACCATCCCCGTACGCAGCATTGCCAAGCCCATCGCGCAAACGTACCCGAGCGCGATCTGTCCCGGCTCTCGCGGAGAGGCAATGGTCGGTCCGCCAGCCGAGGGGGGCAACTGGGCGACCTACCACTGGACCATCACCAACGGGACCATCCTGCCAAACTCCGGCGGCGACTCCTGGGCCTACGTCTACTTCACCAGTGACCCGGGCGGTCAGCCGGTGACGGTTCAGGTCACCGCGACCGATACCTACGGCTGCACTGCAACGAGTGACCCGGTCACCATCCCCGTGCGCTCGATCGCCAGGCCGGTCGCGCAGACCTACCCGAGCGCTATCTGCCCCGGCTCAAGGGGCGAAGCGATGGTCGGTCCGCCAGTAGAGGGCGGCAACTGGGCGACTTACCACTGGACCATCACCAACGGGACCATCCTGCCAAACTCCGGCGGCGACTCCTACGCTTACGTCTACTTCACCAGCGACCCGGGCGGCCAGCCGGTCACGGTCCAGGTCACAGCGACCGACACCTACGGCTGCACTGCCACGAGTGATCCGGTCACCATCCCCGTGCGATCCATTGCCAAACCGGTCGTGCAGACCTACCCGAGCGCGATCTGTCCCAACTCGATGGGAGAAGCGACGATTGGTCCGCCCGCCGAGGGGGGCGACTGGGCAACGTACCACTGGACCATCACCAACGGGACCATCCTGCCAAACTCAGGCGGCGACTCCTACGCCTACGTCTACTTCACCAGCGACCCGGGCGGTCAGCCGGTGACGGTTCAGGTCACGGCTACCGATACGTACGGCTGCTCAGCTACGAGCGATCCGGTCGCGATCCCGATTCGTGTCCTCGATCCGCCGCCGATCACCGTCGCCTCCCCGTCGGTTTGCACAGGTGCCTACATCGATGCCCACATCGATTCTCCCGCTTATCCGAACAGCCCATGGCAGAGCGTGACGTGGAGTGCAACCAATGCCGTCACACCGGGCGGTGGGATGATTCCAAACGACACGAAGTTCTTCGCTACGGCTACCGGCGGTCCGGTGACCTTGACGGTGACTGTCTCCGACACGAACGGCTGCGCGGCAACATCGACAATCCAGATTCCGGTCGCTGCGAATCCGCCGACCGCCGTCATGACCATTCCGGACAACGTCTGCGCCGGCAGTGTCTTTACGGTCACCGCGCACGATCCCGACAACGTCGTGCAGTACTTCCAGTTCTACGGGACAAACGCCACGCTGGGCAGCATCGATGCGGGTGGTACCGCTACGTTCACCGCCAACGGCCCCGGTCCGATCGATATCTACGCCACCTCCGGGAGCCCGATCGCCGCATGTGCCGTCTATGGCCACGCGTCAACCGTCGCCGTCAATCCTCCGGCCGCAACGATCAGCGCCTCCGGCCCAACCGCAATCTGCCCCGGCGGCAATGTGACGCTCACGGCGCCGAACGGGATGCTCTCGTACAACTGGTCGACGGGTGCGACGACGCAGGCGATCACGGTTACCAACGCCGGCTCCTACACCGTAACAGTCTCCAACGCCCCTGGCTGTTCCTCGACGAGCGCTCCGCTCGTGGTCACGGTGGACGTGCCGGTTACACCAACGATCACGGCCAGCCATTCAACGACCATCTGTGCCGGCGGTTCTGTCACGCTGACCGCAAGCGCGGGAGCGAGCTACGTCTGGTCCACGGGCGCCACGACGCAGGCCATCACGGTCACCGCCTCGGGCAATTACAACGTCACTGTGACCGATGCCACCGGCTGCAGCGCCGCGTCGGCTTCAACAGTCGTTACCGTCTCGACTCCTGCCGCTGCCATCACGACCTCCGGACCGACCACCTTCTGCGCCGGAGGCAGCGTCACGCTTACCGCCAATAGCGGCGCCTCGTACCTCTGGTCGAATGGCGCCACGACGCAGGCGATCGCCGTTTCAACGGCCGGAAATTACTCCGTCACGGTCACCGACGCCAACGGCTGCTCCGCGTTGAGTGCGCCGACGAGCGTCACTGTCAACGCCTCTCTCTATGCATACATCTTGAACGCTCCGCAGGGGAGGATCGGGTTCGGCAACGGCAGCGATCGCTGGTGCGAAGGAACGGTGGTGACGCTCACCGCGAAACCAGACGGCATGACCTACCTCTGGTCGACCGGCGAGACCACCCAGGCCATCACGGTCAACTCCCAGGCGACTTACAGCGTCACGGTCACGAACGCGAATGGCTGCTCCGCGGTGAATTCCGCGAATGTCTGGTATGACCCGGCGCCGAAGCCGGTGATCAACCCACCCGCGTCGACCAGTTTCTGCGGAGTCGTTCAACTGACGGTCGACGCCGTCGCAAACGCCCAGTACTCCTGGGTGCGCCAGGGACAGGGAACCATCGGTAGCGGCTCGTCACTCACCGTCCTGAACACGGGTACGTATTACGTCGTCGCCGAATACAGCGACAGTTGCAGCAGCCAGTCGGATCCCATCACACTCACGCGCCTGCCCGATCCGCAGGGGAGCATCACCGCGAGCACTCCGAAGCTCTGCCCGGGCGGAAGCGTGGCCTTGACGGCGAGTGACAACGATCCAAGCGCCACATTCCTATGGGCGACGGGCGAGACAACCAGTACCCTCACCGTCTCCGCGATCGGGTATTACACCGTGCACATCACGCAAACCAACGGGTGTGCGTTCGACCTCGGGTACAACCTGACCGCCGATACCACTCCGCTGCCCCCCATCGGCGCACTTCCCAGCGACGCTACCGCCTGCGACGGCGGCTCGGTCAATCTCTACAGCAACGGTTCCGGGCCGTGGCTATGGTCGAACGGCGCGACGACCGGGTCGATCACTGTTACCACCGCCGGCGATTACTTCGTAACAAAGACCGACGACAACGGCTGCACCCAGTCCTCGAACACCATCCACGTCACCATCAAGCCGCTGCCGGCCAAGCCCACCATCACCGCCGGCGGACCGACGACCTTCTGCTATGCGGTCGGGAGCGTGACGCTCACATCGAGCCCCGGCGCTGTATATCGCTGGTCGAACGGCCAGACGACACAATCGATCGGCGCGCAATACACCGGCGACTACACCGTCCAGGTTCTCGGCGCGAACGGCTGCTGGTCCCCCCCGTCGGATCCGATTCACGTCATCGTGAACATGCCTCCGCAGGCGTGGATCACTGCCAGCGGCCCGACCACATTCTGCCCCGGACAATCGGTCACGCTGACGGCCAACGGCGGCACGACCGTGCGCTGGATCACCGGCGAGACTACGCGCTCGATCACAGTCACCGCCACCGGCAACTACTCCGTGACCACGACCGATGACAACGGCTGCTCAAGTACCTCTGTGCCGACGAGCGTGACCGTCAACCCGTCGCCGTCTGCCGCCATCACCCCTTCCGGACCGACAACCTTCTGCGACGGCGGGTCGGTCACGCTGACCGCCGCCGCGGCCTCCAGCTATTCGTGGTCGAACGGTGCCACCACAAGCTCGATCACAGTCAACACTAGTGGCGCTTACAGCGTCACGGTGACCGGTGCGAACGGCTGCAGCGCGACCTCTGCTCCGACGATTGTGACAGTCAATCCTTTGCCGGTGGCAACGATCACCGCGAGCGGTCCAACGACTTTCTGCGCAGGAGGCAGCGTGACGCTGACCGCATCGAGCGGCGCGTCGTATCACTGGTCGACAGGTGCGACGACCCAATCGATTGCCGCCACTGCCAACGGCAACTACAGCGTCACCGTAACCGGCGCAAACGGCTGCAGCACAACGTCGTCTCCGACGACCGTGACCTTGAATGCCAATCCAACGGCCAACATCACCCCCAGCGGCTCGACGACCCTGTGCGCCGGTGGAAGCGTAACCCTCAACGCATCGTCTGGGGCGTCGTATCTCTGGTCGACTGGGGCAACGACGCAGGCCATCACCGCCAGTGCGCCCGGCAATTTCAGCGTGACGGTCACGAACGCCGCCGGTTGCCTGGCCACAAGCGCACCGGTCACGGTCGCGGCATCGACGCTCAGCGCGAACGTCTCCGCTTCGGCCACGACGATCTGCGCCGGCCAGTCGGCGATTCTCACCGCCAACGCCACCGGCGGCAACGGACCGTACACCTATCAATGGTCGAACGGAGCCGGTCCCATTGCCGGCGCCACATCGCGGTCCTACACGGCCACGGTGTTCCAGGGCTACTACGTCACCGTTACCGACGCCGGCGGATGCAGCGTCAGCACCGTCAACACACCGGTCATCGTGAACGTCAACCCGTCGCCGAGCTCATACATCGTTTCCCCGCCGACCTTCTGCAGCGGGGGCACCTACACCGTCGGTACGCCGGACAACAGCTTTACGTCTTACACATTCTCGGTCACGAACGGGACCCTGCAGTCGAGCAACCGGAACACGGCCGTCATCGTGGCAGGCACGAGCGGCAGCGTGACGGTTCAACTGACCGTCACAAACAGCTACGGCTGCTCGTGGACCGGCTCGCAGATCGTGCCGGTAACCGCGAATCCGCCCACACCCGTGATCACCGCCTCGGGGCCGACGACGTTTTGTCACGGCAACGTCATCACGTTGACAGCGCCCGCCGGCTACAGCTACCAATGGCGTTTCGGGTCGTCCAACGTTGACACCGCGCAATCGATCGTTATCGGCGAGTCGGGGAGCTACACCGTCACCGTAACCGACGCCAACGGCTGCAGCGCAACCTCGACACCGACGATGATCACGGCGAACGCCCTTCCCGTCGCCACCATCACTGCCGGTGGCGCGACCACCATCTGCGCCGGCGGCAGCGTGACACTGACCGCATCGAGCGGCGCGTCGTATCTCTGGTCGACCGGTGCGACAACACAGGCGATCGCCGCGAGCAACACGGGCAACTACAGCGTCACTGTTACTGACGCCAACGGCTGTAGCGCGACATCGTCTCCGACGACGGTTACGGTCAACGCCATCCCCACAGCAACCATCACCGCCGGCGGTCCGACGACGTTCTGCGCGGGCGGCAGTGTCACGTTGACCGCATCGAGCGGCCAGTCCTATCTCTGGTCGACGGGTGCGACCACGCAGGCCATCACTGTCAACAGCGGTGGCAACTACAGAGTCACGGTCACCGGCGCGAACGGCTGCAGCGCGACATCGTCACCGACGACGGTTACGGTCAACGCGAACCCGACAGCAACCATCACCGCCGGGGGGCCGACCACCTTCTGCGCCGGCGGCAGCGTGACGCTGACCGCATCGAGCGGGGCGTCGTATCTGTGGTCGACTGGCGACACCTCGCCGTCGATCGCCGTATTCAACAGCGGCAGTTACAGCGTGACGGTCACCAACACGAGCGGATGCAGCGTGACCTCGTCACCGACGACGGTTACCGTCAATGCCAACCCCACGGCCACCATCACCGCCGGCGGCCCAACGACATTCTGCGTGGGCGGCAGCGTGACGCTTACCGCATCGCCAGCCGCCTCGTACCGCTGGTCGAACGGCCAGACGACATCCTCGATCACCATGAGTTCCAGCGCCAGCTTCAGCGGCAGCTACACCGTGACGGTCACCAACGCCAGCGGCTGCAGCGCGACATCATCTCCAATGACGGTCGCCGCAATTTCCGGCCCCACTGCGGGCATCTCCACCTACGGTCCGACAACCTTCTGCGCGGGCAGCAGCGTGACCTTCGTCCTCACCCTACCGGGCGGCACGTCTGTTCTCTGGTCGACAGGTGCCACGACCCCATCGATTACGGTCAGTTCCAGTGGCAGCTACAGCGCGATCATCACCGACGCGAACGGCTGCAGCGCCACCATCACAACGGACCCGGTTACAGTCGAGGCCAACCCGACACCGAGCATTACCGCCGGCGGCCCGACGACCTTCTGCGCGGGCGGTAGCGTGATGCTGACCGCATCGAGCGGCGCGTCGTATCTCTGGTCGACGGGTGCGACAACACAGGCCATCACCGCCAACGCCAGCGGCAATTACCGCGTGACGGTTACCAACGCGAACGGCTGCGGCGCGACCTCGTCACCGACTGCCGTCACGGTCAACGCGCTTCCCACCCCCACCATCACCGCCGGCGGTTCGACGACGTTCTGCGCGGGCGGCAGCGTGACCCTGACCGCGACGAGCGGCGCGTCGTACCTCTGGTCCACCGGCGCGACGACCCAGTCGATCGCCGCGAGCGCCAGCGGCAATTACACCGTGAACGTCACGAACGCGAACGGCTGCAGCGCCACCTCGTCACCGACGACGGTTACAGTCAACGCCAACCCCGCCACGCCCACCATCACCGCCGGCGGCCCGACCACGTTCTGCGCGGGCGGCAGCGTGACGCTGACCTCATCGCCCGCTGCCTCCTACCGCTGGTCGGACGGCGAGACGACCGCCTCGATCACCGTCAGTTCCGTTGCCATCTACAGCGGCAGCTATACCGTGACGGTCACCAACGCCAGCGGCTGCAGTGCGACATCATCTCCAATGACGGTCAATGCCATTTCCAACCCCACTCCCAGCATCTCCTCCTACGGTCCGACAACCTTCTGCGCGGGCGGCAGCGTGATGCTCAGCGCATCGGGCGGTACGTCGGTTCTCTGGTCGACAGGTGCCACGACCTCATCGATCACGGTCAGTTCCAGCGGCAGCTACAGCGCGATCATCACCGACGCGAACGGCTGCAGCTCTACCACGGCAACGGTTCCGGTCACCATCACCGCCAACCCCACGGCGACCATCACGGCCAGCGGCCCGACCACATTCTGCGCGGGTGGGAGCGTGACGCTGACGGCATCGAGCGGTACGTCGTATCTCTGGTCAACCGGCGCCACGACGCAGGCGGTTGCCGCCGGCAGCACCGGCAGCTACAGCGTGACTGTCACGAACGCCAGCGGTTGTAGCACGACATCGTCGCCGGCGACCGTCACGGTCAACGCCGTCACGACGCCGGTCATCAGCGCCGGCGGTCCGACCACGTTCTGCGCGGGCGGAAGCGTGACGCTGACCGTATCGAGCGGTGCGTCGTACCTCTGGTCAAGCGGCGCGACGACACAGGCCATCACAGCGGCCACGGCCGGCAACTTCAGCGTCACCGTAACCGACGCCAACGGCTGCAGCGCGACGTCGTCTCCGAAAACAGTGACCGTCAACGCCAATGCCACACCGACCGTCACCGCCGGCGGACCGACGACGTTCTGCGCGGGTGGCAGCGTGACGCTGACCGCATCGAGCGGCGCGTCGTATCTTTGGTCCACCGGCGCGACGACGTCATCGATTACCGTCAGTTCCGGCGGCAGTTACAGCGTGACCGTCGGCTATGCCAACGGATGCAGTGCGACGTCGGCCGCGACCGTCGTCACCGTCAATGCCAACCCTACGGCGACGATTACGGCCGGTGGCCCGACCGCGATCTGCCCGGGCGGCGGCGTGACGCTCACAGCGTCGAGCGGTGCGTCGTACCTCTGGTCGAACGGAGCCACGACGCAGGCGATCAGTGCCACGACAGCCGGCAGTTACAGCGTTACAGTCACCAGCGCCAGCGGCTGCCACGGCACCTCAGCGCCGACCGTCGTGACGGTCAAGACCCTTCCGACGGCCACAGTCAGCGGCGGCGGCGCGATCTGTCCCGGCGCCTCCTCTACGATCACCGCCACGCTGACCGGCACGGCGCCGTGGAGCGTGACCTGGTCGGACAACGTTACGCAGCCGATTGCGAGCGGCACGACCGCCACCCGTAGCGTGAGCCCGTCGGTGACGACGCACTACACGGTCACTTCCATCACCGACGCTTCGAGCTGCGCGACCGCCGGCAGCGGCAGCGCCACGGTTACCGTCAACGCCCCCGCGTCGATCACCACGCAACCCCTGAACACATCGACGACCCAACACACGAACGTGACGCTTACGGTCGTCGCCGCCGGCACATCGCCCATCTCCTATCAATGGTTCAAAGGCAACGGCACGTCAATCGGCGGAGCCACCTCCAGCTCCTACACGACATCGTTTGGGGGCAAGGGAACGAATACCTTCTACGTCGAAGTCTGGAACGCATGCAACGCGGCGCATGTGAAGAGCACGACGGTGACCGTGACGGTGAATTAATAGGTTCGCGATATGAGAGTCGGGAGTCGGAGTTGTCGTTCTCCGACTCCCGACTCCCAGCACGGAAAGCCCCTCCTACCGCCGCCGTACGCTGCGCCGGCACTTGGCCTCGGCTCGGGACTCGATCTGGCGCACGCGCTCGCGCGAGAGGCCGAGGATCTCGCCGATGTCGCGCAGCGTCAGCTCGTCGTCCTGCAGCACGCCGTAGCGGAGACGGAGGATCGTCTTCTCTTCGATCGGCAGTGCCTCGACGGTTTTCTGCACCGCGCCGTGTTGCCTCAGCGACTCCAGCAGGGGCAGGCGGGCCTGGTCGATCTGCGGTGTCATTTCGGCCCCGATGTCGCGCAGCTCGTACCAGAAGCGCCACCACGCCTTCGGATTCGGATTGGTGTAGAGCAGCAGTTGCGCTAACTCGCTCTGCGTGATCGTCAGACGTTCGCAGACTTTTCCCGTGGCCGTGCTCAGCACCGCCGCCACCTTCTCGCGCGGCTCATTGAGGAAGCCGGCCAGTTCGTCGATCCGCTTCGGAACATTGTCGGTCACGCCGTGACGGAGGCTGAGAACGAGCCGCTCCTTTGGCGAAAGCTCGGACATGTGCGCCAGCAGTTCATCGCGCCGCCCCTGCACCTGCATGACATCCTCGGCGGAAAGAACCGAGGTCTGCTCGATGACCTCGGCCAGCTCCGTGTGCGTGTCGTCGTCCAGTTCCGCGTTGAGAGAAAAGTTGTCACTGTTCACCCGCAGCAGCGTCTGCACTTCCTTCACGGAGATGCCCAGCTCCGCGGCCAGCTCGTCCGCCGTCGGGATCTGCTTCCCATCGGTCATCGCCGCGCCGATGGCCTTCTCCAGTCGGTACATCAGATTGGCGCGCTTGGGCGGAAGGCGGAACGCTCCTCCCTGCTCAGACAGAGCGTGCATGATCGACTGCCGGATCCACCAGACGGCGTAGGTGATGAACTTGACGTTCTTGTCGGGGTCGAACTTTTTGGCGGCGTGGATCAGGCCGATGTTGCCCTCGTTGATAAGGTCAAGAAGGAGGACGTGTGCGTTGCGGTACTTCTTCGCACACGAGACGACGAAGCGAAGGTTGGCCTTGACCAGCTCCTCGAGCGCGGTCTTGTCGTTTTCCTGAATCCGCTTTCCGAGCTCGCGCTCCCGCTCGAGGGTGAGCCGCGGCACCTGCGCGATCTCGTGCAGATACTGATTCAGGAGATCGGTCGAGTCGTCTCGCTCTTCGCGTCGGGGCATGGTTGGGAGGAAGCATTCTACCGGAGTCGGGGGTCGGGGGTCGGTTCTCTGTTGTCGGTTCTCGGTTGTCAGAGTGGGCTTGTCGCAACCCGAACCAACAACCGACAACCGATAACCACAAGTACTTGTCAGATGCAAGTACTCGTAATATGGTTCGCGCCATGTCTCTCTTCGACCTGCTCTTCCTTGCCTGCTTCGGCGCCGCGATCATCACCGTCGGCAGCATCCTCTATCTCTGCTTCCGCGGGAGTTTTCGGGCGGCGGGGAAGACGCTCCTTGGCCTGATGATGTTCGCCGCCGCCTACGTGCTCGTGTTGGTGGGGTTCTCGCTGGCGGAACCGCGGAGAGAGGTGAGCGTCGGCGTGCCGCAATGCTTCGACGACTGGTGCATCACGGTCGAACAGGCCGCGCCACTCGACACGATCGGCGCGACCCGTGCCAATGGGACGTTCTACGTTGTGACGCTTCGCGTGAGCAGCCGCGCCAAAAGAGTTACGCAGCGGGAAAACGACATCGATGTGTACCTCCTCGATGATCTCAAACGCCGTTTCGAGCCTTCTCCCTCCGGCCAACAGGCGTTAACGCAGGCAGGCCTGGCCGGCGAGCCGCTGACGTCGACCGTCGCTCCAGGGGAGTCCTTCGAGAGCCGGCTGGCCTTCGACGTCCCTCGGGACGCGCATCACCTCGGCCTGGTAAAGGCGAGCCATGGCTGGTTTCCCGTCCGCTTGATTATCGGGGAGGCCGGGAGCTGGCTGCACCAGCCGACGGTGGTTCCAATCCGCGGATGACGAAAGTTAGAAGCCAATCCGCAGATGACGCAGATGGACGCAGATGAAAGATGATCGTCACTCTCGTATCTGCGCTCATCAGCGCCATCTGCGGATAAATCGCGGAATCAGTGTTCCGCCGCTCCTGTCTCCGCGGGCGCGTTCGCATCCGGGACGGTGTGGCCGCGATGGCAGGTGTTGCACGTGACCATCTGTCCGTGTGGGTCCAGCTTGGCGAGGTAGCCGGCGTTGGCGGCGTGCGCCATCTTCATCATGGTGCGGGCCATATTCTTCTCCGGCTTCGCGTCCGAGGCGAAATCGAACTGCTCCTTTGATCCGGGCGGATTGGAGACGTGGCAATGATCGCAACGTGTGCCGAGGGCGCGCGCGAAGCCGCGCATGTTCGCGATCAGCTCATCGTGCGTGATGTTCTGAGGGAAGAGCTGCAGGTTGTGGAACTCCCCCGTATCGGCGCGCGAGGCCTGCGCTTTCTGTTGCTGCACGGCCGCGCAGGCAGCGAGAAACAACGAGAGGGTGATCGCAACGATGATGGAGCGAGAGACGTTCGACATGCGGCGTGTTCCTCCGGCCCGCGATTCTGCAAAAGCCGCGAGCGAATGGCAAGGAAACGTTGGGAAAACGGGGGGTGGGGGGTGGGGGGCTTTCGGGTGTCGGGTGTCGGGTGTCGGGAGTCGGGGGTCGGAGCGGGTTCTCGGATACTGTTGACGAAAAACCGCGAGCAGTATCCGAGTATCCGCTCCGACCCCCGACCCCCGACTCCCGACCCCCGCAGAACCTACCATCCGATCCCATAGTCCTCACCATGATTGCTCGATCCGCCCCAGAACGTTCCATGGGCGCGATCGATCAGGATGGCGTTGATCGGGCCGGACGTCCGGTCCTCGAACGTCATCGTGTAGCCCATCCGCCGCAGTTCGCCGCGCACCCACGGCGGCTCGGCGGAGTTCAGGAGGATGTTGCCAGGCTTGATCTCGTGCGCGCCGAATGAGCTGTGCATCTGGAAGCTGTTCACGTTCGGCGCCTCGGTGGCCTCTTGCACGGTCATCCCGAACTCGACGACGTCGAGGAAGAACTGCAGGAGGTTCTGGTCCTGGCTGTCGCCGCCCTGAACAGAGAAAACCAGCCATGGCGCAGCGTCCTTCAGCGCCAGGGTCGGCGTGAGCGTCACACGCGGATGCTTCCCCGGCGCGACGACGTTGTATGGCCCCTCGGCCGGATCGAGGACGAAGCTCTGCATCCGCTCGCTGAGACCGACGCCGCTGTTCCCGGCGATGACGGCCGGCAGCCAGCCGCCGCTCGGCGTGACCGATACCGCCCACCCCTCCGCGTCCGCTGCCTCCACCGAGGTCGTGCCGGCGTAGAACGCGAAGAGGTAATCGTCCGGCAGGGAAGGGGTTGGACGGAGGAACTCGTTCTGGCGAAGCGCGCCTGATTCCGGCGTACCGGCCGGCTTCGGCACAGGCGGCTTCGCCGCATCCCAGTTCTTCAGAAATTCGGGATACGGATTCGTACCGCCCTGGTACGGCCACGGATCGCCCGGCCTGCTCTTCGGATCGTTGTGCTCGGCGTTGATCAGCTTCGCGCGCTCCTTCGCGTACTCTTTCGACAGCAGCCCCTTCACCGGCTTCTCCGGCTGAACGTAGATGTCACCGTAGTAAAAGTCGCGATCGGCCCAGGCCAGGCTCATCGACTGATAGAGCGTGTTGATATAGCGCGGCGAATTGAAGCCCATCCCCTTCAGGTCGAAGTTCTCGAGGATGTTGAGTGCCTGCAGCATGGCTGGGCCCTGCGTCCAGACATTCAGCTTGTAGACGTCGATGCCTTTGTAGCTGGTCGAGACCGGCTCCTCGATGTGGACCTTCCAGCCGGCCAGGTCCTCCTCGGTGAACAATCCGCCCTGTTCGCGCACGCCGCGGACGATCTCCTTGGCGATGTCGCCTTTGTAGAAACGGTCGTACGCCGCGTAGATGGCCTCTTTGCGCGACTTCCCTTTCTTCAGAGCCTCCTGCTCGGCATCGACGAGCTTCCGCAGCGTCGCGGCCAGGTCCGGCTGCCGGAAGATCTCGCCGGCGACGGGGCCTGGATGTTTGGGGTTGTCGTGGATGAGGAAGACCTGTTTTGAATACGGCCAGTTCTTCAGCTTGTCCTTGTTATGGTCGATCGTGTTCGCCGACTGCGCTTCGAGCGCGTAGCCGTCCGCCATCTCGATGGCAGGACCCAGGACGTCTTTCAACGACAGCCGGCCGTACTCGGCCACCATCGTCATGATGCCGCCCGGGGTTCCGGGAGTGACGGCCGCCAGGACGCCCTCATCCGGCGGATGGGAAAATCCCTTGCTCTTGTAGAACTCCGGCGTGGCTCCCGTCGGCGCCACGCCGAGAGCGTTGATGCCGATCACCTTCTTCGTCTGCGGATCGTAGATGAGCGCCTGCGTCTCGCCGCCCCAGGACAGCGTGTCCCACATCGTGCAGGTCGCGGCGATCATCGCCGCCGCGGCATCGACGGCGTTACCGCCCTTCTGGAAGATCATCGAGCCGGCCGTGGCCGCGAGCGGCTTGCCGGTCACGGCCATCCAGTGCGAGCCGTGCAGCGGAGGCTTCTGCGTCCGCATCAGCGTCTGCTGCGCGGAAGCGGTGGCGGCGACGAGAAGAAGGACGGCGGCGATCTGTTTCATCGCCGCGTATCGTAGATCAGGACGCGGAATCGGAGCGCTGGCGTCCTCGCCGGCTGGAGATTGGACGTAACGACGCCGCGATAGCGGCTCAAGAAGGTAGCCAGGGGTGCGAGCGCTTTTTGCGAGCAACCCCTGGTCTGCGTTGTTTCTCGAAAGCGTGCCGCGTCAGCGGCACTGGATGGCGTCCACGATTACTCCAGTGCCGCTGACGCGGCACCAACTACAACATCTCTTTACCAGGGGTGCTCGCAAAAAACGCTCGCACTCCTGGCTACCGTCTTGTTGCCGCTAACGCGGCACAATCGTCTGTGTCTCGCCGCTGGGTTACCAGCAAATGTTTGGAGTCTTGCCGGGTCGGCGGGCGAGGACGCCGCCGAGCCAGCCGCCGGGACGGCAGCGCTCCGGCGCGTCTCTACGGTGCGACCTCGATCAGCTCGAATGACCCCGGCACGACCGGCGGACGGGGGCGGGGGTTCTTCTCCGTCGGGGCGGGGGCATCGCCGAACTTCGCGGCCGGAAGGAAGACATGGTGCGTCTTCGTATCGAGTGCCATCGTGCGCGCGCTCAGTTGCGTGGCGGCGTTGTCGACCACGTCGTACTTGTCCGGCGACGATTCGTGAACGATTGTCAGCGTGGCGCTCCGGCCGTTCGAGGCGAAGGCGAGCTGCCTGGCCTCGTCAAAGGCCGCGGCATCGGTTCCCTTGCCCGTCGGTACCGTCGTCACGACCTTGCCGTTCGTCGCATCCACGACCGCCATGATCTCGTTCTCGCAAACGGCGAACAGACGACGGTGCTTGCGGTCGATGGCCAGGCCGCTCGGCGACTCGCATGGCGCCAGCTTCCAGCGCTTGGCCACGGTATTCGTCTTCGCGTTGATCATGGCCAGCTCATTGGTGTCCTCGATATTCACGAAGACATGCCCGGCGCCGTCGCTGGCAGGAAACTCCGGCTTCCCGCCGAGGTCGATCGTGGTCAGGACCTTGCCGTGGGTGTTGTACACCGTGGCGTTCTTGCCGCGGCCGTTGAACGTGAATACGTGCCTCGAGGACGGATCGAACAGGATGGCGTCGGGGTTGTCGCCGGTCGACTTGACGTCCGTGATCCGGTCCAGCGTCTTCAGGTTGAAGATCGTCATCATGCTCACGCGCCCGTCGGAAATGAAGCCGCGGCCTCCCTCGTGGTCGATGGCGATGCCGTGAACGCCGGGCGTGTCGGGGATGAGGCCGACCACCTTGCCCGAATCGACGTCGACGACTTCCACGCGGTCTCCGTGCGACACATAGGCGCGCCGGGCCGCGGAATCGATGGCCATGTAGTCCCAACCTCCGCCCCCGCCGATGGGGATGTGGCGGACGACATGCCAGGCGGCGAAGGCACTGACGGCGACGGCGAGCGAGAGGAGGGCGAAGAGCGCACGTTTCATGGCGCGGACCTTATCGCCGTTGCGAACGGCGCGCAACAGTTCCCTCGTTTAGGAATCGTTTAGGCGATTACGATGCGGCCACCGCTTCTCCGGCTCCGAAGTCCCTCTCACCCGACAGCATCCTGCTCGTAATCGCCACCACGATCAGATCGAGCAGGATGTAGAGAATCCCGACCCCGGCCGGCGGATTCGCGGAGTGCAACTTCAGAAAGGGCACCTCGGCCGCCCAACTCCAATTGCCGAGGGCCGTCCCCATCCACTCCAGAATGATCGTGTAGGCGAAGCAGGCGGAGAGCAGGAGCCGGTTCTTCGACACACAGATCAACGCCACCGCACCCAGCCACCAGATGAATCCCCATACGTCGTGCCGAAAGGCGAGGCTCAACAGGGCGATCCCGCTCCCGGTGATCAGCGTCCAGCGCGTGATGGCGGCTGCGCGCAACCGCACCGCCTGCTGGCGGGCGGTCTCCGCGGCCAGCGTGTAGAAAAGGCCGTGACCCGGCGGCACGTAGAAGGGGATGACGGCGTGACGATACGAGTAAAGCCCCCAGCCGATCGAAAGAACCACCTCTCCGATCGTGGCCACGACGATGCAGCAGAGGATCTGACGGACGTGCACTTCCGACGATCGCGCGAAGTACCAGAGGAATAGCGCCGTGGCGATGCCGAGGGCCAGTTGCTGCGGCAGACCGTCGTGGTCGAGCAGGAGGAGGATCGTCATGAACGCGCCAGAGGCGATCACGAACATCAGAAAACGGGATTCCATGGAGAGGTCTGTGCGCAGTCTACGACGCCGGCCGTGAAACGGATTGTCCCGTTCAGGCACTATCCGTCAGATCGAGCAAGTCCGGATGATCGGAAAGGAGGGTTCGATGCCGCCGTCGGAACCGGCCCATCCATCTGTCTTCCTCCAACGTAGGAAATGTGAGTGAAATCACCACCGGCGTGCAGTCGCCGACCTACCTTTCATGCATCGTTTGCATGCGAAGGTAGACGTTATTTGAGGTAGCGCTGTAGAATCGGTTGTTCACATCAGCGAAAAGAAGCGTCCCGTCGCGGCAAGCCGTGCGCGGACGCGCATCAGGTCCACAACCCAGGATGGCAAGCAGCGCAGGCCGGCCTCGGTCTGCGATTGATCCAATGTATCGGGGAGAGGTCATGTCCAAGTCGTTGCTCCGCGCCGTCGTCGTTGCTACCGCGCTCATCGCGGCATTGCCGGGCGCCGCATTCGCCACGAGCGTAGATCTGAGCATCTACAGCATCACCGGCTCGCCTGATCCGATCACCCTCGGCACAGGAAACGTCACCTACTCCGTCGGAATCTACAACTCCAGCTCCTCGACGGGAACAAACGTCGTCCTGACGAACGCGCTGCCGGCCAGCTCGACGTACGTCTCTTCCAGCGCAACGAATTCAGGCTCGTGCTCGCAGTCCGGCGGCACGGTGACGTGCTCCTGGGCCTCGATTCCGGCGGGCAGCGTCTACTTCGCGACCATCGTCGTCACCCCCACCGCCGGCGGCGCGCTGACACTCTCGTCGAGCGTCACTGGAACCGAGAGCGATCCGAACACGATCAACAACAGCGCCAGCAAAGCGGTCATCGTCGACTCGCAGATCGATCTCGGCATCTCCAGCATGACCGTCTCGCCCGACCCGATCACGCTCGGCACCGGCGACGTCCAGTTCCTCGTGCAGTTCACGAACTACAGCACGTCGCAGGCAACGAATGCAGTGCTGACCAGCACGATACCGGTCAACTCCACGTTCGTTTCGGCAACCACTCCGGTTGGCAGCGGAAGCTGCTCGCAGTCCGCCAGCACAGTCACCTGTAACTGGGCCTCGATACCCGCCGGGGGGACGTATTACGCATACATCACGGTTACGCCAACGGCCGGCGGCGTATTGACGCTCTCGTCGAGCGTAGCGGCAACGCAGAGCGATTCGGACACCTCGAACAACAGCGGAAGCAAATCGGTCACCGTCAACTCCCAGATCGACCTGGGGATCTCCAGCATGACGGTGTCGCCCGATCCGATGACGCTCGGCACGGGCGACGTCCAGTTTCTCGTGCAGTACACGAACAACAGCACGTCCCAGGCGACGAGTGTGGTTCTCACGAGCACCCTCCCGACAAACTCCACGTTCGTATCGGCAACCACGCCGGTCGGCAGCGGCACGTGTTCGCATTCCGGCGGTACGGCCACCTGCAACTGGGCAACCATCGGGCCCGGATCAACCTACTACGCTTACATCACCGTGACTCCCACCGCGGGAGGCTCGTTGAGTCTTACCTCGACGGTCTCCGCGGCGCAGTCGGATCCGAACACCTCGAACAACACCGGCACCAAAGCGAGCATCGTCAACGCCCAGATCGACCTCGGCATCTCCAGCATGACGGTCTCTCCCGATCCGATGACGCTCGGCACCGGCGATGTCCAGTTCCTGGTGCAGTACACGAACAACAGCACGTCGCAGGCAACGAACGCAGTGCTGACGAGCACCATACCGGTCAACTCCACCTTCGTTTCAGCGACGAGTCCGGTGGGGAGTGGCACCTGCTCGCAGTCCGCCGGCACGGTCACCTGTAACTGGGCCACGATAGGGCCAGGATCGACTTACTACGCGTACATCACAGTGACGCCAACCGCTGGCGGCGTGTTGACGCTGTCGTCGACCGTCTCCGCAACGCAGAGCGATTCGGACACCTCGAACAACACCGGAAGCAAAGCGGTCACGGTCAACTCCCAGATCGACCTCGGCATCTCCAGCATGACCGTCTCTCCCGATCCGATGACGGTCGGCACCGGCGACGTGCAGTTTTTCGTGGAGTACACGAACAACAGCACGTCGCAGGCAACCAATGTGGTGCTCACAAGCACACTCCCGACAAACTCCACGTTCGTATCGGCGACAACGCCCGTCGGCAGCGGCACCTGCTCGCAGTCGGCCGGCACCGTCACCTGTAACTGGGCCACGATCGGAGCAGGATCGGCTTTCTACGCCTACATCACCGTAACGCCCACGGCGGCGGGCTCGCTGAGCCTTACATCAACCGTCTCGGCGGCGCAATCCGATCCCGACACGACAAACAACACGAGCACGAAGGCGAGCACAGTCAATTCCGACATCGACTTGAGCATTTCGAACATTACGGGATCGCCTGACCCGATCACACTCGGCACGGGCAACGTTTTGTACACCGTCTATATGTTCAACAACAGCGGATCTCAGGCGACGAACGTCGTATTGACGAGCACATTGCCCGCGGGCACGACCTTTGTCTCGGCGACAACGCCCGTGGGCAGCGGAACATGCAACCAATCGTCCGGGACGGTCACCTGTAATTGGGCTTCGCTCCCGGCAGGATCGACCTATTACGCCTTCATCACAGTGACTCCGACGGCAAACGGCGTCATCACGCTCGCAGCAAGCATTGCCGGCGCGCAGACCGATTCCAACGCCACAAACAACAGCGCCAGCAAAGCGGTGACCGTGGGCAGCACAGGGGCCGGCGTCGACCTGATTCTCAACGGGATCAGCGCCACGCCCGATCCGATCACCCTCAATACCGGCAACGTCACCTATACCGTCCAAGTCTATAACTCCAGCGGCACAGCAGGTACCGGCACGGTGCTGACCGCGACGCTCCCCACGAATTCAACATATGTTTCCTCCTCTGCGACGGGGGGCGGAAGCTGCAGCCAATCAGGAGGAACGGTCACCTGCAACTGGTCCTCGATCGGAGCCTTCACCGTCTTCACTGCCACGATCGTCGTCACGCCCACGGCTGGCGGCTCCTTGTCGCTCACGGCCAGCGTTTCGGGGGCGGAGACCGACCCGATTACCGCCAACAACAGCGGAAACAAGACCGTCACGGTCAACTCGAAGATCGATCTCCAGGTATATTCGCTCAGCGGTACGCCCGATCCGATCACGCTCAACACGGGCAATGTCACCTATACGGTCCAAGTCTATAACCCCAGCCTGTCGCAGGGGACGAACACCGTTCTGACCAACACACTCCCCGCCAATTCCACATTCGTCTCTGCCTCGGCCACGGGGAGCGGAATCTGCACCCACTCGGGCACCGTCAACTGCACCTGGACCTCGATCCCGGCATCGACCATCTACACGGTGACCATCGTCGTCACCCCCACCTCGGGCGGAGCGCTCACGCTGACCTCGAGCGTGTCCGGCACAGAGGCCGATCCCAACATCGCCAACAACTCCGCGAGCAAGTCGCTCACGGTAAATTCGCAGATCGATCTCCGCGTCTACAGCATGAGCGGTACGCCTGACCCGATCACCCTCAACAATGGCAACGTCACCTACACCGTTTCGATCTACAACCCCAGCACGTCGCAGGGAACGAACACCGTCCTGACGAACACACTGCCTGCGAATTCCACGTTCGTCTCTGCTTCGGCTACGAACAGCGGAACCTGCACCCACTCGGGCACCGTCACCTGTAATTGGACCTCGATCCCGGCGTCCGGCTTCTACTCGGCCACCATCGTCGTCACGCCTACGTCCGGTGGATCGTTGACGTTGTCGTCCAGCGTAGCGGGCACGGAGAGCGATCCGAACACGGCCGACAACAGCATGAGCAAGTCGGTCACCGTCAACTCGCAGATCGACCTTCAGCTCTACTCGATCAGCGCCACGCCCGATCCCATCACCCTGAACACCGGCAACGTCACCTACACCGTCTCGGTCTATAACCCCAGCACCTCACCGGGAACGAACACCGTCCTGACGAACACACTCCCTGCGAATTCCACATTCGTCTCCGCCACGGCCACGAACAGCGGCACTTGCAACCAATCGGGCCCTACCGTCACCTGCAACTGGACCTCGATCCCGTCGACCGGATTCTACTCCGCCACCATCGTCGTCACCCCAACGTCGGGAGGCGCGCTGACGCTCACCTCCAGCGTGTCCGGCACAGAATCCGATTCCAATACAGCCAACAACAGCGCCAGCAAGTCGGTCACGGTCAATTCGCAGATCGATCTCCGCCTCTACAGCTTGACCGCCACACCCGATCCGATCACTCTCAATACGGGCAACGTCACCTACACCGTCTCGATCTACAACCCCAGCACGTCGCAGGGAACGAGCACCGTCCTGACGAATACATTGCCCGCGAACTCCACATTCGTCTCTGCCTCGGCTACGAACAGCGGAACCTGCACCCACTCGGGCGGCACGGTCACCTGTAACTGGACATCGATCCCGTCGGCTGGCTTCTACACGGCGACGATCGTCGTCACGCCTACGTCCGGTGGATCGATGACGTTGTCGTCCAGCGTAGCGGGAACTGAGAGCGATCCGAACACGGCCGACAACAGCATGAGCAAGTCGGTCACCGTCAACTCGCAGATCGATCTCCAGCTCTACTCGATCAGTGGCACGCCCGATCCCATAACCCTCAACACCGGCAACGTCACCTACACCGTCTTGATCTACAACGCCAGCAACTCACAAGGAACGGGCACCACCCTGACGAATACCCTGCCTTCAAATTCCACATTCGTGTCCGCCACGGCCACGAACAGCGGAAGTTGCTCGCAGTCAGCCGGCACGGTCACCTGCAACTGGACCTCGATTCCGGCAACGAGCCTCTACTCCGCGACCATCGTTGTCACCCCCACGGCCGGCGGTCCGCTGACAATTGTGTCGAACGTAGCCGGCACCGAATCCGATTCGAATCCTCCCAACAACAACGCCAACAAGTCGGTCACGGTCAACTCGCAGATCGATCTGGCGGTCTACAGCATCAGCGGCTCACCCAACCCGATCACATTCGGCGCCGGCAACGTCACGTTCACCGGATATGCCTACAATCAAAGTACGTCTCAGGGAACGAACGTCGTCCTGACGAATACGCTCCCGTCCAACTCCACCTACGTTTCATCCTCGGCGTCCAACGGCGGGACCTGTTCGCATTCCGGAAGTACAGTGACCTGCAGTTGGACATCCATTCCGGCAACCACTCTCTACCCCGTCACCATCGTCGTCACGCCAACCATACCCGGCACGCTGACGCTTTCCGCCAGCGTCGCCGGTACGCAGCCCGATCCCAACACCGCCGACAATACCGGCAGCGGGACGACCACCGTCACTCCGACGGCGTGTACGGCCGTTCCCAGCGGCGCCGTGGCCTGGTATCGCGCCGAGTCGAATGCGGTCGACTCCGTGGGACCGAACACCGGCACGGCAAATGGCAGCGCGACGTACACCACCGGAAACGTCGGTCAGGCCTTCAGCTTCAACGGCACGACCGCCTACGTCTCCGTGCCCGACAACGGCACCCTCCGTCCGTCCAGCCTGACCATCGAGGGATGGGTGAAATTCAACACGATCCCCTCGACGGCCACGATCGTCAGCAAGACCGTGGGGAGCGGTACGAACGACTCCTACGTGATCTGGTATCAAGGCGGCGCGTTGCACGCCGCAATCGGCAATACGGCCGGCAACGGCCCGAGCGTCGACTATACCTGGGCGCCTGCAACCAACACCTGGTACCACGTCGCTTACACCTACGACAGCGCCGGCCAGGCGCAGGTGCTCTACGTCAACGGCGCGACCGTCGGCAGCGGAACCAATTCCACGGCCATCGGATTCGACACGAATCCGCTCATCATCGGCGCGGAGATCGAGAGCTCGACTCCTACCTTCTTCTTCCCGGGTCTCGTCGATGAACTGACTCTGTACAGCCGTGCTCTGACACAAACCGAAGTCCAGGCCATTTACGGCGCGGGAACCTTTGGCAAGTGCTACACGGCGCCGTCCGCGCCGTCCGTCACCGGTTTCACACCGGCATCCGGAAGCATCGGCACAAGCGTCGTGATCACCGGCACGGGCTTCAGCGGCGTCAGCTCCGTAACGTTCAACGGCACCTCGGCGACCTTCACCGTCAACAGCACGTCGCAGATCACCGCAACGGTTCCGGCGGCCGCGACGACCGGTCTCATCACGGTTACCGCCGGCGGAGGCTCAGCCAGCAGCGCCAGCAACTTTACCGTCTGCACAGCGCCTGCTGCGACGATCACACCAAGCGGTCCGACCACGTTCTGCACCGGCGGCAGCGTCACCCTCACAGCCTCCGCCGGCGCGTCGTACCAGTGGAGCAACTCCGCCACGCCGATCGCTGGCGCCACCGCGCAACAGCTCACCGTTACAGCGGCCGGCAACTACACCGTGACAGTGACCAACGTCCTCGGCTGCTCGGCCACATCCTCGCCGGCGTCCGTCACGGTCGACAGCGTGGTCAATGTGACCATCTCCGGCGCGACAGCGTTCTGCACCGGCGGCAACACCACGCTCACCGCCAATCCGAGCGGCGGCAGCGGAATCTTCTCCTCGTACCAGTGGCTGCTCGGCGGCTCACCGATCGGCGGCGCAACCGCATCGACGTACAACGCCACCGCGGGCGGCAGCTATAACGTCACGGCAACCGACTCGATCGGCTGCACAGGCACCTCCACACCGACAACGGTCACCGTCAACGCGTCGCCCCCGGCCGCCATCAACGCACCGGCTTCGGCCTGCGCGAACAGCACGGTCGCCGCGAGCATCGTCGGCGGCGCGGTTGCCGGCGCGACCTATACCTGGTCGGTCGGCAACGGCGTTCTGCAGACAGGGCAGGGAACTTCATCGATCACCTTCACCGTTGGCACTGCGACGCCGGTATCCCTCAGCGTCATAGCCTCCCTCAACGGTTGCCCAGCCAACGGAAGCGCGAGCATCACCGTCGCCCCGTTCACTCCGACCATTACCCCCTCCGGCCCAACCTCCTTCTGCGCCGGCGGAAGCGTCACGCTGACCTCATCCGCGGGAGCGTCGTACCAGTGGATCCTCAGCGGCTCGCCGATCGCCGGCGCGAACGCCCAGTCGTACGTGGCCACGACCACCGGCAACTACAGCGTCTCCGTGACGACGGGCACCGGATGCAGCGGCACCTCGGCGACGACGACGGTGACCGTCAACAGCGCGGTCAGCGTGACCATCTCCGGCCCGACGGCGTTCTGCACCGGCGGCAACGTCACGCTCACCGCCAATCCGAGCGGCGGAAGCGGAAGCTTCTCCACATATCACTGGCTCCTCAACGGGACACCGATCGGCGGCGCGACCGCATCGAGCTACAACGCCACCGCGGGCGGCAGCTACAGCGTCACCGTCACCGACTCGGGCGGCTGCACGGGCACCTCGGCACCGACAACCGTTACCGCCAACACGCCGCCTCCGGCCGCGATCAACGCCCCCGCTTCCGCCTGCGCGAACAGCACCGTGGTGGCGAGCATTGTCGGAGGCGGTGTCGCGGGCGCGACCTACACGTGGACGGTCGGCAACGGCACGCTGCAGACCGGACAGGGAACGTCATCCATCACCTTCACCGTCGGTACGGCCTCTCCGGTGTCACTCAGCGTCGTAGCCACGCTGAACGGCTGCCCCGCGAATGGAAGCGCCAGCATCACGATCGGCGCGTTCACACCGACGATCACAACCTCCGGCCCGGCTTCGTTCTGCGCCGGCGGCAGCGTTACCCTGACCTCCTCCTCGGGGGCGTCGTACCAGTGGCGCCTCGGCGGCGTACCCATCGGCGGCGCCAACGCGCAGTCGTACGCGGCCACGGCCATCGGCAACTACAGCGTCACTGTCACCACCGGGGCAGGATGCAGCGGCACCTCGGCCGCGACCACGGTCACGCAGACGACAGCACCCTCGCCGGTGATCACCCCCTCCGGCCCGACCACATTCTGCAGCGGCGGCAGCGTCACGCTCACCTCCAGCGCCGCCACCTCTTATCAATGGCTGCTCAACGGGTCGCCGATCAACGGCGCCACGAGCTCATCGTTCGGTGCCACAGTCTCCGGTTCCTACAGCGTCGCGGTCACAAACGGCGGTGGATGCAGCGGTACATCACCGGCAGTCACCGTCACCGTCAGCTCCACGAGCACCGCAATCATCGCCCCCTCATCCGTTTCCGGCGGCTCCGTCGGTAACATTGCATCGGTAGCAGCCGGACCGGGCGGATCGACCTATGCCTGGACGATCACCGGCGGCACCATCACCAGCGGCAACGGCACATCGTCGATCGCCTGGACCGCTGGCAGCGGCGGCAGCGTCATCATCAACGTCACCGTGACCAGCGGCTTGTGCGTCGCCTCCGCCAGCGCCAACATCGCCATCCTCGATTCCGCGGATCTGGTTCTGACGATGACCGGCGCCCCGAATCCCGTCAGCGCCGGCGGCACGGTCACGCTCACCCTGAACGTCGCCAACAACGGTCCGAACACGGCGCAGAACGTCCGCCTGGCCAACAACCTCTTCGGAGTCACCGCGCCGAGCGCCTCGGGCAGCGGCTGGTCGTGCTCGACGACCGGTCTGACGATCGTCTGCTCGCTCGCGTCGCTCCCCGTCGGGCCGGCCGCGCCGGTGACTATCACGGCAACCGCCGCCGACAACGGCAGCGCCGGTGACAACGCCTCGACCGCGGCCGCCAACAGCGATCCGAACGGAAACAACAACAACGCCGGAATCACGATCCCGATCAACGCGCTGCCGTCCTGCAACAACGCCGCGCCCTCGGCAATCACGCCGGCAGCCGGCGCCGCGAACCTGGCCAATCCCGTCAACTTCACCTGGTCGGCCGCGGCCAACGCGACGTCGTACGACCTCTGGATCGCCAGCTCCGGCAGCGCCCCCGTGATCGCGACGACGACGACCTCGACCTCGGCCGCCATCAATCTGCCGAGCGGCACGTCGACCTGGTACGTGGCCGCCCACTTTACGAACGACTGCCCGACGCTGTTCTCCTCGCCGCGTGATCTGACCGTCGCCGCGTCGGCGAATTGCACGCACCCGGCCGCGCAGCTCATCGCGCCGTCGCCGAACGCGGTCGTGAATTCGCCCGTCACGTTCTCCTGGACGCCGGTGGCCCAGGCTGTCGGCTACCGCCTCTGGGTCGCTCTCGACGGCGGCGCACCGCAGGACGTCGGCACCACGAACGGCGCCACCTCGCTCACGGTACCGCTCACCGGCACCAGCGTGGCCTGGCACGTCGACGCGATCTTCCCGGGCTGCGATCCGACGTCATCCGCGTCATCAACGTTCACGATCGCCTCGATCGATCCCTGCGCGGGACACTCCGCACCGTCGCTTCTGACGCCGTCGCCCAACGCCACGCTGGCCTCGTCGGTGGTCGACTTCCACTGGTCCGCTGTTGCCGGCGCGAACGGATACCGTCTCTGGGCATCGATCAACGGCGGCGCTTTCGCACCGCTCGGCACGACCGCCTCGGCCACGACGCTGCACACGACCTTCACCAGCGGCACGGTGGCGTGGTACGTCGAAGCGCTCTTCAACGGTTGCGCCTCCGCCGCCTCGGCGCAACAGTCGTTCACGATTTCCGCCGCGGCCACTTGCAACAACCCCGCGGCAACGTCGCTCACGCCCTCGAACGGTGCGGCGCTGACGAGCGGCACCGTCGATTTCGCCTGGTCGCCCGCCCAGAACGCCATCGGCTACGAGCTGTGGCTGTCGTTCAACAACGGGACGCCGTCCTTGGCCGGCACCACCACCGCCACGACGCTCAAGCGCTCGATCGGCGCCGGCAGCATCGAATGGTTCGTCCGCGCGCAGTTCAACGGATGCGATCCGGTCGAGTCGGCGCATGCCCACTTCACCTACGCGCCTCCGGCTGACTGCGCGATCGTCCGGCCCATGCTCACCGCACCCGTCGACGGCGCGTCCGCGGTCCTCACTCCATTCGATCTCCAATGGAGCAACGTCCCGGGCGCAACGCAATACATGGTCTGGCTCGCCTCCGGCGACGCGCCGCCGGCCGTCATCGGTACGACGTCGAGCACCCATCTCGACAATCAGAGCGCGCCGCAAGGCAGCGTGACGTGGTTCGTCGACGCGCTATTCGATAACTGCCCGTCCCTGCGCTCGACCTCGAGCACCTTCACCGCCGCCCAGCCGCTCCCGCCCTGTTCGACGCCAGGCGTTCCCTCGCCGCGCGCCGAGAGCACCGCCTCGACCAATGTCGAGTATGTGATCCGCTGGACACCGACCGGTCCGGCAGACACGACGCAATACGAGATTCAGGAATCGCTCACTTCCTCCTTCGCATCGCCCGTCTCGATCACCACCGACGGAAGCGAATGGCCGTTCAAGCACGTGAACAGCGGCGACGCTCCGGTCTCCTACTACTACCGCGTCCGTTCCGTCGGCACGTGTACGGGCGAGCGCAGCCTCTTCTCGCTCACGCTCACGGTCCAGGTGCTTCCGTCGAGTGTCACCAACCCGGCCTCGGCCAACGGCTCGACTCCGGCCGACAACCCGCAGACGACGAACTATGAGATCCACATCGGCGGCGGCACGGCTGGCAGCGCTGCGCACAAAGGAACGATTGCCGCGGCGGCCGGCGAGACCTTCACGGCCACCACAAACCAGCCGTGGCTGACGGTCTCGCCGTCGAGCGGAACGGTACCGCCCGAGGGGATGACGCTGACGGTCACGGCAACGACGAACGGATTGCCAGTCGGCACCAGCAGCGGCGGGGTCACCATCAGCTTCGGATCCTCCACTGGATCGCAGCACGGCAACGTCACCGGTCTCGGCACGACACCGCCGGCAACGACCACCGTCTCCGTCAACCTCGTGCAGCCGGTATCACCGACCGCGAAGAGCGCCCCGCCGCCCGACGCGCTCATCATCCCCGCCGTCGCGCACGCGGACGGCATCAACTCGAAGTTCCAGTCCGACGTCCGCGTAACGAACTCCTCGGCGCAGCCGATGAAGTATCAGGTCACGTTCACGCCCACCGGCGACGGCGGCATCACGCAAGGGAATCAGACCACCGTCGACATCGATCCCGGCCAAACCCTCGCCCTCGACGACGTGCTGGAGTCGTGGTTTGGCTCGAATGGCGCCACCGGGACCCTCGAGGTCCGGCCGCTCACGACGGCGCCGTCGTCCACCACCGCCGTTCCGGCAGGGCTTGCCAACATTCTCACCTTCGCCGCCAGCCGCACCTACAACACCACCGCGAACGGCACGTTCGGACAGTACATCCCGGCCATTCCGTTCGCCGCCTTCGTCGGCCGTGGCAGCGATCCTTCGAAGTCGACGATCCTCAGCCTGCAACAGATCGCCCAGTCGCCGGCCTACCGCACCAACCTCGGCATCGTGGAAGGCTCCGGCGATCCTGCCTCCGTCCTCATCAGCGTCTTTGGCGACAACGGCCAGAAGCTCACCGAGTTCACCCAGGACTTGAAGGGCGGCCAGCAGTTGCAGCTCAACTCGATCCTGGCGCAGAAGAACCTGCAGGTCAGCGACGGCCGCATCGAAGTCAAAGTCGTCTCGCCCGTAGGCAAAGTGACCGCCTACGCCTCCGTTCTCGACAACCAGACCAACGACCCGCTGCTGGTCCCGCCCGTGGCAGTGAATCAGGCCGCCGCCTCGATGTACGTGCTCCCCGGCGTGGCCGATCTGAACAACGGCGTGGCCAACTGGCAGAGCGACGTCCGTGTCTTCAACCCGTCGACCAGCATCGTGAAAGCGACGCTCACGTACTACTCGCAGAGTGGCGGCACGCCGCAGTCGAAGGACATCTCGCTGGCGCCGGGCCAGGTTCAGACGTTCGACAGCGCCCTGCAATCGCTCTTCGGCATCTCCAACGATGGAGGCGCGCTGCACATCGCCACCACGGCCACCACGCCGCTCGTCGCCACTGCCCGAACGTACAACCAGACGCCGAACGGAACCTACGGCCAGTTCGTACCGGCAGTCACCGCCAACGACGCGGCGGCCCTGGGCTCGCGCCCCCTGCAGATCCTGCAGATCGAAGAGTCGGACCGCTACCGCACCAACGTCGGCTTCGCCGAGGTCACCGGAAACGCGGCCACGATCGAAGTGACGGCCGTCCCCTCCGACTCGAAGGTCGCCGCGTCCACCCAGATCGACCTCGCGCCGAACCAGTACGTCCAGTACCCGCAACTCTTGAAGTCGATGGGCCTGACCAACATGTACAACGCCCGCGTGACGGTCAAGGTGATCAGCGGCCAGGGCCGCGTCACCGCCTACGCCTCGGTGATCGACATGCAGACCAACGACCCAACGTTCGTCCCGGCACAGTAGGGGACGAACACGACCTGATTGAGAGACTCCCTGCCTGCCGCCGCAGGCCAGGGACCGATGTGGCACAGACACTCTTGTCTGTGCTCAGGCCGAAGCCGCTTGCTGTGAGCGCTTGCAGTCTCTCGAGTTGGGCGAGACACCGCACAGACAAGAGTGTCTGTGCCACATCGGTCCTGCTTATCGGCACCACTCCGCACTATCAGACAGGTTGCGGGCAGTTCGGGCTATCAGCGTAGCGCCAGCGGCCCGCCGGCTGGACCGCCGCCGGCTCGGCGGCAGTCAGGGCTTCGCAACGTCGCCCGCGACCCGCCAACACTTTCGCAACGATCTTCCCCATTGCCGCCTTCCGGCCCTCAGCGAGAATGCCGCTGTGAGATTCTGCATTCAATCGTTGATGCACATTCGTATGGAGGCTCCATGAAACGACTCCTGGTCACACTTGGTCTGATCGCAGTGGCCGCATGCGCGTCGGCTCCGCAGCAGCAGAAGGTGCCTCCGGCGCCCGCGCCGGCCTCGTACTCGCCGTCCTATGGCTTCGACATGGGATCGTCGCCGGTTGGCGTGATCCCGTCCGCGATCCTGCACGATGGCGCGCGCAACAAGAACATCGAGGTCTCGATCGAATACCCGACGCGCGGCAGGGGACCGTTTCCCATCATCATCTTCTCCCATGGATATGGCGGATCGGATCACGGCTACGAAGCGCTGATCTCGTATTGGACGAGCTACGGCTACGTCTGCATCCGCCCATCGCACGCCGACGCCGGCGCGCTGAGGGACACGATGTCCGATCTCCTGGCCATGCGCAGCGACCAGGCCGCGAACAATCGCCGCCGCCAGCGCCAGCCGTCCAACACCCAGGCGCAGGCGCAGTCGAAGCCCCGCCCGAACGCCGCCGAGATGATCTGGGAGAAGGAGCGCGAGCCGCAGTGGCGCGACCGCGTTCGCGACGTCACCCTCATCCTCGATTCACTCGACAGTCTCGAGAAGGACTATCCCGAGCTCCAGGGAAAGCTGGACCATGCCCGCATCGGCGTGGGCGGCCATTCGTACGGCGCATTCACCTCCATGATGGCCGCCGGCGCGAAGACATTCGGCGATCCGCCGCTGGCGCTCGGCGACGCGCGCGTGAAAGCGATGATGGCCATGTCGCCGCAGGGAGTGGCCGCGAACCGCGGATTGACCGCGGATTCGTGGCATGACGTCCACGTGCCGGCCATGTACATGACCGGCACCCGCGATTTCGGCGCGAACGAGACCGAAGGTCCGGACTGGCGCAAGACGGCGTACGAAGACTCGCCAACCGGCGACAAGTACTTCGTCCTCATCAAGGGGGCCACGCACATGACCTTCACCGGCGTGGCCTCGGGACTCGGTGAGCAGTTCCGGCAGCCCTCCCAGGCGCCGGTGGTCGATCCGCGCACGGGACAGGTGCTGAATCCTGGCTACCAGGAGGATCCCCGCACGCCGCAGATCAGCGACCGCGGCACCTTCGCCTCCATCCGCTCCATCTCGCTGATGTTCTGGGACTCGTACCTGAAGGACAAGAAGGACGCGAAGGTGTTGCTCGATCCAGCGAAGTATTCGGGGAGCGTGGAGTTTGCGAGGAAGTGAGTGACGCGGGGGTCGGGTGTCGGGTGTCGGGGGTCGTAGCTATGAAGATCTCCGTGACTGCCACGGGGCTCCGGGGTCGGGAGTCGGGGGTCCTGGGTCGGAGATCTTGTTTTGCTACGACCCCCGACCCCCGACTCCCGACCCCCGAAACCCCCTGACGCCCCGCACCGAGTAGAATCCCACCCCTTACTTATGTCCGAAGACCTCACCACCTCCCTCCGCACGGAATGGACCACGGCTCCCGTCGAGGACGCGACGCTGCTGCAACGGAAGCTGACCGAGCAGCGATTCGAGAGCGAGCAATTGCGTCTCCTCGGCAGCGCCGTTCACGTGGCCGCGCAGGGGATCGCCATCATGACGCCCGCGGTCGAGGAGCTGGGGCCGCGCATCGCCTTCGTCAACGACGGCTTCTGCGCCATCTTCGGCCGCGAGCGTGAGGAGATCATCGGGGAGACCCCGGTGGCATTTGGGATCGTCGACCGTCATCGCGAGATCTTCGACTCGATGCTGCAGCACGTCTTCGCGCGGCAGCCTTTCGCCGCCGAGGCCACCGCGCAACGAAGAGACGGCCACGAGTTCGAGCTCGAGATCCAGCTCGTGCCGGTCGAAGACGGCGGAGAGTTGACCCACTGGGTGGCCTTCCTCCGCGACGTCACCGACAGACGGAACGAGATCCTGGCGCTGCGGCACCAGGCCATGCACGACGGGCTGACCAATCTGCCGAACCGCATGATGCTGTTCGATCGGCTGGCCGAGGCGCTGGAGGCGGCGCGCGGGGAGGGGAGGCTCATCGCCCTCCTGCTCATGGACCTCGATCGCTTCAAAGACGTCAACGACACCTTCGGCCATCATTTCGGCGACGTTCTCCTCAAGCAGGTCGCCTTCCGCCTCCGCAATCAACTGCACATCGACGACACGGTGGCCCGCCTCGGCGGAGACGAGTTCGCATCGTGCTGACCTCGGCCTTCGACGCCAACGCCGTGGCCATGACCGCGCGCCGCATCCTGAACACGCTCCAGAAGCCCTTCGTCGTCGAGGGACAGGTGCTGGAAGTGGGAGCCTCCATCGGCATCGCCCTCTTTCCCCAGCACGGCAACGACGCGCGAACGCTGATGCGCCGCGCCGACGTGGCCATGTACGCCACCAAGCAGTCCAGCAGCGGCTTCACCTTTCACGAGCGCGACGATCGCGAGTCGCGTCTCCCGGATCAGCTTTCCCTCATCGTGGAGATGCGCAGCGCCATCGAGCGGGATGAGTTCGAGCTGTACTACCAGCCGAAGCGGCATCTGCGCAGCGGCCTGATGACGCGCGCCGAGGTGCTGCTGCGATGGAACCATCCCACGCGCGGGCTGCTGCTTCCGGTGAGCTTCATCCCCATCGCGGAGCGGACGGGCCTGATCAGGGTCATGACCGACTGGATCCTCGACCACGCCCTGCGGCAGTGCCGCGAGTGGCAGGACGCGGGCGCGCCCGTGCACATCGCCGTCAACGTCTCCGCCAAGAGCCTGCTCGAGGAGACGCTGCCGTCCAAGGTGCAGGCGGCGCTCGACAAATGGAACGTCGATCCGCGATTCCTCAAGATCGAGATCACGGAGAGCAGCATCATGGCCGACCCCGCGCACGCGCTGGCCATCATGTCGATGCTGCAGTCGATGGGTGTGCGGCTGTCGGTCGACGATTTCGGCACCGGCTACTCTTCGCTCACGCACCTCCGCGAGTTGCCGATCGACGAGATCAAGATCGACAAGTCGTTCGTCCTCGGCATGATGACGAGCGACGCCGACGCCGCCATCGTCCGGACGGTGATCGACCTGGCTCACAACCTCGGCAAGCAGGTCTGCGCCGAGGGTGTCGAGGACCTCTACACCATGCAGCGCCTCGAGGAGATGGGTTGCGACCTGGCCCAGGGCTACTTCATCAGCCGCCCCGTGCCCGCCGCCGGGCTCATGACGTGGCTGACGGAGAACTTCTGGGGTCTCAGGAAGAACTGAAATGTGGCACAGACACTCTTGTCTGTGCTTTGAGCCGCCTCCGGCTGCTTAGTGCCGCGTTTCCCACACTCTCACTGGAATCGTCGGCACCCTGTACCCCGTCGAGAGCCCTTCTCCCCCGCGGTTTCTTGCGGGGGAGAAGGTGCCGACAGGCGGATGAGGGGGCGTTTCACGAGTACGTCATTCGCGCGCGCGTGCCGAGCGGCAACATGCGTTCGAGCTTTCAAGCGGTCTCGCACCTGCGTCGGTAAATCGCTCATAAGGCGTATTCGCCCCCCTCATCCGCCTTCGGCACCTTCTCCCCCCGCAAGAAACCGCGGGGGGAGAAGGACTCTCGACGAAAATAAGTGGTAAGCGATCAAGCAGACTGTGAGAAATGCAGGTTAGTGCCGCGTTAGCGGCAACAAGACGGTAGCCAGGGGTGCGAGCGTTTTCTGCGAGCACCCCTGGTAAAGAGATGTCGTGGTTGGTGCCGCGTCAGCGGCACTGGAGTAATCGGGGACTCCATCCAGTGCCGCTGACGCGGCACGCTTTCGAGAACAACGTGGACCAGGGGTTGCTCGCAATAAGCGCTCGCACCCCTGGCTACCTTCTTGAGCCGCTATCGCGGCATCGTAGCGTCCAAACTCCAACGCACGAACCGATCACTGTCCGCTGAGATCGCCCTGCTTTTCCAGCTTCAACAGGCGGTCGTACTCCCGCTTGGCGCCGGGAGAGAGCGACGCGTCGTCGGGCATGTACGGCATCGAACGCGCGATGGGCGTGTTCGTCAGCGCGAACGCGCTCGGGAGCGAGGCCACGTCCACCAAGCGCGTCCCCGGGAGCGGCGCCAGGAAGGGAAGATAGTTGAGGACGCCGTGAACACCGTACTTGTAGATGTTCATCGCGCCGAGGTTGCCGAGGTCGATATTGCCGATCGTCGACCGCGGATGGAGCACGAAATCACGGGAAAAGCGGAGGAGGGCGTCCACCGAATAGTCAGGCTTCGGATCGTCGTCGGCGAAAACCGGCATCGCCAGCGCGAGCAGGGCCAGGAGGAGGGCGGAGCGGATCATCTGCCTGCCCATTGTGCCGCTCCTCCCCCGCAAAGGGCTACCAAAATTTCTGTGAATGAACCCCAGATTAACGAATCCCCGCGAGCACGTGACGGCGGCCCCACGGCTTCTGGGGGATCGACGTTCCGGTGAGCGCAAACGCATTCGGCATCTCGAGCGAGGGGCGGAAGCCCGTTCCCTGCAGCGGTGGGAGCAGGGGGAGGTAGGCGAATGTGTAGCGTCCGCTTCTGGAATTCAGCCGGATGGCGCCGATCTCGACGTCCAGGCGGCTCGGTCCGAAGTGGTCGGGAACGATCTGCAGCGACGGGCTCGGCGGTATCTGTACGGGCGCAGGCGGCGTGTCCTGCTGGGCATAAACGGCGGTGGAGGCCATGAGGAGAAGGGCGATTCCAAGTGCTTTGATCATGATGACATCTGCTTACGCATTTTGCGTGCCGCAAGACCGAGGCGAGCGGGCGTCCCCGCCCGGCGGCTCGTACGTAGGTCGGACTCTCAGTCCGACCGGTGGAGTTTGGACGTTAAAGGGTGTGTATTTGGAATTTGACGCTTACAGATCGCTGGCAAGCCAGCGCGAAGCACGCCGGAGGCGTTCCGTAGATTAGCCGGTGGCAAGCGCCGAAGGACGCGGCGCCACCGGTTAGGGATCGTGGCCATCACCGACCCCGGCAGGGGTCGCGGACCGCGCTCGCGTCACCAGAAAACACGCTCGTAGGAGATCGATGTCGTCGAGGGCATGCGTCAACCCCTCCGGTACCCCTGCCGGGGTACGACACTTGTGCGGATCGGTAACCGGTGGCGGCGCGCCTCGCGGCGCTTGCCACCGGCTAATCTACGGAACGCCTCCGGCGTGCCGATCGGTAACCGGTGACGGCGCGCCTCGCGGCGCTTGCCACCGGCTAATCTACGGAGCGCCTCCGGCGTTCTCGCGCCAGCTACGCCAGTGGATCCGGCAACATTCCAAATACGCACATTGAACGTCCAATCTCCAGAAGGTCGGACTGTCAGTCCGACCGGAGCTCGCGCTGCTGGTGGTTCCAGGCGGAGCCCCTCACGGCCAGTGGAATTGCATCATCCGTGCGGAGCGTCCGCCGCATGAACGATCGGCCGCGGACGTTCCGGCCGGACTGGAGAGTCCGACCTACGTCCAGCCGCCTCCGGCGGTGTATTTTGGGGCTGCGCGGGCAATGCCCGCGGCTGACGCAGAAGGCGGCCGTGGACTAGACGCGACGTAGGTTCTTTGATCCGCAGATGACGCAGATGAACGCAGATGAAGGGTAGCGACGGCCGCCGGCAAGCGGGCCACCGGAGGCTAGGCTTTCATCTCTCCATCCGTATGATCCACGGATCACTGCTTCTTTTCTACAGAGGATTGATCTGATACTTTTTAGAATCAACCTGATCATAGTTAGGATGAATTCAATGCTCGAAAGAATCGATGTGCTTTTCCATAGAAGTAATCCGATGATCATGAGAATGATCTGGTTCTTCGGAGAATCAATCTGGTGATCATGAGAATCATCTGGTTCTTCGAAGAATCAGTTTCATGATCAGGAGAATCATTTGTTCCTCGGTAGAGTGAGCTTGATCATCGGTAGGAGCATTGCGCTTCTCGGTAGGATCCAATCGATAATCGTGAGAATTATTTCGATACACGAGAGAATCAATCTGATGATCCAGAGTATCATATCGTTCCTACGTAGTATCAATCTGGTTCTACTGCAACTCAAATTGGTTCAATAGGTTACATGAAATATTCAATTTCAGCACGCTAGCGTGAGAGACCATCAGATTGGAATCACCATGGAATCTTTCTCAAGCTCGAACGTCCCCGATCCATGAGAGGACGCCCGTTCGCAGTTGGACAGGCCTCCCGGAAAGATGAAAGATATGACGATGAACGACAAACCGCCCACTTCGCCCACCGCTGACAGCGCCGCCGTAGCCGCCACGAAGGATGTCGACGTCATCGCCCAGCGTTTCCGCGATGCAATCGCGGTCTTTCTGACGATCATGCCCGACCTTCTGACGTACGACGCTCGCCAGATCAGGCGTATCGCCGCCAGCGCGAAGTTCGCCGACGGTCTGATCAGGCCGGCGATCACCATGACCACCTACTCCTCGGCAGCAAAGCAGCGCAACCTGTTCGACGCGTACGAGGGAGAGTACGCCATGGCGCTCCGCGAGGAGATCGGCCCCCTGATGCTGCAACTGGAGTCCTTCGTGGCCGATGTGCAATTCACCATCCTCAACAAGCTCGCCATCGCATCCGTGCACGCGCTGCAGATGTACAAATGGGCGCAGCACGCCGCCGCCCAACCGGATGGCGCCGAGCTGCACTCCTATGTGGCCGAGATGGAGCGCGTGGTGCTGCGGGCCCTGAATCGCCGCAAGCGCCGCTCGGCACCCCCGGCTCCGGAGCCGGCTCCCCAGCCCCCCGCCGCCCAGGGTTTCCTGGCCACGAACCCCGGCTCGCAAGAACCCTCCGAGCCGGAGGACGTCGCCGACAGCTTCGACCAGGCCCTCGACGACGCCGGGAAGAAGTGACGATCGATGCGCCGCTCCCGCGAACGTGCTCGCGGGAGCGATCGGAGCGCTGGCGTGTTTCGGGACGACGATTCTCGTCGTATCCGAACCGAACACGTTCGGGCAGGCGGCTGCGAACGTCGTCATCCTCGTGACGGACGGCGTCGAGACCGTCGATCCCGAGGCGCCGGCGCACGACGCACGACGAGCGAGCGGCCTTCCCGCGGCGGCCGGCGATCGCGACGCTTCTCACGCGCCTGGATAGATCCTGACTACCTTGACGGCACGAGCGCGATGGATCGAAGCACGCCGGCATCCACGAACGTAAGCTTCACGACCCTTCTCGCCACCCGCCGCGTCGGACGGCAACTTCACTCTCGATCTCGTCCCAGCCCAGAGGAGCCATGCCTGATCTGGCGATCTCCGCTCGCAGCTCGCGCAGGCGGCGGCCGAGCGGAGTTCTGGCCTCGGCGGCGGTTTGAATCGTCACATGCACCTCGGCGTTCTCCGGTAAGTCCACGGGATGTTTGAGCGTGAGGACGCCGTTCTCGTAGACAGCGTCAACGTCGATCGTGGTCACATTTCGCCTCGACTCAATGATACCTTGGCTGAACAATGATTCGCCGGGGGTCACACCTTCGGTTTTCACCGTGTCCTGGAAAGCGAACCCAACTCGCGATCTGGGGGTCAACGCCCTCGGCTTTACCGTGTCCTCGAACGTGGACATCACTCGCCAGCTTCATTGACTCAGGAAGCAATCCTGGGTCACGCCTTCGGTTCTCTCCAGCCTCTCACACGTGACATAACTCGCGCCGTTTCATCGACTTGCCTCTACCCCGCTGGAAGAGCATCGATTCGCGCTCAAGCTCGGATTCACGCCTAGGTACAGCGCCCCGGAAGAGAGTGTCCAGTCGGAAGATGACCGATCTGAGCCGGCGAAGCTGGCTTAAGGTCCGTAGCCCCCGGCTTCAGTCGACGGCTTCAGTCGGGGGCAAACGCGGGCGTCAATTGTTCCAAGCCCGCTTCAGCGGGCGACAGAGATGTGCCGGTCATCGCTCTTCTGTCGCCCGCTCAAGCGGGCTGCCAATTTGGCGACGCTCGTTTTCCCCCGGATCAAAGCCGGGGGCTACGGTCCATAGCCAGGTTCTCTGGCGGCAGACGGTAGCCCGCGGACGGGACACTCATTTCCTGGAACCTGTACTAAGTTGTTGCAAACGCATCGCTTCTCCGATCAAGCGATACCCCACTGGCCAACGACGCAAATCGTCGGAGGTTCTAAGTCATTCTGAAGTCGAGACTTGCGCGAGGATGATCCGGAAGTACCAAAGAACGAAGGTGTGACCCCACGACTCAGTTTCATGATTAGGGCGCGCTGGACGGTATTATGGGGTCGGGGGCTTCGAGGCAACAGCCTGCGGCACAAGCGGGCCGAGTGACTGCGGGGCTGGGTCCAATGAGCGATACCGATTCATCCAAGCACCGGCGCTTTGCGATCGCCCTGTCGTTTCCCGGCGAACGGCGCGAGTACGTCGAGCAGGTGGCGAACGCCCTGCTGCCCGCGTTCGGCGGCGAGAAGGGCAAGTCGCGCATCTTCTACGACGCATGGCACGAGGGGCTGATCATCGGCTATACCTCCAACCGGAAGCTTCAGGGTATTTACGCAAACGATTCCGACTTGATCGTTCCGTTCTTCTGCGAGGACTATCTCAAGAAGAACTGGTGCGGCGTCGAGCTGCGCGCCATCGAACAACTGCTATTCGATCGTGAATTCGATCGGGTAATGCCCTTCCGGTTCGATCATGTCGAGGTTCCCGGCAGTTTCAAGCAAGACATTTTTCCCGTCGTGTCCGAACGTCCGGCGGAAGACGTTGCCCGCCTGATCCTCGAACGCTACCGCGAGCTTCATCCGGGCAGGGTGGAAGAAGCCGCGCCGCATGACGGCGAACGAAGCGCCGGCGTCCAGGCCGACATCTCCCGCATCATGAAATACGCGCCGTCGGAGCTGATCGGGCGCGAGGCAGAAACAAAGGTCCTGAACGATGCCTGGGACCAGGTCGTGCGCGGCGAAACGAAGCGCCCTCACATCCTCACCTTTGTTGCGCTCGGCGGCGAGGGGAAGACCTCGGTGGTCGCGAAGTGGGCTGTGGATCTGGCGTTTCGGGACTGGCCGGGGTGCGAGGCCGTGCTGGCGTGGTCTTTCTACAGCCAGGGAACGCGGGAGCAGTTGGCGGCTTCGTCCGACCTGTTTCTCAATGAGGCTCTCACCTTCTTCGGCGACGCGGCGATGGCGGGCAGCGCGGCGGGCTCGTTCGACAAGGGCCGGCGGCTGGCGCAGATGGTTGGCGAGCGGCGGGCGCTGCTCATCCTGGATGGCCTGGAGCCGTTGCAATACGCGCCCACCTCGCCCACGCCGGGCGAGTTGAAAGACCAGGGCATCGCCGCACTGCTCAAAGGGCTGGCGGCCAACAGCCGCGGTCTGTGCGTCGTCACCACCCGCTACAGCATTCCCGACTTGCGCGCCTATGTGGGGAAAACGGTAGATGAGAAGAAACTGGCGCGCCTTTCCACCGAGGCCGGCGTCGCGCTGCTTCAGTCGTTCGGGGTGAAGGGCAGTCTGCGAAAAACCATCCCCAGCTCGGACGGACGCACGCTTAATGAATACGACAAGCTGGTCGAGGACGTGAAGGGTCACGCCCTGACGCTCAATCTCCTCGGCAGCTACCTGCGCGACGCCCACGGCGGGGACATCCGCAAGCGCGACCTGATCCGGCTCTCGGAAGCCGATGCCGAGGAGCAGGGGGGCCACGCCTTCCACGTCATGGACGCGTATGTGAAATCGCTCGCCAACGGTGGCAGGACGGCGGACGATCAGGCGAAAGGCCGGCGCGCCCTCGCGCTCCTGGGCTTGCTCGGCCTCTTCGACCGCCCCGCCTCGGCCGCCACCCTGGCGGCTTTGTGGGAAGGGGAGGCCATCGTCGGGCTGACCGAGCCGCTGGTCAGCATCAGCGAGGCACAGCGCAACGTCGCCCTCCAACGTCTGGAAGACGCCAAGCTGCTGACGGTGATCCGGGAGCAGGGTTCCGGAGTGCTCGTGGCCCTCGACGCACATCCTCTCCTGCGCGAGTACTTCGGCCAGCGCCTGCGCGATGCGCAGCCCGAGGCGTGGCGGGCCGCCCACCGTCGGATCTACGAGCACCTCTGCGCGACCACGGAGGACAAGCCCGACGCCACACTCGACGATCTCCAACCGCTCTATCAGGCCGTGGCCCACGGCTGCCATGCGGGGTTACAACAGGAGGCGTGTGACAAGGTTTACTACGACCGCATCGTGCGAGCCGCCGAGTTCTTCAGCACGAGAAAACTCGGCGCGTTCGGTTCCGACCTGGGAGGCGTGGCCAGCTTCTTCGAGACTCCGTGGAGCCGCGTCTCACCCGCGCTCACGGAAGCCGCCCAGGCGTGGCTGCTGAACGAAGCCGCCTTCCGCCTGCGCGCCCTGGGCCGGCTGACCGAGGCCCTCGAGCCGATGCGGGAAAATCTAAGGATGCGCGTCGATCGGGAGGAATGGCAACACGCTCCGTCGAGCGCCGGCAACCTGAGCGAACTGGAGCTGACGCTAGGCGAGGTGGCTGGGGCAGTGAAGGACGCCGATCAGTCCGTGACCTACGCCGACCGCAGCGGCGACGCGTCTGAGCGGATGACCAGTCGCACGACCCATGCCGACGCCCTTCACCAAGCGGGCCGGCGGGACGAGGCGGAGGCGCGCTTCCGCGAGGCCGAGCAGATGCAGGCCGAGTTGCAGCCAGATCATCGCCTATTGTATTCGTTTCGGGGCTTCAAGTATTGCGACCTGCTCTTGGCGGAGGCGGAGCGGGAAGCAGGGAAAGCGGAAGGAGAACTGAAAGACGACGAAGCTCTTGCCGTGTGCCGCGCCGTCGCCGAGCGCGCAGCGCAGATGCTAGAGATTAGCGAGAGCAACCACTGGCTCCTCAGCATCGCCCTCGACCACCTCACTCTGGGACGCGCCGCGCTCTACGTGGCGATTCTCGAATCGCGGAGCCGCCAACGTGAGGAGGCGCAACCCTCCTCCCCGCCCACGATCGACGAAAGTCAGCGCGGATTCACCAGGGTAGCGATGGAGATGGAGGACCACGCCGTGTCCGGCCTCCGCCTTGCTGGCTACCAGGACCAACTCCCGCTCGGCCTCCTCACCCGCGCCTGGCTTCGCAGTCTCACCGGCGCGCGCACCGGACCCGAGAGCGCGCAGAGCGACCTGGACGAAGCGTGGGAGATCGCCGCGCGCGGGCCGATGCCGTTGTTCCTGGCCGATATCCGTCTGTATCGCGCGCGGCTCTTCTTTCGCGAAGCGACGTACCCATGGCAATCCCCGCAGCACGACCTCGCCGAGGCCCGTCGCCTGATTTTCAAACACGGCTACCTGCGCCGGAAGGAAGAGCTCGAAGACGCCGAGGCCGCCTTGAAGCACCTCGGGGACCTACGCATGCAATGAGCGCTCAGCCGCACTGCATCTTCATCAGCTACCGCCGCGTGGATTCCGTCTACGCAGTGGATCAACTCGACGAACGGCTGAAGCTTGCCTTCGGAGCGGATGCCGTGTTTCGCGATGCCAGCTCTATTGCGCCTGGAGCGGTCTTTCCCGAGCGTATTCGCCGTGCGCTGGACGCGGCACGAGTGGCTCTCGTGGTCGTCGGTCCAGGATGGCTGCGGGCGACGACGGACCCGAGCGATATCCATAGTCCCAGACGACTCGACGATCCCGCCGACTGGGTTCGCATCGAGATCGAAACGCTTCTCGGGCGCGGTGATGCCGTCTCAGTCATTCCGGTGCTTCTGGGTGGTGCCAGCCTTCCGAAACCCGCCGACTTACCTGCTGCGCTCGGGGCTTTGCCGAGTCGCAACGGAGTGACGCTCCCGCCGTTCCCAGACTTTGCGGACTCGCTCCGCCAACTCATTGAGGCCGTTGGCAAGCTCCTCGATGTCACTCCGCGGCCCTTTGCGCCGGTCAGTGAAGCGGTCGAAGAACAGCCGCGGTTCGGTGGGAACGGGTTCACCGTTACCGGCAAGCAGTTCGTCGGTCGCGAGCAGGAATTGCATCTCCTCGACGAAGCCTGGGGCCGTGCGCAGAAGGACGACAAGATCAACATCGTTTCTGTCATTGGGCAGGGCGGTGAGGGCAAGAGCGCGCTGGTACTGGAGTGGCAGGCGCGCCGGGCGCGGCACGGCTGGCAAGGCGCGCGGCGCGTCTTCGAGTGGAGCTTCTATAGCCAGGGCACCAGCGCACAGAGCAGCGCCAGCGCCGATGATTTCTTCAACGCCGCCTTCGCCTGGTTTGACAGAACCGAAGAAGTGCCAAAGGACTCCTTCACCAAAGGCGCGAAGCTTGCCGAGGTCATTGCCTCCCAACGGACGCTCCTCGTACTCGACGGCACTGAACCTCTCCAGCAACCGCCCGGCGGCTTTGGCGGCGAGTTCAAAGACCCCGCCATGAAGGCCCTATTGCGTGGCCTGGCCCGGCACAATCCTGGCCTCTGCATCGTCACCAGCCGCACCGACATCACCGATCTCTCCGCGTTCGAGCACGCCGGCGGCTCCTGCTTGCGCCACCCGCTCCATTCGCTCGACCCCGACACCGCTCGCGTCTTGCTTCGGGAACTGGGTGTGCTCGGCGCCGACCGGGAGCTCGACGAAGCGGCAGAGTGGTTCCACGGGCACGCCTACGACCTGAACCTGCTCGGCAATTACCTCGCCAAATGCACGCCTGACCACGACATCCGCGGTTGGCAGGAGCGTTTCCCGATCCTGAGAGAAGACGAGCGCATCCACCCCATCCCCGATCCCAGCGGCAAACGCAACGGGCATGGCGCCCGGATGCTCCGCGCCTACGAGCACTGGCTCGGTCCCGACAGTCCGGCACTGGCCGTCCTCCGGCTGCTCGGCCTTTTCGACAGGCCGGTGCGCTCCGATCTGCTCGACGAACTGCGCGCTGCGCCCGTCATCCCCGGACTGACCGAAGCCCTCGTCTCACTGCCCGATGACGAATGGCTCCTCGCCCTCGACCAGCTTCAGGGATTGGCGCTCATCAACCGCGACTTGTTGTTCATACCTGCCGGGAAGGTGGAAAAAGTAAGCATTTCCACCGCGATAGCCCGCGCCTGGATGGTAGACCGCGGGTTGAAGCGCGAAGAGTTGGACAGGCCCGCTGAGCGACCGGGCCGCGCGGTGAGGTATGCGCTGGACACGCACCCACTACTGCGAGAACACTTCGGAGCCGAGCTCCGCGAGAAACACGAAGCCGCGCGGCGCGAAGGCCACCGCCGCCTCTTTGTATACCTTTGCACGACCACGCCGGACAAGCCTGACGCAACGCTCGAAGACCTCCAACCGCTCTACCAAGCCGTGGCCCACGGGTGCCAAGCGGGGATGTATCAGGACGCATGTTACAAGGTTTTCTACGACCGCATCGCGCGAGGGAGCCAGTTCTACAGCGTGGATAGGCTCGGTGCGCTGAGTTCCGACCTAGAAGCCGTGGCCTGCTTCTTTGAGACTCCGTGGAGCCGCGTCTCTCCGACAACAACGGAAGTAAATCACGCGTGGTTGCTGAGCGAAGCCGCCTTCCGCCTGCGCGCCATGGGCCGGCCGATCGAAGCCCTTGAGCCGATGCGGGCCTCCTTGGAGATGGAGGACGGGCGTGCGGCATGGAAAAACGCGTCCAGTGCGGCCGTGAATCTGAGCGAGCTGGAGCTGACATTAGGCGAGGTGACTGAGGCAGTGGCGGACGCCAGACTGTCGGTGACCTACGCCGACCACAGCGGCGATGCGTTTCTGCGGATGGCAGGGCGCACGACCCACGCCGACGCTCTGCACCAAGCCGGTCGACGGGAAGAGGCCGAGTCGCTTTTCCGCGAGGCCGAGCAAGGGCAGGCCGAGATGCAACCCGACCACCCGCTGCTGTATTCGGTTCAGGGCTACAAGTATTGCGATCTGAGCTTGTCGGAGGTTGAGCGCGAGGCGGGGAAGGCAGAAGGAGAACCGAAGAACAAGGAGCGTCTCGCCCTATGCCGCACCGTTGCCGAGCGCGCGGCACAGTCACTTAAGATTGACGAGTTCAACTACTGGGTCCTCTCCATCGCCTTCGACCATCTAACGTTAGGCCGCGCCGCGCTCTACGTGGCGATTATCGAGTCTCGGAGACGCGGAAGCGAGCTGGAGCACACCCACCCAGCCACGTTCGAAGAAGGTCGGCTCGGATTCACCACTGCAGCGACAGAGTTGGACCACGCCGTGTCCGGACTCCGCCGCACCGGTCGGCAGGACTACCTCCCCCGGGGCCTCCTCACCCGCGCGTGGCTTCGCAGTCTCACCGGCGCACGCACTGGCCCCGAGAGCGCGCAGAGCGACCTGGACGAAGCGTGGGAGATCGCCGAGCGCGGGCCGATGCCGTTGTTCCTGGCCGACATCCATCTGTATCGTGCACGGCTCTTCTTTCGCGAAGCGGCGTACCCGTGGCAATCCCCGCAGCACGATCTCGCCGAGGCCCGTCGCCTGATTTTCAAACATGGCTACCTGCGCCGGAAGGAAGAGCTCGAAGACGCCGAGGCGGCCTTGAAGCAGCTCGGGGACACATCCGCACCATGAGCGCATGCCCCATCATGGGCATGTTCTGCATCGCCTGACTTTCTGGATTTTGGCTACGCCGAGGTAGGGAAATGGCCGCGCGGCGACCCTCCTTGTTACGGGAGGCACCATGGCAGGACTGAATTCAATCACGAACATCGTCGTGCTGATGTTCGAGAACCGTTCCTTCGACAACATCTTCGGCAACCTCTACCCGAACGGCAGCACGGTGAACGGCTACAGCTTCGAGGGCGTGACGTCCGGCACCGAGCCGAGCGACTCGGAGCCGTGGACCGACCTTCAGCCAGTCCTGTGGAACGACGAGATGATCACCACTCCGAATCCCGATCCCGGCGAGATTTTCCAGGACGTGAACATGCAGCTCTTCGGCAGCACGCAGGACGGACCGCCATGGCCGTCAGCGCCGTCGCTGGGAACGCCGCCGATGAACGGCTTCGTCACGAACTACACACTGCAAAGCGATCCGAACGGGCCGCTGTCGTCGGAGGTGCCGCGCCAGCGCTCCTGGGGCCCTCCGGGATACCCGGGCGCCGGAACCGATGCCGTGGGCTCCGACATCATGCACTGCTTCAACTACGGCACGCTGCCGGTGTCGACGATGCTGGCCATCCAGTACGCGGTCAGCGATCAGTGGTTCGCCTCCGTGCCGACGCAGACCTATCCGAACCGGATGTACGCACATTGCGCGACGACGTGGTCCAAGGGTCTGACTCGCCATTACAAGGAGTACTACGACGACGATGACATGGTCCTGCTCCACTCCGTGACGAACTCGATCTTCCAGGAGCTCGACGCGCAGGGCACGGCGGGGAATCTGCCGAATGCGACGGCGCCGTACTGGAAGGTGTATTACCCGAGGAAGGCCGGCAGCTTTTCGATCTCCGAGGCGCTGCTCCACTATGTCTCGGGATCATCGCAGGTGGTCGACATCAGCGAGCTCGCCTCCGACGCGCTGGCCGGCACGCTGCCGCTCTACTCGTTCATCGAGCCGCCCTACGGATGGCCCAACCCCGACATCGGCAAGATCCCCATCGACTCGAGCTATCACCCGCCGTACGACGTCCTGCAGGGAGAGCAATTTCTCCAGCAGGTCTACCTGACGCTCTTCGATCCGTCCAACAATCCGAACTGGGGAACGACGCTTCTGATCGTCACCTTCGACGAGCATGGTGGCACGTACGACCACATTCCTCCACCGCCGGCGCCGCTGCCGAACGCCGTGGCATATACGCTCGACGGCAAGGACATCCCGGCAAACCCGAGCGCGCCTCCGTTCGACCGCTACGGCGTGCGCGTGCCGGCGCTGCTGATCTCGTCGCAGATTGCGCCCGGGACGCTCTTCCGCGCCAGCAACGCAGCGTCGGGGAACAATCCCGCGTCCTATCTCGACCACACGTCGATCATGCGCACGGTCTTCGACTGGCTCTTCGGCACCGGCGCGGTGAGTCTCACGAATCGCGACCAGAGCGCGCCAAACGTCGCCGCGGTCCTCACCGAGGCAGCGGGAACGAACACGGGTATCGCGGCATCCGCTCTTCAGGCGATTTCGTGGCCGCCGCCGATCAAGTCGAGCGCGGACGATCTGGCCGCGTTGCGCGCCGCCGATCCGTTCACGCGGAGGCGCGAGGAAATGAAGCGGCGGCAGCGGGGGAAGTGATGATCGCAGGGACCGTGGAGGGTCAGGTCTAAAGTCTAAAGTGAGATGCCTCCGAGCCTCTGAGACGGCACTCTCGACTTTAGACTTTAGACCTGACCCCCGAGCCTTCCGACCCCCTCGCCCTTGGATTCGGAGTCCTAACCGCGATTCTCGAACCGAAGCGCTCTCTGTTCTGCAAGATGGCTGAAGCGAACAGCGAGTTCAGGGCTCGCGAAGCCGGAATCAGGCAAGAAATGGGAGATCGCCTGTCCGTGGAAGCATATCTCCGTGCCGTAAATGAGGAAGCCATGGCTGACGCGAACGCACTTGGTGATGGCCTCCCACGCTACCTCCGAGCGCGTTAGGTCGCCCGTCTTTACCCGCAGTCCTTCCTCGTTCGCCGTCCATTCGATTGTGACGCCTGCATCCGGTCTTCTCGGAAACCGGCGACGTCGCATCCACGGCATGAACGGCCCGAACGGCCCAAACAGAATCGCTGAGTAGACGACAAAGAAAGTTACCAAGGTAGTGAACGGGAGTCCTCTGCCCGTAGCGAACATCTCGACCAATATGAGAGCCCCGATCGCGAACAAGATAATGTTCGCGAACCAGCGAATTGACGGGCGGGCGAGAAGGCGCCCGTGTTCTCGCAACGCTTCCTCGGCTCGTGCCGCAGTCCACTCGTACGTGCAGATGATGGAGTCGTCCACTGGATCAATCGCGCGCTCAGCCAGCGAGCGCAACCCTGTCGCTAGTCTACACCCGCTATCATTCCGGCGTTAGGTAATTACATGTCCAGCTTGAACCGCTCCACCAGAAACGCCGCGACATTGCGCATCATCTTTACCTCAGCAGACGACAGCGGCCAGCGCGGTTCATAGAGTATCCAGCCGACATGCTCCCCAGCGGCGTGCGCGATGCGGACGACGGTCTCGAATTTCGGCCGGAGGAGCGTGGAGGGTCAGGTCTAAAGTCTAAAGTGAGATGTCTCCGAGCCTCTGAGACGGCAATCTCGACTTTAGACTCTAGACCTGACACCCGAGCCTTCGCGAATGGCGAATACCGCGCTTGGGAACCTGTTCGTCTCGGCGTTCAAGCTACCCGGACGTTGTCCACGTGGATTCGGAGTCCCAACCGCTGTTCTCGAACCGAGGCGCTCTCTGCTCTGCAAGAAGGCCGAAGCGTGCGGCAAGTTCGGGGCTTGCGAAGCCTGAATCAGGCAACAAATGGAAGATTGCCTCTCTGGGGGAGACTGTATCCGTGAGGTAAACGAGGAAGCCGCGTCTGACGCGAACGCATTTGACGATGGCCTTCCACGCCAGCTCCGAGCGCGTGAGATCCCCCGTCTTTACTCGTAATCCTTCCTCGTTTGCCGTCCACTCGATTGTGACGCCCGCATCTGGCCTTCTCGCGAACTGACGACGTTGCAACCACCCGAGCGGCCCGAGAGACCAGAGGGGCTCAACCGGACCGAATAGATACGCAAGGAAGAAAACAATGAAAACTGCCATCGCATCGAACGAGGTCTTACCCGTAGTCAGGTTCGCGATTGTAACCACCGCGATCGCGAAATAGATGATGTGCAGAGTCCAGCGAAATGGCGGACGTACGACGAGGCGCCAGTGTTCTCGCCACGCTTCCTTGGCTTGCGCCGCGGTCCACTCGTACGTGCAGATGATGCAGTCGTCCATTGATCCAATCGTGTGACCAGCGCTCAGGAGCGCAACCCTTACAAAGTCTACACCCCTGCGCCCGGCAGGAATGATGTCGTTACAGCGTGGAGGGTCAAGTCTAAAGTCTAAAGCGAGATGTCTCCGAGCCCCTGAGACGGCACTCTCGACTTGAGACCTGACGCCCGACCCGACCTAAAGCCTAGTGCCGCGTCAAGATTGAAATCATGGGTGGAGCATGCTCGCGCTAAGCTCCACTTTTTCACTGTCATCCTGAGGCTGCCGGAGCCGCGGTACGAATCGTGGTGCTTGCTCAAATCTGATCCCGCGGCGGAGGACGCCGAAGGACCCCCTCCGCGCTTGCCGGGTCGGGTGGTGGTACTTCTCGATGCAAGCTCGCTGGGGGTCCTTCGGCGTCCTCCGCCGCGACGTTTGATTTGGGTAACCATCAACGGTAGAGGCGCGGCTGCGGCAGCCTCAGGATGACAGTGAAGGGAGCGGAGCCTGACTACCGTTTTCAATCTTGACGCGACACTAGAGTGCCAAGCACGGGATGTTCAAGAAGGTGGGCGCGGCCGTAGCGAGGGGGCCGGGGTCCTAGCGGTAGGCTTTGCTCCGGTGCGGCACACCAATTACGTCAACCACGGCCTGATCGTCATCAATGGAGTAGACGACGCGGTAGTCGCCGACTCGAAGGCGCCAAAGCCGACGTCCGCCTTTGAGCTTCTTCGCGCCGTGTGGGCGCGGGTCGCTGCTGAGCCCGAGAATCGCGGCGTCGACCCGTTGAGCGACGACAGCTGGCAGAGTGGAGAGCTCCTTCGCCGCCCGACTGCCAATGGTGAGTTTGTAGCTACGCACGGAGCTTTCCGCTTCGTACGAGCCGTTTTCTCACCGTCTCGTAGGGCACGCGCTTGTCGTTGCCGCGCTCCTCGGCCAGAAGCTGATCGTAGATGTCTTCCCACATCTCACCGTGACGCGCGAGATCGATGAGCACCGCAACCTTCTCACCCTTGTCGTTGGTAACGAACTGAATGCCTTCCATTGCCTCTCCTCGTTCGATAATCAGGTACGACCTTGGCGCTTGCGTCGTTCGAGGCGGCGTTTCACAAAGGAGCTCTTGCCTCGGCGGTTCTCGTAGACGGCGTCAACGTCGATCGTCATCACATTTCGTCACGATTCAATGATACCCCGGCCGGGTTAAGGGCCAACGGGCTGAGCTCTGCACTTCCATGAACGACAGCGACGCGTCGATCCCCGCTTTTCTGTCGCCCGATCAAGCGGGCTGCCAACTTGGGGATACTCGTTTTCCCCGGCTCAAAGCCGGGGGCTACGGACCTTAAGCCAGCTTCGCTGGCGCTCGAGTTTGGACGTTACGAGTGTGTATTTGGAAGCCGCCAGAGGCGGCTCGAACGTAGGTCGGACTCTCCAGTCCGACCGGAGCTTGTGCTGCCTGTGGTCCAGGCGGAGCCCCTCACGGCCGGTGGAATTGCATCATCCGCGCGGAGCGTCAGCGGCGTGAACGAACGATCGCGCGAGCTCTGGTCGGACTGAAAGAGTCCGACCTACGTCGAGCCGCCTCCGGCGGTTTAAGCCAGCTTCGCTGGCGCAGAGGCGTCGCCCGCGCTGACGCACATCGTTCGTCCGGTTCGGAGGGCGGCGGGAGGCCTATCCAGGAAGGTCATCCACCCTCCCCAGCGCCCGCAACACCTCCGCTACGCTCCAGGCCTGCGCTACACAGCCTCGGGGCGTGAAGGGTTCCTCGGCGTCGAAGACTTCGCTGATGGTGCCGATGCAGGCGTCGCCGAGCTCGGCGCGGAAGCCGTCGAGGAAGGTGTGTGCGGTGGCGGTGTCCTGGGGGTGGACCCGTAACCAGGCGTCGATGAATGGGCCGATCAGCCAGGCCCACACCGTGCCCTGGTGGTAGGCGGCATCGCGGGAGCGGAGATCCCCGTCGTATCGCGGCTTGTAATCAGGGCTCGAGCGCGCCAGCGAGCGGAGGCCGACCGGTGTGAGCAGCTCCTTGCGCACGACGTCGACGACACGCTGCCAGCGGCTCTCATCGAGTATCGGGAAATCGAGGGAGACGGCGAAGATCTGGTTCGGGCGGAGCGAGGCGTCGTTGGCGTCGACGACATCGTAAAGATATTGACCTTCGTCATACCAGAAGCGCTCGTTAAACGACTTGCGGGCCCGGCTCGCGTACGCATCCATCAGCCGGGCGTTGGTGTCGTCGCCTTCGTGCAGCAGGAGCTGTTCGAGAATGCGCAGGGCGTTGTACCAGAGCGCGTTGATCTCCACCGCCTTCCCGCGGCGGGGCGTGACCACCCAATCGCCCACCTTCGCGTCCATCCATGTGAGCTGATATCCATCGGCTCCTTGTACGAGTAGTCCATCGGCTGGATCGACGTGGATGTTGAAGAGCGTTCCGCGGACGTGATGGTCGATGATGTCGAGCAGCTTCGGGATCAGCCCGCGGATGGTCTCCCGGTCCTTCGTGGCATCGAGGAAACGCCAGATGGCGTGGAAGAACCACATGGTCGCATCGGCGGTGTGATAGAGCCCGGCCTGTTCGCCCTCGGGGAAGAGATTCGGAATGAGTCCGTCCCGGATGTACGCCGCGAAGGTGCGCAGGATGTCGCCGGCTTCGCGATAGCGTCCCGTGGCCAGCGTCAACCCCTCCAGGCTGATCATCGTGTCGCGTCCCCAGTCGGTGAACCAGTGGTAGCCGGCGATGATCGTGCGCGGCTCGTCGCCCGTGGCGCGGATGCGCGCCTCGTCGGCCACACGCGTGTGCGGATGGATCAGGAACTGGTCCGCGGCAAGGACGAGCGAGCCGGCGAACGGGGAGGTCTGATGCGAGATCATCAACAGGCGTTCCACGCGGCCGTTCTCCGCCGCGGCCGCCTCGGCGTAGGGGAGCGCGTTCATGACCTCCCACCGTTCGACCGAGGCGATCAGGCCGCATTCTTCGCCGGGATTGAGCGCGAGGTGAAAGAGGCCTGGGCTCCAGAGCGCTCCCTCGTCCTCGTAGCCGCGGCTCTTCTCGATGCGATAGAGAACGTGCTCGAACGCGCGCGGATCCTGCTGGATGCTCACGTCGCCTCCGAACGCCAGAATGCGCAGGGGCGGATAGGTTTCGCCGTCCGTCACCTCGATGCCCCGGCCGCTCTCCTCGATCGACGCGCGCCAACCGTCCCCGAGCGGTCCGGTCAGCAAGCCCTCGTGCGGACGGAAATGGAGCGACGGCCGGAGACGGAGGTGCAGTCCGGCCGGCCCTTCGAGAAGTCGATAGACGATGTACGAAGTGTTCTGCAGGTGCGGCATCAGGACGCGCTTCTCGATCCGGATGCCGCCCATGGCGAAGCGCCAGACGGGCTTGCCGTTTTCGACCGCGAACTCTTCCAGGATGCCGTCCTCGGGGAAGACCACCGCGCGTCCGCCATGCTCGTCGCCGCTGAGACGCCAGCAGAGCCCGCCCGGTCCCTCCAGGATCTCTTCCATGTGGTTGAACATCATCGTGCGTCCCAGCGGGGCGGGGAGTGCGGCGATGAGGAAACCGTGAAAGCGCCTCGTGTTCGCGCCGCCGAGGGATCCGGAGGCATAGCCGCCGAGGGCGTTCGTGACCAGCCACTCGCGGAGGAGAAGCGCATCGCGCGATTCGCCGCGCTTCCAGCCGGACTGAACGGCGACCAGGGGCGTAACCTCCGTCATGGTCATGCAGGAGCGCATCTGCCGAAGTTATGCCGACTGACGATATCCTTCGCGGCATGAGACGCCTGCTCGCCGCTGCCGCCCTTCTTCTCGCCGCCTTGCCGCTTGCCGCCGCCCGACTGCCGATGAACGTCGTCCCCGATCACTACACGATCTCGATCACTCCCGATCTGGCCGCGGAGAAATTCAGCGGACAGGAGACGATCGACGTCGACGTCAAGGAACCGGTCGATACGATCACGCTGCACAGCGCCGGCCTCGAGATCCCCGACGTGGTCGTGGCCAGCGGCAGCAAGCTGCTCAATCCGACCATCACGTTCGACGTGCCGAACGAGATGGCCTCGCTGAAGTTCTCGCAGACGGTGCCGCCGGGCAAGGCCTCGATCCGCATCCGCTTCAATGGCTCGCTCAGCGCACAGCTCCGCGGCCTCTATCTGAGCAAGACGAAGGTGCGCAAGTACGCCGTTACGCAGTTCGAGGCCACCGACGCGCGGCGGGCCTTCCCGTCGTTCGACGAGCCGGGCATGAAGGCCACGTTCGACATCACGCTCGTCGTCGACGACGGCGACACCGCCATCTCCAACGGCGCCATCGCCTCGGACACGCCGGCCGGCCCGGGCAAGCATGCCATCCGCTTCCACACCACGCTGAGGATGTCGACGTATCTCGTGGCCATGCTGGTCGGCGATTTTCAGTGCGTCAGCGGCGGCGTCGACGACATTCCCATCCGCGTCTGTTCCACTCCTGGGATGCAGAATCTGACCCGGTTCGCGCTCTCGGCCGCGGAGGCCTGTATCTCGTTCTATGACCGCTACTACGGAATCAAGTACCCGTTCGGCAAGCTCGATCTGATCGGCATCCCGGACTTCGAGGCCGGAGCGATGGAGAATGCCGGCGCCATCACCTTCCGCGAGACCGCGCTTCTCCTGGACGAGAAGACGGCCTCTGTGGAAGCAAAGCGAGGCGTGGCGGGCACCGTCGCCCATGAGATCGCGCACCAGTGGTTCGGCGATCTGGTCACCATGAAGTGGTGGGATGACATCTGGCTCAACGAGGGATTCGCCACGTTCATGGCCCCGAAGCCGCTGATTGCCTGGCACCCGGAATGGCGCAGCGATCTCGATGAGGTCAGCGGCTCGAACAACTCCATCGGCGGCGACAGCTCGCGTACCACCCGCCCGATCCGGCAGAAAGCGGAGACGCGCAACGAGATCAATGCCCTCTTCGACGGCATCGCCTACGGCAAGACGGCGGCGGTGCTGCGCATGGAGGAGAACTGGGTAGGGGAGGAGACCTTCCGCGACGGGATCCGCGCCTATCTCAAGAAGTATTCATACGGAAACGCCACCGCCGAGGATTGGTGGGGGACGATGACCGCGGCCACGAAGCAGCCCTTCGATGCGGTGATGAAATCGTTCGTCGATCAGACCGGCGCGCCGCTGCTGCACGCCTCGGAAGCGTGCGGGCCGGACGGCAAGCGGATCGTGACCATCACCCAGGAACGGATGCTGCCGAAGAGCGAGCCCCCGGTGGCGCAGTCGTGGACGATCCCGATCTGCGCACACGAAGTCGGTGCCCCGGCAACATCGCCCTGCCGGATGATCTCCAAGGCTTCCGATTCGTTCATGACGCCGACGTGCGACCGGCCGGTCTTCCTCAGCCGCAACGGCGCGGGCTATTTCGTCACCGACTATTCGCCGGCGATGCGCGCCGGCCTTCGTGCGCACCTCGGCGAGATGCCGCCGGCCGAACAGATCTCGCTGAACGGCAACGAATGGCTCCTCGTGCGCAGCATGCGCGAAGACATCGCGGACTACATGGCGCTGCTGCGGGCCATGCCCCGTCCCGCCGAACGGCCGCTCGTCAGCGCCATCGCCAACGACATCGAGTTCATGGACAGCCGCCTGGTCGACGATACGAACCGCGAAGCCTGGCATACGTTCGTGCGCCAGGTCATGCACGGCTACGCTCCGCTGACGTGGGAGGGGCCGGAAGGTGAGACCGCCGAGCAGCGCATCATGCGCGCGAATGTGCTCGGCGTGCTCGGCCTGGCCGGGCAGGATCCCGAGGTCGTGGCCGGCGCGCGCCGCGTGGCCCAGCAATACATGAACGACCCGTCATCGGTCGATGCGGTGGTCGCCGACCGCGCCCTTCCTATTGCCGCCGTCAACGGTGACGAGGCGCTGTTCAACCAGGTGCTCGATCACATCAAGACCGCACCGACTCCGGAAATCGGCCGCCGGTACAGAAGCCTCATCCCGCTCTTCCGCGACCCGAAACTCATCGCCCGCGCGGTCGATTACGTCTACAGCGACCAGGTCCGCAGCCAGGATCTGCCCAATATGGCCGCGGAGCTTTTCTTCAACCCTGTCGCGAAGCAGACCGCCTGGAACGCGGCCAAAGCGCACTGGGACGTGTTGAACCAGAAGATCCCCACCGCCATCGGCGCCATCACCGGCTCGACCGCGACGTTCTGCGACGCCGCGTCCAAGGCCGACGTGCAAGCCTTCTTCGCCACGCACTCCGCCGGCGGCGGCGAGCGCAGCCTGCGCCGGGCCATGGAAGCGATCGACACCTGCATCGCCTTCAAAGCCGCAGAGCAGGCGTCGTTCAATCAGGGGTTGGGGGTGGGGCGGTAGGGGTCACGTAGCGCCGGCCGCTGGCCGGCCGGACCGCCGCCGCCTGCCCTGAGTGGAGTCGAAGGGGCTCGGCGGCGGTCAAATCCTGGCCGCCTGATGGTCTGCGGGAGCGGCCTTACCCTCAAGTCTCAGCAACTCGGTCATTCGTTCTTCGAGCCACCGCAGCCGCGCGGCAGGCGTGAGCTCGAGACCCGCCAGATCCTGACGGCGTCGCGTCCCCTCGAACGTGCAATCGTAGATATCTGGTTGGCACCCTAGTGGCGAACCGCGCGTCGCTTCGCGGCTAGGACCGTGATCGTTTCCGTTGCGCTGTTCGCTGATCCGCAAGAGTTTGACACAGTCACGTAGTACTGCGTCGTTTTCGTCAGCGCGGGTGTTTGGAACTGCGGGCTGTCGCCGCCGATGGTGTTCAGCGGGTCTGCTGCGTCGTGCCATGAGTAGTGAAGCGGCGAAACGCCTTGCGCGGTCACAGACAGCAGCACGCTCCCGTTCGGCGAGACCGATGCGTTCTGCGGCTGAGACTGAATTGTAGGCGTCGTGCATGATGGTTTCGAGCACGTGAGCGTGACTGTGTAGTTGCCGAACGCGAAGACGTCGAGCGTGCTAACACCGATGGCCCATGTGCCGGAGGAGGTCAGCTTGAAATTCGAGATCGTTGCGGACGTAGAGCCTGTGGCATATGGCGGGCTGGTGCTATCTCCTTGCGGTGGGAGAATAGCCACGAACGGCGTGGTGTATGTCGACGATGCCACGACGAGTGAGACAGTCACTACATCCCCCGCGTTGCCGGTGAATGAATATAGATCGTCAAATGCGCCACCACTTAGAACGCACGAGCCAAAGGTCAGCCGTGCTGACTGCGAGCCGCCGCATGTAATGGGATAGATTCCGCACGGGTGGTTTGGGTAGTTCGGCGGTGGTGTTGAAGTTCCGCCGTCCGCGAGCGTCAGCGTATACGGGCCGGTCGTTGGCAGGCTAGAAGTCGGTGACCAGAGCGACTCCGCTTCTATTTTGAACGAACCAGTCGATGGGATCACGTATTCGATCTTTTCCGCGCTTACTCCGCCAGTAGAACGAAATGAAGTAATCGTGCTCACTGCACCTGCCATGTAGAGAAACACATCGAACGCGCTCGACGACATCGTGATCGTGATGTTCTGCCCAGCTGTGGCCGTGAACGTAAATGTCCTCGCGGTTCCCAAGAACCGGATCGAGGCAGGATGAGGATGTCAGAGCACCAGAGACGTTTGCCGGAATCGTGAGCGCCTGAGTAGGACATGTGGCAAGGGACTTCGCGCTCGCAAACCTTTGCGCATCTTTCAGCTTCGCTTCGACATCGGCAGCGGCGCTTACTTCCGACCGCGCACCCGCGGCGGCCTGGGCCGAAATAGCGCGGTCCCGAATAGCAGCTATTTGCGCTCGAACCCCGTCGAGTTGATCCGCGCCTCGCAGCATAGGCGCTTCCTGAACCAACGACGCGCCTGATGACACGTCAGAGGCGAGCAACAGTCGTACGGAGAACGCTGTGATGACCAAGGCGCCAATCTTTACTGCTGAACGCATTTTTGAGCCTCTCTTCCGACCGGAGGTGACAGTGGCGCCAACCATGCTCACGATGGTTAAATTGCAGTAATGGTAGACTGCCATCAAAAGTAGATTGGAATCGGCCGAATCTGGCACGCAACTTCTTGAAAACACCAGATCCCGGCGCGCAGCCGAGGTGCTCACATCCTCCCGTGTTGGTCACATGCTCGTGGATGGCCTCAATGCGCATCCGATCGGACGCTGGCAGCGGGAGAGGCTCAGCGCCGCAAAGCCGGCGAGTGTAAATTGGTTCCGGTGCAGCGGGGTGCGGAAAAAGGCGGTTCGTGTCACTCCTATAGGGGAGGAGACTCATCCATGAGGAAAGCAACTGTCGTCATCGCGCTGTCCCTGCTCGGATGCACATCGAGCAATTTCACAAAAACCGGATTCGATACCAAGACGAGGCCACCACTCGCCGACAACTGTCCCGTCGTGGTGCTTGAGTCCATGCCGACGGATCGTCCATATGAAGAGTTGGGCTTTTGCAACGCCTCTGCTCCAGGCGGCGGCGTGATATCAGACAAGACCCCAGACGCCATCGCGGAACTTAAACGATGCGCATGCAGGAATGGTGGCAACGCAATCGTTTTCAAGACCGGAGACGAGCGCGGCGTGCAGTCACCATTTGGGTACTCGCAGCAAAAGGTGATGGCCAGAGCGACCATTCTCTTCGTGCCCCCTCCAGAAGCACGAAAGTGACCGGCATTGCCGCACCCAGTTGTGCCGCGAAGCGCGACGTCGTTAGCCACCGACCGGTCAGCAATGAAGCGGTGTGTGCGTGCTTGACATCGGACGTCGGCGGCGTCGCCGGCCGAGGCGCTTCAGGCCTCAACATCGTTAATCCTGCCTTCGATGCGTTCTGGCACGATCCGAAAACCCGGGCGAACATCCACCTCGTCTGGAGTCCGCTGGCGGCGAGAAGCGGAGCGGAAGGGTGGCAGACGCACCACCAGATCGCTCTCTTCGTCGACCGTGCGCTCTACGTGAAACTCTTCCGGCCGCGCAAGGAGTAAGCGCCTCTCTCCGCCCGGCGTTCTCCGCGCCTCCGCGTGAGCCCTGCTCACACTCCGACGTACGGATGTATCGGCGCCGCGAGGGCGGCTTTGGGGATTCAGGATGCTCTCTTCCTCTGAGCGGCAAGCTCCTCGTCGAACGAACGCTCGATCACATCGACGTAACGGGCCAGCGCCCCCGGATCGATGAACGGATTCCCCTTTCCGTTTCCCATGCGCGCGCGCTTTTCGGTCAGCCCGAAGTAGCCACCGTGCGCGCCGAGGAAGATGTCGCAGGGGAGGGCGCGAACGGTCGCAAACGAGTGTTTGAAATCGTCCACGATGGTCGGATAGACGGTGTTGCCGGCGAGCTGGTACCCCGGTGACGTAAGACCGCCGAGGAAGACGACGGAGTAGCTGTGACCGCCTTCGCGGACCGTCATCGTCCAGGTCGTGCAGCCCCTGGTATGGCCGGGCGTGAGGTGAGCGGTCAGCGTGGTCGTTCCGAGTGTCACGGTCTCCCCGTCGCGAACGACGTGATCGACATGAGCCGGTTCGAACGGGAAGCGCGCGCCAAACGCAGGATCACTGCGTCCGCCGTCCTCGATCTGCTGCTTGTCTCCGGCGCTGATATAGAGCTGGGCTCCGGTTCGCCGCTTCAGCTCCGCGAATCCTCCCGCGTGATCGAAGTGAGCCTGGCTGTTGAGGATGATCTTGATATCCCTGGGGTCGAGGCCGAGCGTGTGCAGGTTGCGCTCGATGAGCGGAACGGTCTCGGCAAAGCCGCTGTCGAGAAGAATCAATCCCTTTTCCGTTCGGATCGCGAACGACGTCAGGTCGTATACGCCGACGTAGTAGAGGTTCCCAGCGATTCGAAAGGGAGGAACCGGCTGGTTCCATCTCGTCTCTTCCGGGGTCAGCGCCCGGCTGCCGAAGGCGAGAAGGAGAGCAAAGAGAAGGGCTGCCGGCCGAAGCATGGCCGAATTGAAGCAGAACATAAGCCGCTGTGCCAGAGGGGATCAACGTGTCCTTCACGTGGAGACGCAACTTCCCCTCTCCGCGTCTCCGCGCCTCTGCGTGACGGAATTCCGAACACGCCCGCCGCCTTGAAAATCATCATGCGTCTTCCGCTGCTCTTCGTCCTCGGCGTCCTGATCGCTGCACGATCGGCCGCCCCTTTGTCAGGTGACGCGGCCGGCGGGGTCGCGATGGCCACCCTTCCTTCATCGCTGGCGAATTACACGACCTGGCGGCAGTTGACGCCCGACGGGTACTCCATCCCCCCGCAGCTTGCCTCGCTCTGCACGTCACCTGTTCCTGCGGCGTCTCCCAAGGACGTGGCGGTTTTCGGGCCGCATGCGAACACCTTCGTGCGTGTCTTCGCGAATCCCCTCGCCGCCGGCGCGCTCAATTCTCACGGCGTCTTTCCCGAGGGCTCCATCATCGTGAAGGAGAAGCTTCGGTCCGGCATCCCCTCGTCCCATGGGGTCATGATCAAACGAGCGAAGGGATTCAATCCCTCCACCGCTGATTGGGAGTTTCTTTTCTATCCATCTGTGCGCTCCGCGTCCTTCACGAGCTGCTCGGATTGCCACCGCTCGGCCGAACACGACTTCGTCTTGGGGTCGTATCCGGGCAGATAACGGCGCCACACGGGCGAGCTTTGTCTTCGTCCGTATCCCTGCGCCTCTCGTCGGGACGCTGCGGGAGCACGGCTTCGATTTCTACGATTGGCAGCTCTTCGGGGCCGATGTCTATCGCCTGGCCACCGCCTACGCGACGACCGACGCCGAGGTCGATGCATTCGTCGAGACCGTGCGCACATCCGTTTGAGATCCTCGGTCGTAGCTATCGTTCGGAGGAAGAGATCATGGCGACTGTGATGCTGATGCATTGGCCCGAGGTGACGAAGGAGCAGTACGAGCAGGTCCGGAAGAGCGTGAAATGGGAAGAGAACCCGCCGGACGGAGCGAAGTTCCACACCGCGTGGATGGCCGGCGACGGGTTCCACGTGCTCGACCTGTGGGAGTCGCAGGACCACTTCAACAAGTTCGTCCAGGACCGGCTCACGCCGGGTGTGGCGGCGGCGGGGATCGGCGGCCAGCCGAAGGTGGAGTTCGCGGAGACGCTGTCGATTTTCGCGCCGAACGTGTAGGGGAGGCAGTTGACTCGTCGATTAGTAGATCAGGGTAAGGGCCCGAACTTAAGCGCTCTCTGGCGCTCGCAGCCGGAGCGCTGGCGCCTGCCCTGAGCGAAGCCGAAGGCTCTCGCCGCCGGGTTACCAGGAATTCTTGGAGTCTTGCCGGGTGGCTGGAGGGGACCCTTCGACTCCGCTCGGGGCAGATGCCGAGTCATGAAGGGTCGAATTCGGACCCAGCAGGTCGCGATCTACCCGGACGAGATCAAGATCTCTCCGACGTCGGTCGCGATATACCGGTCGTTGCTCTGCGGTCCCCTTCGTGAGTGCGAATAACTGACGGGTGAGCGCGACGGTCGCTGCGCGACACACCGGCGGTGTAACGCGACACCAGGGCGGAGGCACACGACACACAGCCGGTGGGACACGACACCAGGGCGGAGGAACGCGACACGCGGGCGGAGGAACGCGACACGCGGGCGGAGGGACGCGACACACGGGCGGAGGAACGCGACACACAGCGGGTGGAACACAGGCAAAAAACGAAGGTCTGGCCCTTGGCCCCCGTTGCCTCTGCCCCGCGTACCTTGACCGCGTGGCCCTCGTCTGATCAGACACTCATCCCGCACTGATCGCAATGCTGTTTTGGCAGGAACATCCATACGGGAAGTACGACGAGGAGCGTAACTGAGCTCAGCAATGTGATCGCCTTCAGACGACGGTAATCGATGCGGTGAAACTCCGTCGACCCGCAGCGAGGGCATCGTTCCTCGACCGTGTCGGAGAAGGCCGGTGACGGAGCCTCGGTACTTTGGCCGGTCGCGCTCCACCGTTCTCCACAAGCGGTGCACTGACGCGTTGGCGCCATGGCAAGGATGAGCGCGACGACCATTACTGCCGTGACTCCAATCTGCACCTGACCGACGGCCAGGCCGACGCCGCAAAGGACGACCGCCAGGAAGAGGAAAAGCAGCATACGCGGCGTTCGCGTTGCCTCGGAGCTTCCGCACGCGGGACAATGTGTTTCATCCTGCTCCTCTGGCGGCAATTCCGTCGCCTCGGCAGACTCGGCGTCCAGGGGAGCCACGTCGGGCGGGTCGCTGTCGATGCCATCGGGCTCCGCAGACGGCGTCTCCAGAATGTTCCGGGCCTGCTCACGGTCTTCATCGCGAACGACCAGCTTCACGCCACCGACAGCGTTTGAGTAGAGCCAGTCGATGGCCACGATCTCGTCGTCGGCGAGGACGCAATCGATGCCGGCCGCCTCAAGTGCGGATCTCGCGCTCTCGGCTTCCCCAACGGTGCTGAATCGCGCGATGACGCCCAACGACATAGATAAGGATCGCATAGGCATGAGCTGGCAGGAAGCGACCGGACCGGACCCTCGCAGGCCCGCCGCTCCTCAGGTGCACCTTCGAAAGCGCAGGGTAGCGGCCAGTAGCGTCACCGGGAACGTGACGAAGAAGCCGAGGCCGAGAATCGCAGCGCCGAGGAGGTTGAGCGCCAGAGCGAAGAAGAGGAGGACGAACGTCGACCACCAGCGGCCGGCGCTAAGAGCCGCGGAATCGCGCAAGGCGCTGACCGCGGATGCCTTCCTGGAGGCGAGGATCTGTCCGAAGAACGCGAAACGAACAGCGAGGTAGATCCCCGGCAGTACAAGCGCCAGGCTACCGGCGATGACCGCGAGACCATACAGGGTGAGAGCGAGCAGATAGGCCGGTCCTATCTTGAGGAAGTGAGTCAGAGTGATCAGGGTTGGCGCGCCTCCGTCCACGATATCGAGGGCGATGCGGTGCAGGCCGACGAGAAAGCCCGAGAAGACCAGCAGGAAAGCGGCGTGCAGTGCCACGTTGACAGCGATTCCCGCGGGAATCCAGCCGGCGGCGGCCGCTAGCCGGCTAACGGCCACAACGCTGAGCTCTAGAATCACCCAGAGTGCGAAGAGCACGAGCTCCGCGGTGACGAGCTCACGCCAATGGCGTGTGAAGAGGTGCCAGGCGGATATGAAGTCGGCTTTCGCGGAGTGCGTCAAGATGGTTTGGGCAGCCTATCGGACACAAGCTTGCCGACGAGGATCCGATCTGGCACTGCAGTCTATTCTTTGCTGCTTCGCCTTGCACGTCAGTTGTCTTCGTCCACGGTTGCTCGAGAAACAAATGGATTTGCAGTGTCGAACTCGTAGACGCAACCAGTAGATTCGTCGGTGACCACGATGAATTTCCCAGCGGTGATCTCCCCAGGCTGGATTGCGACTCTCCATCGATCAGGCAGCTTGTGAATCCCAGTGAAGAGGAGCGTCCCGCGCTGATTGTACGTGTAGGACACGTCCAGATATTGTGCTTTGCCAGGTGCATTGAAGAGCAAATGGAAATCCTCGTTCTGGCCGCTGGCAAAGTGCGCATCCGTGAGCGCGGCAACCAGCGCCGCTTCGAGCGCCATCGGGCAAAACAAGGAACGTGGCACAGGAGCATTTGCGCCCTGGTCTTCACCGGCCTTCTTCAGTTTTGCAGCGAGATTTTCGGATTTCTCCTTTCTGGCCTCGAGTCCTTGAAGCCAGTTTCGAGCGGCCGTTGTCGTAAGTGGTGCCTTCTGGGCAGACGCTGGGATCGCTGCGGAGATTGCGATGACGAATGCGAGGGTGGTCTTCATCTGCTTCCCTTCACGGCCAGTCGGGCCTAACCCTAACGAATCCGAACTCTACGGCGCGTGGCCGCACGGACCGAAGTATAGCGCCGCGATCCAGTAGCCTGCGTCCCCGCATCCGGTGCAGCACTGCGGCAGCCAGAGTCAGGCAGCGGTTGATGGTGGTGCACTGATATAACGCAGGAGCATCCGACCCAACGCTGTGACGTCGTTGACGCTGGCATGCTCCACAGTTGTCAAACCAAGTTGAACCAAGTGACGACGCCACGACTCCTGCAGCGCGCGCTCCTCGCGCACCTCCAGAGGCGCGCCGCTTTTTACGCCCGGCTCTCGAAGGATGTTGCCGTAGCGTGCGAACAGCTCGTTCTTTTGCGACCTGTGTACGTTCGCGTAACTCAGAAGTATCACCTCCGGATCGGTAAGGTCGGCCAGAAGAAGAAGTAGTTTCTTGGTACGTTCGTGGTGAAGCTCGCGTTCGGTGAGCCCGTTTGCCAGAATATTCGCAATGTGTTCGCGACGTTCGGTCGAGAGAGCTTTCCCGGCTTGCAGCATGCTCTCCTCGAAGATGTCCGTGAACTCGGCGGAACGGAAACGCTCTCGGATTTGATCGATTTCGACGTTGAGTGAATCGAGCCTTTCCGCGAGTTTTCTGATTACGTCTGCCATCCGATCTATCCGCTGCTGTGGAATGGCCACACCAACAGCTTCAGCGACGAGACTGCCGAACAATGGAACTGTTCCAGCAGCGGCCTTGAGTGTCGCAACCCAGTAATCGATCCGACGATTTGTAAGCTCCGTGGTATCCGTTGTGTTTTGCATTTCCGTCTTGCCGGGCACTACTTATGCCGCAGGCAATCGTATCTCGAACCCCGCCCCCCCTCCCTCCCGATTCGACTGCGTGATCGAGCCCCCATACCCCTCCACGATCGCCTTGACGATCGCCAGCCCGAGGCCGGTGTGGGATGAGCGGGGACGAGTCGTCTCCGGTCGGTGTGTGAAGAAGCGGTCGAAGACGCGCGGCAGGTTGGCCTCCGGGATTCCGGGTCCCTGGTCGGCGATCGTTGTGACGATCGTCGATCCTGAATGGGACAGAACGATCGTCACTACGCCCCCGGCAGGCGAGAAGCTGATCGCGTTTTCGAGGACATTCACGAAGACCTGGATGAGGCGGTCCTCGGATGCGCTTACCTCGCACGGTTCCGGCGGGGTGTTGAGGACGATCGAGACGGTGGCGCGCTCGCGGAGGCGGAAGCCGTCGACGATTCGTTCAAGCATGGCACGGACGTCGATCGGGGTCCGTTGCTCGGTGGTGAGCTGGGCGTCGATGAGGGTGATCTCGCGGACGCCTGCCAGGAGCGATTCCATTCGGGCGATCTCCAGCTCGACCATCACCAGAAAGCGCTTGCGTTGCTCCGGCTCGTCGACCTCGGCGAGCATCTCGGTGGCCGTTCGGATCGAGGCCAGCGGGTTCTTGAACTCATGCGAGACGTCGGCGGCGAAGGACTCGATGAAGCGCACGTGCTCGTCGAGTCGTCGGGTGAGACTCTCCAGTGCGCGGGAGAGGTCGCCGATCTCGTCGTGCTTCAGAGAGCCTCGGAAGCGTCCGCGTAATCGTCCCCGGCGATCGAGGATGTTCCCCGATTCGAGCCGAAGTTGCCGCAGCGGACGGACGATGGTCGTGGCCACGAGAAGGCTGATGACGACGGCCACGATGACCGAGATGATGAAGATGCGCAGGATGCCGAGGCGGACGGTGTAGAGATCCTGGAGGATGGGGAAGGTGCTCTGCGAGGCCAGCGTGGCGCCGATGACGTTGTCGCCCACGCGGATCGGTTCGGCGACATAGACGGTGACGGATCGACGGTCTGGCGAGATGCGTTCGATGGCGCGCGGTTCTCCCTGCAATGCGCTCCGGACCTCGGCGCCAAAGAGCCGTTGCGATTGTTCGTAGTAGTCGCCGGCGGGGAGGGGCTGTTCGAGCGTCCGCGCGGAGCCGAGGAAGGGACGCAGCAGGGCCGCGCCGGCGCGATAGAGGATGTTGCGTTTGGCACGGCTCGTTCGCTGCGGAGGGGGAGGTCCGGTCAGCGTGTGCGAGTCGGCGATGATGTAGCCGAGGGGAGAGATCACGCGCAGGCGGACGGGGTCGTTGGCGTCACCGCGCAACCGGTGCCGGGCGAGCATGATCTCCGGCGCGCTTCGCCCGGGCACTGGCGTCGAGGCCACCGCCGCCGCGAGCAGGCGCGCTTCTTCTTCCAGCGCGCGACGCTGCTGCCCGAGGAGTCTCTGTTCGTACGAGCCGAGGTAGAGGATTCCGGCTACCGGGAGGAAGACGAGCAGCATGTTGAACGCCATCAGGCGGAAGGAGATGCGCGAGAGGAAGCGGCGCAGGGGAGGCATCAGGGGAGGCCTCGTAGCGATCGCAGCTTTCGTAGCGCCGGCGGCTCGCCGGCTGAACCGCCGCCGGCTCGGCGGCGATGTCGAGAACCGCCAGCGAGCCGCTGGCGGTCCAGCCGACGAGCCGTCGGCGCTACGAGCGCTACGCTGATCACGTTACCCACCGGTATCCCACTCCGTACACCGTCTCGATGGCGACAAACGACGGATCGGCTTCCTCGAACTTGCGCCGTAGTCGCTTGATGTGCGTGTCGATGGTGCGATCGCTCACATAGGTGTCGTTCGGGTAGCCCTCTTTCGTGAGCTGCTTGCGCGATTTCACGTGGCCGGGATGGCGAACAAGGGCGTGCAGCATCATGAACTCGGTGACGGTGAGATCGACGCGCGCGCCGTTCCATGTAGCCATATAACGCTGCAAGTCGAGCGCGAGAGAGCCGCAACGCAGCGGCGCCTCCTGCTGCGGTGTCGGGTTCTCGAGGAATGAAAGGCGGCGAAAGAGGACCTTGACGCGCGCGGAGAGCTCCCGCATCGAGAATGGCTTGCAGAGATAGTCGTCCGCGCCGAGCTCCAGGCCGAGGACGCGGTCGAGCTCCTCGTCGCGCGAGGTGAGGAAGATGATCGGGAGAGTGTCGCTGTGGGCGCGCAGGCGGCGGCAAAGCTCAAGGCCGTCCATTCGCGGCATGGTGATGTCGAGGATTGCCAGCGACGGCAGCCGGTCCTTGACCACGTCCCAGGCCGTCGCTCCGTCGGCGTAGGTGACGACGTCGTAGCCGTCGCGGCGCAGAGCGAAGGCGACGGTCTCGCGGATCGTCTCTTCGTCGTCGACGACGATGATGGGCTCGCGCATGGGTGGGAAGTGTAACGGGGTCGCGAGGTTACGGGGTCTCGGGGTCGCGGTTGCAAGATTACTGGTCGGTGAGATTAACCTGTCATCCTGAGGCTGCCGCAGCCGCGCCGCTACTGTTGGATGTTTGCCTGGATCGAACGCCGCGGCGGAGGACGCCGAAGGACCTCCCACGAGCTTGCCGGTTCGGGCGGCGGTAATCGCTCGATGCAAGCTCGCGGGGGGTCCTTCGGCGTCCTCCGCCGCGGGACTAGATTGAGGCAAGCATCGCAAGTTGTACCGCGGCTCCGGCAGCACCTATAAGGATGACAGATCATCAACACTCGCCCGCGCGTGAGAAATGAGGGCCAGCAACTCAGCAACCCAGCAACCACCTTGCCCCCCGCCACAATCCCGCCACATTCCTGCCGCGGGCTCTCCTTGATTGCACACATGCCACGTCACATCGCGGACTTCTATTGATCACATCGCAAGATCGAAGGAGACGACGATGGAGACCAACGACACCACCAACACCGAATACCAACCTCGCGACTACACCCTGGAACGATGGATCGTCCTGCTGCTCTCGCTGCTGTTCCTCCTGCCCTTTGTGGCGGAGGCGCAGCAGACGACGACGCTGGAGAAGGACGACCGGGCCGGGCTTCTGCTGCAGACCTCGACGCCGGGCGTCTACGTTGTGTCGCCGGAAGTGAAGTCCGAGGTCAATATCGCGGTCACCGGCCCCATCGTGCGGACTGACGTCAAGCAGACATTTCACAATTCGACCGGGCACTGCGTGGAGGGGCTGTACGTCTATCCCCTGCCGGAGATAAGCGCGGTCGACACGCTGAAGATGACGATCGGTTCGCGGGTGATCGTGGGCGAGATCCACGAGCGCGAACAGGCACGCAAGGAGTTCGAAACGGCGAAGAGTGAGGGCCGGAAGGCGGCGCTCGTCGAGCAGCAGCGGCCGAACGTCTTCACGACCTCGGTCTCCGGCGTGATGCCGGACGAGGACGTCGTCATCGAGATCGCTTACCAGGAGATGGTGCCCTTCGAGCTCGGTCAGTACCGCCTGCGCTTCCCGATGGTGGTGGCGCCACGTTATTCACCGCAGCCGGCGTTCCCGTCGGTGGTGGCGGTGAAGATGCCGTCCTGCTGCACTAATCAAGGCGGACCCGTTACGTTGTCGGTCGATCTCCAGCCAGGCTACTCGGTGCGCAACATCCAGAGCGTGCAGAAGATCAGGACTGAGACGGTCGGCAACCGGCACTACCGCGTCACGGCCGATTCGACGACGCTGAATGCGGATCACGATTTCGAGTTGACGTGGCACCCGGATCTCGGCACGGAACCTGAGGCCACCGTGCTCACAGAGAAGCTCGGCGAAGAGACGTACGCACTGGTGATGGTCACGCCGCCGGGGCGGTCGCCGGTGCGCCTTCCCCGCGAGTCCATCTTCATCATCGACAGTTCCGGCTCGATGGCAGGGGCGTCGATCAATCAGGCCAAGGCGGCGCTGCTGGTGGCGCTCGACGATCTCCGCCCCGGCGACACGTTCAACGTGATCGATTTCGCCTCCGAGGCGCGCCCGCTGTTCAGCGACAGCCACTCTGCCGACCCAGCGTCGATCGCCGAGGCCAAGAGCTTCGTCGACAAGATCACCGCGGACGGCGGAACCGAAATGCTGAAAGCATTGAGCATCGCCTTGCCGGAGAAGACGACTACGCCGGCCGGCACTGTGCGGCAGGTGATTTTCATGACCGACGGGCAGGTCGACAATGAGCAGGAGCTGTTCACGTTCATCCACTCCCGCCTCGGCGAGAGCCGTCTCTTTACCGTCGGCATCGGCGCCGCGCCGAACTCACACTTCATGCGCACCGCCGCCCGCTTCGGCCGCGGCACGTTCACCTACATCGGCGACGTGCAGCAGGTGCAGGAGCGGATGTCGGAGCTCTTTGGGAAGCTGGACGCGCCGGTGATGACGTCGATCGACGTTCACAGCAGCGACGCCACCGCCGAGTCGTGGCCGGAGCGCGTTCCGGACCTTTATAGCGGCGAGCCGCTGGTGGTGGCCGTTCGCGTCCACGATACGAGTGCCAAAGTGACGTTGCACGGAAGCATCGGCAATGAGTCGTGGTCGAAAGAGCTGACGCTCCCGGCGCCCGGTACGAGCGAGAGCATTGCCCGGCTGTGGGGACGCGAGAAGATCGAGTCATTGACGGATCACCTCGGCGACGGGAGCGATCCGAAGGGCGTGGAAGCCGCGGTCATCGCCGTGGCTCTACAACATCACCTTGTTTCTCAATACACGAGCCTCATCGCCGTCGACCATACGCCACAGGGTCTGAACGCGACGTGCGTCGCCGAGCTTCTGCCATCCGGCAATCCGGCCCAGGAAGACGCGGCGGGCACGTTGCCGCAGACGGCCACGCCGGCGGCGCTGCTGATGATGATCGGGATGTCGTTGGCGGGGGTCGCTCTTATCGCTATGAGGATGATCAGGTGAAATCGAGGGTCGGGAGTCGGGGGTCGGGGACATTCCGGCTCCTGACTCTGTAAGGCAATGTTGAATGTTCAATGTTGAATGTTGGATGTTCAATGAGGCCACGGATCGCCACGGCACCCAGCATCCATTCAACACGTAACACTCAACATTGAACATTCGTCCCCCGATCCGTCACCACCCAGGAACCCCCCATGAAGAAAAATATCCGAACCCTCACACGAACCCTCCTGGCCGCCCTCCTCCTCGCCGGCATCGCCCTTGGCGGGGAGGGGTTGTGGATCTACGCGAAGGCGAAGCTGGCGCAACTTCTCCTGGAGGTCTCGTGGCGCAGCGCGATGGCCGGCGAGCAGCTCAAGCCATGGCCATGGGCGGACACGCGGGCCATCGCCAGACTGACAATCGAGCGCGACGGTGCGGTGATCATCGTCCTCTCCGGAGCGAGCGGACGGACGATGGCCTTCGGCCCCGGTCATCTCGACGGAACGGCCATGCCCGGAGACGTTGGCAATTGCGTGATCACCGCCCATCGCGACACACACTTCGCGCCGTTGCGCTACGTGGGACTGGGCGATATCCTCACCCTGCAGCGCCCCGACGGCCACAGCGTCCGCTACCGCGTCCAGGCGACGCGCGTGGTGAGCAAGAGCGACACCTCGGTGCTCCGTCAGGACTCCCGCACGCGCCTGACTCTCATCAGCTGCTATCCCTTCGACGCCATCCGCCCCGGGACTCCGCTGCGTTGGGTGGTGATTGCGGAGAAGGTGGCGTAAGGAGTGGCGGTAATGCGGTTGCGGCGTTGCCGGGCCTTGGGCAACTATGATCACGAGGAATGCGTCCCCAGTACCATTGAGTTAGTCAGATCAGACCAATGAGCGAGCAAGTCAACATCTACGAAGCAAAGACCCGACTATCTCAGTTGGTCGACCGGGCCGAGGCGGGTGAGGAAATCATCATCGCTCGCGGAGGCCGGCCGGCTGCGCGTCTGGTTCCGTTGCAAGCACCCGGTGTTGACCGAAAGCCGGGCCGCATGCGCGGGCGCATCCGCATCGGACGCGATTTCGACGACCCTCTTCCCGCCAACCTTTTTGATCCCGACAAGTGATGCGGCTGCTTTTGGACACACACATCCTTCTGTGGTGGGCGACGGCGGATCGACGGCTACCGAAAACGCTGGCGAAGGTACTCACCTCTGCTGAGAACGACATCGCCGTGAGTGCCGCGTCGATCTGGGAGATCGTGATCAAGCGAATGCTGGGGAGGATTGAGGTCGATGTTGATGAGCTTCTCTCGTCCAGCATCGCCGACGGACTCACCGAACTGCCTATCCGCTTCGCACACGCACGGAAGCTGGAATTGCTGCCGCGGCACCACGATGACCCGTTCGATCGTATCCTCATCGCGCAGTCCATCTCCGAAGGACGCAGACTTGTTACGACGGACCGGGCGATTCTCGATTACAGCGGTCTGGCGGGATTCGATCCGCTTGCCGGCTGATGGAGACAGTGGACGAGCGAGGAGTTGGACGATTCGGCCGCAACCGCGAAGCGGTGCCGCCGCGCGCGTCTGCCCTGTAAAATCCCGCGACCTCTCGCTCCGCGAAACTCGTACCAGCGCGACCCCGCAACCGCGCAACCAGTAAGCCCACCACCCCACAATTCCGTTATCCTCGACACGATGGCCAATCCGCTCGGACTCGGGCCCGGTACGGTGCTCGACGGCAAGTACGAGATCCTGAACCGACTCGGTGGGGGAGGGATGGGCGATGTCTTCAAGGCCAGGCATCTTCATCTCGATGCCTTCCGCTGCATCAAGGTGATGAAGGAAGGGATGCTCGAGGACGAGGGCTATCGCCTGCGCTTCCTGCGCGAGGCGCGGCTGGCCACGCAGATTCACCATCGCAACATCGCCGTCGTCCATGACTTCTTCATCGGCGAGGGCGGCAGCTACATGGTCACGGAGTTCATCGACGGCACGACCGTGCGGCAGTGGAGCGCCGCGCACGGACGCTTCCCGCTGGCGCTGGCGGCCGACGTGGCGGTGCAGGTGCTGGCGGGGCTCGATCACATCCACCGCCGCGGGCTGCTGCACCGTGACATCTCCGCCGACAATGTGATGCTCTCATACGACGCCGACGACTATCTCGTGGTCAAGATCATCGACCTCGGCATCGCCAAAGACACGAATACGCCGGGCGGCGAGATGGCCACGCAGGCGGGGATGCTCATCGGCAATCCGAAGTACATGTCGCCCGAGCAGCTCGGCAGCATTGAAGACGGCGAACAGATCGACGGCCGCGCCGATCTTTACGGCCTGGGCGTCGTGCTCTACGAGATGCTTCTCGGCGTGCCTCCGTTCGTCAGCGAAACGCCGCAGGGCTACATCATGAAGCACCTCACGCAGCCGCCGCGCCGCTTCCGCGAGGCCAGGGTCGACGGCGAATGGCCGGCGGAACTGGAGGCTGTGATCCTTCGTGTGCTGGAGAAAGACCGGCGCAATCGATTCGCCCATGCGCGCGAGATGTCCGCCGCCCTGCAGCCGTTCCTCAGCGCGCCGGCAGGGACGCTGACGCGCGACGACGTGAATGGCATCCGCCGCGGACCGGAGAAAACCTTCGCGCAGGCTGACGTGATGATGGACGACTGGAAGAAGACGTGCGCCAGCGACACGATCGAGGCCTATCGCGAATTCCTCGACAAACATCCCGACGCCGCCGCCACGACCGAGGCAAAGGCCCGGCTCTTCGAGCTGTCGCTGATCGAGACCGTGCGGGAGAAAGAAGCCGAGGGCGATCGCAAGGCGCTGCAGCGGCTTGCGGAAGCGCATCCGCCCGGATCTGCCGTCGGCAACGCCGCACGCGAGGCGCTGGCACGCGTCGGCCACGGCCATGAAGAGGAGAGCGACTTTCAACGAACGTGGGAGTTGGGGACCTCGGCGGCATGGCAGCAGTTCATCGACGCCTATCCAGGCTCCCAGCACGCGGATGAGGCCAAGCGCTGCCGGCAGGAAGCGATCGACTTCGAGTTGGCCCACAGGGCCGACACGGCCACGATGTGGCGGGCGTTTGTGAAGGCCTGGCCCGAGGGGCGGCACCGCCTCGACGCCGACATACTGTTGCGGGCGAAGAAGTGAAGCGCTGCTAAACTCCCACCATGCGCGTCGTTCTGCAAGGCAGCCTTCAACACTTCGCCGCGAAGGAGCTGCTCCCGTTTCTAGGCGGCGCGCACAGCGGTACGTTCGATGCGGAATCGGGCGGCGAGCGCGTACGCCTGGTTCTTCATGACAGTCATGTGATCTGGGCCGAAGGGAACGGCGATGCTGCCGGCGTCGTAGCGAAGCTCATCGGATGGAGCGACGGCACGTTCACCTTCCTCGACGAGCCCGCGCTCCCCGAGGGAGCTACGCCGCTGGCGCACGAGATCGCGGCGATCATCGCCGAGGCTGAGGAGCGCAACGCCGAGGCGCATCGATTGAGCCAGCTCTTTCCAGACGAGAAGGTCCGATTCCGTGTGGTCAACCGGCCGCCGGGCGAGATCAACATCACCGCCGAGGAGTTCCAGCTCCTCTTCCAGATCGGGAGCGGAAAGTCGCTCGTTCAAATGCGCGCGGACAGCGGACGTGCCGCGGCCGATCTCTATCCGATCGTCAAACGGCTGCAGATGACGGGGCTCATCGAGCCGATGGCCGATCTCGACTCCACCGCACGTGAGGCAGTGTCCGAGCCGAAGGCTGCGCCGCCTCCACCACCACCGCCGCCCCCTCCCCCCGCACCGGCACCCGAGCCAGCACCTCCTCCGCCTCCACCGCCGGTTGCCGAGCCAACCCCTCCTCCGCCACCCCTGACACCGGCGCCGGAGTCAGCGCCTCCGCTGTCGACAACCGCGGCGCGCGAGCTGGTGGCTACCCTGACGGCCGACGACGGCACGATGCATCCGCTGCTCGAGGAAACATCGACGATCGGCCGCACGGCGGCGAACACGATCGCCCTGCGCGATGGGAGTGTCTCCGCCCACCACGCCCGTGTCGTCCGCTCCGCGGAGGGCTTCATGATCGAGGATGTCGGCAGCCGCAACGGCACTTTCGTCAACAGCGAGAAGCTGTCCGGGAAACACCTGCTCGCCGACGGGGATCTCGTCCGTCTCGGCAAAATCATCCTCACCTTTAACCTCGCCGCCGACCAGCAACGGAAGCAGTCGACGGAGAGGGAGATGATGAAGTAGGCGGTCGCGGTTGCGGGGTCGCGGGGTTTCGCGGTCTCGCGGTTCGGTTCGGAGTGGATTAGTAGATTAGTGGATTAGTAGATTCGCGGTCAGTGGGTTCGTCGGGCATGATCTTGCAATCCACTAATCTACTAATCCACTACTCAACTAATCCACTGATCTACTACCCACTAACTCTCCGCCCGAACCATCAACGCTTCTTGAGCTCCTTCGCGATCGTGATCTTGTATCCGTCAGGGTCGTCGATGGAGAGTTCGCGCATGCCCCACGGCTGATCCGTCGGTCCCGAGCTCAGCGTTCCACCGTTCGCCTTGATCCTGGTGGCCAGGCGGTCGATGTCCTGATCGGTCATGCAGAAGATGCGCACGCCGACGCCCTTGATCCGGTCCCGCCCTTTCTTCCAGTCGTCCTGCCCGATCATAAACGACACGGCGCCGGCGTTCATCTCGATGCCCAGCAGCTTGCCTTCGTGCTCCCATCGCTCTCCCGGCACGAAGCCGAGGACGTCGCGATACCAGGCGAGGCTCAGGTGGACGTCGTTAACGGTGAGACTCGGTGAGGCTGAGGCCAGACGCAGGGTCTTCTCGTCTTTGGCGCTCTTCGCGGGCGCGCGTTTCGCCGCAGCTCTTTTCGCCGGTTTCTTGGCGGCCTTCTTCGATTTGCTTGTCTTCTTCGCAGCCATGGCTGTCCTCCTTCGTGCTGACGCCAACTATCCCTCCGAGCAACGCGTCAGGTCAACGAGACCTCGATCATGCCTCATCGGCGCGGTATTCTTCATGTTCCGATGAGCGATTCGACTGCAAAAACCTGGGCGGTCCTCTTAGCGAGGCTCGTCCTCGGCTTGATTTTCTTCATGGCCGGGGTCTGGAAGGTCTTCGTGCTCGGGCCGGCCGGTCATGTCCAGCGCTTCTTCCTTCCGTTCCAGCACACGTTCCTGCCGGTATGGTCGCTCTGGGCTGTCGGCTTCACCATCCCGTTCGTCGAGCTCATCGCCGGCGGACTGGTGATCATCGGCTGGAAGATCAGGTACGCGCTCGCGGCGCTCGGCGTGGTGCTCGTCATCGTGACCTTCGGACATCTTCTTGAGCAGCCGCTCTATGCCTTTCACGAGCACGTCATTCCCCGGCTTGCTCTCGTGTTGTTCGTGCTGCTCATGCCCACCGAGGTCGATCGATTCTCGCTCGACCACCTCCTGAAGCGGCGAGGCGCGGGTGCGGTCGAAAGCGATTAGAATCCTGAGACGATGTCCATGCTCGCAAACGTGGCCCTTGCCGTCGTGGCTTTGCTGCACCTCGGCTTTCTCGTTCTGGAGATGTTCCTCTGGACGAAGCCGTTTGGTCTGCGAACCTTTCATCTCTCGCCGGAGATCGCCCAGGCCTCGGCCGGTCTGGCGGCCAATCAGGGGCTCTACAACGGCTTCCTGGCGGCAGGGCTCATCTGGGGTGTTCTCGGTGGCGACGGCGCGTACGCGATCAGGCTCTTCTTTCTCGCCTGCGTGATCGTGGCCGGAGTCTTCGGCGGCTTCACGGCCAAGCGCTCCATCCTCTGGATGCAGGCCCTTCCCGGGGTTCTCGCGCTTCTCGCGGTGCTGGCGGCGCATCGGGTGCCCTAGAATCATCGCTTGATGGAACTGCTTCTCTGGCGCTGGAGCACGACGGCACAGATCACATCAGAGTTGATGATCGCGGTGTTCTTCGTCGTGCTGGCGCGGTCGGTCCGCCGCGTGGAGATTCGGCCATGGGTGTGGGCCTGGCTGGCGAATCTGGCCGCCCTCGGCGTGACGATCATCTTCTGGTTTGCGCAGCCCAGCTCCCCATTCGCATTCGTCGTTCTGCGGGGCAGCTACTTCTTCTGGAAGACGATGTTCGTGGTGCTGCTGGTCGCGGGCGCATTGAGCTTTGTACGCCGGAGGCCGGGCATCGCCGTGAGACGGGCCGTGCTCGCGTGTGTGATCGTCTATTCGATCGTTGCGGCGTTCGCGATGGACACGATCGACCGGATTGGCCTGTCCCAGTCGGCGGTCATGGGACTCATTCTTGGCGCGTGCGCAGTGCTTCTTCTCGTCGAGCGGGCCCCGGGAGCCGGGTGGTTGACGGCGGGGATCTCGATCCGCGCAATCCTGGCCGTCGTCGAGACGCTGGCGCACGGAGCGCGAATCGTTCCCATGCGCCGGGTTTCGGAATCGGCCGTCGGCATCTTCGTGGCCTCCTATTCATCGTTCGATACCGGCGCGGAATGGGTCATCGCGCTGGGCTGCGTCCTCATCCTTTACCGGACGATCCAGCAGGAGTTGCTGCAATCGAACGTCGATCTGCTGGCCGCGCAGGAGGTGCTGCAGGAGCTCGTGGACCGCGATCCGTTGACGGGACTGTCCAATCGGCGCGCGCTCCCCGAGGTCCTTCGCAGCGTCTTCGACACCGGCGCGACCATCCTCTTCTTCGATCTCAACGACTTCAAAGGGATCAACGACGCCTACGGCCACCAGATGGGCGATGAGTGTCTCAAGCGATTCGCGCGCGTCCTGCAGACGAGTTTCCGGCCGGAGGATCACGTGATCCGCTACGCCGGCGACGAGTTCGTCGTCATCGCGCGGTCAGCCGATCCAACGCAGGTGGCCGACCGAGTCGAACGTCTGCGGGAGCGCTTGAAGTTCGAGCGCGCGGACGGACCGCCGATCAAGTTCTCTGTCGGTCAAGCCCACCTCCCGGCGAACGGCGACTCCGAGGCCGCGCTGCGGGCGGCCGATGAGGCGATGTACCGGGAGAAGAGCGGGAGCGGGGACCGGCTGCGGTCCGTGTGAGGTGACAGCGGCGCCGGCCTGGTTCCAAAATGGCCTGTCGCGGGCGGGTTGATCGAGATCGCGATGATGAAAGCGGCTGGGTGGCCCGGGTTTGATCGTTTCTCTTAACGCTTGGTTTTCTTTTTCCCGGGCAACTTCTGCAATTGCTTCGTGGCGCGATCGAAGTCAGCATCAACGGGACGAGAGCCTGCAGAAGCTAGCGCTTTGAACTTGTCGTACTCCAACTCGGCCTTGGTCTGGGCCATTTCGTGGGAGATACGTCCGGCGTGGCTGAGAATGTCGCGCTCGTTGAGTGTCAGAAAACCGTCCAGTTTGTGGACCCAGTCCGCCATGTGCATGGGAACACGGCGCATCGCCTGGCCCTCGGCAAAGACGAGGTACTGCTCCACGAGGTTGTTCAGGGAGGCCAGCTCCGGCTCGGTCAGGTAGTTCTTGGCGATCGCGACATCCTCCTTGCGAATCGTCGCTCCGCGCCAGTTGGTCAACCCGAGGTTGGGCTTCGCCGCATTCACCCGTTCGTGGACGATCTCGGCGGCGGTCTGGCCTGTGATTGCCCAGTGCACCTTGTTCTGCACCGTCTTGAAGAAACGGATGCTGATGCTCTGCGTCGGGTCGTAGTCGATGCTCGTGGCGTAGATGTCGGTAATCTTCTGGTAGAAGCGCCGTTCCGAGGTCCGAATGTCCTGAATCCGGCGTGTCAGTTCCTCGAAATAATCGAAGGGCTGATCGGGATTCTTCAGCCGCTCGTCGTCGAGGACGAACCCCTTGACGATGTACTCGCGCAGACGCTGCGTGGCCCACATCCGGAATTGAGTACCCCGTTGCGACTTCACCCGGTAACCCACCGAGATGATGACGTCGAGGTTGTAGAACTTTGTCGCGTAGTTCTTGCGGTCGGCGGCAGTAGTTAAGGATTCCTTAACAACTGAATCTGGCCGCAACTCGCCTTCGACGAACACGTTCCGGATGTGCATGCTGATGTTGGGCACGCTGGTCTGGAACAGTTCCGCCATCTGCTGCTGGGTGAGCCAGACGGTCTCATCATCGAATCGGACGTCGATCTTCAGCTTCCCGTCCTGGGTCCGATAGACGAGGAACTGTCCTCCTGGCGACGGCATCATGATTGATCCGTGATGAGCCTAATCCGCCTTCTCTTCCCGCTTCGCGGCCAACCAGAGCTGGCCGGCCATCAGCAGCATCCCGAGGTCGCGGAAGACGTCCACCTTCATGTCGAAGATGCGTTGCTCGTGCGTCTTGCCGCGGTCGGAGACGTTGAAGCAGCCGCAGTCGATGGCATTGTCGCGGGCGAGATTGATCGAGATGGCGATGATGAAAGCCGCCAGCAGGAGGGTGATCAGCATCCGCGCCCCTGCCTTCCATACGCCGAGGATCAAGGTCAGGCCGGCCAGCATCTCGACCCATGGCATCACGAGGGCGCTGATGTTGATCAGCGACGACGGTACGAGCCGGTAGTTGTAGATCATGTGCGCGAACGAAGGCGGATCGGCGATTTTCGGCAGCGCGGCGATGACGAAAATCGCGCCTAGGGCGATCTGGACGCGGATGGTCAGCCAGGGATGAGTCAGAAGACGCTTCACGGATTCGCTCCTGTGTGGATCTGCGCTCCGTGCTGTTGCCAGTCCGGGAAGCCGTCTTTGTACACGTAGAGGTTGTTGAACTGGATGCCCCACAACTTCTGGGCCAGCATGTGCGAGTCCTCGCAGTCGCCGCCGCTGCAATAGATGACGATAGGGAGCGCCTGCTGGCTTGGATCACCCCGCTCGTCGAACAGCTTGCGCACCTTGTCTTCGATGTCCGATTCCCAAACCGAGTATGGACGGGCGCCCGCGATGTGGCCGTCCTCGTAGACCGAGGTCCGGCGCGCGTCGAGGAAAAGGACGCTCTTCCCGTGCAGCCAGTTCACGTCGGCGAAGGTGATCTCGACGTACGGCTTGTCGGGATGGGGCGGGAACCGTTTCAGAGGATCTTCATTGGGGGTGGGGAGTGGGAGATGGGGAGTGGGAGTGGCGGAGGTTGGGGATGTGGGGGAGGTAGACGTGGGTGCAGTGGACGTGTGGGAGGTCGACATCGGCGCCGTGGGATTCCTGGCTGCCGGATTGAGGCCGACGGTGGTGATGGCAGCCGTGGCTGTCGGCTGCATTGCTGTGGTCACCGATGCTGGTGCTGCTGTCTCAGTCGTCGTGGTGGCCGGTATCGGCGGGACGGGAAGGGACGCCGTCGGAGCCACCTCACGCGCCGGAACCTTCAGCGCGTTCGGGTAGGAGCCGGACAGCGTCATCTTCCGGTCGCGCGAGGCGAAAGCATTGGCGAGGAGGGCCAGGATGATGCCGGCAATGATGAGAGCCGCGGTCTGGAAAGCAGTCTTGAATTTCATCATGATCGTTTAGACGGAGCGGGGGGCGGGAATGGTTTCGCGAGACGGGATTGGTTTCGCGAAGGGTAGCAGACGAAGGGAGTCCGGTGTCGGGAGTCGGGAGTCGGAGAATACTGTGCGGATCCAGCAGACCACCGACTCCCGACCCCTACGTTCTCCGAAGCACCACTATCGTGCGCGTGTCGGGAGTTGGGCGCTGGAGAATCCTGCCAGGGTTGCTACGACCCCCGACCCCCGACCTCCGACCGTCCTACGCTCTCCGAAGCACCATCATCGCGTATGCCTCCACAAGCACCTCTTCACCCGCGTGCATCTGACGGCGCTCGCTCGGATCGGCGCTCGGATTGTTCGTGTCGATCACAGGCTCCCAACGTTCGCCCCAGGGGCTGGACGGTAGGATGAACGGGATCGGCTCATGGTGGGCGTTGAAGAGTAGATAGAAACTGTCGTCGGTGATCGGTTGGCCAAGCGGGTTCGGCGGGATTCCGTGACCGCTGAAGAAGACGCCGATCCCGCGGGCGAAGCCGCCCTGCCAGTCGTCATCGGTCATCTGTCCGCCGTCGGGTTTGAACCAGCCAATGTCGCTCACACCGGCGCCGCGAAGCGGGCGGCCGTAGAACCAGCGGCGCCGCTGGAAGACGGGATGCGTGCGGCGGATCTCGATCACGCGCGTGACGAAGGCCAGCAACGCGTCGTCGACGTGCTCCCAGTCGAACCATGAGATCCCGTTGTCCTGGCAATAAGCGTTGTTGTTGCCCTGCTGGGTCCGTCCGATCTCGTCGCCGCCGCAGATCATCGGGACGCCGACCGACAGGACCAGCGTGGCCAGGAAGTTTCGCTGCTGCCGTGCGCGCAAGGCGTCGATCCCTTCGTCGCCCGACGGTCCCTCGGCGCCACAGTTCCACGACCGGTTGTCGCTCGCTCCGTCCGCGTTGCTCTCGCCGTTGGCCTCATTGTGCTTGTCGTTGTACGAGACGAGGTCGCGCAGCGTAAAGCCGTCGTGCGCGGTGACAAAGTTGATCGACGCATACGGCCGCCTGCCGGTCCATGCGTAGAGATCGGAGCTGCCGGTCAGCCGATTGGCGAACTCGCCGAGAGCCTGGTCCGTGCCGCGCCAGTAATCGCGCACCGAGTCGCGGTAGCGGCCGTTCCACTCCGACCAGAGCGGTGGGAAATTGCCGACCTGATATCCCCCTTCGCCGACGTCCCACGGCTCCGCGATCAGCTTCACCTGCGAAAGCACAGGATCCTGCTGGATGATGTCGAAGAACGCGCTGAGCCGGTCGACGTCGTGCAGTTCGCGGGCGAGGGTCGACGCCAGATCGAAACGGAAGCCGTCCACGTGCATCTCCAGGTGCCAGTAGCGGAGCGAGTCCATGATGAGCTGCAGCACGTGAGGATGCCGCATGTTCAGGCTGTTCCCCGTTCCCGTGTAGTCCATGTAGTAGCGCGGGTCGTCCGGCATGAGGCGGTAGTAGGCGGCGTTGTCGATGCCCTTCATCGAGAGCATCGGCCCGAGTTGATTGCCCTCTGCGGTGTGGTTGTAGACGACGTCGAGGATGACTTCGATCCCCTCCTCGTGCAGCGTCTTCACCATCTGTTTGAACTCAGGCACCTGCTGGCCGGTCTGTCCGCTCGACGCGTACTCGTTATGCGGGGCCAGATAGCCGATCGAGTTGTAGCCCCAGTAATTGCGCAGCCCGCGCTGGAGCAGCAGCGAGTCGTGGATGAACTGGTGGACAGGGAGGAGCTCGACGGCGGTGATGCCGAGCGTCTTTAGGTGACGAATCGCCGAGGGATGAGAGAGCCCGGCGTACGTTCCACGCAGGGGTTCCGGTATCTGGTGATTCTGCTGCGTGAAGCCCTTGACGTGGACCTCGTAGATGATCGTCTCGTGCCACGGCGTGCGCGGGTACCGGTCTCGCTCCCAGTCGAAGTACGAGTCGGTTACGACCGACTTCGGCATGAACGGTGCGGAGTCAGTGTCGTTCCTGCCGTCGGGATTGTCGAAGAAGTGTCCGAAGACGGCCTCGTTCCATTGCACCGGGCCGTCCACGGCCTTCCCATATGGATCGAGCAGGAGTTTCGCGGGATTGCAGCGATGGCCGGCGCCTGGTTCCCACGGTCCGTGGACGCGGAACCCGTAGCGTTGTCCCGGAGCGGTGTTCGGTATGTAGCCGTGCCAGATGAACCCGGTCATCTCCGGCAGATCGACGCACGTCTGACTGTCGGTATCGTCGAAGAAGCAAAGCTCGACGCGCGTGGCTACCTCGGAAAAGACGGAGAAGTTCGTCCCCGACCCGTCATAGGTCGCGCCTAGGGGATAAGGGGCTCCCGGCCAGACGTTGATTCTCGACTGACTGCGCAGTTCCCGGGCCATGGCACGAGAGGACGGCAAGGGATGTGCCACGGCTGAGCCGGTTCCGTGAGATACGGACCTGATTTCGCGTGTCGGCGCAATGCCGTGAGACCATCGCGCGTTCCTCGCGGTCAGAAAGAAGACCTATCGACATGCCTTTTACCTCCTTCGGACTCCACGCCGACCTGCTGCTCGGAGTCAAAGAGCTCGGTTTCAAACGGCCGACACCGATCCAGATTGACGCCATCCCTCCGGCCATGGCGGGCAAGGACGTCCTGGCCTGCGCCATGACAGGAAGCGGCAAGAGCGCGGCTTTCCTGCTTCCGATCCTCAACCGCCTCATCGGAAAGAAGCGCGGCACGACGCGCGCGCTGATCCTCACCCCCACACGCGAGCTGGCGGCGCAGATCGACGAGCACCTGCGCGAGCTGGCCATTCACACTCCACTTTCGGGCGCCGCGATCTACGGCGGCGTCGGCATGGGTCCGCAGGAGCACGCCTTCCGCAGCGGTGTGGACGTGCTCGTGGCCACACCGGGGCGGCTGCTCGATCACTTTCAGCGCGGGTACGCCAGGCTGGAAGGGCTGGAGATCCTCGTGCTCGATGAAGCCGACCGGATGCTGGACATGGGGTTTCTCCCCGACATCCGCCGCGTGCTGCGGCACCTTCCGCCGAAACTGCAGACGCTCTTCTTCTCGGCCACGCTGCCGCAGCCGATCGTCGAGCTATCGCGCGAGATGCTCAGGAACCCGGCCACGATCTCGATCGAGCGAAAGGCGGCGCCGGCCACCGGCATCACGCAGTCGGTGTTCCCCGTCTCACAGGATCTGAAGCTGCCGCTCCTGGAGACACTCCTGAAACGCGGCGAGATCCAGAACGCCATCGTCTTCACGCGCACCAAGCACCGCGCCAACCGTGTATTCGAACAGTTGGAGCGACACAGAGTCCGCGTGGCCAGGATTCACGGCAACCGCAGCCAGGCCCAGCGCACGGACGCGCTGGCCGGATTCAAGAACGGCCGCTACCAGATCCTGGTGGCCACCGACATCGCCGCGCGCGGCATCGACGTCGAGGCGCTCTCGCACGTGGTGAATTTCGACGTTCCCGGCATGCCGGAGGATTACATCCACCGCGTCGGCCGCACCGCCCGCGCCGAGCTGACGGGGGACGCCATTACATTCGTCGCGCCGGAGGAGGAGAACGATCTCCGCGCCATCGAGCGCGCCATCAGCAAGCGCCTTCCACGGATTACCGTGCCCGATTTCGACTACTCGCAGAAGCCCGCGGAAAAGCTCGAGATCCCCATTCAGGAACGGATCGCCGCGATCCGCGCGCGAAAGGCTGCCGACCGCACCCGTGCCAGGGAGAAGGCGGAACGACGGGGAGCGGCGCCGGTTCCGGCCAACCGGAGATCCGCGCCGCCGGCGCGTCCGCAGCAGGGGAGAGCCCCCGCACTTCCCAGCCGCGGTTCAGCGTCAACCGCACAGCGCCGTGATCGTCCCAATCCTCCAGCCGGTGGGAACAGACCCGGATCACCCGGCGGCAGGCGGCGTCCCTGAATTGCGGACGCCTCGCCCAAACCCAGGTCGGACTCTCCAGTCCGACCGGCGCCGCCGCTGAGAGAGAGCCATCCGCCGGTGACGTAGATGGAACGCAGATCGAAGACGTCTTATCTTTGTATATCTGCGCCATCTGCGGATGGCCTTTGCGATCTGGGCCCGCTAATGCACATTCCCCTTCTCGATGAATGCCACGATGTCCTTCGACAGCGCTTCGAGTGACGGGCGGTGGAGGTACATCATGTGGCCGCCGGGATAGTCCTTGATGGTCAGGCGGGCCTGGTCGATGCCGCTGTGCTCGAGCATGTAGCGCAACGCGAAGTACGACGTGGTCAGGTCGTTATACCCGGCGGCGGCGAAAACCCTCAGCGCCTCGTTGTCCTTCGTTCCCTGGGCCAGCGCTCCCGTGACGTCCACGAAGCCGGCGAAGGCGCCCTTTCCATTCGCGGGCCGCTTCCACTTCTGATTGGCCTCGCCATTCTGCGGCGCGTATCGCTTCACGAGGTCGACGCCCAGCTCATTGCGCAGATAGCTCTGGAAGCTGGAGATATAGATCGGTCCGGTCTTCGCGTTGAAGGCGTCATTGTCAGGAAACTCAGCCACGCGATCGATCTCGTCCTGTACGTAGCGTCCGTCGAGCAGTCCCACCGACTTCCCTTCATCGCGCAGCAACTCCTTGGTGAAGCGGAGCGCGTAGATCCGCAGATCGGCTCGGAGGATGTACTCCTTCGACAGGCCGGTGTAGCGGTGCACCCGCTCGGCGATCCGTTCCTTGTCCGCTTTGGAGATCTCGTCACCCTGAAAGAGCGCGGTGAGGTACTCCGTGCCCGCGAACTTCTCGACCTCCCGGAGGAGGGTGTCGAGGTCTTTCCACTGATCGGGAAGCTTGTGGTGGTAGTAGGCCGTGGCGGCCAGTGCCGGAAGGGATGTGGCGTAGGTCAGGTCGTTGCCGTTGACGACGAATGGCAGCGTTCCCATATTGAGCGCGGGCGAGAGGAGCACGACGCCGTTGATGCCGATGCCGAAATGGCCCTGTAGCCGCGGCACGAGAAGCGCCGTCCGGATTCCGCCATAACTCTCGCCGAGGACGTACTTGGGGGAGTTCCAGCGATTGTGCGTCGTGATGAAGGTGCGGATGAACTCCGCCACGGAGTCGGCGTCTTCGTCGTAGCCCCAGAAGTCTTCGTTCTTCTTGTCGCCCATGGCATGGCTGTAGCCGGTGCCGACCGGATCGATGAAGACGAGATCGGTGGCGCGGAAGATCGTGTCGTCGTTGTCGCGCAGCTTGTAGGGTGGGCTGCCAGGGTCCGCCGCGTCGCTGGGAATGTCGATGATTCTAGGGCCGACGAGTCCGAAGTGCAGCCAGACCGAGGCCGATCCCGGTCCGCCGTTGAAGACGAACGTGAGAGGCCGGTCTTCCTGCCGCGCCACGCCGTCTTTCGTGTAGGAGATCGTGAAGAAGCTGGCGGTGTTCTTCCCGTCGGCATCCTTGAGGAAGATCTCCTCGGCCGTGGTGGTGTAGGCGACGTCCGCGCCGCCGAGCTTCATCTTGTGCTGTCGGACGAACTTCACAGGCTCGGGAAGCTTTTCCGCGGCTGCCTTGTCGGCAGCCGGTTTGTCCTGAGGCTTGGGGTCGTCGGCACGGAGGGGAGCAACGAACAGGAAGACAAGGCTCAGAAGCGCCATCAGCGGCGCGCTCGATTTACGGAACACGACGTACCTCTTCTGCTGCAAGATTGGACTGCCTGTGCGGTATACGGAGGAGAGCGGTGAGGGTTTTCAGGGGGGTCGACGTACTCAGTAAGCCGGACACAGAGCAGGAATTGGGTCGCGAGGTCTCGCGGTCTCGCGGTTGCGAGAAGGCCAACAAGGCCGCGAGACCTCGGGACCTTGCTCCCCCTCAGTGCAGGACGCTTCTCCGCCGTGGGATGGCCGTGCTCGTCGGAATGACCTCCGCCCGCTGGCCATCGGCGTTGAAGTGATGAAGCAGCAGGATTCCGCGCGTGCCGGCGTTGATGTCGCCGGCGGTCCAGTCGATCGAAAGCGAATTGTTGGCGTTGTCGAGAAACGTCCCGCTGCTGAAATTGGCGAAGAGGTTCAGCGAGTGCGCAGGATCGAAGGTGAGGCGGGCCGTGGAGTCCGTGAGTCCGCCGCTGACGGGATTGTAGATATAGACGCGGTAGGTGAATTGCGAATGTCCCGCGGTCAGACCGAGCTGGCTGGCCGCGACGGGGAAACGAATGACGTCGGTGTTGAACACGGCGGTGTCCGCGTCGCTGGCAGCGAATCCATTGAGATACTGCGCTGAACAGCTCGACGACGGCAGCGTCGGGAACGGCAGCGGGCAGAGGGCGGCGATGTGCACGTCGTTCTTCGTCCCCGGAGCGAGGAAGGTACCGCCGCTCGTGTTGTAGAGAAGATAGTCATCGTGCCCGTCGCCATTCACGTCGATTCCGATTTCGTAGTCGATCTCCGCCGGGCTGCTCCACGACCCGAACGCCGCGATGCCGAAGTAGATGACGGTGTCAGCGATCGACGACGCCGTGGTGTGGTAGTCGCTCGTCACGCCCACGTACTGGAGGTTCCGGACCGCGGGGATGGTTGGGGTCCTGTCATGCGCCTCCTGCAATTCGAGGGGCGAAACGAGGGATACCCAATCGTCCGGATAGGCCGTTCCGGTCTGAAACGAGTCGCCGGTCAGCGGAATCGTCGTATGGCCGCTGGATGTCTTCAGACTGATGGGCGTCGTGCCGCCGGTCATCGATGAGCTGGGCTGCACGATCGCCTCGACCGGGAGCCGCAGCGGCTCGAAGCCGCGTAGTAGCTGGATGTTTCCGCTGGCCTCGGTGACCCAGTAGCGCGGGTAGCCGCCCTGTTTGTCGTGCATGGCCGGATCACGCCGATGCTTCATCTGGCTCGAGTCCGCCGTCAGCCGCAGGCTCGCGGTAACGGAGGCGTTCGGCGCGATCGAGAGCGTCGTCCCACCCGGAAAATCGAAACTTACGCCCGGCACGACCGTCACGGGTGTGTAGGAAAGCGTCACCACGGCCGTCGTCGATGATTTGTTCACGACCCGGAACTGCCGTTGGACGGAGATCTGCCCCGGCACCTCGACGAAGCCGAACGAGATACCGCCGCTTCCGGGGTTGTCGACCGCGTACGCGAGCACATCGAGCGTTGCCGCGTCAGGAAGACTGAATCGTCCCGCGCCCACGGCCGCGGGGGCGTATAGCGGCGTCGTTTTCGAGGGCGCGCTATACAGGTTGAATGCCGCGCTATTCATCGCCAGAGCCTTCAGCTCCTCGACGGTCCAGTCTGGATGGATCTGTTTGAGGAGCGCCATGCCGCCGGCGACCATCGGCGCGGCCATCGACGTACCGTCATCCGATAGGCCGAGGTTGCCGCTACGTGCCTTCACGGAAAAGATCGTGGAGCCGGGTGCGGTGATGTCCGGTTTCAGAAGTCCGTCGACGGATCGCGGGCCGCGCGAGGTGAAATTGGTGAGAGTGTCGACGATCGTATTGTCAACCAACCGCGTCTGGCCAGTACCGAGGAGCTGGGAATCGAAGCGGATGGTTGCCGGCAGTGCGTTCTTGATCGCATCAGCCACGGTCTGCAACGTGATCATGGCCGGGATGCTCCCCGATCCACCGATCGTGATGTCAATGCGCGTATGGTTGTTGTAGGCGAATAGCACTCCGACCGCATTTGCCATGACGGCGTTCTGGACGCGTACTCCCGAGTTGCAGTCGTCGTCGGTCCAGTCGAGAAGAGCGATCTTGCCGGCCAGGAGCGCCGCGTTCGCCGGAGTAAAGGTCTGACATCCCGTGCGTTGCGACGGCGGGTACGCCAACGCGGCGGTCAGCGGTGTAGTCATGCTGGACCACGGGTAGTTGGCTGACGGCATGGCGTTCTTCGAGCCCGCGATCGAAGCGGGGGAGGTCACCACGAATGAGTCGACGGTGTCTGTCGAATCGACCGAGGCGGCAACGGAGATCACGCGCGTGGCCGCGGCGGGGCTGGCCATGATGTAGTGCGAGTCGCCGGCATTTCCGGCTGATGCCACCACGACCATGCCGGCCAATGCCGCGGTGTCGGCGGCGGCCATTGACGCGGTATCGAGCACCGCCCCATAGTCGGTGCCGATCGACATGTTGACGACGTCGAGGTGATCGGAGAGATTACCGTCCCGGTTCGGATCGATGGCCCAGTCGAGTGCCTGGGCCTCGAGCGCGGTCACCCCGCTGCATCCGAAAATGCGGATGGCATAGATCTGTGCGGCCGGAGCGACGCCGGGACCGATTCGAAACGCGCTCGGATCGATCGACGATCCGTACGGACCGGTGAACGCGGTGCCGTTGGCCCGGACGCCGAGGCCTGCTGCGATCCCCGCCACATGGCTTCCGTGACCATCGCAGTCCATCGGATCCGGGTCGGGATGGGGCGTGCGTCGGTTCGGATCGGGCGAGCCGGCGTCATAATTGTCCCCGGCCAGATCGGTGCCGCCGACGACCTTCGCATTCCAAGGCACATTCCCCGCCGTGAAGTCTGTGCGGCTGTAGACGCCCGTGCCGCCGAGATCGACATGGAGGTAATCGACGCCGGTATCGATGATGCCGATCCGAATCCCCTCGCCGCGGTGTCCGCTGCCGAGGTTCGGGCTCCAGAGTGCCGGGGCGCCGATGAGAGGAACGCTCGAGGAGCGGTCGACAGACATGAGCGCGAGGGGGACGACCGCACGCACTCCCGGCATCGCGGCGACGCGCGCGGCCTCGTTCACGCTCATCTCCGCGGCGATGCCATTGCCGACCCGCTGAATCGAATAGAGGAACGTGCCGGCAATGTCTCCTCTTCGTATCGCCTCGACGAACGGCGCTTGTTCAGCCTCCACGACCGCGAGCTGTGCGACCGCAGCCTGATCCGCGATCGCCTCGGCCGAGCCGCCCTTCGCGCTGGCGCGGTCGCGCTCGCGCGCGAACACGACGGCGGTGGGCTCGGCGGACAGCTCGATCATCATCGGCCTCCGGGTAGCGGCGCCGTGCATTCTTGCCGGGGGCGCGCTGACGGGTGGTGTCGCCGCCGTCAGGCCGCTTCGCAGGCCCTTGGTCACGGGCATCTGCTGAGCCGTCGCCGTGAGCGAAACGAGGATGAGAACGAGGGATGCGAGCAGATGCCGGACGGACACTGTTTTTTCTCCGCAGGTTAAGAACGCGGATTCTAGTTCCAGTCCGCAAGTGTTCGCATGCAGGCGTCACACTCTTGGTGACGTCATCACTCATGACCGTGCTTTGGTTCCTTTGCGGAAATCAACGACGAGTGGCGCGGTGCGACGTTCATGCTGGAGAAGAAGGACGGTGTCTGGATTGCGCTCGACGTAGCTTCGTGGATCACGTAACGCGTTACGGTTTGAACACGATCGCTGTCGCGCCCGGAGCCAGCCGCTGGTGGGGCGCGGTGGTGAGCTGCTGGGCAGGAGCACGTCCGTGACATCGACAAGTCACCGCCTCCGAGCCTACTCTTACAGCTCCAACGAAGGAGCTGTCCATGCGTCGTCTCATCATCGTCGCGGCGATCGTCGCCAGCGCCCTTCCGCTCTTCGCGGCGGAACCAAATCCCTCGCCCCATCAGCGGGCGCTTATCGAAAAGCTTTTCCAGGCCACGAACCTCGATCAGATGAGCAACTCGATCATGGACTCGATGTATGGGCAGATCGAGAAGCAGTTTCTGCAGGAGGCAGAGGCGAAGGGCAACGACCCCGAGGACATCGCCGAGGCGAAAGAGATGTTTACCCTTTTCCGGGAACGATGCCGGAGCGTCGACTTCGGCGGGCTGCTCCATGAGTCCTATGTGAGGATCTATGCCAAGTACTTCACCGAGCAAGAGATCGCGGACATCGTTGCCTTCTATGCCAGCCCGACCGGAAAGAAGATGATCGAGACGCTGCCCCAGTTGATGTCGGATGGGATGAAGGCCGGCGTCGACAATCTCACTCCGAAGATCCAGGAAGTCATGGCGCAGGTCACGGAAGAGCAGGAGAAGCGACGTCCCTGGCGCCGCACGATGGCGGACATGCGTGCCCTTGCCACCGGCATCGAAGCCTATTCGACCGATCAGCAGGATGGAACCTATCCCGCGGCGACCGACCTGGCCGGGCTGAAGGCGGCGCTCAAGGACATCACCATGTCGCAGAAGTTCCCGGAAAAGGACATGTGGGGGAATCCCTACGAATACGTCGTCTCGCCGGATCATCATCACTACCGCATCGTCAGCGCCGGCGCCGACGGCATCTTCGAGTGGGACAGCCGCAAGATCGAAATCGCGAAGGAAGGGGAGCCCCCTGCCGTCCGCTACCGCGACCGCCTCGAGGACGATCTGATCTACGGAGACGGAACGTTCATCCAACTCCCGATGCAGGCGAAGCCGAGGGTGAAAAGCAAGGAGTGAAGCGTTCGTAGCGTTGGCGGCTCGCCGGCGGTTCTGAGTCGCCGCCGGGCCGGCGGCGGTCCAGCCGGCGAGCCGCCAGCGCTACGAACGTCGCAACCCCTGGGCGCGAAGTCTCGTACTTCGTGGCCATGCGATCGCGATTCTGGGTGGTGCTCGACTCCAGCATGCTCCTGCTCATCGTCGTCCTTCAGGCTTGGCGACTGACGGGCGTGATCCTGCACGAATGGTTCGCCGTGGCGCTGATCGGCGGCCTCCTCGCGCATCTGCTTCTGCACTGGTCGTGGGTCGAGACGCGCAGCCGGCGCATTTGCGCTCCTCGCAGCGGGCGCACGCGCGTCAACTATGCGCTGAATCTCACGCTCTTCCTCTCCGCGGCCGCGGCCATGGTCTCGGGATTCATGATCTCCAAGGTCGTACTGCCGCTCCATCCGAGTCCCGTGGAGTATCTGAAGTGGCACTCTCTTCACGACGGGTCGTCAAAGGTGGCATTGGTCTGCGTCGGTCTGCACCTTGCCCTGAACTGGAACCTGATGATCGCCGCCTTACGGAACTTCGTTAACCGTCGCGCCGCGGGAGCGCGGAAGCCCATCCGCCTGCAGCCGTTGATCGTACCCACCGCCATCATCCTGACCGCGGTGGCGATCCTCGGCGCCGCCCTTTGGGCCGTGGAGCGGATCATGCCCGCCGAGGACGTGACCATCATCCAGCGCGACGGCCGCCGGATCGAGCATGCCCCACCGCCGGATGACGTCGCACGCCAGCGACCCGACGAAGTCAAGCCCAATCCACGTGGCCTGCCCGCGTTCATCATGCAGAGCGTTCTCGTCGCCATATCCTCGGTGGTCGGACGCAAAGTGATCCGGCTGCGGCTGGATTGATTGGATGCGCTGCTCATGCGTGTGTTTACATGGCTCGTGTTTGTTCCCGGCAAACCCAATGGTAAAAGCTGTGGATACACAGATCTCGTGCATGTGATCCATGAATATGAGCCATGGACACATGAATTGACTATTTCACGTCATCGAATTGAGCCATGGACACATTCATGGACTCGTGGATTCAAACAGGATGAGCCATTGACACATGTTTGGACTCATGGAGTCAATGTACACGAGCCATGGACACATGATTTGGCTCAACGAGTTAATGTAACATGAGCCATGGACACATGATTGGACTCGTGGAGTCAAAACGGATGAGCCATGGACACATGATTGGACTCACCGAGTCCAAGTTTACCCTCCATGGATCCACTATCGGACTCCCAGAATCCGATGTTCATGAGCCATGGACACATGATTGGACTCCCGGAGTCCATCATGTGCCATGGACACTGGAACGCTTGCCGAGAGCCGGTTCGCCGTCGTATCTTCTTCACTCATGCCGCGCCGCGTCAGGTACAGCCGTTACGCCGCCAGCTTCGGCGCCGTCATCCGCCGTCTTCGCGACCAGCGGGGATGGACGCTCATCGATTTCGGCCGCAAAGCCAACATGAATCCGACCTACCTCGGGTTCATCGAGCGGGGAGAGAACTCTCCCACCCTCGACACCGTCATCCTTCTGTCCAAAGTCCTCGGCGTCGAAGCGTCCGACGTTCTCCGGGAGATCGAGCAGCCGAAGTAGCGGGGAGCGCGCTGGCGCCCACGCGCGCGGGGTGCCGGGCCCGCGTCCGTGTCTGTTCGAGGTGCCAGACCTTCGATCTTCGTTTTAGTCGGCGGGCGCGTCAAGTCGGTCGGTCCGAGGGCCAAGGATCGGTCCGAGGTGCCAGGTCCGAGGTGCCAGGCCTTCGATTTCGCTTTCGTCAGCGCCGCTCCACACCTGGTAGCGTCATCAAGCGCTATCTTCCATTCCGAGGAGTTTTTCGGCCCGTTCAATCTACTCACAGCGGATTCCTCGGCGATAACGGCGACCCGAGGGATCCTCGGTCGCGTTATGGCACGACCGTTACGACTTGAATTCGCAGGCGCTCTCTACCACCTCACCTCCCGCGGCAATGAGCAACGTCCCATCTTCCGCTCCGCTGGCGATCGCAAGGCCTTCCTCGGCTTCCTCCGGCAAGCGGTTCAACGGTTTGGATGGTCGCTCACGGCGTGGGTCCTGATGACGAATCATTTTCATCTCGTCGTCCAAACCCCGGAGCCGAATCTCTCGCGCGGTATGCATTGGCTCAACAGCGTCTATGTCGGATGGTTCAACCGCGTCCACAAGCGATCCGGACATCTCTATCAGGGACGCTTCAAAGCCTTCCTGATCGATGAGGAGGCCTACTTCGCCGAGGTTCTGCGCTACGTCGTTCTCAACCCGGTGCGCGCGAAGATGGTCGAAAAGCCCGAGGACTACCGGTGGTCCAGCTATCGCGCGACGGCGGGACTGGAGAGTGCGCCTGATTGGCTCGATCTGGCCGCCGTTCTCCCTCTGTTTGGTGGCGAGCAGGAGCCGGCGCAGACAGCCTACCGGGAGTTTGTCCTGGCTAAGATCGGATGCGAGGATCGGCTGTGGGAGAAGCTGACGAACCAGCTCTATCTCGGAACCGAGGAATGGATCAAAATGATGCGCGGTCAGGTGGTCGAAGCCGCGCTCGACGGATCACCCGAGAACGCAGCGTGCCGTAGGACGGCCGAAGATGCACACGATCCTCGATGCCGTGGCGAAAGCAGCAGCCGAGACCGTGGCTTCGATCCGAGAAACCCGCGGTGGGATCCTGCGCCGTCTGGCGGCCTGGATCGGATGGCACGAAGGTCTTGTCACGCTGCGCTCGATCGCCGCCTCCCTCCGGCTCCGAAGCGAGGGGCACATCTCGAATCTCATCAAACGTTGCGACCGCGAGTTTGCCGAGAATCGGGTGTTGCTGGGTTGGTTAGATATCTCGATGGCAACGCTGCGAGCCTGATCACGGAGTAGCTCACCCCAAATGCCCGCGCCGTGACGGCGCCCGGAAGAAGTGCGTTCGGATGCGCCTGTGATTCGTAAATCGAAGTCTCCCGCCTCCATTTCGAGTTCTCCAGATCGCGCGTTTCGGCTGATTCGACCCAGCAGACCGCTCGGAGGAGCACCAAGTTCCGGAGATTGGATCTGTCGAGTCGGACGCGCAACCCGCTGAATGCGAAGATCAAGGGTGTGACCCCCGCTCGACCCCCGCTCGACCCACGACGCCACTCGGAAGGGTGTGGCCTACTCGACGTCGATGGATCGAGGGTTTGACCCCACTCGAGCTACTCGACGTCGATGGATCAAGGGTGTGACCCCACTCGACCCCACCACTCGACCCCACTCGACGTCGACGTGGCGGAACGACGTGGCGGAATGGGGGCGGAATGGGGGCGGAATGCGAAGATCGACTCGTGCGCGCTACCGTGCCGCTCGCCACGCCTCAGATCCTTCGCGAGCATCGCGCGCCGCGACTTGAATACAATCCCTCCACTCGATACGGAACAGGAGCGACCCATGCCCTCAATTCGAACCCTCCGCTTTCCCTCTTTGCTGTCCCTTCTCTTCGCGGCGACGCTGACAGCGCAGTCGCCGAAGTACCTCGTGCCTCCTCCCGAGGTGGTCGCGGCGTTTGATGCGGCGCCCTTGCCCGAGGCCTTGCTCAGTCCCTCTAAGAAGGTCGTCGCGCTGGCCTATCGGCATGGGCAGCCGACGATTTCCGCGCTTTCGCAGCCGATGCTGCGGCTGGCGGGCGATCGGGTGAATCCCAGGACGAATGGGCCACATCGAACGGCGCTGATCTATGCGATCCATCTACAGAAGGTGGCCGGAGGTGGGGAGGTCACGGTGACGGTTCCGCCGCACGCGAACCTCTCCAATCTGAAGTTCTCGCCTGATGGATCAAAGCTGGCCTTCCTGGCTACGCGCGACGACGGCATCGAGCTTTGGGTGGCTAGTTCATCCAGCGGAGCGGCGAAGAAGGTGAGCGGCACGACGCGGTTGAACGCCGCGGCGGGCGATCCGTGCGACTGGCTGCGCGACAACAAGACGCTGGTCTGCAAGATCGTCCCTCCGGGCCGCGGTCCGGCGCCTGCTGACTCCAACATCCCCTCCGGGCCGAACGTGCAGGAGAACGATGGGAAGGTGGCGAAGAGCGCTACGTACGAAGACATGATCCGGACGGCCCACGATGAGGATCTGTTCGCCTACTACTTCACCAGTCAGCTCGCGGCGATCGATGCCACGGCCGGCACGGCCATGCTGATCGGAAAGCCGGCCATCCTGGGCGACGTCACGCCGTCTCCGAATGATCGATACATCCTCGTCACGAAGGTCAAGCGTCCGTTCTCGCACCTCATCCCGATGAACGGATTCCCCGAGGACGTCGAGGTCTGGGATCGGAAGGGAGCTGTCGTCAAGAAGCTCGCCGACCGGCCGAGCCGCGAAGGAGTACCGATCGCGGGAGTCGAGCCCGGACCACGCGCGCACCATTGGCGTGAAGACCAGCCGGCCACGATCATCTGGACCGAAGCGCTCGACGGCGGCGATCCGAAGAACAAAGTGCCGTTCCGCGATCGTCTGATGGCGCTTGCCGCTCCTTTCACCGAGACGCCCGCGGAGATCGGCAAGACGGAATGGCGCGGCTCGATCGAATACACGGAGAAGGGCGTCGCGCTGATGAGCGAATTCGACCGCGTGTCGCGCCGCACGCGCACGTGGATTCTCGAGCCGGGTGCCGAGCCGAAGAAAGTGTGGGATCGCAAGCAGGATGCGGCGTACAGCAATCCCGGCACGCCGTTGCGACGCGACAGCGGTACGCGCCCCGGTGGTGGTTTCGGCGGCCGCGGCTCCGACAGCCCCATCATCCAGATCGGCGATTCGATCTACCTTGTCGGCGAGGGAGCGTCACCGGAAGGCGATCGTCCGTTCCTCGATCGGTTGAATCTGAAGACCTTCGAGAGCGAGCGGCTGTTTCACAGCGCCGCCGATGCCTACGAGACCGTCGTCGCGCCGCTCAGCGGCGACATGAAGACGATCCTGACGCGCTACGAGACGCCGAAGGATCCGCCGAACTACTACGTCCGCACCCTCGGCAGCGAGACCCGCCGCGCCGTCACCGCTTTCAAGGATCCGCAGCCGCAGCTTCGCGGTGTCGAGCATCAGTACGTTACCTATCAGCGCAAGGACGGCGTCAAGCTGTCGGCCACTCTCTATCTTCCGCCCGGCTACAAGAAGGGCGAGCGCATCCCGGTCATCATGTGGGCCTATCCCCGCGAGTTCGGCGATGCCGATTCCGCCAGCCAGGTCACCGGCTCGCCGAACCGGTTCACGATCGTGAGTGGATACTCGCAGCTCTTCCTGCTCCTCTCCGGCTACGCCGTCTTCGACAACCCGACCATGCCGATCATCGGACCAGGGGAGACGGCCAACGATCATTACGTCGAGCAACTGGTGGCCAGCGCCGAGGCGGCCATCGACAAGGTCGTGGAGATGGGCGTCGGCGACCGCGATCACATCGGCGTCGGCGGGCACAGCTACGGCGCGTTCATGACCGCCAACCTGCTGGCGCACTCGCGCCTGTTCCGGGCCGGCTTCGCCGAGAGCGGCGCCTACAACCGCACGCTTACGCCGTTCGGCTTCCAGAGCGAGCGTCGCACGTTCTGGGAAGTGCCGGACCTCTACGCGAAGATGTCGCCGTTCTGGTATGCCGACAAGGTGAAGGATCCGATCTTCCTGATGCACGGCGAAGCCGACGACAACTCGGGGACGTTCCCGATCCAGTCGGAGCGTTTCTACATGGCGCTGAAAGGCTACGGCGCCACCGTTCGCTATGTGACGTTGCCGAACGAGGCACACGGCTACGCGGCGCGCGAAACGCTACTGGACGTTTTGGCCGAACGGATCAACTGGTTCGACAAGTATGTGAAGAACGCGCCGGTGAGGGAGGCGGATTCGGGGAGGTAGGGGAGCGTAGCGAAGCCGTAGCGCCAGCGGCTCGTTCGTAGCGCCAGCGGCTCGCTGGCAGGACCGCCGCCGGCCCGGCGGCGAAGTGGTGGTACTTCGAAGACCGCCAGCGAGCCGCTGGCGGTCCAGCCGTCGGGCCGACGGCGCTACGCTTGCGGCCCGCTCAGTCCTTACTCACCGCGAGATACACCGCCACCGGTGCCAGCGCCAGCCATGCCGTCAGCGCGATCAGCAGGGGGACTCCCCATTGCGCCAGGAGCGTGGTGGAGATCTCGTCGGGGGCGAATGAAAACGAACGGCTGGTGGCGGCGATGATCCCGATCGCAACAGCCACGCCGGCGGCGACGGCGATCGCCTGGACGATGGTGATGACGCGGGAGGCGGTGCGGACCGCCTCCTGCCGCGCGCGGCGCTGCACCCGCCACCAGACCAGACCGGAGTTGGGGACGCGCGCGGCGTGGAGGCTGCGCTGGTAATCCTTCGATACGAGTGCGGCGATGCGGACGATGTCGCCGCAAATGGCGCATGCCTCGACGTGAGCGCGGCTCGCCTCATCGCAGCCGTCGGGCCAGCGGCCGGCCTGAGCGATGGCCAGCGTCTCCCGCTCGAGCGGACAATCGGGACGGCTCATGCCGGCCTCCCGAGCAGCGCGGCCAGCTTGCGGCGGGCGCGGAAGAGGAGAATCTTCACGCTGCCGCTTTTGACGCCGACGATCTGCGCGATCTCGGTGTGGCTCGACCCGAGGGCGTAGGCGAGCCAGAGCATCTCGCGCTGGACCGGCTTGAGTTGGGCCATGGCCCGCCAGAGGTCGGTACTCTCCTCGAAACGCTCGGCCACGCGCGCGTCGATCACGGCGGTCTCCTGGGAATCCTCGTCGAGATCGAGGGGCTCGACGGGATGGCGCGATCGACTGCGGTGCGCATCGCGGGCGATGTTCGTGGCGATGCAGAACAGCGAGTTGCGGCGGTGCACTTCATCGTGATGAGCCGTGCCCGCTTTGTAGAAACGGAAGAACGTTTCCTGCAGCAGATCGTCGGCCAGTTGCCGGTCGCCGGTGACGCGCGCCAGATACACCCACACCGCGCGCGAGGTTCTCTCATAGAAGGCCCGGAACGTATCCTCGTCCATCAGGCTCCCGGCCGCGGCCTTCGACCGGCCGCCGGCCACGGAGAGGAGGGCATCGTTCAGCACGCCGGTGAAGTCCATTGCGTCAATGATCCCATGGATTCCGAGGCTCAGTCATTCGCCGGTGTCGACGCGGCAGGTGCAGGACGTTCCCACAGACCGAGCTTGCGCGACAGGACGAACGACACGACCGCCGAGAGCACGAAGCCGGCCCCGATCGATATCGCCAGGATCCCCATGGCGAAGATCGGCTGGGCGACATCCTGCTGAATGTTTCCGCTGACGATTTGCAGCCCGATGCCGGCGGCGGCAAGGACCAGCCCTACTTGAACGGACCAGAGGATGCGTCCGATCGGTGCGCTCACGGCGCGTGGACCGCCGTCCAGAGCGATGGGAGCCGATTCTAGGAAGCGTTTGCCGGCAGGGGTCTGGATGTAGGCGAGCAGGTCTTCGTTTGCGGTCATTCGATCCATCAGCTTGTTGTGGACCTCGGCTTGAATCTTCGTGGTACTGCTCCAGCGCCGATGATCGATGAGCGTCCGCACGAGCCAGATCAGGACCCCGGTGACGAGAGCGAAAACGGAGAAGATCGAGATGCCCTCGACCGCCGATCGCCAGATGCGCTCGGAGGTGCTGATTCCGCGCGAGTCCTCGGAAATCCCCACACCGCCGAGGTAGAAAGCCGGGCTGTGGGCGACTTCCGGGTGCTGGTTCAGGAATGACGCCAGGGCGGGGTAGTTGGCAAGGTATGTCTGGTTGGTCATGAGTGACGGGTCGAGCTTGAGAACTCTGCCCACTTCCGTGGGATAGCGACGGAGCATCGAGTCGAACGCTTCGCGCGTCTCATGGCTGTCGGCGTCCGTGACGAACGTACGTGTCGTCGTGGTGGTGGATGTCGCGGCGTTGGAAGTCGTGGCAGCCGGAGCCTGAGCCGCCGCGCTCGTGGCGATGGCCGAGGCGAAGAGAAGGGCGATGAGTGTTTTGGACATTCTTTGATCCTCTGCCGGGGGATACGTCGCGGCAGGGGTGTGGTTAACAGCGCGTTTCGCGCGCGTTGTCGGTTGTCGGTTGACGGTTGTCTGTGTATCGCGCGTTATCGCGCGTTGTCATGGTCGATTGATTGCACGGTTCTCTTTGTGGTCAGCCATCGCTGAGGCGCGGCGGTGCATCGCAGAATCAACGACAACCGACAACCGATAACCGACAACGCGAGCGAAGCCGCAGACAACGCGCGAAGCAGCCCTACCAATCCGTCGGTTTGTAGTCCTTCAAAAACTGTCCCCACACGTGCACTCCGGTGTTCAGGCCAGAGATGATCGGGTCGAGGATGCGGGCGGCTCCATCGACGATGTCCAGAGGGGGATGGAAGCGGTGGATCGACGTTTTTCGTTCCGCCAGCGCGGCGGGGTCCTCGTCCGTCACCCAACCCGTATCGACGCTGTTCATGTGGATACCGTCGGCTTGGTAGTCGGTGGCCGCGGTGCGCGTCATCATGTTCAGCGCCGCTTTGGCCATGTTCGTGTGCGGATGGCGAGTCGTCTTCTGGTTGCGGTAAAACTGTCCCTCAACCGCGGAGACGTTGACGATGTGCTTGTCGCGGTTCGTCGTCCGCAGCATGAGCGGTTTGAGCCGGGCGTTGAGGACGAATGGCGCGACGGCGTTGACCAACTGCACTTCCAGCAATTCCACCGAGGACACCTCGGCCATCAGCAGGCGCCACGAATTCCGCCCGCGCAGGTCGACCTGCTGGAGGTCCTGATCGAGCCGCCCCTCTGGGAAGAGATTCCGTTCGCTCACGTGATCGTCCGGCAGGAGCGGCACCTGGGAGAGCTGGGCCGAATGCGTCAGCCCGGTGACATCCTCGATGTTCGACGACGCCACCGCCGACGAGCCCTCGGGGAGCATGCGGTAGCCGCGCAGCCCCTCGAACGCGCCGAGGAGCTTGCGCTCCGCGTCGGAGAGCGTGTGAAGCGACGCGGTCTCCGCCGCCATCATGTGCTCGTAGAAGGCAGGCGGCCGGCGGACGGTCTGGCAGGCGTTGTTGATGATGAAGTCGAGACGGTCGCGCGTGGCCAGCATCTCCCTGCAGAACGCCTCGACGCTGGGGGTATGGCGCAAGTCGAGCCCGAAGATCTCCAGCCGGCCGGACCACTCCTCGAAGTCCGCCTCCCGCGCGTAACGCGCAGCGGAGTCGCGCGGGAACCGCGTCGTGACGATGAGACGCGCCCCGGCACGCAGCAGTTTGAGCCCGGCCTGATACCCGATCTTCACCCGTCCGCCGGTCAGCAACGCCCCCCGTCCGCTCAGGTCGGCCAGCTCCGTGCGTTTCGCGAAATTGAGCTCCGCGCAGGCGGGGCAGAGCTGATCGTAGAAATGATGGACGGTTTCGTAGTGCTGCTTGCAGACGTAGCAGTGCTGCGACTCGGAGGTCGCGCGTGGCTGCTCCGGCCGAGGCTCCTCGCGATAGGCGTTCGGCGTCGTGAACACAGGCTTCCGCCGCAGCTCGCGGATACCCGCCGAATTGAGCACCTGATCGTCCTGCCGCAGCCGGGCCGCCTTCCGGGCTCGCCTCCCGGCTTTGACCAGCTTCCGCCGCGCATGATGATCGGGCTCCGCCACTCGCCGGGTGGCGTGGAGGAGCCGCTGCCGATCTTCCGTGCCCACCTGCGCCAGTTGCCCGCGGTCGAGATCGAGCGATTCGAGCAGCTCCGCGGCGATGCGAACGCGCTCGGCGAAAGAGAGATCGTGATCGCTGGGATCGGGCGGGGAGGTCCGTGTCAAGTTGTTACTTCTTCCGCGAGTACAGGATCTCCATCGTCTTGTACATCTTGCCGTCCGGCCCCGGGCCCCACATTTCCAACAGGTGGTGATCGCCGTCGATGACCGTCACCTTCTCGTTGACGGGCATCGCTTTGCCGGTCATCGGATCATCCATCGTCGAGGTGAAGGTGTACGACTTGCCGTCGGGCTCCGCCGTGCCGGAGGAGATCATCACCGACGTGGTCATGGTGTCCATCCAGGTGCCGACGTACTTCTTCTTGATGTTGTCGTAGCCGGTGTAGCCAATGCCGCTGAAGGGCATCCCCATGAACATGCCGGTGAATTGTTGCTGAACCCAGCGGCCGTCCAGCGCCCAGGTGTTCACGGAGACGCCGCCGCCCGCGGTCGGGGGAGCGCCCGGTTGCATGAACATCTTCACGTCACAGTTGAAGGTGCCGACCATCGGGCCGAGCTTCTTGTGAGCATCGCCCGGGGTTGCGGCTTTCATCATGGCGTCCATCTCCGCCTTCTGCTGATCCGCGGCAGCTTGCGCCTTCGGGTCATCCGCGGCGGCGAAGGTAGCGGTAACAGCGACGAGGACAGTGGCGGCCAGGATTCTGCAGCGCATACGATCTTCTCCTCTTTCTTGAATCAATCGTCGGGAACGAGGAGATGATTGTAATCCGTCGTCACGGAATCTACTTGGTGTAGACCGTCACCTCCGCGGACGATCCCACCGGCGCCTGGTCGGCAGGTGGGCCGCTCCAGGAAATGCGCACGGGAACCCGCTGAACGACCTTCACGAAATTGCCGGAAGCGTTGTCGGGCGGGAGGAGCGAGAACGATGCTCCGGTGCCGCCGGAGAGGCTTTCCACTTTGCCCTCGAAGTCGCGGCGGCCGAGGGCGTCGACGCGAACCGTGGCGCGCTGGCCGGGGCGCATGTCCTTCATCTGCGTCTCTTTGAAGTTCGCCAGAAGGTACGTCGTCCGCGGCACGAGCTGCACGATGGGCATGCCGGCGGTGACGTAGGAGCCGGCGTGAACGGCCAGCTTGGAGGCAAGGCCGTCGCGCGGCGCGATGATCTTCGTGTAGGAAAGGTTGATCTGCGCGGCTTTTACGACCGCCGCGGCGGTCGTCACGCGCGCGTGGGCGAGACGGGCCTGAGCCTGGGCGCCGGAGATCTGCTCCTGTACCGGCGCGCTCTGCTGGACGCGTCCTTGCGCGGTCTGAACGTTCGCCTGTGCCGCCTGCCGGGCGTTCTCGTTCCCGACGAGCTTGGCCCTGGCCTGAGTCAGATCGGCGTCCGCGGATTCATGGGCGGCGCGTGCGGCGTCGACCTGCGACTTGGAGATATCGCCCTTTCCGCCGAGCTCCTCGGCACGCTGATAGTCGAGGCGCGCTTTCTCCGCGTTCGCGCTCGCGCGCGTGACGGCGGCGCGAGCCTCGTTGATCGAAGCCGTGGAACTGTCGACATTCTCTTTCGAGCTCTGAAGCGCTCCCTGCGCGGATGTGAGTGCGCCTCGGGCGGAGGCGGAAGTGACGGTCGTACGGGCGTCGGCATCGGCGGCCTGTGCCTGTGCCGTCTGCAGATCGCCTTCGGCCTGGGCCAGTTTGACCTGGGCATCCGAGGGGTCGAGATCGGCGATTAACTGGCCGGCGCGGACCGGCTGATTCTCCGTAATGTAGACAGCCGTAACCTGGCCAGCCACGCGCGCGGCGACCGGAACGATGTCGGCGGCGATCTGCGCGTCGTCTGTCACTTCGGTGCCGGCCGTGAGCACGGCGTAGAGGCCGTAAGCGAGCAATAGCGCCAGCACGGCGCCGCCGAGGATGAGATAGAGGCGTTTCGCTTTCGAGGAGGCGATGGCCGGCTCGTGCTCGGCGATCTCCGGCATCGCGCCGGCGGGTGTTTCGGTAGTCGTCATTTACATCTCCGCATGTACATCGATCTTCTCGTCGCCCTTCGGCATCTTCAGAAAGAAGACGAGCGGAACGACGCAGAGGAACAGGATTCCTGAGAGGTAGAAAAGCTTTTCGAACGAGAGCATCATCGCCTGACGGCGAAGCTGTCCGTCGATCATTTGAGCGGCGGCCTGGTGCGCCGCAATGACGTCGAGCCCGCGCGCCTGAAGCATGCGCTGGATGCCGGCCAAACGCGCGGCCATGGCCGGCGACGATGGCGAGAAGTGGGACAGCATGTCTCCGCGGGCGCTCGTTGCAAAGCGCGACAACAGCGTCGCGAATACCGCCAGTCCGACCGATCCGCCGGTCTGGCGCAGCAACGAGTTGAGCCCCGTGGCGTCCGACAATCGATGGCGGGGGATGGTGCTGAGGGCCATCGTCGTCAGCGGGATCCAGAGGCAACTGAAGGCGACGCCCTGGATGAGGAGAACCTGGATCACGTCCGCGGTGGAGGTTGACAGGGTGTAGTGCCCCATCAGCCAGGCGGTATAGGCGAAGAGCAGGATGCCGAAAATGACCACGAGGCGCGGCGAGACCTTGTTGTAGATCCGGCCGACGATCGGCATCGCCACGAGCATGCAAAGGCTTCGCGGCATCATGGCCAGTCCTGCCTGCGTTGCCGAGAATCCGAGGAGCAGTTGCATGAAGAGCGGCAGGAGGAATGTCACCGCCATCAGCATCGCGAACATGACCGCGCCGATGATCGTGCCGGATGAGAAGACGACGTCCTTGAAGAGCGAGAAGTCGACCGCCGGAACCCGGGCGCTCAACTCGCGGATGACGAGGGCCACCAGCGAAACGATGGCCACGAGCGTGATGATCTTAATCTCACCCGACTCGAACCAGTCGTTGCGGTTGCCTTCCTCGAGCACGTACTGCATCGTTCCGATACCGAGGAAGAGGAGGGCGATGCCGCTCCAGTCCATGTTTTTCCGCTGCCGCACGGCCATCGTGTGCATGGCCGCGCGAACGTCCTCCGGCTCCTGGACGAAGCGGGAGACCATGAACAGCGAGATGATTCCGATCGGGACGTTGATATAGAAGATCCAGGGCCACGAATAGTTGTCCACGATGTAGCCGCCGAGGGTCGGGCCGAAGGCGGGACCGAGCACGACCGCCATGCCGAAGAGGGCCATGGCCATCCCCTGTTCCTTCGGCGGAAAGGTCTGGCGGAGGATGGCCTGCTCGGTCGGCTGCAGCGCGCCGGCGCCCAGACCTTGAAGAATCCGGAAAGTCACCAGCAGCGGCAGCGTCCTCACCATGCCGCACAGCGCGGAACCGATGATGAAGAGCGCGAGGCAGACCATGTAGACCCGCTTCTGGCCGAACAGCCGCGCCAGAAAGCCGGTGAGAGGCATGACCATGACCGTGGCGATGACGAACCCGGTGGTGACCCAGGTGATCTGCTCGATGGTCACGCCCAGCGAGCCCATGAGGTGAGGCACGGCCACGTTGACGATGGATGCGTCGATGGCACCCATCAGCGTGCCGAAGGTGATCGACACGGTGACAAGCCATTTATTGACAGGCTTGCGCTCCTGCCGCGGGATCAGACCACCGGCCGCCTCGAAGGTCGCCGCTGACGAGGTCACGGATGCTCTCCGGTAAAGTAGCGTCGGATTCCGCCCGTGGCATGCTCGTAATCAAACTGCGCCGCTGCGGCATCGGCCTGGGCGGCTATGGCGTCTTCGTGCGCCTGGCGATAGACGTCCTGCGCGCGGTCTACCTCAACCGGCGAGCCATATCCCGCCGAGCGGCGATCGCGAGCGACGGTGAGGGCCTCCTCGGCGACCTGCACGGTCTCGTTAGCCAGGGCCGCGCGCGCCTCGGCATTCTGAAGCGTCATCAGCGAGTGGCGGACATCCTGCTCGACGTCGCGCTCGAGCTGCGTCCGCCGGATCTGCGCCTCGTGCAGTTGCACCATGGCGCGGGCGATGTTGGCGTTGATGTCGGCATGGAAAAGGGGCACACCGAGGTTGGCGGCGATCCGGCGCGTCCAGAGCAGATTGGTCGAGTGGTTGCCGGCCAGGTCTCCTTCGAAATCGACGGAGACGGAGGGATACAGCCGCGCCTTCGCGGCATCGACGGTAAGGACTGCCGCGCGCTCCTGCTCCTCCGCTTCCCGCATCTCCGGGCGCTGCCCGCGGGCGGTCGTGAGGGAGTCATCGACGGCCGGTAAGGTGGTCGGAGCGAGAGGCGTATCGACGATGACGACGTCGCTCGACTCGTCGGCGCCGATGGCGTTCAACAAGGCCAGCGACGCGTTCTGCCGGTCGTTCTGGGCGGTGAGCAACGCCTGCCGCGCGCGGTCGAGCTGCACATTCGCCTGAGCGATATCGAGCCGGGTGCCGGTCCCCGCGTTGAACTCGTCCTGCGCGGTCTGCAACAGGCGAGAGAAGAGGTCGATGTCCGCCTGCCGCGAGGCGATCTGCGTCTGCGCCCTTTGCACCATCAGATACAGCCGTGCCACGGCGGCGGCGACATCGTTCTCCGCCTGCTCGGTTTGAAAGTGACTGGCATTCGCGGAGCTCTGCAGCGACCGGTAAAGCCGCAGGCCAGCGAGGTTGAATACCTGGACCGCCGCCGTCAACTGCGCGTCGGTGACGTTGAAGGGGCCGATGACCGGCGGCAACCCTGGAAGCGAAAAGCCGAACGTCTCCAGGTTGAGCGACTGGTTGTAGCGACTCAGATGGGCGTCCGCCTGCGGCACAAGGGCGCTGAAGGCCTCGGCACGCGCGATGCGCGCGAGTTGTTCATTCGACCGCGCCAGCTCCGCCTGGGTTCCGGTGCCGAGGGCCATGCGGATGGCATCGCCGACGGTGAGGCGAAGCGGCTGCGTCTGCGCACCGGCGCTGGCGGCCACGATGAGAAGTAGGAAGAGTCGTTTCAGAATCATGCAGTTGAGGTCGCCCCCGCGTGGCTGCAATTGGTCGGCCAGCACCGAACGACCGTTCGGTTTAGTCGGTGGTAAAGGTATTTGGGGGCGCCGTCATTCCGGGTAAGAGTCGTAGCTCTGGCGGCGGTCCCGCCGGGCCAACGGCCGATGCCTACGAGATCCAAGCATACTTCTTTTGCCGGAATCTGCTTGGTGTAGACCGTCATCTCCGCCGACGAACCGACTGCCATCTGGTTGGCGGCCGGACCGCTCCAGGGAATGTGCGCGGGAACCCGCTGCACGATCGTCACGCAATCGCATTGCGATGCGCGCCGTGTAGCTTTTCGGTCTATATTCGCGAGACTCACATCGGCCTTTCGTGAGCGGCGATCAACAGCGTGGAGAAACGGCTTGACGAAAAAAGTGTCGGTGGCAGCAAGTTGCGCCGGAATGGATTCTGAGCTGCGTCAAACGCGCGCCCGGGTTCAGGCGTACTACGCGCATACGATGGACGACTACTCAGAATTCTGGTCTGGGCCGGCCGACAGCGCGCTTCATCTAGGTCACTTAGACGCGGACATTCAGGGACACTCGGCGAGCCTTGTGCGAACCAATGAATACCTCGCCGCGCAAGTGACACTGGCACCGGGCTGTGACGTTCTGGATGCCGGCTGTGGAATCGGTGGAAGCAGCGTCTGGCTGACTCAGACCTACGGTTGTCGTGTGACCGCGCTGAACATTGTGATGGAACACTTACTTCAGGCAAAGCTTGATGTACGGCGTCTCGGACTGACATCCTCTGTCCATCCTGTTTGTGTGGACTTTCACCAAATAGCGATGCGGGATGAATCGTTTGACGTCGTTTGGGCGCTCGAGAGCGGCGTTCACTCGTGCTCACGCCTTGTAATGTACGGTGAATTCTCCCGTGTGCTGCGAGGATACGGTCATTTGGTTCTCGCAGATATTATGATCGCTGAACGAGCTCAGATGAACCGTTCCGGGGCGTTAGCGCTGGATGCCCTTACTAGCGGGTGGGCTTTGAGCTCACTGACGACCGAATCGCGCATGCTCACGCAGTTGCGCGCGGCCGGATTCAAGCCGATCGATGTGCACGACACATCCTCGCTGGTAGCGCCATCCGTCGCGCGACTCGGCGATCTCGCGCGAACTGCAGCCCTTCGAACAGATGAAGAAGTCGCCTCCGGGGCGTGGACGCAAATCCGAGTGGGAAACATACGCGCCTGCATTGCGCTAGACGAGTTGTTTCGCGAAGGTACGCTTCGGTACGTCATCATGAGCGCCAAAAAGGTGCGAGGTCAACGAGAAGCGGCAGTGTAAAGCAAAGCGTGATCGAGAGCTATCGCCACTCGCGACCTTGTCAGCGACGCAAACGCCTACCATGCCTCCCGACGCGTTCTATGGTCTCGTCAGTTCGAAGCTTTGGGGAGAATGATAATCTGCCCAGGCCGCCGGGTCCCTGACGTCTCGGGCATAAACCTGCCCACCGCATCGTCGATTGCTCTGATGTAACCATTGACGAAAATGGCGATATGCGCCGAGTCCGGCGCCGCGAGAAGGGCAAGTCCGCGCCGCAGAAGTGCCGCGGCGCGCCCGCCTGTGATCACAGGCTCTTCGTCGACGAGAATTGAGGCGGCGCCATGCGCGCGGTCCTCCTGCCGGTCAGTCACATCGTCCAGGATCTGAAAACCAGCGAGTAACGATTCAACCGCCTCTTCATGCGTCCGGGTGATGATCTCTCCGGTTCCATGCGCCAGAAGCACGGCAAGCAGGTATTTGACGAGCGCACTTCGGTGACCAAGAGATTCGGCATCGCCGACCGGGCTGTTGCCTGCGGCGATCTGTTCCGCATAGTAGCGTCCGAAGGCGGAGTCGAGGCCTCCGGCGAAACCGTCCATCGTTTCGTGCCATACGATCATTGACCGATCGAGCAACGCCGCCGAAAGGGAATGGTGGGCCCGAGTATCGGACAGGTCGCCGTCGGTCAGATCATCGAGCACGAGTGCATGATGGTAAAGATAGGCCCAGGCATGCGCGAGAGCCTCGACGCTACGGCCGGGAATCGGGTACAGCTGCCAGAAGACAAGTGGTGCCGCCTCGCCAAGCGTAAATCCGAGCCCGGATCTCTTCATGCGCTGCCGGTAATTCAAGACGGCGGGGAGTCCCAATTGGCCGTCCGAGGCGACCTCCGCCATGTACCGCTGGCGTGCTGAGGACGCCGCGGTCACCAGGCGTCGAGCGAGATTTAGCGCGTCGAAATCATACGGAGCAACTTTATGCATCGTCATGAGAGACTCCCTCCTTTATCGTCTGCTATGTCTAGGCGCTCGCCGACATCATGCGAAGTCAGCAGCGAGGTGGCAACAAACACGATGGCGCTTACGACGAAGCCGGGCGCAAACGCCTCATTAGGAAACCGCGGTGTTAAGGCAGCAACCACGCTCAATCCTAGCACGATGGAAAGGACCGCGGCACGCGCTGTCGATCGCCGCCAGAAGAAGCCGCCAATTATGCCGGGCACTAGCACGAGAAGCACGAAAAGCGAGTTGACAGAAAGTACGACCAGGTCATGGATCCACACGGCTAAGACGTAGGCGATCGCGCCAACAAATAGAGTGGAGACGCGTCCGGCGCGCAAGATTTCAGAACCCGTCGCTGCCGGTCGCCACCACGACACATACAAATCCTTTGTCACACTGGCCGACGCCACCATCATCATCGTGTTCACCGTCGAAATGAAGATTGCGAGAAATGCGGCCAAGCCGAGCCCAAGAAAGCCCGTCGGGAGTACCTTGCCCATCAGCGCGAATAGAGCATGGTCGCGGACGGGAAGCGAGGGAATCAAAATACGCGCAAGAAGGCCTAGAACCGTCGAGAGCGAATAGAAGCCGAGAATGATCGCGCCGGCCGAGATCAAAGCGCGTCTAGCGACGGAACTCGATGTCGCAGCGAAGATACGTTGCCAGATCTCCATGGTCACAAAGACACCCGCTACTCCGAATGCGAGCCCAGCCACAAAAAAACTAACGCCTCCGTAGGCGAACGGGTCCCAGACGCTGGACGGCAGCGCGGCCAGCGACGCGAAACCGCCCGCAGCATGTAAGCTGCGAGGAAGCAGAATAAAAAACAACACCGTGGTCGTGACGCTGAAGTGAATTCCGTCTGTGTAGAAATCGCTTTTGATCCCGGCAAAGGCGGTGTAAATGATAGTAGTAACTGCCGCAAACAGAACGATATACCGGAAAGGAGCGCCCGTCCAAACCTCGAGTAGCCTCGTCATGCCGACAAATTGTGCTGCGCATAGGAGAACGTAGACAACGATGATCAGCGCGGTAGAAAGATAGCGACTCGCGGCGCCATAGCGAAGACCGAAAAAATCGCCGATCGTATGCGCTTGAAACCGATCACCGAAGCGTTTGATTCTGGGAGCCATTAGTCCTGCGACCAGAATACCGACAAGGCCGCCAGTAGCGCCGGTCAGACCAAGCGAAATGCCTTTGTCATATGCTGAGGCTGCAGTCACGACCGTCGTTCCCACGCCCACCCAAGAGGAGACGATCGACGCGAGAACCAGTAGAAACGACGCGCGGCGAGACACTACCAGGAAGTCCTCGGCCGTCTCTCGCATGCCGGTCCACATGCCAAAGATGAGGAGCCCGACGACGTAGCACACGACAATTATGAAGTCCAACTTCGTCATATCGACACCGGTATGTTTAAAGGTGCTGTCGAGTCGTTTCCGGATAAAGGTGTTGCGGCATACTGAAGAAAAAGATTGATGAGGAGGTGCTGAGCCACGACAACGGCAGGCACGAAGCGCGGCGGACAGACAGCTAAGAGCAGAAGGTAACTGATAAATAGGAGCCCACTCGCAACTGTTCGAAAGAAAGATCGAACAGCGGAGGGGGTGTCCCACCCGAAATAAAACGCTTCGGCGGACGCGAGGTAAAACACGTATGGCAGGAATGCGGCGGCTGCGAGTCGGGCGAGAAGAATGGCGATGAACCTAGTCTCGGGATAATAAGCGGCAACACCGACGAACCCGCCAAAAAGCAGAAGCCACAGCGCAAAGTTATTGGTGCGAATCTGCTGAAGCGCTGCGCATGTCCAAACGAAAGCGAGGCACCCGATGAACACGACAGGCGGCCATGCAGACCAGGTCACGAGCCACGTGCAAGCCGACGTTATCGAAGTAGAGTTAAGGTAGAAAACGAGCGGCTGTGGTTCGTTACGGTTGGCATGCAGTAGGAGAGTGATGGCGAGTACGATATTGCCGAGACTTAAGTGAAGGGCGACCGATTGGGGGATGATGTAACGTAGGCCCAGGACGGCTGGAATGTTTAGCAGACGGATTACTGGGAACTGTCCATTGCGCGGAGCCGCTGCTGCTAGCGCGTTCTTCTCAAAGAGCGAGTAGCGCTTAGTGTAATCTTGTGCCGCCGGCAGGTCTATTGCTTTGCCAGTAAATGTCGCAAGAAACAGGTGCCACCACAACCTCCGATTCGCACCTTTCATGACATCGAACATGTGAAGATTCCAAGCGAACGTCGCGAGGAGGAAGATGGCGATGTAAATGTAAAAGAGGCTCGTATGATCTCCGGAAGGCCTCCCCGGGCTAAGCGCTCCCTTGGATATATCGAATGCGTCAATGAAAATGAGTGCCGAGAATAATAGCAGATACAGGCATGTCAGCTCGAGAAAAGTCTTCACGAGTTGACCGTATGCAGTCAACGGATTGTGTATGAGCCAGGGCAGTCGCGTGCGGCTGAGCCAATCGGATAAGATGAAAATGACGACCAGCAGGAGGAGCGTGGCCGACCGTCGGGTTGTGGCGAAGAAGCGTTCATGTCCGGCGTGGATGATGATGTGGATCGCTGCGGCGTAAACAAAGGTGACGAAGGTTTCCGTCGTTAACCGCAGATGCTTGCTCGGGTCGCTGCTTGACATGAAATCGTCCACTAATACCCCCTGAGTGCGGTTTCACTGGATGGCGAAGCGGTTAGTAATCGACCTTGTCGCTCCTCGAAGAGGTGCGACCTCGTGTCGCTCCGAGCGGAGCAGTAGTGCATGAGTGTTCATCATGTGTGCCGGATCGTCTTGCCCCTTCGCGCGATGCTCCACTTGTATAGGAGTGACTGGGCAAGAGTTTTCCCTACCCTTCGATGAGGCGGAGGTCAAAAAGGCACCGTGATCGGTTGCGGTGCAGGCATCGGACGGCACCTCGCGCCGGGACGGTGATCGATTCCGAGAGATTGCGACGAGCGCGCCGTCCGTCGAGTCACGAACTTTCGAGTTGTTCCTAACGTAGGGCCCTCGCTCGTGTTGACGACGTGCGGGATCGCAGGGTGTCGTGAGCGGCGCACATCCGTTCATCAGTCTATCATCTCACCTTCGAATGGCGATCGAATAGCGCAGCGATCGAACGCGCTACCTCGGCGTGGCCGCCGTGGCCTCAACCGCCACATGCTCTTCCACGAACTCTGGATCCCAAGGCCTGCTGATCACGCAGGAGTTGATGCCGCCGACGCCCATGCTCAGCTTGCCGCTGTAGCCGCGGTCGACGCTGCAGCCATCGCTGGAGACGAACTTCGCGTCCTGAATCTTCACGTCGGCGTGGAGCTCGTCCTCATCGAGAGCGATCGGATAGAGGCGGCCCTTCGACATGCCGAGGTGTTGCGCGGTCAGCTCCCAGGCGCCGCCGACCGACATGCCATGGCCGAAAGTTCCTTTGCGGGCGGTGAAAAGGACGTCGGCGTGCAGCATCTCCAGCGAGTTCGCGATCTCCGAGGTGTCGCCCGGTGTGGCCGTGGCGTGCATGTCCCACGTCGTCACGTCCGAGGCCTGCACGTCTTCCATCGCCTTCTTCATGGCCAGTTGAGGGCCGTCTTTCGATGGGGTGATGATGTGATGCGCATCCGACGACGTGCCGATGCCGACGATCTCCATCCCGACGGGACGGAAGCCCTGCGCCATGAGCTCCACGGCGTCGCCGACGATCCAGACGCACGACCCGCCGGCGATGTGCGTCCCCTTGAGCTCCGTCATCGGGCGGGAGACGTCGGCGTCAGCGGAGAGGACGTTGGCGTTGTAGAAGGCGGAGATGACCAGCGGGTGGGGCGGAGGATCGGTCATGCCGACGACGACCGCCTTGGCCTCGCCGAGGTTGATGGAATCGACGGCCATCTTGAGCGCGATCCCAAAGGATGCGCACGCGGCCACGGGTGCGAAGGCCGGGCCGATGATGTGGCCGATCATCGACACCTGCGAGGCCGGAATGTTGGCGATGTTCCAGAGCAGGTTCGGCGAGACGGAGGCCCACGGCTCGTCAGGGCAGCCCCACTTCTTGTTCAGGGCGCGGATCTTGTTCAGCTTCTGCCGGATCGTGCTGAGAGCTTTCGTCGATCCCGTGGAGGCAGGCACCGGTTCCGACTGGATGTCGGCTGCCTCGGCCAGATAACGAATGAGATCGTCGCTCCTGGCCGCCCAGAATGTCTCCCAGGCGTGTTTCGCATCGATCCAGGCCTCCGAACCGATCGGTAACTCCCTCGGGTCTTGCGGCGCGGCCGCGTCGTGCTGTCCGCCGATGTGCGCGCGCAGGGCCGCGCAGTGATCAGGGGTGGCCCAGAACTCGTTCCACTTGCGCAGGGCGCGGTCGTAGGCCATCGTCTCGGCCGCGGTCACGGTCAGCTCGCCGATGCCGGTGCCGATGTAAACATGCGCCTTCATTCCGAGAGATTGGAGGTATTCCTCGATGCCGGGGTTCTGCGACAGGGACTGGATGAAGGCGCCGATGCACGTCTGCACCATCGGTCCCATTTTGTCCTTGAGCTGGGCGAATTTCGCCGGGGGAAAGCGCTGGTCGAACCACTCGTGGTAGGTTTCGAAGTCGAATTCCGGGTAGCCGACGAGGAAATTTGACGGTCCGAACCCTCTGAATGGTGTGAGCCAACTCTCGGGGCGTTCCAGGTTACGCTCAAATGTGTCGATGTTCGGAGACTTCGGAGCGACGACGCCCCAGCCGAAAATACCGATTCGCTTTCGCGCGTCCATGGGGGGCGCATTGTAAGCGAATCCTGTCAGGGAACTTGCATAGTGGCGTGAATCCGGCTTGAGCGATCCCCTGAGCGATCTAACGATGAGGTGTTCGTGAAAAAAACAGCCGCGCTGTTGTTCCTGATCGTGATGGCGACCGCGCTTCTGGCTGCAGGTTGCCGGGGCAGGAAGTCGTCTGTGACGACAGCGACGGCCGCGACGACCGAGACGATCGCTCCGGCCGCCGGGAAGCCTGCCGCGAACGGCGGCGATGCCGTGACGCAGACGGTCGACGTGGAAGACGGCCGCTCCGAGGACGACGGTGGCGTGCTGACGAACCCGCAGACGAAGACCACGGGAACGGCGAAGGCGACGGTGAAACCACCGGTGAAGAAGAAAAAGTAGCGTTGTCTGCGGCTTCGCCGCGTTGTCGGTTGTCGGTTGTCTCGCGCTGCAGCCCACGTCGCTGTCATCCTTGAGGCTGCCGCGGAGTGAAAGACGCCTTAACCGACAACCGACAACCGACAACGCGGCAAAGCCGCAGCATATGAACTACGAGTCGTTCATCGAGCGCGATCTCGCCGCGGTCCCAGCGGTGATCGCTTCGTTTCGTGCCGACCACTCTGCCGAGGAGGCTTGGACCGCGGTCACGCGCTTCGCGACGCTGGCCTTCGCACCCTCGCAGCATTCCAAACACGCGTTGCTGACTTGTCTCTCCGCCTGGGATCTTCGTACCGTCCTCGGTGAACGTTTTGACGATGCCATCGTCGCGTGCGCCCTCTACGCGGCGGCAAGCCGTCAGCCCTGGAGCGAGCCGCCGATGCTCAATCCTCCGAAGGTCGCGCCCGATCAACGCGGCGATGTCGATGAGCTGCGCGCCGCCATCGCCTCGTCCGATCGCCTCCGCGCCGAGCGATGGCTGGCAGGGCGTTATCTCGACCCCAATCTCGCCCACGACTACTTCAGCGCCGCATCCGACGATTTCGAAGACTTAGGACACAAGCTGATCGTCGCCTCCGCCGCCTGGCGACTGGCGGAGCTCCTCGGCGAGCAGGGGAGGTATGCGGTGCTGCGGGTGGGCGTTTGGGAGATGGTTGCCGATGGGTGTCGGGAGTCGGGGGTCGGGGGTCGGAGTGAGTTTGACCTTGATTTCAGTTGCAGCGCAGTCGTCAGCAATGTGATCGCAAACGGCGGCGACGTCATCAGCGCTCACTCCCTGTTTCTCTTCGACGCGGCGCTTCAGACAGCTGACGATGCCGTGATCCGCCGTGTCTGCAATCACTTGTCGGACCTCACCCCCACTCCGACCCCCGACCCCCGACCCCCGACCCCCG
>DATHRD010000039.1:0-6442 GCA_035482045.1 Thermoanaerobaculia bacterium
CGGGGGTCGGGAGTAGGAGTCGAAACTTTGGTGCCTGGACACTTTGACTCTCTCCCCGCCCTCTTCTGCCCCCCCCGTCCCCTCCAACTCCCACTCCCCACCCCCCACACCCCATTCCGCAAGGTGCGGCTTGCAACTGGAAGTCTCCGCGCGTAGGATGCCGCCTTCCCCGGTGAGTGTCAGTAGCGGCGGTCGTCCAGCCGCCGCCAAACCAAGGTCCGAAGTACCGTTACCCGATGCCGAAGGTTCCATTCGCGGTCGTGCCGGGCCGCCTCGGAAGCCGCCCGATGCGGCGAACCGGTGCGGCCGTTCAAAACATTGAATCGCGAGACTTGCAGAATACCGACGTCAGCAAATAGAAGTCCTTTCCGCGCAACAACTTGAGATCCAAGTTCCCATTTGCATAAATCGGTTCGTCATGTGCACAATCGAGAGAGTCCAACGGTAACTTTTTTTCGAGGAAAATCGAGGAGGAACGATGAAGCTACAACGATTTACAATCTGTTTCTTCCTGCTTCTCCTGGTTGCGGCCGGCGCATTCGCGCAGGGCACGACCGGGGCGCTGACCGGCACGGTCACGCAAGCGGGATCCAAGCTTCCAGGCGTGACGGTGACGATTGCGTCGCCGAAAATGCAGGGAACGCGTTCGACGGTCACGAATGAGCAGGGCGACTACAGTTTCCCCTCCATTCCGCCAGGTGTGTACAAGGTCACGTTCTCGCTGTCCGGCCTGACGGACGTCGTCAAGAGCGCGCAGGTAAACCTCGTCGAGACCTCGCGTCAAGACGCCGACATGAAGGTGGCCGCGGTCACCGAGGCCATCACCGTCACGGCCAGTCAACCGACCGTGATGGAGACACCGCAGGTTCAGACCAACTTCAAGCAGACCGCGGTCAACCAATTGCCGATGGCTCGCAACCCTGCCGCCCAGGCCGCTCTATCGCCTGGGGTCACCAACGGAGTGAACGGCAACACGATCTCGGGCGCGATGTCGTACGACAACCTTTATCTCGTGAACGGCGCCGTCGTGAACGAGAACCTCCGCGGCCAGCCGCACGCCCTCTACATCGAGGACGCCATCCAGGAAACGACCGTTCTCACCGGTGGTATCTCGGCCGAGTTCGGCCGTTTCACCGGCGGTGTTGTCTCCTCGGTCACGAAGTCGGGCGGCAATGAGTTCAGCGGTTCGGTCCGCGACTCGCTCGATAACCCGAAGTGGACCGCTTTGAGCATTTCCACACAGCAACCCCCGGTTGACCACACCAACAACACCTACGAAGAAACCTTCGGCGGACGCATCATCCGCGACCGTCTGTGGTTCTTCGTGGCCAGCCGCCAGGCCAAGCTCCAGTCGGCGGCCAACCTAGTCGCGGTTTCGACATTGCCGAACCCGGCCATCGGCTCGTACACGATTACACAGAGCCAGCCGCGCGATGAGTACAAGGCCACCGCGAACATCACCGAGAAACACTCGATCGTGGGGTCATACCTCACCAACAACATCAAGGGCGACAAGAACTGCCAGATCGGCTGCCTCGACCTCCGCTCGATCAATGAGAACGGCGTGGTGAACCCGAACAACTTCAAGACGCTGCACTACAACGGCGTCATCACGAACAACTTCCTGCTCGAAGGCGACTGGGCGAAGAAGTACTTCGCGTTCGTCGGCTTCGGCGGCTCTACGCCCGCCCATCAGTCGAACCCAACCGCGGCATACTTCGCGGAGGGCAGCCCCGTCCTCGACCAGCTCGTTACCGGCGTCACCGCCAACGCCCCGTACTTCTGCGGAAGCTGCGGCCCTGAGCTGCGTAACAACAAGGAGTGGGAGCTGAAGGGCCGTTACTTCCTTGGCACCAAGTCGCTTGGCACCCACAACATTGTGGCCGGCTATGACGACTGGGCGGAACAGCGGCTGTCGAACAACTACCAGTCGCCCACCGACTTCCGCTACGACATCCGCTCGAACGTGCCCAAGCAACTCGCCGATGGCACCGTGCAGATTTCACTCGGTCCCACTGACCGCTTTGTCTGGTTCCCGATCGCGCTTGCGTCACTCGGCTCCAACCTGGCGACGAAATCCGAGTTCATCAACGACAAATGGGACCTCAATCAGCATTTCACGTTCAACCTCGGCGGCCGCTACGACAAGAATGATGCCGTCGACAGCGCCGGTCACGGCATTTCCAAGGACAGCGCCTTCAGCCCGCGCCTCGGCGCCATCTTCGACGTATTCGGCAATGGCCGCCTGCGTCTCGATGCGAACTACGGTGAATATGTCGGCCGTCTCGCGGAGACGGTGTCCGGAGGCGGCTCCGCCGCCGGCAATCCTGCAACCTACCAGTTCGTCTACGGCGGACCGACCACACCCTATGAGGATTCTCGCGTAGCGCTCCAAACCGCCTTCCAGTGGTTCCTCGACAACGGCTTCACAAGCCGCACGCCGTTCTCGACCAGCATCCCGGGGTTCAATACGTTCCTGCAGAACTCGGGCATCACGTCACCGAACATGCGCGAGGTCACGGTCGGCGCCGGAACTCAGATCGGCAAGGGATTCTTCCGGGCGGACTACATCCACCGCGACTGGCGCGATTTCTACGCGACGCTCGATGTCGCGGGAAACACCGTGGTCAACCCCGCCACCGGCGCGCTGGCCAATCTCAATATCATCGGCAACTCCAACGTGCCCGACCGCCAGTATTGGGGAGCGCAGTTCCAGGGTCAGTACACGCTTCCAGCCGGCTTCGGCGTTGGCGGCAACTACACCTACTCAAAGCTCACCGGCAACGTGGAAGGTGAAACGAGCGGCTCGGGCCCTGTGACCTTCGGCAGCACGAGCGTGGCATTCAAGGAGTTCCAGAACTTCGCGCAGAATCAGCCGGACGGGTACCTCGCCGCCGATCAGCGCCACAAGCTTCGCATTTGGGGCACCTACGACCTCGGAACCCGCATCGGACACTTCAACCTCGGTGTGATCGAACGGTACGACTCCGGCACTCCGTTCTCGGCAGCCGGTACGATCACCGTTACGCCTCAGATGCTCTGCTCGAATGGTTCGACGCCGGCGTCCGGAAACGCGCTGAACAACGCCAGCGTCGCACTCTGTCAAACCGGTTCGAACATCTACCCCGATGGCTCACCGCGCGACCCGGCGCACCAATACGCAGCAATCAGCGGCACTCAGGTCGGCCTCGGTACGGTCAACTACTTCTTCAGCCCTCGTGGCGCGTACCGCTGGAACAGCGTCATCTCCACGGACGTCGCTCTGAATTACGAGCTGCCGGTTCACAGCTTTGCCTTCTTCGCCAAGGCCGAAATCCGGAACGCCTTGAACCACCAGGCAAACATCAGCGGCAACACGACGGTCTTTACGAACCAGAATGGTGGACACGGCTTGCTTGCGTTTAACCCGTTCACGCAGTCCCCGATTCAGTGCCCCACTAACGCTTCGGCGGCAACCTGCACCGCACTGGGTGCCAACTACCAGCTCGGACCCACGTTCGGTCAGTCCACCGGTAGCGCCACAACGTTCGCGCAGAACGGCAACTACCAGCTTCCGCGCACGTATCTCTATTCGGTCGGCATGCGCTTCTAGTCACTCGCCCCAACAGTTGTCACGAAAGCCCCGGCTTCGGCCGGGGCTTTTTTGTTGCCCGTCAGTGCGGCAGCCCGAAGATGTAGTAGACGCCGCAGAGCAGCGCCAGCACGATCGATCCTCCGCCGATCTCGCGCGGCCGCCCGGCCAGGAGCTTCATCAGCGGAAACAGAACGAGACCGGCCGTCAATCCGTTGGCGATGTTGTACGTGAAGACCATCATGGCGATGGTGGCGAAGGCGGGTACGAGCTCCGTGAGGTCGTCGAAATCGATACGCCGCACCGACTCGAGCATCAGCGCACCGACGGCGATGAGCGCCGGGCCGTATGCGAAGCGGAGCTGTTGCAGCGGCTCGACGAGCGGGATCAGAAAGAGCGACAGCGCGAAGAGAAGGCCCGTCGTGATGGCCGCCACGCCTGTCTTCGCTCCCTCGCGGATACCGACAGCGGATTCGATATAGGCACCGCTCGTCGATGTGCCCAGGAGCCCGCTGAGGCAGCAGGAGACGGCATCGACCGTCATCGGCTTCTCGATCTCGGGAAAGTTCCCTTGCGCGTCGAGCATCCCGCCGGCTGCTCCGACGCCGACCAGAGTGCCAAGAGTGTCGAGAAAGCTCATGAGAAACAGGGTGAGCAGGATCGGCAGAAAGGACAGCCGCAGCACCCCGCGGATATCGAGCTGCAGGGCGATCGGGGCGAGGCTGTAATCGCCCGTAAACGGCATGGCGAAGAGAGCTCGCGGCGCGTGCCCGTAGCCGAGGAGGATGCCGGCCACGGCGGTGACGGCGATACCGATCAGAATCGCCCCGCGCACGCGTAAGCGCATCAAGGCCATCATCACGATGAAGCCGCCGATGGCCAGGAGCACCTGCGGGCTGTGCAGGTTGCCGACCTTCACTGGAACGCCCGTCCCGCTCTCGACGATGCCGGTCTCCGTCAGCCCGATAAAGGCGAGAAACAGGCCGATGCCGGCGGCGAAGCTGTACTTCAGGCTCTGCGAAATCGACTTCGCCAACCATCCGCGCAACCCGATCAGCGTGATCACGAGAAACAACAGGCCGCTGACGAAGACCGACCCGAGCCGCTGCTGCCAGGTGATCCCCAAGGCCGCCAGGCCGTAAGCGATGAAGGCGTTCTCCCCCATGTACGGCGCCACGGCAATGGGCCGTTTCGCGTAGAGACCCATGAGGATCGAACCGGCCGAGGCGACGACGATCGTGGCCACGGTGCTCGCTCCGACGGGCAGTCCCGCCGCTTTCAGAATGGCAGGATTGACGACGATGATGTAGGCCATGGCGACGAACGTCGTCGCACCGCCGAGGATGTCGTTTCGCATACGACGATTCAGTCAGCCAGGATCCACGCCAGCGCCGCGATCGCGGCTGTGCCCTGCGCCAGCTCTTTCGGATCGACCTTGTCGAGGGTGTCGGCGTTGCTGTGGTGGTAATCGAAATAGTGCAGCGGCTCGGGGACGAGGCCGAAGCCGGGTACCCCGGCGGACGTCAGCGGATCGATGTCCGCCCCTGCTTCCTCGGCCACTTCGAAGCGGTTCGACGACACCGCCGCCAGCGGCTTCGTCCGCGCTTCCACCGCCGCCAGCGCATCGCCCTTCAGCGTCGTCGTGAAGCCGGTTGGCGCCGCGCCGCCGGCATCGGTCTCGATCGCGGCGATATGCGTTTCCTTCCCGTGATCTTTGGCGTACTGCTGCCCGCCGCGAAGACCGTTCTCTTCGTTCATATACAGGACGGCCCGGATCGTGCGGCGGGGACGGACGTTCATCTCCTTAAGCAGGCGCATCGTCTCCATCACCATGGCCACGCCCGACCCGTCGTCGATCGCCCCAGTGGCCAGGTCCCAGGAATCGAGATGCGCACCGATCAGGACGATCTCCTCCGGCTTCTCGCTCCCCCGCAACTCGGCGATGACGTTCGCCGAGTCGACGTCCGGCAGCGTCATCGGTGTCAGAACCATGTGCATGCGCACGCGCTTGCCGCGCGCCAGAAGCCGGTGCACGAGCATGGCGTCCTCCGCCGTCATCGCGGCGGCCGGGATCTTCGGCTGCTTCGGGTCATAGCGGAGCGCGCCCGTATGCGGCGAGCGCAGCGACGCCGATCCGACGGAGCGGATCACGATCGCCTTCGCCCCGTACTCCGCTGCCCTGCTCGCGCCGGCACCGCGAAAGGCCACGGCGATCCGATACGCCTCGAAGGCGCGGTGGGCGCGCACGAGATCCATGTCCATCGGATTGTTGTAGAACACGATCTTCCCGCGCAGCTTCTCCGTCCCCAGCGTCTTCAGGTCGTCGAACGAGTCGACCTCGATCACATCGGCCGTGATGCCGGCCGCCGGCGTGGCCACGCTGCCGCCGATCGCGGTCAGGACGATCGTCTGATTCGCCGCCGACACCAGATGTGCTTCTTCCCGCCCGCGTACCCAATGCGGCACCTTCACCGGCTCATTCGACACCGGAATGCCCCACTCCCGGAACTGCTGCGTCGTCCACCGCACCGCCATCGCCGCCCCCTTCGATCCCGTGAGCCGGGCGCCGATGTCATCGGTGAGATGGCTCAGCGTCTCGTAGGAACGCGAGGACTGCAGCTCGCGCGCGATGATGGTGTCGGTCGTGGATTGTGCAAACGCGGGAATGGCGGCGAGGAGCAGCAGTGACCCAGCAAGCGTTTTCATCGCCGCGAAGTTTAGACCAAGCGTAGAGCAGGCATCCCTGATTCGGGATAGGGGGGAGCCTCACGGCTCCGCCCCTCCCACACCACCGTGCGTGCGGATCCGCACACGGCGGTTCGGCTGGTTGAACACGTCAGCTGTAGAGCTTCTGAAGGCCTAGAGAGTCGA
>DATHRD010000040.1:0-117660 GCA_035482045.1 Thermoanaerobaculia bacterium
TGGGGGGTGGGGAGTGGGGGGTGGGGAGTGGGAGCGATGTCACTTCGATCGGGGGTCGGGAGTCGGGGGTCGGGAGTCGGGGCAACGTCGTTTCGATCTCCGAGGCCAGGGGTCGCGAGTCGGAGGTTGAGAGCCTGAGCAACGTCGTCTCGATCTCCGACCCCCGACCCCCGACTCCCGACTCCCGAAACGGCTCCCACCCCCCACCCCCCACACGCCACTCCCTCGTCGTCGACGGCACCATCGACCGCATCGACGCGCGCCCTGACGGCTACCGCATCATCGACTACAAGGGGGGCAAGGCGACGCGGCACAAGGACCTCGGCGGGAAGATCGATCGCGGGGTGCGCCTGCAGCTTGCGCTCTATGCCATGGCCGTGTCGCAGTTCTTCGGCGCCGACGCGGCGTCCGTGAGCGGCGCGATCAAACCGCTCGTCACAAGCGAGACCAACGCCAGAAAGTTCGCCTTCGCGCTGGCCGAGAAGGAAGCGGAGTTGCGCGCGACGCTCGACCTCTTCGTCGCCTCGATCCTCGGAGGCATCTTCCCCGCCTTCCCTGCCGACGACGACGCCGATTTCAACGCCTGCAAGTACTGTCCGGTAAACCACTCCTGCCGTACGCGCCATGACTTCGCCGAGAAGTACCTCGTCACGCGCCACGGCGAGCCGCGCACGTTGCTGGGCGGAGGCGAGGATTGAGCGCCATCCCGGTGCAGTCGTCGTTCTCCTTCGGCACGCCGCGGCGGCGCAACGTCGTCATCGAGGCCGGCGCCGGCACGGGGAAGACGACGGCCATCGTGGCCGAGGTCCTGAAGCTGCTGCTGAGCGACGAAGCGCTTTCTCCCGAGCGCATCGTGCTGGTCACATTCACCGAAAAGGCGGCGGGCGAGATCGCCGACCGCATCCACCAGGCACTCACCGAGCTGGCGCTCCGCTTCGACGCGGGCGAGGCGGCCACGTGGCCCATCGACTCGGCCACACCACTCTTCGAGGTGCCCCCCGGGCAGCGCGACGCCTACCGCCGCGCCTGCGCCGCGCAGCTCGCGCGAATCGAGTCGCTCCGCTCGCAGACGATACACTCGTTCTGCCAGAGCCTCCTCCGCCAGTTCCCGATCGAGGCAGGGCTCGATCCGCGGTTCACGATCATCGAAGGCTTCGAGCGCTCGCTGCTCTACGGCGAGCTGTACGACGCCTGGGTCGACGACGAGACACGCCTCCATCCCACCGCCGAGGCGCGCAGGGATTGGGAAGTACTGCTCGAGCACGTCGGCTATCTCTTCCTGGTCCGCAACATCATCCTGCCTCTCGTCGACCGGCGCGATCTCCTGCTCGACAATTCCTACGACCTCGGCGCGCTCGATCTGGTCGAGCACGAACTGCTCATCGCCATCGAGCGTCTGCGCGTCTGCGATGCCGATTCGGTGGCTGGGATCTGCGACTACCTGCGCGACAACGCCTCGCCGCGCCGCGGCTGCGGCATCGACACGTGGCTTGAGTATCTGAAACCGATCGCCAACGTGATCCGCACCAGCGACCTGCCTAAGGGGCGAAAGGCCGAGTTCAACGAAGCCGTGCGCGTGCTGCGCGCCGACAAGGACAAAGGCCACTCGATCTACGACCGCCTCTCCTCGCACCGCGCCGCCGTCTCGCTGCTGGCCATGATGCGCCGCTTCATCGCCTTCCTCGACGAAGAGAAACACAGGCGCGGCGTCGTCGACTTCGACGATCTCCTGCTGCGAACGCTGGACGTGCTCAACCACGAGTCGGTGCTGGAGCGCGTCCGCGGCCAGTTCGACTACATCTTCGTCGACGAGTTCCAGGACACCGACCGCGTGCAGGCGAAGATCATCGACCGGCTTGCCCGCGACCGCACCGGCGCGCTCGTCGACGGCCGGACGATCGTCGTCGGCGATCCGAAGCAGTCGATCTACGGCTTCCGACGCGCCGATCCCGAGACCTACGATGCCTTCACGCGCGAACTGATCGCCGCGGGAGCCGAGCATCGCAAGCTCCTCGATCAATTCCGCAGCACTCCCCCGCTCCTCGCGGCGGTCAATGCGATCTTCACAGAGCTCTTCGCCGACGGCGGCCGAGATCCGAATGTGTTCCGGCCTGAATATCACCGCTTGCGGGTCGGGGGTCGGGAGTCGGGGGTCGGGGGTCGGAGTGAGGGGAGTGGGGAGTGGGGAGTGGGGGGTGGGAGAACGACAGCGAACGATGAGCCCTCTCGCGATCTCGCTCGCGGTCTCTCCCTCGGGAGTCGGGAGTCGGGGGTCGGGAGTCGGAGCACTATGGAGGGTGGGAGTGGGGAATGGGGGGTGGGAAGTGGGAGCAAGGCCGAGAACGATGAGCTCTCTCGCGATCTCGCCCGCAGTCTCTCAGCCACCCCGCTCCCTATCTCCCACACCCCACCCCCACCCCCCCACTCCCCTGCTCCGACTCCCGACCCCCGACCCCCGACCCCCGCAAGCGTCACCATCATCGACGCCCCCTTTCTCGCCCGCGACGACAGGTTCACCGCGGAGGCCGAGTCGATCGCGGCGTGGATTGGCGCGCGCGGAGGCGATCTGCGGGGCTACGCGCTCCTCTTCCGGAGAACGACGAAGCTCGACGACTACCTCGATGTCTTCGAGCGGCGCGGCATCCCCTACGTCCTCCCGCCGACGCGTCTGTTCCTCGACCGGCCGGCGCCGGTCGACCTCCTGGCGGTTCTGCGCGCGATCGCGTTCTCCTTCGACCGCGGCGCCGAGATCTCCGCGGCGCGAACGCCGTACTTCGCTTTGACGGACGCGGAGATCGCCCGCGGCGTGCTGGAAGGTGATGACACCTACCGCACCTTCCTCGAAACCCTCAACTCTCTGCGTGCGGCCACGCTGCATCTGACCGTCGCGCAACTCATCGATCTCGTCATCCGCACCTGCGGCATCGAGACGGTCTACGCCGCGGCGGCGGACGGCGCGCGATCGTTGCGGCATCTCGAACATGTCCGGGCCATCGCCTTTGGATACGACCAGCGGATCGGAGGCTCGGTGCGGCAGTTCGTCGATGAGATTTCGCGCCGCCGCGGCGATCCGGACGAGATGGAGCCTTCTCTCATCGACGAGGCAAGCGACGCGGTGCGCATCCTCACCGTTCACGCCGCGAAGGGGCTCGAGTTCGACACGGTCATCCTCCCCGACCTCGAGTTCCCTTCCAAGTCCGCCGAGATCTTCCTCGTCGATGAGCCGCGCAGCCTCGTGCTCGGCGGCCAGGTCCAGACGCTCTCGGGACACTACGGCCGGGCCGGCGATGTGCCGCTGAAGGAGATCGGGTCGAAACGCGAGGAAGCGGAGAACCGGCGCCTCTTCTACGTCGCCGTCACACGCGCGAAGGAGGAAGTCGTGTTCGTGACGAACGCCAAACCGCGCAAGGAGGGTTTCGCGCGCTATGTGGAGCAGATCTTCGATCTGCCCACCGCTCCGTGGCCTCCCGAGAACGGGCGGGTGATCAGGACGATGGCGATCGGCGGCGACGCAGTGCCGGTCGCGTTCGAGCGCGTTGCCGCCGAGGGGACGGGAACGCGAACGCGCAGGCGGCTTGCAGATACCGCACTCGAAGCGGAACTGGCCGCAATACCGGCGGTCGATCCGTCGCTGCCCGCACCGGTAATGCTCCCGGCGGCATTGCCTCGGGGGGACGTCCTGCGGCAACGCGCCTCGTCGCAGAAACGCGGCGCCGGAATCCTGCTGCACCGCATCCTCGAAGTTTGGGATGGCCAATCGCCGGTCGAGCCGCTGCTGGTGTCCCTCGCGGTCGAGCAGGGATCCGACGCCGCCACGACCGCGCTCGTGCGCAAGCGGTTGGCCACCGTCGCCAAATCGAAAACGTTCCTCCGCATCGCGCAGGCCGAGACCCTCGGGCGCGAGTTGCCGCTGCTGACTCCGGCCGGCGAACGCCGCATCGATCGATTCCTCCGCGAGGGCGCGACCGATCTCGTCGTCGACTACAAGAGCGGCCAACCCTCCGAGGAACGCGTTGTCAAAGACCGCGAACAGGTGCGGCAGTACAGCCAGGCCATGAGCGCGATCACCGGACGTCCGTGCGCGGGGCTGCTCTGGTACATCGATGTGGATGTCGATCGGGCGATCGAAGCGTAGCGCAGTAGCGCCCGTAGCGCCGGCGGCCCGCCGGCTGGACCGCCGCCGGCTCGGCCAATGGCCTTAACTTAAGCGATTTCGATGGTGACCTCCGTGATGAAAGAACGTTGAGAACGTGTTTTGCGACTCAACGGGGGAAATGCACAGCGGCGTCGTTTGATGGCGCGAGGGACGTGGCGATGAGGGCGTTTTCGGACGCGCTGTTCGCGGAGTTCGGAGAAGAGGTTTCTAAGGAAGAGCAGCTTGTCCTGAGGGGGAAAAAGAAACGGCTTCCGGGAGTCGTCGAATCACCACGTTGAGGGCGTGAAGAAACGAGAGCGAAGTAGGCTCGAGTTGCTCCTCGTCTGCTGCTTGGTGCATGAGCGAGCGGATCCCGAAGTATGCCAGCAGCAGTCCCCAGAAATCTTGTTGAACGAGCTCGGGCAAGCGGCTTCGCAGCAGAATCCGTCGCCCACGCAAACAGGTTTTGATTTCGTTCAGAGCGGTCTCGATGGTCCACCGTTGCGAGTAGAGCCGGGCCAGCTCCATCGCTGTCGCCTTTCGCCTGCTCAGGATCGTCGTGATCAGACGGTACCGTTCGACTTTCTTTCCCACGTGGGTGGTGAACTCGATCACTCGAACCTGGACGGGAGGCTTGGATCTTTGTTCCTTTGTTCCTTTCTGAGCCGGCCGTATTTCGCTCAAAAAGGAACGATCGGGTAGCATCTTGAGTCGAGGTAACGTGATGTAGCTCGGCACCCGCCACAGCAGGTCTGCTCCAGTCCTAACCGCTTGATTCCACATTGCATAGCTATAGAACAACCGATCCGCCAGACACAGCATGCGCGCCCCCAATCGAGCCACAACCTCTCGCGCTAACGCCGTCTCGCTCGTCAACCATCGACCCATCGCTGCTGCGAACGGAACGCGCGTTCCGTTCTCGATGAGCATCACGAACCTCATCACAGGGTGTGCAGCAGCGCCCTTGCTCGTTCCAGGCCTTCCGAAAGCCTTCTCGTTGGCCATCGAATCCTGCACCTGCAACGAGCTCCCGTCCAAACTCACCAGGCGTAGCCCATGGAAAAAGGCTCCACGCGTAAATCGCTTGGCCACGGGCCGAGCGATCGATTCGAACAGCCTCTTTAAAGGTTCGTACCCGATTCGCTGCCGCGCCTTACAGATCGCCGCCTCGCTCGACAGTGGTGCTCCACCTATCCTCACCCGCGTCCGAATCTTGTCCAGCAGCCTTCGTAAGACCTCTCGCGCTCCCACGCTCGCCATCAGTCCCAGCGCGATCACCAGATACACCGTCATCTCTGCTGGCAACTTCCGTTGACGACGACCCTGCCTGTTCGTCTCCTCCAACGCACGTTCCACATCCGCCATCGGGAACGCCGCCAGTGCATCAAGATCCAGATGCAGACTCTCCCGTTTCACACTACCCATCACGCCCTCCCACCCCAAAGTGTGCACCAACCCCTAAGTTAAGGCCATTGGGCGGGACGCCCGCGGTCCCAGGGAGGTCGTCACCGTCATTTCCGCGCGACGAGAAGACACCCGAGGATGCCGGACAACGTACATCACCGCAACACATCCCGGAACGCCTTCGGCAGCGCCGCCGTGAACACGAGGTGCTGGCCGGTAGTGGGATGGTCGAAGCCCAGGAGCTTTGCGTGAAGGCCGAGGCGGCCGAGAGGGTTCGTCTTCGCCCCGTACATCTTGTCGCCGGCGACGGGATGGCCGGCCTCGGACAGGTGCGCGCGGATCTGGTTCTTTCTGCCTGTTTCCAGCGTCACCTCAAGCATCGAATACGGTCCTTTGGTGCCGATCGTCCGGTAATGCGTGACGGCATGCTTGGCGTCAGGATGTGCGTCGACGCTGACCATCTTCAGGTCGCGCTGCTCGAAGAGGTCGGATTCGATGGTCCCCTCTGCAGGCTCGATCGCTCCTTCGATGACGGCGACGTAAATCCGCTCGACACTGTGGACCATGAACTGCTCCTTGAGGCGCTCCCTGGCGAAGAAGTTCTTGGCGAAGACCAGCACGCCGGAGGTATCGCGGTCGAGCCTGTGGACGACCTGGACGCGATCCTCACCTCCGCTGCCGAGGTAGGCATTCAGATACGCCTGTACCGTCGCCTCCCGCTCCCGCTCCGTGGCCACGGTAAGCAGTCCCTGCGATTTGAGGATGACGATGATGTCGCGGTCTTCGTGCAGGATGGCGATACCGGGAGGGAGAACACGCTGGTCGGACCGGGCGATGACCTCGAGGATCTCATCCGGGTCGATGAGGCGCTTGGCATCCTTCTCCGTATCGCCGTTCACCCGGACACGGCCGTTCTGCAGCATCTGCCGGAGCGTCGTCCGCGACGAATCAGGATAGAGCTGCGCGAGCGCTTCGAGCAGCGGCGTTGATTCGGTGCGCGGCACGGGGGTTATTGTCTCAGAGCGCGGGAGTCGGGGGTCGGGGGTCGGGGGTCGGAGAAAAAGCCTGTTGCTCCGATACCCGACACCCGACGATTGGTTCGGTGCGCGACACGGTTGACATTTTCCCCGAGCGAGGGAGTCGGGTGTCGGAGAAGAAGCGGATTGCTCCGACCCCCGACTCCCGACTCCCGACCCCCTCACACCCGACAACCATGGCAAAATCCGCGACACGGAGGAGAGACATGGATTACACGATCGTGGGCGATGTGATGCAGGCGTTGCAGATCCAACTGCACCAGGGCGAGGAGATCTACGCCGAGGCCGGGGCCATGCTTTATATGGGACCGGGCATCAACCTTCAGGCCAAGATGCAGGGCGGACTGATGAAGGGCCTGATGCGCAAGTTCCTGGCAGGCGAGACGCTGTTCATGAGTGTCTTCCATTGCGACAGCGCTACCGGCCACATGGCGCTGGCGAACCCGATCGCAGGCAAGATCTTCCCCATCCAGCTCAACAACACCACGATCCTGGCGGAGCGCAACGCCTACCTATGCGCCATCGGCAACGTCGATCTGAGCGTCGCCTTCACGAAACGCTTCGGCGCGGGCCTGTTTGGCGGTGAAGGCTTCCTGCTGCAGAAGATCAGCGGCCAGGGACTCGTCTTCCTCCACGCCGGCGGCAACATGCTCGAGTTCGACCTCGCCGCGGGCGAGCAGCTTCGGGTCGACACCGGCTGCATCGTGTCGATGGCCGATACGGTCGAATACAACATCCAGTTCGTCGGCGGCTTCAGCAACGCGCTGTTCGGAGGAGAAGGTCTGTTCTACGCGACGCTGACCGGTCCCGGCCACGTCGTCCTGCAGACGCTCCCCTTCGCCCGTCTGGCCAATCGCATTCTCGCGGCAGCAGCCGGCACCGGCCAGCGCGATGAGTCCAAGGGCCTCGGCGGATTCGCCGGGGATGTGCTGGGGGGCATTATTTCGGGGGACTGATGTGGCGGTTGCGCGGTCGCGCGGTTACGCGGTCGCGCGGTTGGGTTGCTGGGTTGCTGGGTTGCTGGGTTACTGGGGTTGCTGGGTTACTGGGGTTGCTCAGTTGCTGGGGTTGCTCAGTTGCTGGGTTGATGCTCGGTTGCTGGTCGTCGGTTGGTGCCGTCAGTCACTCAGCAACTTAGCAACCCAGCAACCGCGAGACCCCGAGACCCCGCAACCCCGCAACCGCGCTACCGCATCCCAAACACCACCGACACCGAAAACATCAGCTCCTCCGTCCCGCTCTCGACAGGCACTGATTCGGTGACGACCGCGGCCATCGCGCGTGGAGATCCGAAATTCCGTGGCTGCGGGCTCATCGAGCCTATCTCATTGATGGTCATGGCCGGGCCGAGGATGCGGCCGGCGGCCACGGCGAGGAGAAAGGCCTTCGCGTGCGCGTCGGCGAAGGCGGCACGCAACCCTTCGTCCCGCCCTCGCGACGGATCGGAGACGGAGAACGAGAGGCCGGAAGTCTGGTTCACGCCGGCGGCGATGGCAGCCTGAAGGAGCCGGCCGGCGTCGGCGATCTGCTTCTTCGTGACGGTGATGCTGTTCGAGACCTGGTAGCCGACGACGCGCGGCAGCTTTCCCTGCTGCTGCTGGCTGTAGTCCTGCTGCGGATAGATGGAGAAGCCCGAGGTCTTGATCTCCTCGGCCGTCGCCCCGGCGGTTTTCAGAGCGGCGATGACGGCGGCTACTTTCGCGTTGTTCTCATTCACGGCCTCCTCGACCGCCGGCGCGACCGTCTGCACCGAAGCGTTGAACGAGAAGCGGTCGGGCGTGACGCTGATGCGCGCGCTCCCGGTGACGCTCACCGTGTCGAGGGGAGACGCCGGCTCGTGTGAGGGGGTGGCCGGCTGCGCCCATGCGGGCAGGGATAGGGTCACGGCGAGAACCGGGATCAGAAATCTTTTCATGGAACCTCCCCGTTTGACGGGATGATAGCGCGCGCTACAATGCGCGCCTCCACTCTGCGGCGCGCTCGCGCCTCGCGGCGATTCACGGGAGACAACACACGAATGGCTGATCCAAACGACAGGGTGCCGGGACAGGCACCGGGGCGGTACTACGTCGATACGCAATGTATCGACTGCGATCTCTGCCGCGAGACCGCGCCCGCCAATTTTCAGCGCAACGACGAGGAAGGCTTCTCCTACGTCTACAAGCAACCAGAAACGCCGGAAGAAGAGACTCTGTCAAAAGATGCTCTCGATAATTGCCCGGTCGAAGCGATCGGGAATGATGGATAGGAAGAGTGAAGAGTGAAGGGTGAAAGGTGAAGAGTGAACTTTCAACTTCACCCTTCACTCTTCACCCTTCACTCTTCACTCTTCACTCTTCACTCTTCACCCTTCACCCTTCACCCTTCACCCTTCACTCTTCACCCTTCACCCTTCACTCTTCACCCTTCACTCTTCACCCTTCACTCTTCACCCTTCACTCTTCACCCTTCACTCTTCACTCTTCAATGCGACTTCTGATCCACGGTCACCTGATCGTGCCAATCGTCGGCGAGCAGCACTTCGATCAACTCCTGCAACTCCTCCATATGAAACGGCTTGGTCAGCGCGGCGGTGCGGTTGTTGCCTTTGGTGATCGTAAGGATGTCGCCCTTCCCTGATGCCACCACGAGCGGCGTCTTCTTCCCCTGAGCCACATACCATGCGATCCACTCCTCGCCGCTCATGCCGCCGGCGAGGTTGAGGTCGAGAAGGATGAGGCGCGTATCGGGATTGCGCTGCAGGAGCGAGATCCCCTCGCTGGCGCCGGTGGCCGAGAGCACTTCGTAGCCGCGCTTCTGTAGATAAGACTTGTAGAGGGCGAGGACCTCGGGATCGTCTTCGATGGCCAGGATCTTGTGGTTCGCCGCGTTCGAGTCTCTCATCGCTTCGGTCATCATGGCATCACTCCTGAGCCGGCACGGCCGGCAGCGTTGGTTGCCCAACGCTCAGTCAACAGAACGTAGCGAGCGTACAGCAAGCGCAGACTCAACAGAGGCTGGGCAATGCGAAAGGCGTGCTAACCTCCGGCGCCGATGGGAATCGTCCTCTGGCTGACATGCGCGGCGGCGGTTTTCCTCGCGGCCCGCTACGTTCCGTCTGCCCGCCCCGCGGCATGGGCCGGCGAGCTTTCCGCGGCGCTCGTCAGCGCGCTGGCCTTCGGCGCTTTGGCGACGGCGCTCGATTTCGGCGGATGGAACGAGCCCGATTGGCGCGCCGCGCTTTTCGTGCTCTTCGGATCGTCCGCCATCACAGGATGCATTCGGCTTCTGCGGATGAACGGGGGTCGGGAGTCGGGAGTCGGGGGTCGGAGCAAGGCAGCGGCGGTCGTCAGTCCTGCTCCGACACCCGACCCCCGACTCACGACCCCCGAACAACGAACATGATCCGCGGCATCATCATCGGAACCATCACCATCCTTCTCCTGGCGCTGAACGCGGCGTTCTGGGGAGGCTGCATCGTCCTCCTCGGCGTGGTGAAGTTCGCCATCCACGTCACCGCGCCGCGCAGCCGCGCCCGCACGCGCGTGATCCTGATGCTGGCCTGGCTTGCCACGCGCTGGGTGGCCGGCAATGATCGGATCTTTGACCTGATGCTGCCGACAAAGTGGGAGATCCACGGCATCGGCGACGACGTGACGATGGACGGGCGCTACCTCATCGTCGGCAATCACCTCTCCTGGGTCGACATCTTCGCCCTCTATCGCGCCTTCCACGGCCGGGCCGCCTTTATCCGCTTCTTTCTCAAACGGCAGCTCTTCTGGTCGCCCCTGGTCGGGCAGGCCTGCTGGGCGCTGGAGTTCCCCTTCATGCACCGCTACACCCCCGAGTATCTGGAGAAACATCCCGAGAAGCGCGGCACCGACCTGCTGACGACGCGCAAGGCCTGCCAGCGCTACCGCAACTTCCCCGTCGCCGTGCTGAACTTCCTGGAAGGGACGCGTTTCACCAAGGCCAAGCACGATCAACAGCAGTCGCCCTATCGCCACCTGCTGCCGCCCCGTATCGGAGGGATCGCGTTCGTCCTGGCCTCCCTCGGCGATCAACTCGACGCCGTGTACGACGTCACCCTCGCCTACCCTCCCGACAATGAGATCACCATGGGCCAGTTCGTCAGTGGCCGCACCCCGAAGATCATCATCCGCGCCCGCCGCGTCAATCCTCCTCCGCAGTTCTTCGATCAAGCCGTTACCCGTCCCGGCCCGGAACGGGAGGCGCTGAAGTCGTGGATCGAGGAGCTGTGGAAGGAGAAGGATGCGTTGTTGAGCGAGTTGCTGGGTTCGTGAGTTGCCGGGTTGCTGCCGCCGAGCCGGCGGCGGTCCAGCCGGCGGGCCGCCGGCGCTACGCACGGCTCCTACCACCGTACGCATGTACCGTGGTACCATATCTCCATGACAGTCACCGTGGAACGTGTCCAGACCGGAATGCGCATCGAGAAGCGGATACTCAAAGTCCTCAAGGCCATGGCCGAGGTACACGAGATGTCGCTCGGCGATCTGATCGAAGGGATCGTGTTGCACGCCTTCGAAGGGAAAGCGGCCTTCGGCAAGGATTCGCTGAAGAAGATCGCCGATCTGAAGAAGATCTATGGCCTCACCCTCAACGCCGCCGACTCGCACAAACTCATCGAGCAACCGGCCAGGCGGAAAGGAAAGACGTCATGACCCTGGCCCGCACCGCCCTTGCTGCCCGCCTCCTCACCGCCATCGCCCTCGGCGTACCAACCGTGCAACTGATCCTGCACGCCCATGGAGCGCACGAGCATCTGATCGGCTGGTTCGAGCTCATCGCTGTCGTTCTCTTCGTCCTCCCGCGGGTGTGGCCCGTCGGGGCGGCGCTGCTGCTGATCGTCTTCGCCGGTGCGTTCGCAATTCATGCCGCCGAGGGTCACTACATGACGTGGCTCGCCTACCCGGCCATCATCATCGTTCTTCTATGGCAGATCGACCGTCAGCAACGCACCGCGTGAACGACCAGGAATTCACCGACGCCTTCGAACGCTGCGCCGTCGCGAACGAGAGCTTCCATCACCGCGACCACGTTCGCCTGGCCTGGATCTATCTCAGTGACCTGCCGCTGCTCGACGCCCTGGGCCGTTTCACCAACTCCCTCAAACGCTTCGCCGCCGCCAACGGCCACCCAGAGCTTTACCACGAGACCATCACCTGGGCCTACCTGCTCCTGATCCACGAACGGATGCAACGCGGCCCGGCCGGCGATTTCGAGACGTTCGCTGGCGAGAACGCCGATCTGTTCGCCTGGAAACCGTCGATCCTAGACCGTTACTACGATCGCGAGATCCTTAATTCCGATCTGGCACGGCGGACGTTCGTGATGCCGGGTGAGCGGGGGTCGGGAGTCGGCGCTCGGGAGTCGTAGCGACCCTCCGCCTCACCGATTTCCGCCTACCGCTCTCCGACCCCCGACTCCCGACTCCCTGCTCGGCATCAGTCGGAAGTCGGCGCTCGGGAGTCGTAGCGACTTCCACCTCACAGATCCCGCCGTAGTTTTCCGACCCCCGACCCCCGACTCCCGACCCCCGTCGTCGAAACATACGAAACTCTTCGTTGACATCCACGAAAAACTTCGTATGATTGCTTGCGTACAAGAGGGAACGACCATGAGCGATCGACAACCACCACGACCGACCGACGCCGAGCTGGCCATCCTGGGCGTGCTCTGGGAACGCGGACCGAGCACCGTCCGCGACGTCCACGAGCAGCTCAACCGGGACGGATCCACCGGCTACACCACCATCCTCAAGCTCCTGCAGATCATGACCGAGAAGGGACTCGTCGTCCGCGATGAAACCGAGCGCGCGCACGTCTATCAGTCGCGCTACGGCGAGCAGAAGACGCAGCGGCAGTTGCTGGCCGACCTGGCCGAGCGCGCCTTCGGCGGTTCGGCCACGAAACTGGTCATGCAGGCTCTATCGGGAAGAAAAGCAAACGCCGCCGAGCTGAACGCCATCCGCGAACTGCTCGACACTCTGGAAGGAGAAACGCGATGAACGGAATCGGCATCCTCCTCGGCACACCTCTGGCGCAGGCCATCGGCTGGGCGCTCCTGCACCTGCTCTGGCAGGGACTACTCGTGGCCGCGATCCTCGCCGCCACGCTGGCGCTTCTGTCGCGGCAGAGCGCGAACGCCCGCTACCTCGCCTCCTGCGGCGCGCTCGTGCTGCTCGTCGCGCTCGGCGCGGCGACTGCCTATCGTTCGTACGACGGGGGTCGGGAGTCGGGCGTCGGGGGTCGGAGTGACATTAGCAATGTCGCAATGCTCAGCTCCGCGACGCAAGACGCCACCGTCCAGCCACTCGACTCCGATAACCCGCAACCGACAACCGACAACCGCGGTAACGCGCTGCTGGCAGGACTGAAAACCCACCTCCCCCAGATCGTCCTCGTCTGGATGACGGGCGTGCTCCTGCTCTCCGTCCGGCTGCTCTTCGGATGGCTGCGCGCGCACGCCATCGCCAGAAAGAACGCCAGCGAGGCCGCGCCGGAGTGGCAGCGCACCGCGAGCCGGCTGGCACATGCGCTCAAGCTTCGTAAGGCCGTACAGCTTCTCGAGTCGGCTGCCGTCGAAGTACCGACCGTCATCGGCTGGCTTCGGCCTGTCGTGCTCCTGCCGGCGGCAACGCTGACCGGCCTCTCCACCGAGCAGATGGAGATGATCCTGGCCCACGAACTGGCCCACATCCGCCGCAACGACTTCTTCGTCAACCTGATGCAGGCAGTCGTGGAGACGCTTCTCTTCTATCACCCGGCCGTGTGGTGGATCTCGCACCGCATCCGCGTCGAGCGCGAGCACTGCTGCGATGACGTGGCCGTGGCCGTATCCGGCAAGCCGCTGGTCTACGCCCGTGCCCTGACCCGCCTCGAGGAACTGCGCATCGACGATGTCCAGGCGTTTGTCGCCGCCAACGGCGGCTCGCTCATCGGCCGCATCCGCCGCCTCGCCGGCGCGCGCGTCGAGTCGCCGAACATCCCCTCGCGATTCGTCGCCGGCGCCGCGCTCCTCACGGTCCTTCTGGCGCTCTTGATCGCCCCCTCTCTGCCGCTGCGCGGACAGCAGCAGAAAGCGGATACGCCGCCCCCGACCCCGAAGCCGCGGGCGTCGCAGACCACGGTCGATGTGAAAGCCGACACCGATGACGCCGAAGCGGCAGAGCCGGAGACCGAGGCCGATCCGGCGGATGAGCCAATCCCAGCCGCCGCTCCCCGTGCCGCCGTCACTCCCCGCGCTGCCGTCGCTCCCCGCCCCGCGATGGCTGGTGTTCCAGGCGGCATCGCTGGAGGAATCGCGAGGGGCATTACCCTCGGCATCGAGGGTGGTATCCGAGACGGGATCGATGGTGGTATTCGAGACGGGGTCGATGGTGGCATCGCCTTCGCCCCTCCCGCGATCGCCATTTCACCGCGCCCCCGCGTAAGCATCGCGAGCGTTGCGCCGATGGCCAGCGTCGCGCCGCGCCTGGCCATGAGCGCACTCCGCAACATGGTGATCGACATGGGTGACCAGGAGACGCCTGAAGCAACGCCGGCACCGGACGCCATTCACAAACACCATCACATCGGCGAAAGCGGAAAACTCACTGTCGACGATCTGATCGCTCTGCGCGCCGCCGGCGTGACGCCGGCCTACATCGACGCCATGCGCGGCGCCGGACTGGGCGAGCTTTCGCTCGATGACATCGCCCAGATGCGGTCCGTCGGCGTCACCCCCGAATACATCCACGCCCTTCGCGATGCCGGCATCAAGTTCGAGAGCGCACGCGGCGTCACCGAACTGCGGGCCGTCGGCGTCACCGGGGAATGGGTCGCGCAGATGCGCGCCGCCGGGTACACGAACCTCACCACCAGGCAGCTTCTCAACCTTCGGGCCACGGGCGTCTCCCCCGCGTACATCAAGCAGCTCTCCGAAGCCGGGTACCACAACCTGACTCCGGCAGAGCTCATGCAGCTTCGTGCCGAAGGCGTCAACACAGAGTTCATCAAGTCGCTCAAAGATGCTGGCTACACCAGCCTCTCCGCCAAAGACCTCATCCGCCTGGCAGCCATGGGCGTGAACGCGGATTTCATTCGTGATCTGTCGAAGTACAAGGTGAAGTAGAAGGTCGCGGTCTCGCGGTCTCGGAGTTGCGCGGTCGCGCAGTGCTGACCAGCAACCCGGGACCGAGAGGCACAAGCACCGCGAGACCCCGTAACCGCGAGACCGCGCGACCCCGCCAACAGAACGCAGCAGCTCAATACAGGAGACACCACCATGCACCGCACCATCGCCCTCGCTCTTTTCTTCTTCCTCTTCGCCTTCACCGCGCGGGCCGCGCAGCATGGCGCCTGGCGCCTCACGGAGCGCGAGGAAGGCAAACTGCAGATCGAGTTGATCAGCGATCACAACCAGAACAGCAACCCGATCGATCGGACGGCGTTCACCGGTCTGACCGACGCGCAGATGAGCGCCACCGCCGACACGCCGGTCGACTTCCGGCTCGTGCGTGACGCCGGCACGTTTCACTTCACCGGCTCGTTCCTCCACGGCGAGGGCGTGGGCCGCTTCACGTTCGAGCCGAACCCCTCCTACGCCGCCACCCTTCGCGGTCTCGGCGTCGCAGCGGCGGATCTCGACGACGAGAGGCTCTTCTCCCTGGCCCTGCACGATGTCTCCGCCGCTTTCATCAAAGAGATGCAGTCGCTCGGCTATCACGAAGACCTCGACCGTTACGTAGCCTTCCGCATTCACGGCGCCACGCCGCAGTTCGTGCGCGAGATCAACGCGCTCGGGTTCCGCCCCGACGGCGAACAGCTCGTCACCTTCCGCATCCATGGCGTCACGCCGCAGTTCATCCGCGACATCAACGCCCTCGGATATCACCCGGACGGCGAACAACTCGTCACCTTCCGCATCCATGGCGTCACCCCCGAGTTCATCCGCGACATCCGCGCGCTCGGATACCAGCCCGATGCCGATGAGCTGGTTCGCTTCCGCATCCACGGCGTCTCCCCAGAGTTCATCAAAGGGATGAAGGATCTGGGCGTGCGCGATCTGGAGGCCGACAACCTCGTCGCCCTCCGCATCCACGGTGCCTCGGTCGATTACGTCCGCGAGCTCAGCGACCTCGGGTACCCCAACCTCAGCTCCGACCAGGTCGTGGCCATGCGCATCCACGGCGTCTCCGCCAGCTACATCCGCGACCTCAAGAATGCCGGCTATGCAAACATCCCCGTCGAGAAGCTGGTCGACATGCGCATCCACGGGATCAACGCGGAGCTCGTGAAGCGGACGAAATAGCGCGATGGCGGGTCGTCTGCGAGCTCCGCGCCCCACCAACCTGTCATCCTGAGGCTGCCGCAGCCGCGCCCTTACTGTTGGATGTTTGCGCAAATCAAACGTCGCGGCGGAGGACGCCGAAAGCCTGCCCTGAGCGCAGCCGAAGGGGACCCCCTGCGAGCTTGCATCGAGCGATAACCGCCGCCCGACCCGGCAAGCTCGCGGGGGGTCCTTCGGCGTCCTCCGCCGCGGGAATCAGATTTGAGCAAGCACCAACGTTCGTACCGCGGCTGCGGCAGCCTCAGGATGACAGTAGTGTCAGAGGCGCTTTAATCACCGGCGAAGCGCCGCAGTTATCATCGAGCCGGCAGCACGCGGCAAACCCGCCCAATCAACTAACATGTGACAACTGACAACGCGCGCGAAGCGCGCAAAAACATGACAAATCTCGCCTGCTCCCGCTGCGACGAAACCTTCGCCATTCGCGAGTTGATGAACCTTTGCCCGAACGACGGCGCGCCGCTGCTCGTTCACTACGACCTCTCCCCCGCCCCCGCACTGCGTGACGAGATCCGCTCGCGGCCGGCGACGATGTGGCGCTACCGGGAGGTGCTCCCGATCGCTGACGAGAATGCGATCGTCACCCTCGGCGAAGGGATCACGCCGCTGCTCCGCTCGACGCGGTTCGAGAACGTCTGGATCAAGGACGAGTCGAAGAATCCGACACGCTCCTTCAAGTCGCGCGGCATGGCTGTGGCCGTGACGATGGCCAGGCACCTCGGCGCGCGCAGCCTGGCCGCACCCACCGCCGGCAATGCCGGTGCCGCCCTCTCCGCCTACGGCGCGCGCGCCGGCCTGCCTGTATTCGTGGCCATGCCTCGCGACACACCCCAGTCGATCATCGACGAGTGCCGCAGCTATGGCGCCGAGGTCGAGCTCGTCGCCGGCGTCATCACCGACGCCGGAAAACGGGTCGCCCAATACATCGCCGCGAACGGCGGCTTCGATCTCTCGACGCTCAAGGAACCGTATCGCGTCGAGGGGAAGAAGATCATGGGATACGAGCTGCTCGAGGACCTCAGTCGGCTGCCTGACGTCATCCTCTATCCGACCGGCGGCGGCACCGGCCTCATCGGGATGTGGAAGGCGTTCGGCGAGATGGAACGCCTCGGCTGGATCGGCTCGGCCAGGCCGCGGATGTTCACCGTGCAGTCGAGCGGCTGCGCACCGGTCGTCCGCGCATTCAACGAAGGCCTCGACAACGCTCCGGAGTGGGAGTCGCCGCAGACCGGGGCATGGGGACTACGCGTTCCGCGCGCCATCGGCGACCGGCTGATGCTTCGGGCGCTGCGAGACTCCGGAGGCGGCGCGATCGCCGTCGACGAAGCAGAGATCGAGTCCGCGGCCGCGGAGCTCCGGACAACCGAGGGCATCGACGCCGGTCCGGAAGCCGGGGCGGCGCTGCTGGCGCTGCGGACGCTGAAGGCCGAGGGAACGATCGGAAGCGATGACATCGTTGTCCTGTTCAGCACCGGTGGCAATAAGTACCGCTGACCGCGTGAGCGAAATCACCGCCGCAACCGCGGCGAACAGTTACATTCATGTCAACGGTAGACGACCTTGTGCCGTCTAACCGGGACCGAGGGAAATGACGATGAACGTACGATCCGCTGTGCTGCTGTGCGCTGTTCTGGCGCTTGGCGAACAGGCGCTCGGACAGTGTCCCACCGGCGCACCAGGTTCCTTCAACCTCACCGCGCCGGCCAACAACAGTACGACCAGCTCGACTCCGACGCTGAACTGGTCAGCGGCCTCGGGTGCGGATCATTACGTCATTCACGTAAGCACGCAGAACCCGCCCACCCCCACGGCCAACGACCCGGTCGTCAACGCCCCGACGACCAAATTCACATTCGGCCAGGCACTTCCGGCCGGCACCTACTACTGGTCGGTCGATGCCTACCCCCCAAACTGCTCGACCTCGACGACTTCCAGCGCCGTTTTCAGCTTTACGGTCGCCGCGGCCGCGGCCTGTCCAACCGCACCACCCGCATTGATCACGCCGGCGAGCAACGACACCGTCGATACACCGGTGAGCTTCGACTGGAGCGACGTCTCCGGCGCGACGTTCTACCGGCTCTATACCTCGATCAACGGCGGCACGCCGGCGGTTCTCGCGGTCACGCGCGACTCCCACTACGACGCCGACCTCCCGGCCGGTGCCTCGGTCGATTGGTGGGCCGAAGCCGCCGCTGACAATTGCAGCCCCATGGACTCGGCACACTCCCATTTCACCGTCAGCAGCGCGAACTGTCCAAGCAGCCCGGGCTCACCGACGGTCGTCTCTCCCGCAAGCGGGTCGACCGGCTTGACGTCGCCTGTCACCTTCCAGTGGACGGCGGTCTCAGGCGCCACGAATTACATAGTCTGGGGAACTTCGTCCGGGACATCTGCCAGCAGCAGCGACCGATACACGATCGGCACGACATCGTCCACTCAGCTCACCGCCCCTGTTCCGCAAGGCGGCCTGGCGTGGTATGTCGAGGCCGATTTCGGCAACTGTCCCACGGCGACCTACTCCAAAGCGTCCGCTCTGTCCGTCTCGACCGCGGCGGTCTGCGGCACTACACCGGCAACGCTCCTTGCCCCAGCAAGCGGCGCCACCGGCCTGACCTCGCCGGTCACGTTCAAGTGGACCGCGGTCTCGGGCGCTTCCGGCTACCAGCTCTACATCGCACAGGGCACTGATCCCGGCGACCTGGTGGGCACGACGACGGCTACCTCGTTGACCAAGCTCGTTTCGGACGGTTCGCTGACGTGGTGGGTAGTGACGAACTTCGCCGGATGCCCGGACGTGATGTCGGCCAAATCGACGTTCACGAGCGGCACGCAGGCGACGTGCGGAGCGACCGCGACGCTCAACTCCCCCGCCGACGGCGCGACGGTCAGCTCACCCGTGACGTTCTCATGGAGCACCGTCGCCGGCGCGAGCGGGTATCGCCTCTGGATTTCCGTCAACGGAGGCTCGCCCATCCTGGCCGCGCACAGCGCGACGGCGGCCGGCACGTCGCAGCAGGTGCAACTGACGAGCGGCGCGGACGAGTGGTACGTGGAGACGATCTTCAGCAACGGGTGCGACTCGACCTTCTCCGCGCATCGCCACTTCACCGTCGGCACGGCCGCGAACTGCGATACGCACAAGCCGGCCACGCTCACCTCACCGATCGGCGGCGCGCTGGTGACGAGCCCGGTCACGTTCAACTGGGCGGCCACCGACTCAACCGCCCTTCAATACCGCGTCTGGGTCTCGCTCAATGGCGATCCGTTCTCCGACATCGGCTCTACCAAGAACACGAAGCTCCAGTACGACTTCACGACGACCACAGGCAACGGGCAGTGGTTCGTGGAGACGCTGTTCGAGAACTGCCCCGTGGTCGCCTCGGCGAAAGCGAACTTCGTCATCCCGCCGATCGGCTGCGGCACCACCGGTCCGCAGCTCATCTCGCCGCCCGCCGGCGCGACGGCCAGTGCACCAGTGACGTTCGTCTGGAGCGCGGTCACGGACGCCACCGATTACCGCGTGATTTGGACGCTCAACGGCAACAACATGCCGGTGCTGACGACGACCGACACCTCCATCACGCACATCATTCCGCCCGGCCTCGTCGAGTGGCGTGTCCAGGCCACCTTCGACGACTGCCCCTCGACGCATTCGACAAAATCCCAATTCACGATTCCGCCGGCGCCAAGCTGCCCGACCGACGGGCCGGTGCTTACCGCTCCGGCCGACGGCGCCACGAATCTCGACTCGCCGGTCCATTTCGACTGGAACCCCGTCAGCAACGCCATTGGTTACACCGTGTTCGTCCGCCACAATGACGGCGCGCCGACGCAACTGGCCGACACCACGACGCGTACGGCCGTCACAAAGTCCATACCGGAAGGTCAGACCGAGTGGTGGGTGGTGGCGTTCGTCAACGGCTGTCCGCCAGTAGAGTCGAAGCACGCCACCTTCACGATCCCTTTGACGAGTTGCGAGAACCCGCGGCCGATCCTCTTTACACCCGCGGATAACAGCACCGGCCTGGCCTCCCCCGTTCATTTCGAATGGTCGCGCATCGACAACGCCACACAATACAAAGTCTGGGCCGCGGTCGGCGACGACGACCCCAGCGTCATCGGCACGACCACGGTCAACAAATTGACCGCCAGCGTGCCAAGCGGCACGATCCATTGGTACGTCGAAGCGTTCTTCGACTCATGCCCGGCGCTCGAATCAGCCACCAGCGAGTTCACCGTGCGCACGTCGCCACCTCCCTGTGGCACACCGGACCGGCCCAAAGCGACCGCGCCCGCGCAGGTGGCTTCGAACAGCAGCTACACCGTCCATTGGAGCGCCGTGCTGAACTCGACCAGCTACGAGTTGCAGGAGTCGTCCACCGCGGACTTCTCCACCGCTACGACCCAGGTTGTAACGGACCTCTCCGCCAGCTTCGTCCACACGACAGCAACCACTGCGCAGAAGTGGCGCTACCGCGTCCGCGCGATCAGCAGTTGCGACGACGAGCGCGGGCCCTACTCGCGCATCGTGATCGTGGCGGTCCTTCCGGACGCGCCGCGGAAGCAAACGAGCGTCGAGATCGGCACGACCAGCACGATCCGCCAGACGATATTCGTCCCAGGCCGTACACCGGCGGTGCCGTTCACCGCCCGCACGGACAAACCGTGGGCCACGGTGACGCCGTCCTCCGGAACGCTCGGCCCGCAGGGCGTGACGCTGACGGTAGTCTCCGATCCGAAAGCGCTGAAGCTCGGCACGAACACCGCCACCGTCATCCTCACCTTTAGCGCCGCCAGCAAGGAAGGCGTCAGCGCCAGCGACACGACACCGCCGCCGCCGGCCACCGTGCCGGTCTCGGTGACGACCGTGACGCCGGTGGCCTCCGGCGGCAAGAGCTCGCCGCTTCCCAACTCGCTCATCATTCCCGCCGTCGGTCACGCCCTCGGCGCGAACAATTCGCTCTTCGAGTCGGACCTCCGCATCGCCAACATCACGGCTCAGGCGATGACGTATCTGCTCAACTTCACGTTGACGGCAACGGACGGCACCCAGTCGGGACAGTCGACGACGATTCAGGTCAATCCGGGCTCCACCATGGCCCTCGACGACATCCTGACCAGTTTCTTCGGCGACGGCTCCGACGGCTCGAGCGCGCTCGGCGCGCTGGAGATCCGGCCGACGACCACGACGCAGAGCGGCACCGTGAGCGTGCAGACGGTGGCCTCCAGCCGCACCTACGACTCCACGCCGACCGGCACCTTCGGACAGTTCATCCCGGCCATTCCCTTCTCGCAGTTCATCAGCCAGTCGATCGATTCCTCGCCGAACCCGATCCTTTCCCTGCAGCAGATCGCTCAGTCGTCCGCCTATCGGACGAACTTCGGCATCGTGGAAGGAGCGGGCGAACCGGCCAACGTCCTCGTCCATGTCTTCAACAATCAAGGCACAGAGGTCGTGCCTCCGATTCCGCTGTCGCTCCTGCCCGGCGAGCACATGCAACGGAACCTCCTCGCCGACAACAACATCACCCTCACCGACGGCCGTTTCGAAGTGGAAGTCGTGTCGCCGACAGGCAAGGTGTCCGCGTATGCGTCCGTGATCGACAACCTCACGAACGATCCGCTGATGGTCTTCCCGGTGCTGAAGGGCTCGGAGGCGGCCACGCGCTACGTCATCCCGGGCGTCGCCGACATCAACAACGGTGTGGCCAGTTGGCGCAGCGATATTCGCCTCTTCAATCCCGGCTCCACCGACGTGAACGCGACGCTCACCTACTTCCCGCAGCCCGGCAACACCGGGGCGAGCGGGCCGACGCAGGTGACGGTCCCGGCCGGTCAGGTGCTGGCCGTCAACAATTCATTGAACCAGCTTTTCACGCTCTCCAACACCGGCGGGTCGATGCTCGTCACCACGCCGGCGAGCTCGAAACTCGTCGTCACCGCGCGCACCTACAACCAGACCTCGAACGGAACGTACGGCCAGTTCATCCCGGCCGTGACGCCGGCCGATTCGGTCGGCCTGGCCGACAACCGCGTGCTGCAACTGCTCCAGCTCGAGACGTCCGACCAGTTCCGCACGAACGTCGGCTTCGTCGAGACCAGCGGCAATCCGGTGACGATCGAGGTCTCGGCCATCCCCACCGACTCGAAGGTGGCCGCCAAGACTCAGATCCCGCTGGCAGCGAATCAGTTCCTGCAAGTGTCGCTGGCCCAGTTCGGCCTTGGGACCGCCTACAACGTCCGCGTCACGGTAAAGGTGATCAGCGGCACCGGCCGCGTCACCGCGTATGGATCGGTGATCGATGCGGTGACACAGGATCCGACGTACGTGCCGTCGCAGTAGGGGGTGGCGGGTGGGGAGTGGGGGGTGGGAGCTGAGCCGGTGGCGATTCGCACCGGCGCTCCCGCTCGCCATTCCCACCTCCCACCCCCCACCCCCCACACCCCACCCCCGCAATCCATATAATGCCCGCCGGTTAAATCACTGGAGGTTTCCTTGGCAGACGAACAGTACGACGTGGTGGTCATCGGCAGCGGTCCGGGCGGATATGTCGCCGGCATCCGGGCCGGTCAGCTCGGCCTGAAGGTCGCCGTCGTCGAGAAAGATCCCTTTCTGGGTGGGACGTGCCTGCACCGCGGCTGCATCCCCACCAAATCGCTCCTCGAGAACGCCGACGTCTGGACGAAGATCCAGAAGTCGAAAGAGTTCGGCATCACGGTCGGCGATGTGACGCTCGACTGGAGCGTCGTCCAGACCCGCAAACAGGACGTTGTCGACGCTAACGCCAAAGGCATCGAGTTTCTCTTCAAGAAGAACAAGGTCGAGCGCATCACCGGCTTCGGCAAACTGGCCGGCAAGAGTGTCGTCGAAGTCAGCGGCGACGGGGGCGCGCGGCGGCTCAATACGAAGAACGTCATCCTGGCCATGGGCTCCGTCCCGAAAGACCTGCCGCACATCAAGGCCGACGGCAAACGCATCATCAACTCCGACCACATCCTGAAGATCAGCGAGGTTCCCAAGTCGATGCTCGTCATCGGCGCCGGCGCCGTGGGATGCGAGTTCGCCTCGATCTTCTCCCGCTTCGGCACGAAGGTGACCATCGTCGAAGTGATGCCGCTGCTGCTGCCGATCGAAGATGAGGAGATCTCGAAAGAGTTCACGCGCATCTTCAAGAAGAAAGGCATCGAAGTGCTGACCGACGCGAAGGTCGAGTCGGCCGAGGCCGGCGACGCCGGCGTGAAGGTCGTCGTCAGCTCGAAAGGAAAGCAGCAGACCTTCGATGTCGAGATCGTCCTCTCCGCCACCGGCCGCCGCGCAGTCACCGAGAACTGCGGACTGGAAGGGACGAAGGTCGTCATCGAGCGCGGCTTCGTGCAGGTCGATCCGTTCATGCGCACGGGCGAACCGAATATCTACGCCATCGGCGACATCGTCCCCACCCCCGCCCTGGCCCACTGTGCCTCGGCCGAGGGAATCCTGGCCGTGGAGAAGATGAAGGGGCTGGAAGTGCGTCCCATCAACTACGACCATGTGCCCAACGCCACGTACACAGACCCCGAGGTCGCCTCCGCCGGCCTCACGGAAAAGAAAGCGAAAGAGCGTGGTCACGACGTGAAGATCGGCAAGTTCCCCTTCACGGCGAACGCGAAGGCCAAGATCCTCGGCGAAGCGGGCGGCATGGTGAAGCTCGTGTCTTCGAAAAAGTATGACGAGCTCCTCGGCGTCCACATCGTCGGCCCGAAAGCGACCGAGCTGATCGCCGAGGCGTGCGCCGCCCTGGAGCTCGAAGCGACCAGCGAATCGATCGCCAAGACCATCCACGCGCACCCCACACTCTCCGAGGCCATGATGGAAGCGGCGGAGGACGTGGCCGGGCACTCGATACATCAGTGACGCGCGGTTGCGAGGTCGCGCGGTTTCGGGGTCTCGCGGCGTTCGATTCGCCCGGACACCGCGAGACCGCGCAACCCCGAGACCTCGTACCCGATCCTCGACGCTCCCAATGACAAACAGACCATGACTATCGACACCCACGGCCTCACCCGCGAGAACCTGCTCGAGATCGATTACTTTCTCCGGCTGACGCGGACCCTCGAAGAGCGTCTGGTCGCGCTTTTCCGTCAGGCCAAGGTCATCGGCGGCCTGTATCGTTCCCTCGGGCAGGAAGGTGAATCGGTGGCGGCGGCGTATGCACTCGACTATGCGCTCGGCGATGTCGTGCAGCCGCTGATCCGCAACATGGGCTCGATCCTCGTGGCCGGCGCGAAGCCCGCCGACATCATCAAGCAGTACATGGCCAAGGGCGATTCGCCGACGCGCGGCCGTGAGCTCAACATCCACTTCGGCCATCCGGCGCGGGACGGGTTCATCGGACAGATCTCGATGCTCGGCGACATGATCCCGGTCATGGCCGGCATCGTGCTGGCCGGCCGGATGCAGAAACGCAATCTCGTCGGCATGGCCTTCATCGGTGACGGCGCATCGTCGACCGGGGCGTTCTACGAGGGGATGAATTTCGCCACGGTGCAACGGCTCCCGCTCGTGGTCGTGCTCGAGAACAACGGCTACGCCTACTCCACGCCGACGTCGAAACAGAGCGCCGTCAAATCGCTGGCCGACAAAGCGCAGGCCTTCGGCTGCGCCAGCGAGACCGTCGACGGCAATGACGTCCTCGCCACCTACGCCGCCGCAAAGCGGGCCGTCGAGCGCGGACGCGAAGGCGGAGGGGTGACGCTCATCGAAGCGAAAACGTTCCGCATGAAAGGCCACGCCGAGCACGACAACCAGTCGTACGTGCCCCAGGCGCTGATCGAGGAGTGGTCGGCGAAGGATCCGGTCGTCCGCTTTGAAGCCGCGCTGGTCGAGGCAGGTATCGCCACTGCCGCTGAATTCGAATCGATCCAGTCGCGCGTGCGCCGCGAAGTTGACGCGGCAACGGACGAAGCCGAACGCTCGCCGATGCCGCGGCCCGAGGAAGCAGGGATGGGGCTGTTCGCGGGAGACGGGTACTGGGAGGCGAAGGAAGGATGAAGATCGAAGGATGAATGCGGAAGGATGAAGGATGAACGAATCCGCGCGATCATCCTTCATCCTTCATCCTTCATCCTTCACTATAAAAAACATGGCAGAAACCACCTACCTCGACGCCATCCGCGAAGCGATGATCGAAGAGATGCGGCGCGATCCGCGCGTCTTCCTCATCGGCGAGGATGTCGGTGCTTACGGCGGAGCGTTCAAGACCAGCGCCGGCATGATCGAAGAGTTCGGGGCGGAGCGGGTCATCGACACGCCCATCTCCGAGGTGGCCATCGTCGGTGCGGCCTCGGGGGCCGCGCTGATGGGGATGCGGCCGATCGCGGAGATGCAGTTCATCGACTTCATCACCTGCGCGTACGACATCCTGGTCAACTTCACGGCCACGTCGCGCTACCGCGTCGGCAGTCCCTGTCCCATCGTCATCCGCGGCCCGGCCGGCGGCGGCACGCATGGAGGACCCTTCCACTCGCTCAACCCCGAGGCCATGTTCATGAACCGGCCCGGGCTCAAGATCGTCGCCCCCGGGACGGCCTACGATGCCAAGGGACTGCTCAAGGCAGCCGTTCGCGACGACGATCCGGTGCTCTTCATCGAACACAAGTACCTCTACCGGCGCATCAAGGAAGAGCTGCCAACGGAGGACTACATCGTCCCGATCGGTAAGGCCAATGTGCGCCGCAGCGGGAGCGACCTCACCATCATCACCTGGGGCTCGATGATCTACGTCGCCGACGACGCCGCGGCGGAGCTGGCGAAAGACGGCGTCTCCGTCGAGGTCATCGACCTGCGTTCCATCATCCCCTTCGACGAAGAAGCGATCCTCAACTCCGTCGCCAAGACCAACCGCGTCATCATCCTGCACGAGGCGCCGCTGACGGGCGGAGCCGGCGCCGAGTTCGCCGCGCGCATCGCCGAGAAGGCGTTCGACTACCTCGACGCGCCGATCAAGCGGGTGGCCGCCCTCGACGTGCCGACGCCATATTCGCCCCCGCTCGAAGCCGCCGCGCTGCCGGACAAGGCGCGCCTGCTCGCCGCGGCGCGGGAGCTGCTCGCGTATTGATACGGTTGCTCAGGTCACGGATTTGCAGTACAAGGCGGGCCGTCAGGGAGCACGCATTCAAATGCCAATCGATGTCGTCATGCCGCAGATGGGCGAGTCAATCGCCGAGGGAACCGTGGTCAAGTGGCTGAAGAAGCCAGGCGAGAAGGTGGAGCGCGATGAGCCGCTCCTCGAAATCTCGACGGACAAAGTGGACGCGGAGATCCCCTCCCCCGCCTCGGGAACGCTGGCCGAGATCCTGGCCCAGGAAGGGCAGACCGTCGGCGTCAACTCCGTCGTCGCCCGTATCACCGCGGCAGGCGAAGCCGCCGCGCCCGCCCCAACTCCGGCCGCGCACGCCCCATCTGCACCAGCCGCGCAAGCCCCGTCTGCACCGCCGCCACCCGCCCCCGCCGCGCCGCCGGTCGCCCCTCCTCCTCCACCCACCACACCGCCACCACCCGCTCCAAAACCAGCACCCCAACCCGAAGCCGCAGCACCCACCGGGCAACCCAGTAACCCCGCAACTCAGCAACCCAGCAACCCAGTAACCCCACAACCGCGAGACCCCGAGACCGCGCAACCCCGAGACCCCGCACCCGCGCAACCGCGCGACCCCGACTCCCTCGACGAACGCCGCCGCACCAAATCCTCCCCGCTCGTCCGGAAGATCGCCCAGGAGAACAACGTCGACATCTCCCGCATCCAGGGCTCCGGCGTCTCCGGCCGGGTGACGAAGAACGACATCATCGACTTCATGCAGCGACCCTCACCCGCTGCAACCCAGCAACCCCCGGCAGCCGAGCAACCAGCGCCAGCCTCGCGTCCCGCCGCCATGACCTTCACTCCCGGCGAGAACAACCGCATCGAGCCGCTTTCGGTGATGCGCAAGAAGATCGCCCAGCACATGGTGCTCTCGAAGCAGACCTCGGCGCACGTGACGACGGTCTTCGAAGTCGACTTCACGAACATCGACAAGCTTCGCCGCCGCTACAAAGACGCCTACGCCGAGCGCGGCGCCAAACTGACCTTCCTCCCCTTCGTCATCCAGGCCATCGTGGCCGGCCTGCGCGAGTTCCCCGTCATCAATGCGTCGATGGATGAGTCGTCGGTCATCTACCACCGCGATCTGAACATCGGCATCGCCGTCGCTCTTGAATGGGGCCTCATCGTCCCGGTGGTGAAGAACGCGGACGAGAAGAACATCCTCGGTCTCTCCAAGGCCATCAACGACCTCGGCGAGCGCGCCCGGACGAAGAAGCTCACCCCCGACGACGTCCAGGGCGGAACGTTTACCATCACCAACCCCGGCATCTACGGCGGCCTGTTCGGGACGCCGATCATCAATCAGCCGCAGGTGGCCATCCTCGGCGTCGGCGGTGTGAAGAAGCGTCCGGTCGTGGTGGAAACAAAGGAAGGCGACGTCATCGCCATCCGCTCGATGTGCATCCTCTCGCTGACCTTCGATCACCGCCTCATCGACGGCGCCATCGCCGATCAGTTCATGGCCAGCGTCCGGGCGTTCATCGAAGCGGGGCAGTTCACACTATAAGATCACCTGACAGGAGAACAGAATGGCATACGCGATCGTCCACCATTTTCCCGGCGGAACAAAAGAGCAGTACGAGGCCTCGCTCGCGGCTGTGCATCCCAACAGAGGCACTCTACCGAAGGGCCAGATCTACCACGCGGCCGGCCCGTCGAGAGGCGGCTGGACAATCGTCGCCGTCCACGACTCCAAGGAGAACTGGGAGCGCTTCCGCGACGACGTTCTGCTGCCCCGTTTGCACGAGGGCGTCAAAGGGGGGTTCCCCACGCCACCCCAGGAGACTGCCTTCGAGGTCTACAACCTGCAGCCCTGACCGATTCTTCGAGATCGGTCTCACCTTCTCACCTGGCGGAATGAAAGGTTCCGCGGAGTCGCGCATGTTCTCTTGCGACATATGCGCCGCATCCTCATGCTCGCGCTCGTGCTGGCCACATCGGCGTCACACGCGCAGTTCGTCCCGCCCATCCTCAAAGGCATCAAGGGCGACGGCACGGCGCGGCAGACGAACGGCCCCATCCCCTTCCCCGCGGCCGATGAAACGTGGCTACAGGCGCGCTCGAGGCACTTCGTCTTCATCAGCAGCTCGGACGAGAGACGGACGCGCGCCGTGGGCGCGGAGCTGGAGACGCTTGCTTCCGCCCTGACGCGGGTCGACTCCACGTTCGCGCCTTCGGCCACGCCGACGCGCGTCATCGTCTTTACAAACCGCCGCGAAAGCCATCCGTACTTCGAGGTTCTGCTGAATCGGCGCGAGGCGAACAGCACCGGTGTGTTCGTCCGGCAGCGGGACGGCGGAACGATTCTGATCAATCAGGACTACTCCTGGCACGGCGGCGACCGGGCTCCGCTGCACGAGCTCATCCACTACCTCATGCAATCAGGCGATGCCAAAGCGCCTCTGTGGCTGGAGGAAGGAATCGCCGAATACTTCAGCAACGCAACCATCCGTTCGCGATCCATCTCCGCCGGTGAACCGATGGCGAACCACATCACCGTCCTACGGCAACGCACGCACATCCCGCCGGCGCAGCTCTTTGCCGTCGTTCGCGAGTCCGACACCTACAACGTCTCCAGCGGACAGGAACTCTTCTACGCCGAGAGCTGGGCCATCGTCGACTGGCTGGTGCGCACCTCGGGGAACAACGGCGCCGACTTCTATGCCTTCGTTCACGAGGTCTCCCACGGCGCAACTGCCGAGGCCGCGCTGCGGACGCACTATCACCGGTCCCTGCGCGACGTCGATGCGGCGCTTTCCCGATACACGACGCCACAGCCGGTGGCATGGTCGATCACACTCCCTGTGCCCGAGACCGACATCTCCGTCACGACCCGGCCGCTCGATCGCGCGTCGATGCTTTACGAGCTTGGCCACTTCCTGAGCGGGATGGAAGAGCTCTCGTCCGAGGCCGAACGACACTATCGCGCCGCCCTGGAGGTCAATCCACGGCACGCGCGCTCGCTGGCCGGCCTCGGCATGTTACGGGCCTCCGCGGCCAGGTACGCCGAGGCCACGGCGCTGTTCGAACGTGCCATCGCCGCCGCCCCGAACGACGTCGAAGTGGCCCTCGAGTATGCCGAGGCGCTGATGCAGGACCAGATCGGTGCCCTGGCGCAGAGCTCCGGCATCACCGACGATGACACGACGCGCTTCCGCAAAGCGCGCACACTCGTACAGGGCGCGCTGGAGCATCGCAACGATCCCGACTTTCCCGCCGCTCGCGCCGCCGGCGACCTCGGCACGACCTACAGCGTCGAGAACGACGTCGCACCCGGAATCGCCGCGCTCGAAGAGGCCCGCAAGCTCCTCCCCGCTCGGACCGACTTCGCCCTGCAGCTTCTTGCCATGTACCGCCGCTCCGGAGATCGCGCCAAGGCTGATTCGCTCTTCGCACAGCTCGACGCGGCCGGCAACGCGCAGATCTCCTTCGCCGCTCGCGCCGTAATCGTCCGTGCCGAGTTGGCGCGCGCCAACGCGCTGACGCACGAACAGCGTCTCGACGAAGCGGCCGTCATCATCCGCGAGCTGGCCGCAAACGCTCCCGACCCCGATGCCCGCCACGATTTCGAGGCGCAGGCTGCCGAGCTGACGCGCGTCGCCGAACAAAACCGGCAGATCGATGCGTTCAACAAGATCGTCGCCCAGGTCAACGCCGGAAAGTACCGCGAAGCCATCCAGGCGATGAACGAGTTCCTTCCCACCGCCACCGACCCCAACATCGTCCGTGACGCGAAGAAGCTTCAGAAAGAGCTGGCGGAGTGGAGGCCGTGAGGCGCGCAGCGGCAGCGAAACGTAGGTCGGACTCTCAGTCCGACCAGAGCTTGCGCGGCTCTTAACTACAGGCGGTTATCAAATACCGTGCTCCCGAGCTCCGGCCGGACTGAGAGTCCGACTACGTTTGGCCAGGCGCAACGAAATCTGGGCGAATGCCGTGCGGTTCTCAAAGCCCGCGATGCGCGTCTGTGAGCTCCGCAACCTTCACCTCGTCACCTACGAGAACGGCATGCGGCTGCAGCAGAAGCTCGTGGAGCTGCGGCAGGAAGAGGCCATCCCCGATCAACTCCTCCTTCTCGAACACCCTCCCGTCATCACGCTCGGCCGCGGCGGGGACGTGCGCAATCTTCTCGCTCCCGCCGCGACGCTGGCGTCCGAGCGGGTTCGTTTCTACGAGACCACGCGCGGCGGCGACATCACCTACCACGGCCCCGGCCAGCTCGTCGGCTATCCGATCATCCACCTCGGCGAAGGCAACCGCGACGTTCGCAAGTACGTGACGAAGCTCGAAGAAGTGCTGATCCGCACCGTCGCCGAATATGGCATCACCGCCGGGCGCGCGGAGGGGAAGCGCGGCATCTGGGCCGGCGACGACAAGATCGCCGCCATCGGCGTGCGCATCGCACGCTGGGTCACGTCGCACGGCTTCGCCCTGAACGTGACGACGAACCTCGACCACTTCCGCCTCATCACGCCGTGTGGACTGCAGGGCACCGGCGTGACGTCGATCGCGCACCTTGCCGGACGCGACATCGCCCTCGACGACGTGCGTGCCATCGTCGCCGCGAAATTCGCCGAGGTCTTCGAGCGGGAGGTCGTGACACGCCCGGAGAGCATCCGCCTCGTCAAAGTCGTCGTCCACGACGGTGAGCGCGTCCTGCTGCTCCACCGCAAACCGGAGCGCGGCAACTTCTGGCAACCGATCACAGGCTCGATCGAGGATGGCGAGGTGCCGCTTGACGCCGCGCGACGCGAGCTGGCCGAGGAGACCGGACATGGCGGCGAGCCCGAGGGTATCGATCTCGATCAATCGTTCATGATCGAGTCGCAGTTCCTGGCCGCAACCATGCCTCCGCCGATCGTCGCCACGGAGACCGCGTTCACATTCGCCATGCCTCCAGGCACGGCCATTCGCATGGATGCGAACGAGCACGACCACTACGGCTGGTTCTCATTCGCCGAGGCCTATGAAAAGATCCGCTGGACCGACGACCGCGAGGCGTTGGAGAAGGTTGAGTCGCGGTTGCGAAGTAACGCGGCCGCGCAGTCGCGGGGTGAAGACACCGCGAGACCCCGAGACCTCGCAACCGCGCCACCAACCCAATGACCGCTACCGACTCGAAAACCGCCCCCATCAACCGCCGCGCCGGCCATCGTCCGGACTGGCTGAAGATCCGCGTGCCGGGGGATCTGGCGCAGCTTCCGGTGTCGAAGCTGATGAACGATCTGGCGCTCAACACGGTCTGTCAGGAAGCGCGCTGCCCGAACATATTCGAGTGCTGGAGCGCCGGCACGGCCACGTTCATGATCCTCGGCGAGATCTGCACGCGGCGCTGTACGTTCTGCGCGGTGGGCAAAGGGAAACCGCTCGCTGCCGATGCCGGCGAGCCGCGCCGCGTCGCCGAGGCTGTTTCGAAGATGGGCGTGCGCCACGCCATCATCACCATGGTCAATCGCGACGACATGCCGGACGGCGGCGCCGCACACCTCGCCGAAACGGTATGCGCCGTCCGCGAGGAGACGGGCGCGGCGGTGGAGGTGCTGATCTCCGACCTGGAAGGCAACCGCAACGCGCTCCGCATCGTCATCGATTCGCATCCCGACGTTCTCGCACACAACGTCGAGACCGTGCCGCGGCTCTACCCGGCAGTGCGTCCCGTCGCAAAGTACCAACGCTCGCTCGACGTGCTGCGCTGGGCCTCCGAGGAGCGCACCGGCAAGATGCTGACGAAATCGTCGCTCATGCTCGGCCTCGGTGAGACCGAAGAGGAAGTGATGGCCGTGGCTGCCGACCTGCGCGACGCCGGCGTCGACATCGTCACCTTCGGCCAGTACCTGGCACCGACCGGCAATCACCATCCCGTGCGGCGCTACTACACCCCCGACGAGTTCGCGACACTGGGTGCGAACGCAAAGGCCCTGGGTTTCCATCACGTCGAGTCCGCCCCGCTGGTGAGAAGCTCGTATATGGCGCATCGGGCGGTGGGTGGGGGATAGGTTGCTGGGGTCTGCGGTCTTGCGGTCTCGGGGTCTCGCGGTGGTGATCCACGCCTGACGCCTGAACCCTCGCTCGGGCAACTTCGCAATCAAGCAACCCAGTAACCCAGCAACTCAGTAACCCAACAACGACCGCGAGACCGCGCAACCGCGCGACCCCGTAACCGCGTATAGAATCCCGCCCGATGCCACGGGTCATATTCGTCGATGAAGGAAAGGCGGCGGAGTTTCCCGCGGGATCGACGCTCCTCTCCTGCGCCGGCGCGATGGACGTGCGCGTCAGTCACGTCTGCGGCGGCGACGGAGCGTGCGGAACATGCAGGGTGGAAGTCATCGACGGCTGGGATAACCTCACGCCGCCGACACCCGACGAGACATACAAAGAGCTCGAAGCACCGTACCGTCTCTCGTGCCAGTCGAAGCTGATCGGCGATGTGATTTTGAAAGTGGCGAAGATAGAGTGAGGACGTTGTCGGTTATCGGTGATCGGTTGTCGGGGACTCGATCTCCAACCATCGACCACCGACAACCGACAACCGACAACGAGGCGCAAATGACGACGATTGAATCACCGCTCACAACCCTCACCAGCCAGCAACTCAACACGCTCTTCCAGTACACCATCGAGGCGTACAAGACGTTCGAGAAGCTGGCGGAGAATCTGTCCAATCCGCTGACCGCGAACATGTTCAAGCAGTTCGCCGTCGATGAGCGAGCCACGCGCGATCTGATCGAGAAGAAGATCGCCGCGACCGGTACCGCCCGCAGCCGCGTGACGCTGGCGAACGACCTTGCCTTTCAGGACATCCTGGAGGGGGATCTCTCCTATCGCGAGACCACCGAGTTCCTCATCGCCCGCGAGCGGACGATGGAGCGCAAGCTGGCCGAGCTGGGCCGCGGCGCGACGGTCATCGATCGCGGTTTTGTCGTCTACCTCGGCGCATCCAAGCGCGCCCACATCGTCGAGCTGGAGCGCGAGCTGGAATTGACCAAGCTCGATCGCGATTGGTTCAAGCGCGAAGATGCCGAAGCCCGCCTCGTGCGCGGCCCCGCCACACCATGAACCTTTCGATATCCCAGACCGCGGCGCTGCACCTCCAGCAAGACCTGGACGGCCGCATCCTCCGCATCGCCTTCACCACCGGCTGCGGCGGCAGCGGCTATCGCCTCGGATATTCGGACGCGCCGATCGACGGTGACCAGGTCGTGGAGGTGAGCGGCATCCGCGTGGCCCTCGACGATATGTCCGCCTCCCGCCTCGACGGCGCCGTCATCGCCTACGACGCCGATGAAGATGGCTACCTGCTCGATCACCCCGACGCCGTCAGCGCCGTCTGGTGCGGATGAGCGGCGCTTCGCGGGTGTGATAGCGCCGAAAGCCGAAACCGGTGCATAATTAATCATTCCCCCGACATCGAATGGAGGCGCTATGAAGCTCCGTAGAATCCTCTCCGCAGCACTGGTCGTGACATCGATGGCATTCGCCATCCCCGCCCAGGCTGGCCACTGCATGAAACAGGACATGGCCTGTTGCAAGGACCACAAAGCTTGCAAGAAGGACCACATGGACTGCTGCAAGAAGAGCGGCGGCAAGAAGTCCTGCTCGCACAAAGACGACTGCTGTGCCACCGAGTGCGGCACGCACGAGAAGAGCTAACCGGCACGGCCGGCAACGCCGTCAGGCGCGCAGCGAAGTAGCGAACTCCATCGCGTGGTACGTGATGATCAGATCCGCCCCCGCGCGCTTGATCGACGTCAGGATCTCGTTCATCACCCGCGGGCCATCGATCCAGCCGCGTTCCGCGGCCGCTTTCACCATCGAATACTCACCGCTGACGTTGTACGCCGCTACCGGCAGGTCGAAGTTATCGCGCGCGGCGCGGATGACGTCCAGGTACGAAAGCGCCGGCTTGACCATGATCATGTCGGCCCCTTCCTCGACGTCGAGCTCCATCTCACGGATCGCTTCCCGGATGTTGGCAGGGTCCATCTGATAGCCGCGGCGATCGCCGAACTGCGGAGCCGACTCGGCGGCTTCGCGGAACGGCCCATAGAAGCCTGATGCATATTTGGCCGAGTAGGCCATGATCCCAACCTCGGTCAGTCCCGCGTCGTCGAGCGTGTCGCGGATCGCGCCGACGCGGCCGTCCATCATGTCTGACGGCGCCACGAAATCGGCCCCAGCCGCCGCGAACGAGAGCGCCTGCTTCGCCAGCAGCGGCAGGGTCTCGTCATTGTCGACGTCCGCCACGCCATTGCGCTCGACGATGACGCCGCAATGCCCATGGTCTGTGTACTCGCAGAGGCAGACGTCCGCCATCACCGCCATCTGCGGCACGGCGCGCTTGATGGCCTTGATCCCCTCCTGCACCGGTCCCGTGGGATCCCACGACGCAGAGCCGATGGCATCCTTGTACTCGGGAAGCCCGAACAGGAGAATGGCCCGGATGCCGGCATCGTACGCGCGACGCGCATCCTCGGCAGCCTCGCGGGCACGAAGCTGCCACACTCCAGGCATCGATCCGATCTCCACCTTCGGCCGCGAGTCCGGCACGACGAAGAGCGGATAGATGAGGTCCTCGGGGCGCACGATCGTCTCCCGCACCAGAGCCCGGATCGACTCCGTGCGGCGCAGCCTCCGCGGCCGCCGCGCCAGCGCGTCGGTAATGGTCTCACTCGGCTGGATCGACGTCGCTATCGTAGTCATCGCTGTCTCCGTAGAAAAAGGCCCGGGCACACTCGCCCGAGCAGAACCGCCGTCCTGTAGCCCGGTAGACGCAGTCGGCGCAGAAGTGTTTCCCGCATGTGGGGCAATGTTCGAGCCGCACGCTCTCCTCGGGATCGCCGCAACGGATGCAGTGCTGCCCTTCGTCGGACATTCAGACGCTCCACGCCGCCGAAATTTTCCGCGCCGCGCGGCGTTGAGTATATCCTCCGACCCCACCCCCCTGGCGGTGTAGCTCAGTTTGGTTAGAGCGGGCGTCTCATAAGCGCTAGGTCACTGGTTCGACTCCAGTCACCGCCACCATCGCTTCCTCCTCCCAGCGACTCCGCGCTGCCTGCCTGAGTCCGCTCGTACCCTTGACAAGCATGGCGAATGGATTATTTTGAGAGAATTACGTGAGGAGTCCGGCTATGAGAACTGCCAGTTTCGTGACACTCCTGATCCTGGTCTCCGCGTCCTCCGCATTCACGGCAATCACTCCCGGCCCTGTCATTGCCAACGGACAGAGCCTTCCTGTCGTGGCTGATCTCGACGGGAACGGACTCGATGACATCATCCTCAGCCGCTCGGTTCTGTTGAACCAGGGGAATGGTCAGTTCGTGAGTCACGATCTCAATCTGGCTCAAACAGAGGAAGTGATCGACTGGCTGGATCTGAACGGTGACGGCCGCAAGGACCTGCTGACGAAGGACACGGCCGGAGCCGGTCCGGGCCAGCCTCCCGGCGCGACTACATACCGCATCTATCTGGCCAACGGACCGATGACCTACGGCCCCGGCATCGTCATCAACACCGGGGGGACGGCGGTCCCCTACATCGCCGACGTCAACGGCGATGGGAAAGACGACATCATTCTCGTGCGGACGCTCTTCCAGGGAGTTACCGAGGTGGCCTCCGAGTGGACGGTGCTCCTCTCTCGCGGCGATGGGACATTCGACGCGCGCCCGTCCTTTCAGACCGTTCCGGATCCGCAGTTCGGCCGCTACGACCACCACCTTCTGGCCGCCGACCTGAATCACGATGGAATCACCGACATCGTCTTCCGCAGCGTGTATGACCTCGTCGTTCTCCGCGGCACCGGCGGCGGAGACTTCGTGCAGCAGAAGCGGTTTCTCCCCCAAGCGCCATTCGGAACATGGTCGACGGGTCTGGCCGACATCGATCACGACGGCAATCTCGACGTCGTGATGGCCGGGGCTCGTTCCATGCGCGTGCTCTTCGGCGATGGACGCGGAGGCTTCACCCGAGTGGCAACAGCGTCCATTGCGAAACTGCGCAGCGTGACGGTTCCCGATTACCTTGCGGCCATTGTCGGCGATCAGGCGCAGGCGCCGCGCAATTTCGTGTTCGGCGAGTTCGTCGCCTCCGGTCGGACGGAGATCGCCGCGGGAACTGCCGAAGGTGACGTCGTCATTCTCGCCTTCGTCCAGAACAAGCTGCAGGAAGTAGCGCGGACAGCGACCGAGTTCATTCTTCCCGATATCTACGCCGGATCATTCCTCCAGGCAGGACGCAAGGATCTCTATGTGACGTGGAACCTCGGCTATGGAGATCCCAACAGCCCGAAGCCCCGTCTGTTCACCTCGCAGCCGTCCGTCGTCGCAAACGCTGTGTCGCAGTCTCGAGGAAGGGGCCACGCCTCGAGCCCGCCGGCTTCACCGCTCACTCTGTCTGTCACGGCCAGTGGCACCTGCGGTCCGGCGAACGCCACCGCGCTGACGCTGACGAGAGACGGCATGTTCGGAATCTACCAGGATGCCGCCCAGACCCTGGAAACGGTCACCGACGACCTGGGGACGATGTACGTCCGCCTGGACGCACCATGGCTCTCCTCTCCGATCATGAGCACGCTCTCCCCGACCGACCGAGGCTACGAAGGGACGACGCTCGCCAGCACCTCGTGCGGCCCCCAGTCGGTCAGCTTCGCGGAACGATGAGTTACGTAGCGCGCCGTCTCGCCCAGACGATGGACTGGCCGACGAGCGCCGTGACGGCCGACCAGAATGGAATGCCGAAGATGAGGAACTCCGAGGCGGCGATGAGCGCTGGTGGATCGTAGTGGAACGATCCGCCAAGTGGAACCAAGCCAGCATAGGAAGCCGCGTAGTAGCCGTACAGGCCCCGATGCGCACCAAGATGTTCAGCGACCCAAGTGGGAGGAAGGACAATCGCGGTGAACACCGGCTCGATGACGCGAAGTGCCGGAGGAGGATTGGCGCCTGAGTAGGAAACGGTCTCGTGGTCGTGCCATCGTGCCCACTCTTCCCACACGGAAAAAGGGATGATGTACTCCGCGTAGAGAGCGCAGGGGATCAAGGCGATCACGATGCCGAGCAGTGCATAGATTGTCCACTTCATGGCATGCCTCGCCGCATAACGGACGCGAGCTCACCGGCGCGGGCCCGCTCGCCGAAAAGTATAGCCTCGCCACTCAGCGAGTTGCGGAGCCGTGTCCTCTGCAGCGCGGAGTGATGCGGCAACGGGACTACTGTCGCCGCGCGCCATCGATCTGGAGAACCAGCTTCGGCGCGCGAGCTGACAGGACGATTGGCTCGCCGCGGGCCTGGCTGTGGCCAAGACTGTTCACTCGAATGGGTGCAATCCTTGCAGCAACCTCTTCCGGCAAGCGGTTGCGCCCGGTCTGGAGTCCTCGCTGGGCGGATCCGCGACGAAAGGGCGACTCATGAAAACCAGACTGGCTCTCCTGTTTGCATCGGTTCTGATTCTATCCACGCCGTTCCTTCTGGCCCTGCCCGCCGAGCGCGACCGGGCGGCACATCCACCCGCGGCCCACAATACGCCGCGCGCGAACCAGGGACACGTGCCGCAGCCTCCGCCGGCGAGAAGCAACCGCGGCGCGCCGCGACAGCCGGAGCGTCTGCCCACCGGCCATGTGAACGACACGCCGCACGTCAACCACGATCAGTGGTTCGGCCACGAGGCGGCCAATGACCAGCGCTTCCGCGTGGATCACCCGTATGCGCACGGCCGCTTTGCGCATTTCGGGCCGTCCTACCGTTACCGGGCCATTCGGATCGACAGCAACCTTCATCGGTTCTGGTTCGAGGGCGGCTTCGGTTTTGAAGTGGCCGCATGGGATTGGCCGCTCGCCGCTGACTGGTGCTGGAACTGCGAAGATGATTTCGTCGTTTACGACGACCCGGACCACCCCGGCTGGTATCTGCTCTACAACGTGCACACCGGGGGATACGTTCACGTGCAGTATCTGGGGATGTAGGAACCTGTACGGACCGCGGGCGGGTTGAGAACAGGCGCAGCAATACAAACAATGACCTGTTCCGGCCCGCCCGTAGTTTGAGGCCGTCAGCGGCCGTGATCCCGCAGCACGCCGCTGCCAACGCCGCCACGACACGCGCGAGGCCTGCGATCGGCGCCTCCGGAGCTCAGCGCTTAAACGGTGCCGGTTCTTCCATCACATGTGATCCTTCCGTGAGCCAGGTCACGACGCTCTCCTCAACCCAAACCTAAAATGGGAAAAACCGGCGGGGCCCGTACCGGCGCCCTGATCCGAGCAGAATCGGCAATTTAGAGGAGAGCAACCTTGCGTCGTTTGGCCGTGATGAATCACTCCGTTTTACGACCGTCTTTAACATTCGCCGTCATCGCATTCCTGTCGAGGGCCGCCATGGCCGGCGTGGTGGGAAGCGGAACACCCACATCCTGCACCGAGGCGGCACTGCAGGCGCAAATCCCTAACGGAGGAACCATCACCTTCAACTGCGGCACCGGGCCGCAGACCATCGCCTTCACGAACTCGATGGGAGTCGGCGCGACGAACCCGAAGGTGACAATCGATGGCGGCGACACGATCACGCTGGACGGAACCGGCCTCACGTCGGGGATGGTGAGCGTCGGCGGCAGCGCGACGTCGCTGCCCGATGTGACGTTCAGGCACATCACCTTCGCCAACGGCAACATCTCCACGGGGCTGATTGCCGGCGGGGCGATCCAGAACTTCGGAAAACTGACTCTGGACACGGTCACATTCACGAAGAACCAGGGGGTAGGTGGCGGCGTGATCTTCCAGGAGCTCTGCACGGGGTGCCCCAACACGTCGCTCACCATTACGCACTGTCTGTTTCAGAACAACACCGCAAGCGGGTCGGGCGGCGCGATCGCCATGGAGGGCGGAAACGCATCGGTGACCGACTCGACGTTCAGCGGCAACTCGGCACAACGCAGCGGCGCCATCGAAATCTTCGGCAACGCTACCTTCCCGGTTGTCATGTCGATCGACCGCTGCACGTTCAACGGCAACTCCGCGACCTCAGTCAACGGCGGCGCCATCGGGGTTGAAGTGCTCAACGCCAACAGCAGCGTCACGATCAGGAACAGCACCTTCACCGGCAACACGGCGACGGCCGCGAATGCGCTGGGGGCGGCCATCTACATCGGCAGCGCACCGGTGACGATCACCAACTGCACCATCGCCGGAAACACGACCGCGGGGTCGGGCGGCGCTGTTTACTTCGGCAATGGTACGCCCGTGACGGCAATGAACAACACCATCATTTCCAGCAATACCGGCGGCAACTGCAAGCTCGCAGGGGGCAGCACGTTTACCGGAGGGCACAACCTCCAGTTCGGCGACTCGACCTGCTCCGGGGTGACCGTGGCCAATCCGCTTCTCTCACCCCTCGCCGACAATGGCGGACTGACGCAAACGATGGCCCTCGGCGCCGGCAGTCCCGCCATCGACGGAGGCGACACCGGCGTGGCCCCGCCGACCGACCAGCGCGGCGTCCTTCGGAACGACGGCAACGGCGACGGCATCCTCGCCGCCGACATAGGCGCCTTCGAGGCGGCCAAGGCCACCGGCGGGAACATCCCCCCGCCACCGATGCGTCGGCACTCCGTGCGACCGCATTAGAGGGGCACGGCCGCGCTTCTCAACGCTAAATTGCTGTCATCCTGAGGCTGCCGCAGCCGCGGTACGACTGTAGGTGCTTGCTCCAATTCAGTCCCGCGGAGGAGGACGCCGAAGGACCCCCCGCGTGCTTGCCGGGTCGGGCGGCGGTGATCGCTCGGTGCAAACTCGCGGGGGGTCCTTCGACGCGCTTTGCCCCTCCGGGGCGCCGCCGTCTCCGGATGACAGGTAAACACAATCCCGCGTACGTTCGCGCAGCAACCTCACCCATCGTTCGCGATCCGTTTCGTCAGCTCCGCCATCCTCGTGGCCAGGCGCGGGTCTCCGATCTTGTCCGCTACTGCCGGGAATGACTTCGCCGGATGACGCCAGCGGAGTGACTCCACGTCATCAAAGAGCGGCGCGTCGGTCCGCAACGTCGCCAGGTTTTTGAAGAGCAGCGCGCGCTCGCGGTTTTCATCGCTCAACACCTTGACGGGAAACTGTTCGATGGGGCCGTAGCTGGCGAGGAGTTGCGCGGCGGTCTTCGCGCCGATGCGGGGAATGCCGGGATAGCCGTCCGCGGCATCGCCGACCAGGGCCAGGTAGTCGGGAATCAACACCGGCGCGACGCCGAACTTGGCGCGGACGCCGGCATCGTCGCGGATCTGGCCGCTCTTCCGATCGACCTGCACGACCCGCTCCCCCACCACGCATTGCGCCAGGTCCTTGTCCGGCGTCCAGATGCACACCTTCTCCACGCGCGCATCGCTGGCTGCGAGGTGTGCTGCCGAGGCCAGGGCATCGTCCGCTTCGAGCTCGATCATCGGCCAGGTGGCCACACCCATAACCACCAGCGCCTCTTCCAGCGGATGAAACTGCGCCCACAGCGCGCGCTCGATCCCGGCACCTGTTTTGTAGCCGGGCCAGAGATCGTTGCGGAAAGACTCGATGACGTGGTCGGTGGCCACGCCGATGTGCGTGGCGCCCCCTTCGAGCATCTGCGCGACCGTGCCGAGGACGCCGGCCACTGCGCCGAACGGCGGATCGCTCTTCCGGAAACGGCGGATGCCGAAGAAATGGCGGAACAGCTCATAGGTCCCGTCGATGAGGTGAACGATCATATGAATGCAGCGTCCCCGTGGCGATTACTCCTCGCCCTCAAGTCCCTGGCTGACGCGGAAGACGTGGCCGTCCGGATGGCGCACGTGCATCTCGCGCACACCCCAGGGCTCGTCGGTCGGCGGCCAGGTGATCTCGAGGCCCTGCTCGAGGCAGTGCTTGTGGATGGCGTCGACATCGTCGACCCAGATCGACATCCAGACGCCCTTGTCCGCCGACTCGTCGCCGTCTTCGCCAAACGTCGCAGGAACGTCGCTTTTGCCGCGGCCACCCTGTCCGTCCTGGCAGAGGAAGATCTCGCAGTCGCCGGAGCAGACACCGCCAAACGTCGGCGGATCGCCCCAGTCCCACCCTTTCTTCCAGCCAAACTTCTCAAACCAGGCGAAGCTCTCCTGGATGTTCGAGACGTTCAGGATCGGAGTCAGCCGTTTCGCGTGCATGGCGCATTATCGCGCGTTGTCTGCGGCTTCGCCGCGTTGTCGGTTGTCGGGTTATCGGTTGTCTTCGCTTGGCGCGGGTTGTCTCCACCCGGGCGTGAAGCGTAGCTTGCGCCGCGGGGTTTCTTTCCGGGCCATTTCTTTCGAACAAAGAGCTGAACAACGACAACTGACAACCGACAACGCGCGCGAGGCGCGCAGACAACGCGCTACGATACGGCATGCACTCTTCAAAGCTCGCCCGCGCCTCTGTATTGTTGCTCACCGCGTTCATTGCCCAGGCAGCCACAGCACCCTCCCCGTCCCATGACCTGGACGTCGCCGGCATGAACAAGACCATCAAGCCTGGTGATGACTTTTACGGTTATGCCAACGGAACCTGGTCGAAAGTCACAGCGATTCCTCCAGACCGTTCGAGCTATGGCGTGTTTGCGATCCTCGACGAAAAGGCGAACAAGAGGACTTCGGACCTCATCAAGGAAGCGGACAAGGCCAAGGCGCCCGCCGGATCGGAAGTGCGCATGATCGGCGACTACTACGCGGCGTTCATGGACGAGACGGCGATCGAGGCCAAAGGGCTCAAGCCGGTCCAGTTCGAGCTCGATCAGATCGCCGCGATCGAGGACAAAGCGGCGATGGCGCGCGTGCTGGGAAGTCAACTGCGCGCCGACGTCGATGCCCTCAATGCCACGAACTTCTATACCGACCGCATCTTCGGCCTCTGGGTGTCGCCGGACTTCGACAACCCGAACCGGAATATCGGATACCTCCTGCAGGGCGGCCTGGGCATGCCCGACCGCGAGAACTACCTGAGCAAGGACAAGGGAGACGTCGCTCTCCAGGAAAAGTATCGCGAGCACATCGCCGCGGTGCTGACTCTCGCCCACATTTCCGACGCCACGGGCCGGGCCGCACGCATCTACGACCTGGAGCGGAAGATCGCCGAGGCACACGGAACCCGCACCGACTCCGAGGACGTCCACAAGGCAAACAATCGCTGGCCCCTGCAGCTGTTCCCGGCCAAGGCGCCGGGACTCGATTGGGCTGCCTACTTCAGCGGTGCCGGCCTGTCCGGCCAGACGGAGATCATGGTGTGGCAGCCGTCCGCGGCCGTCGGCGTTGCCGCGCTGGCGGGCAGCGAGCCGCTGTCGTTGTGGAAGGACTACCTCACCTTCCGCGCCATCGACCGCGCCTCCGGGTTGCTGCCGAAGGCGTTCGCCGACGAGCGGTTCAAGTTCTACGGCACAGCGCTGACGGGCGCGCCGCAACAGCGCGCGCGCTGGAAACGCGCCGTCAACGCCACGAGCGGCGCCCTCGGCGACGCCGTGGGCAAACTCTACGTGAAGCACTATTTCCCACCCTCCGCGAAGAAAGCGGCGCAGACGATGGTGAGCAACATCGTGGCCGCCTTCGGCCGCCGCATCGACAACCTCGACTGGATGAACCCGGAGACGCGTACGAAAGCGAAAGCCAAGCTGAGCACGCTCTACATCGGCATCGGCTATCCGGAACACTGGCGCGACTACTCCGGACTGGAGATCAAGCGCGACGACGCCCTCGGCAATCTCGAGCGCTCGGAGCTGTTCGACTATCACGCCAGCCTGGCCAAGCTCGCCAGGCCGGTCGACAAGTCGGAGTGGGCGATGGAGCCGCAGACGGTCAACGCCGTCAATCTGCCGCTGCAGAACGCGCTGAATTTCCCGGCCGCCATCCTCAATCCGCCGTTCTTCGACGCAAACGCCGATGCGGTGCTCAACTACGGCGGGATCGGCACCGTCATCGGTCATGAGATCAGCCATAGCTTCGACGACCAGGGCAGCCAGTTCGACGCCGAGGGTCGCCTGCTGAACTGGTGGACGAAAGAAGACTTCGCGCACTTCAGCGCCGCCGCCGACCGGCTGGCGGCAGAGTTCGACACCTACGAGCCGCTGCCGGGCCTGCACGTCAACGGCAAGCTGACGCTGAGCGAAAACATCGCCGACGTGGCGGGCCTCTCGGCGTCGTACGACGGGTATCGGCGTTTCTACGGCGGCAAGCCGGCCCCGTCGTCCGAGGGCTTCAAAGGCGACCAGCGTTTCTTCCTCGCCTTCGCCCAGGTCTGGCGGTCGAAACAACGCCCCGAGGCTCTCCGCAACTCACTGATGACCAACGGCCACGCCCCCGGCCAGTACCGCGCCGCCACCGTCCGCAATATCGACCAGTGGTATCAGGCGTTCGACGTGAAGGCGGCCCAGAAGTTGTACCTCGCGCCGGCGGAGAGGGTGCGGTTGTGGTGAAAGGGCCAGCCTGGAGATGATCAGGTGCCTCCCGGAGGCAGTGAATTGCCTCTCGGAGGCAAAGAATTGGCTCTGGGAGGCAAAGAATTGCCCCTGGGAGGCAATTAATTGACTCTGGGAGGCAAAGAATTGCCCCTGGGAGGCAATTAATTGACTCTGGGAGGCAAAGAATTGCCCCTGGGAGGCAATTAATTGGCTCTGGGAGGCAAAGAATTGCCCCTGGGAGGCAATTAATTGACTCTGGGAGCCAGCGAATGCTCCCAAATTGGTGGATTGACCGGCACGAAAACCAACCCGGGAGTTGCGAAAGGCGAGTGGGGGGGGTTGATCCACGAAGCTGCCGGCTCTACTTCCCGACCGCGTGCAGGCGCGTTGTAGGCTGCACTTCCCGTGAGGGGGACGAAAGGCCGGCGGCGTTCCACGCGCGGAGGCGCAGGGTCGTCCCCTGAAGGCCGGCGTACGAGAGATGCGCAGAGTTTCGCTCGTCTGGCTCACACAACAATGTGACTACGGCAGATCGACCGTCGCCGTCTGCCCGGCCACGATCGTGACCGGCAGGCTGCGTACGACCGCTCCGTTTCCGATCGTCGAGAGGAGATAGAGGCCGGGGGGGATGGAATCGTAGGGGCCATTGTTCCCGGCCTGAACCATGCCCAGGACCCGCTGCGTCGCACCGCCGGTGGTGTCCAATCGCACCGACTGTGCGCTCTTGGCGCGGACGACGAGACTGCCTCCTTGCGTGAGGGCCATACGCAGGTCGGGCGACGGCGCGGTGAAGGTCGTCGTTTGGGAGAGGTACCCGCGCGAATAGGCGCTGGCGGTGTAACTCCCCGGCTTGAGCCAGATCCTGAAGGTGCCGCTGTCGATGCGCGTGGCCTGGCCGGCAAAAGCGCGCGCGGAATCCGTGACCGCCACATTGCCGTCGACCGGCGAGCCGGTCGTGGCATCGACGAGGCGAATGACCACCGGCGGCGCCTGCTCCAGCCGGACCTCCACGTCCGGCACGGAGCCGTTGGAGACGACGATCTGCTGGGTGGCCGTGGCGTACTGATCGCTGCTCACCTGCATGTTGTAGGTGGCGTCGACGAGCGCATCGATCGTGAAGCGGCCGTCGGAATCGGTCGTGCCCGAACCGAAGGCCGGGGCGCGCGAACTCACCGAGGCGCGGGCATTCGCGATCGGCGCGCCGGTGGAGGCGTCGACGACATGTCCCCGCAGCAGCGCCCCGTGGATGTCGATATCGAACGTGCCGCTGGCGGCTGCCGTGTACGTTGTCGAATAGGCCACGCCGGGCGACATGACACGCACGTTGTAATCGCCGGACGACAGTCCCGCCGCGATGTACGAGCCGTCGGGCGAGATCATGGCGCTGGCGACCTGCTTGTCCGGCGACGGAGTCTTCGGCATGAAGGCGATGCTGCCGCCGGCGACGGGCGCATTTGCCTTGGTCACGTGCCCGCTGACCGTAATCCCCTGCTGGAAATTCACCTCCACCGCCGGTGCGGTACCGTTCTCGATGACGATCGTCTGGGAAGGCGCCATGCGCCGCTGAGGTCCATCGAGAAACGCATCGACGCGCACGCGGCCATCCGGCAACCCCGCAAGAGCGAAGTTGCCGCCCGCGTCGGCGAACGTTTGATTGCGCGATGTCCCTCCGGCAGCCACGACGGTCACCTGCGTGAATTGCTCGGGCGGAAGACCGGTGACGCGGCCATTGATCGTTGCGCCGGTCTCCATCACCAGGGTGATCGGCCCGCTCTGCGGAAGGGCGACGTCGTTTGCTTCGCCGCTTACGAAACCGTCCTTCCGCCCGACTAGTTTGTACGTCCCGGCCGCAAGACCCTGCAGGACGAAACTTCCATCACCATCCGAGCTCACGGAAGCGAGTGGCCGGCCATCGCCGCCCCTGGTGGAGACATACACCGAAGCGACGCCTTGACCGGAACGGTCGACGACGCGGCCGCGCAATTCGTGGCCGGGATCGAGCTCGGCGTCGAGACGCTGATCCTTACCCGCCGTGATCTCGACCGGCTTGCGCAGGACGATGAAGCCCGTCTTTTGAAACTCGATGGTTTGATCGCCTTCGGACAACCCGTCGAGGGTGTAGTTGCCATCCGCGTCGGTCGCGGCATTGCTGAAGCCGGGCGTCCTTTGAAAGGCCAGGCGCACCTGAACACCCGCGACCGGCGCACTTCCCGATGTCACGACCCCGGAGACCGTCGCTCCGCGATCGAGCGAGACGTCGATGCCGCTGACGGTCTTCCCATCCTCGACGGTGATGTCACCACGCGTCGCCGGCACATAGCCGGTGGCGCGCACCATGAGCTGCAGCGTGCCCGGTGGGACGTTGTCGAGCGCGTACCGGCCGTCGTCGGCGTGGATCGGCTGTCCGCCTGCGTACGGATTCGCGCCGCTCATGACTCCGGGGACGTTGCGCGGGGGGAGAATCATCGTGAAATCGGTGACCGGCTGCTGCGTGGCCCGGTCGAGGACGCGGCCTTCGATGCGCGCACCCCGAGGCATCGTGATCGTTACATCGTTCGCCGGCGCCTTGACAGGCACAGGCGCGGAGGAAAGCCGGCGATCGCTAGAGAAGGCAGTCACCACTGCCGACCCCACGGCGACACCGACGATCTTGAATGTTCCGTCCGCGGCAGACGTGGCCCTGCGCGGCATGATCGCGGTCGGCGACTCAACGATGGCGTCGGCGACGGGCGTCCCGTCGGCCAATACGACCCGCCCGCTGATCTCGACGCCGCGGTCGACGTGGACGACAACGCTCGCCGCACGCGCGGTAAGCATCTGGTTTGGCGCCCGAACCGGTGCCACGTCTTCGCCGAGCACCATCAAATCGTGCCGTCCCTCGGTGGTCCGGACGGCGACGATGCCGTCGGCGCCGGTGCGGTGGCAATCGGGAAGCGACGGATCGGCACAGGCGATCGGCGCAGACTGACCCGGCGACCCGGCCCCCGCGGTGCTGCGCGAGACATTGACTTGCGCGTTGGGCACGGGCTTTTCCTGCTTGTCGAGGACGCGCACCTGGGCCACGAAGCCGTGAGCGAGGGTGATGACGATGTCGTTGCGCACCTCACCCGGTTTCCAGACTCGCGACGGCGACGTGCCGCTGACGTAGTCGCGCTTCGAAGCGAAGAGCGGCATCGTCGCCCCGGCCAGCACGCGGAGCCCGAATTCGCCCGCCGCATTCGTGATCGCCGACCGCACGCGTATGGAGTTGGTGCTGCTGGAGGACACCACCGCACCCGCGATGGGCTTGTGATCTTCGTCGATGACATGTCCGCGCGCGTTTCCAAACGGCTGCGCGGTGAACGCCCGGCTTCGCGTCGCCGGTACCGCCACGCTCGCGGAGTCGATCGCGTAGGCACCGTGGATTCCGCTGATCTGATAGGACCGCGGCAGCAGCGAGGCGAAGGTGAATGTCCCTTTCGCGTCGGTGAGTGCGATGGCCGAAGAATCGTCCGGCCCGCCCAGCACCATCCGCGCGCCGGAAACAGCCTTACCTTTTGCATCCCGCAGGATGCCTGTAAACGTGGCGCCGGGGTTGAGGCGGATCTCGACGGACGCTGCTTTCGAACGGACCGCCGACCCGACGTCGCTGCCGTGAACGGCGGAGATCGACTTCCAGGTGTCGGGAGCGTGGGCGATGGCGAACGTACCGTCGTCGCCGCTCTCCGCAAGTGGCCAGCCGTCGACGGAGACGACGGCGTGCGCGACCGGGTCGGTTCCCTTGACGACGCGGCCGCGTACGGCGACGCCGCGTACGAGCTTGATCTCAGTCACCGTCGTCGGCTCACGGCGGGCGACCGCATAGTCGGGATGGGCGACGAAGAGCATGCCGGTGTTGGCGGGCGTCTCTCCCGACGCGTTCGTGCGAGCGACGTCGAGACCGGAGACGACAATGGCGTTCGCCACCGCCTTGCCGCCGCTGGTGACGCGCAATTTTCGCGGGGTCGGAGTGCTGAGAACGATCATGCCGAGGTCGTCGCCGTCGACCGTGGCGATAGTCGTGGGGCCGTGCGCGGGAGCTTCGATGGTCACATCGATCGCGGCCGGGCTCTTGAGATCGATCGAGAACGAGCCGTTCTCGGCGGACTTCGTCGTGGCCAACGGCTCGCGATCGAGCTTGCCGGCCAGCAGACGCGCGCGCATGGCGGCGGAGCCTTCCGCAGCGTAGGCGCTAATTGTGGCACCGGCAATCGGCTTGCCGTCGGCATCGACGGTCGCGCCTGTGATCGCGGCGTAGGTGGTTGCGCAGATCGTGAGGGCGGCGGTCAGGGCGAGTGTGATCGATTTCGTTCTCATGGTTGTTTGATGGCGTTATCAGGAGAATAGTTTCGCGACCTCAGCGTGTCCGTGTGCGTTGGCCAGGTCCGCCGGGGTCTTTCCGTCGTCGCCCGTGGCGCCAGGATCGGCGCCGTGGGCAAGGAGAAGACCGGCAATCTCCTCGTCGCCGAGCTGCGCCGCGGTGTGCAGGGCGGTGTATCCGAGCTGTTGCCGTGCATTGGCGTCCGCTCCGCGATCGAGCAGAAGGCGCATCGTGGCGGCATCGCGAACCGAAGCCGCTGCGTGTACCGGAGCGACACCAAAGGCGTTACGAGCCACGGCGTTGACGTCCGCACCGCGCTCGATCAGCGCGCGCGCCAGCTCCGGATGACGGAAGAAGATTGCCAGGCCGACCGGAGGAAAGCCGTCCTCGCTGTAGGCATCGAGCAGCGCGGGATCGGCGTCGAGCATGCGCAGCGTCTGCGCCACATCACCAATCGCGCACGCCTCGCCGAACAGCAACGTCGCCCCTCGGCCGAGGAAGAGCCGGGCCAGCTCCGCATGGCCGTGGTACGCGGCAAAGAGGATGGGCGTCACGTTGTTCTGCCGCGCGGCGAGAAGCGATGGATCGGCATCGAGCAGCGCGGCGACCGCGGCCGCGTCATTGTTGCGGATGGCATCGAAGAGCTCGTTCTGCGACATAGCAGCTCTACTCCGTGGAGAAAATGATCTCTGTCATTCCGAGCCCGGCGGCGCCCCGGAGGGGCAAGCACGGCGAGGAATCCCCGGCCACTTGCGCCGTGCATCATCCCGAGGGACATTACCAAGCGTGCGGATAGCGTACAACTTCTACGTCTACATGATGACCAATAAAGGGAAGAATGTACTTTATACGGGGGTCACAAATGACCTCCAGAAGCGTCTCTGGCAGCACCGAAACTCGAACGGCAAGAGCTTCACGAAACGCTATAACTGCGATCGTCTTGTCTACTTCGAGTGGTACCAGGACATCCGGCAGGCAATTGATCGAGAGACACAGATCAAAGGGTGGTCCCGTTCGAAGAAGGATGCACTGATCGCGACGCTGAACCCGGAGTGGAAGAACCTCGCAGAGGAATGGTAAGCGCCCGAATGACCTCCTGTCATTCCGAGCCCGGCGGCGCCCCGGAGGAGCAAGCACGGCGAGGAATCCCCCCGGCCGTTAGCCGACGATTGCGCACCTGGCCGGGGATTCCTCGCCGCGCTTTACCCCTCCGGGGTGCCGCCGGCTCGGAATGACAGATGAACCTGACTCCACCTATTGCAGAGTTTCGTCACATCCTTCACCACCGCTGCGACAATTTCTCCTGTCGGGCACGAACCTTGATCTGAACGATGGCCATGGAGAAGCGGATTTGCGAGGTCTGCGGTCATTCGCGCGCGGCGCATGTGGACGGTGTTCACTGCGCGCTCTGCCGTTGCGGCTCCGAGCGCCCGGCGGCCGTACAGCAGTCGCTGGCGTTCCGTAGCACCCTCCCGGTGCGTACCGCGGGAATGGGCCGAAAACGGTAGGACCTGTGGCAGGATTACTTCGGCAGCGATCGTCGTTGCCATCTGTATATGAGCGACAAGGCCACGAAAGCTTCGAAGACCGTCACCGTGTCCGAACGCAACCTTCAGAGCGCCGCTCTCCGTCTTCTGCCGAAGCACAACAAGCTCGTGTCGCCGGAGGTTGACTACCTTCGCCGCGTCCTTGGCGACCGTGCCACGCAACAGCAGATCGACGAGAAGGTACTGCAGGTTCGCAAGCTCCCCTGGTCGGAAATCGTCCACGATTGAACGACGCCGAATGCCACACTGACGACGCGCCGGCATCCTGCCCGGAAAGCGCGTGCGATACGCCGCGCACGGCGGAGGGACATCCACCCAGGCCCGAGATACGAGCCGCATTCGAGCCGACCTGCTGCGGCTCGGGGTGCCTGGACTGTCCATTCTGAACAGTTACCTGTTGCAACACCTTTGGGACGGTCGTACCGTCTAATGGTCATGAAGAACCTGCTCGCCGTCGCTGTCTTCACGCTGATCGCCATCTCCGCCTCCGCCCAACCTGCCCGTGATCTGGTCGATGCCAATTCGGCGGCACGGCAACATATGCGCGATATCGAGCCCGCGCTGGCGCAGATGCGCGGCGAGGCCGAGGCCCTGGCCAGGATCAACGAAATCCAGCGCGCCCTGTCAGGCCCGCCGCTCTCATCGATCGATCGCGCGTTCCATATCATCGACGACTACTCGAGGATGGCCGAACACCGGGACGTGGCCCTACCGAAGGATCAGCAGGTCATCCTCATCCGCGCCCAGCGAATGCTCCAGGACGCGCACGCGGTCACGCCGAACGACTACGCGAAGTTCCGCGACGACTTTCACCACCAGATCCAGCTCTCGATGGAGCTCTCCGTCGCGCGCGATCTGCAACAGCTCATGTCGCTGACGAACACCTATACGCAGCTTACAAGCTCGCTCCGCGGCATCGAGAGCGCCACGGTCAACGCTCTCAACGGAGCGGCGATCGATACGACGAGGCAGTGAGGCTGCGCTAGCGCGTTGTCGGTTGTCGGGTTGTCGGTTGTCGGTGGACTGCGCCACTTCGTACGCGACCTCAGACGACTCCTGACGGTAGTCCGAGTGACAACCTATAACCGACCACCCGACAACCGACAACGCGCGAAGCGCATCAAAGACCCATCGCCGCCGCGTACAACCCATGGAAATGGTGCACGCCGTTCTCGCGTGCCGGCGAGTAGCGCCCGTTGTCGTAGGTCGATGAACGGAGCCCGCGCTGGACGGCTTCGCAGATGTCGATGTCCTCGAGCTGGATCTCGTCACTGAAGGCGATCGTCTCCTCGATACGCTGCCGGACGCCGGGCGCGTCGGGATCGCGGAAATACCATTCGAACAACGTCAGCGTCCGCGTTGGGCCTAGGGGAACGATGAGGTTGGTCGAGAAGTTGTCGGGGTAGACGTTCAGCATCAGGTTGGGCCAGATCCAGAAGTACTCGATGTTGTCGGCAGGCTCGCTGACACGGATACGGTCGGGACGCTTGAGCGGCGCGTGCTGGATCGAGTAATTGGTCCGGGTCTCGGTGCGATAACTCGGATAGTCAAGCTCGCGGAAGAGGCCGGGATGAACGATAGGGATGTGATACCCCTCGAGGTAGTTGTCGACGTAGACTTTCCAGTTGCAGTCGAGCGACCACTCCTTGCGCGCCGCCAGGCGATAGCCGGCGTAGTCGCGCGCGGCCAGGCGGCCGGCGAGGTCGCCGAGAAACGCGCCGAGGGGCGCCGCGGCGGTGTCGAGATTCACGAACACCAGCTCGTTCCAGATCTCCACGCCAAAGCAGGGCAGCGAGAAATCGTTGCGGTCGAAACATTCGATGCCGCTCATCTCCGGCGTCTGCAGAAGGCGACCGTCGAGCCCATAGGTCCAGCCGTGATAGCCACACTGCAAAACCGGGCGTTTGCCCTCCCCTTTCGCCACCGGCCCCGCGCGATGGCGGCAGACATTGGACAGCGCGCGCAGCTCGCCGTCGCCGCCGCGGACGATGAGAAGCGGCTCGTCCGCAATCGTCGTCGTAAAGAACTGCCCGGCCTCGCGTACCTGGTCGGCACGGCCTGCGAGCTGCCAGCTCCGCGCGAATACGTTCCGGTTCTCGGCGTCGAGCACTGCCTGGTCGAAGTAGAACCGCGACGGGATCGTGCGCGCGTAGGCGAGACGGGAGTCGAATCGGTAGTCGGTCATTTGCGGCGGACGAGAAGGTACAAGGGGATTGTCAGGACGAGAAGGCCGACGGCATAGAGCGAGTTGCGCGTGTCGCTCACGATCGCACCGATGAGGAAGGCAACCGAGGCCAGAAACGCCAGCCCGGTCGTGAAGGGATGTCCGATGGCGCGGAAGGGACGGGGCGCGTCGGGTGCGCTGCGCCGCATGGCGAAGAGCGAGGCGAAGGACAACGCGTAATTGGCAACGAAGAAGAACGCCAGGATGGCGATTACCTGCTCGAACTTTCCGGAGACGACGAAGACCGCTGCGAGAAGGCTGCTGATGAGAAGGGCGATGTCGGGCGTCCCCCCCTTATTTACCTCGGCGGCGCCGCGCCAGAAGAGCCGGTCGCGGCTCATGGCGAAGAGGACCCGCGGCGCCATCAACACGTTCGAGTTCACGGCGCTGAGCAGCGAGACGATCATGATGACGCGGAGGATCGGATCGCCCCAGGCGCCGAAGAGATGGTGCGCCACCACGCCGGCCGCCATCTTCTGCCCGGCGATGCTGCCGAGCGGCACGACGCGCAGGAAGGCCACGTTCACCAGAAGGTAGATGGCCATGACGGCAAAGACGCCGCCGAACATGGACCGCGGGATGTTCCGCCCCGGGTCCTTCACCTCCTCGGAAAAGTAGATGACGGCCGTCCAACCATCGTAGGTGTAGATGACGGCCTGCAACGCCAGGATGAAGGCGATGACGATCGATCCCTCGTGCTCCGCTTCGATCGAGGCCGCCGTCGGATGGCGCACGCCGAGGTAGAAACAGGCGCCGATGAGGAAGAGGAAAGCCAGTGCCTTCAGCAGGCTGGTGGCGTCCTGCGTCCAGCCGCCCCAGCGCACGCCGCGCCACTGGATGACGGTGAGGACGGCGATGACGGTGAGTGCGATCGGCTCGATGCCGCGCAACTTCGGAAAAAGGACGAGCGTGTACTCACCCACGACGATGGAGACCGCGGCGGTCGTGCCGCAGGTGGAGATCCAGTCGCTCCAGCCGACCAGGAGGCCGGCGTAGTCACCGAGTGCGCGGCGGACGAAAACGTATTGCCCGCCGGACTCCGGCACGAGAGTGCCCAGCTCGGCCAGCGCGTTCGCACCGAGGAGCGCGTACAGGCCTCCGACGATCCATACGGCGATGAACAGCCAGAAGGTGGGAAGTTGCGCCGCGATGTCGCCGGGTGTCCGGAGAATCCCGGCCCCAATCATGTTCCCCACCGTCACGGCAAGGCCGAACGTCACGCCGAGGACGGTGAGAAGTTTCGCGCGCGGTGGCAAGGCTGGGGAAGTGTAACTCGCGGTTGCGCGGTCTCGCCGTTGCGGGGGCTCGCGGTGGGTTACTGGGTTGCTAGGTTACTTGGTTGCTGAGTTACTGGGTTCCTGGGTATTTGAGTCGCCGGTTACCGAGATTGGCCTTCTCGGCTGCCCAATCTCGATTGCCTTGGCGGCTTGGCCAAGTCTGGCGCGCGAATCGACTGGGGGACGCAGCGAAACCGGGTTGCCAAGTCAAACCGACAGCATGACCGACTTGGCAACCCAGCAACCTTGCAACCCCAAAGCTCGACAACCGATTCACCAACCGCGAGACCGCGAAACCTCGCGACCGCGGAACCGCGACCCTACTCCCCTTCCTTCACCGACACCGGGCCGTTGTGGGTCGCCAGCGAGATCATCTGCGTGCCGGAACCCAGCTCGATGCGTTTTGGCCAGCGAGGGCCGAAGTCCTCACTGTCATCGCTGGTGGCGTAGGCCTTCCTGGCGGCGCTGCACGAGGGGCCGTGGCAACTCACGGGGGAACTGCCATCGGTTGCGACGAGCACGCCGGAACCGTAGTTGGACGGAACCTTGAGCGAGAGCGGGCCGTTTTCCGTCGAAGCGTCGAGTCCGCCGGTGGTCCATGCCACGCCGCTCAGCTTGACCGAGATCGGGCCGTTGGTGGCGCGAAGCTTCACGCTCCCGCTGTTTCCGGCGAAGGAGATCGGACCGTTCTGCGTGTTGATGTCGAGCATCCCCGAGGACGCTTTGACGGAGATCGGGCCATTGAGCGCGTGCGCGGTCACTGAGCCATCGACGCCGTCGACTGAGATCGGGCCGTTGGTAGCGGTGAGGTCGAGCGAGGCGTTCCGAGGGGCGAAGACGATGAAGTAGACGATCGAGCGGCTGCCGCTATCGAGCCCTTCCGCGCTCACCTCGTTGCCGCTGACATTGACGTGGATGTCGTTGGCGTTCCCGAGAGCAGAGGCCTTGCACGCCTTGACGCCGTAGGTCGATGCCGTCGTGCCCACGACGTGGATGGATCCGTTCCGATCGCTCCGCACCTTCAGCGAGCGAAAACTGCTGACCGGTACGTTCTCCTCGATGACGGGGACGTTGCTGTTGTTGTAGCTGACATGAACCGCGCTGCAGTCGCGCACGTCCTGCCAGTCATCAACCGATACCGAGAGGTTGTGGTCGGAATACGTGCTATGTCCACTGGAGCGCGAGAGAACGGCAACCGGGATGGCCAGGGCAATGAGGGCAGACACGAGGGCAAGTCGTCGCATGGTGTTCCTCCGTTTCGAGAGTTGGACGACGGGATCGGGGAGAAGTTAGTCGTGGACGTTGCTTTGGTTGCTGGGTTGCTGGGTTGCTTGGTCGCGCGGTCTCGCGGTCTCGCGGTCTCAGGCTGCTATGTAACTTGATGGTTTACATTGGTTTACATATTTGATTAGTCCGGGCCTGTACAGCGCGACCCCGAGACTTCGAGACCGCGCAACCCAGCAACCAAGCAACTCAGCAACCAAGCAACTAGAATCCCCCCGTGTCCGGCTTTCTCAAACGCGCCGCGCGGCGGCTTCCTTGGCTTGGTGATCTTCACCGTTACATCCTCGCGCTCGAAGCGGAGCGCGACCAGTTGCGGGCTGACCTGGCGCACTGGAAGACCTGGATGTCGCCGGGGCATTTCTACTCGCCGATTCCCGCGCTCGACGAGATCCGCGCACGCGAGGAGGAGCTGTTCGGAATGGCACCGCCGTCGTTGCCCGGCATCGACCTTCGTGCCGAGGAGCAGGTCGCGCTCGTCAGGGAACTGGCGCGCTTCTATGCGGAGATGCCGTTCCCGCGCGAACAGTCGCCGGAGTGGCGCTACTGGTTCGAGAACTGGGCCTATTCGTATGCCGACGCCATCTATCTCTACTCGATGCTGCGCCACCTCCGCCCGCGGCGGGTCATCGAAGTCGGCTCCGGCTTCTCGTCCGCGGCGATGCTCGATACCGCCGACCGCTGGCTGCCGGAGACATCGTTCACGTTCATCGATCCCGACACCTCAACGCTCGATGCGCTGCTCCGTCCTGCCGACCGCGAGCGCGTAACAGTCGTCCGCACGCGCCTTCAGGAGGTGCCGCTGACGACGTTCGACGCCCTGACCGCGAACGACGTCCTCTTCATCGACTCGACGCACGTGTCGAAAACCGGCAGCGACGTGAACCGCATCGTCTTCGACATCCTGCCCCGCCTGGCCTCGGGTGTCCACATCCACTTCCACGATGTCTTCTACCCGTTCGAGTACCCGAAGGAGTGGGTCTACGAGGGGCGCGCCTGGAACGAGGACTACATCCTCCGGGCGTTCCTCGAGTTCAACGACTCCTTCGAGATCGTTCTCTTCGGCACGTGGCTTGCCCGTTACCACCGTGAACTGCTGGCCGAGCGGATGCCGCTCACGCTGGAGAATCCGGGCGGGAGTCTGTGGCTGCGGGTGCGGTAGCGAGGTAGCGGCGAGGTTGCGCGGTCTCGCGGTTGCTGAGTTGCTGGGTTGCTTGGGGACGGTAATATCCACTCATCGACTTTCCTGAAGGAGAAACACCATGCCCACGAAGAAGAAGCCGACCAAGGTCACCGCAAAGCCCACGGCGAAGGTCAGTCCGAGAGTAAAGGCGAGAGTCAAGGCCAAACCGAAAGCGAAAAAGTTGGCCGGGAAGGACGTGCCGCAGTTCTTCCGGCTCAGCGTCGAGGTCGGCAATCTCGACGCGGCGATCGCGTTCTACACGAAGCTGCTCGATGTCCAGGGGCGCCGCCAGCCAGGCTCGCGCTGCTACTTCGAGTGCGGTCCGGTAACGCTCTCCGCGCTCGACATCTCGTCCGTGAGCCAGCCACACCCGGCGGCAAAGGCGCTTTACTTTACGGTGAAGAACCTGGATGCGGCCTTCGAGCGCGCCAAGGCGTTGGGCTGTCTCTCGCGGGAGTCGGTCCACGACGCTCCTGGCGGCGGCATCGTCGTCCGCCCGTGGGGCGAACGGTCGTTCTACGCCGAAGATCCCTGGGGCAACCCGCTCTGCTTCGTCGAAGAGGGAACGGTTTACACGGGGTGAGGTCGCGGTTGCGCGGTCGCGGCGGGGTTGCGAGGTCTCGCGGTTGCTGAGTGGCAAGGTTGCTGAGTTGCTGGGTTGCTGGGTTGCTAGGTTGCTGAGTTGCCAAGAACGCAGAAACCGAAGGCCACCAATCCAGCAACCTTGCAACTCAGCAACCCTCCAACCTAGCAACCGCGAGACCGCGAGACCCCGCAACCGCGAAACCGCGCTACTGCGTTATCACCAGCTCCACCCTCCGGTTCTGCTGCCTTCCCGCGGCGGTCTTGTTCGTCACGATCGGCGCCTCCTCACCTTTGCCGCTGGCGGAGATGTGGTCCGCCGGGATTCCGGCCGAAACGAGATAGTCGCGGACGGCGTTGGCGCGCTTCTCCGACAGCACCTGGTTCTTGGCGGCGCTGCCGACATTGTCCGTATGACCTTCGACGGCGATCTTGAGAGATGGGTCCGTCTGCAGTTGTTTGGCGATGCGTGTCAGCGTCGACTTCGCGCCCGGTTTGAGCGACGTCTTGCCGGTGTCGAAAAGGATGCCGCCGTTGAGTGTGACGATGAGCCCACGCTGCTCGCTGCGCGTAGCGGCGATACGGGCCAGCTCGTTCTGGATGCGCAGCCGGCGCGTCTCGGCGTCGCGTTCGGCAAGCTCATGCCGCGTCTGTTCGAGCTCGCTCCGCGTCTGCTGCGCGGTAGCCTCGGCCTGCTTCGCCGCGGCCAGGGCCTGCTCCGCGGCGGCCTGGGATTCCTGCGCCTTCGCATTGGCCTCTTGCGTCTCTGCGTTGGCCTGTTGCGCCTTCGCATTGGCATGTTGCGCCTCTGCGTTGGCCTGTTGCGTCTCAGCCTGTGACTGTGCCGCCTGCTGTCTGGCTGCCTCCGCCTGCTGCTTCGCTGCCTCGGCCTGCTGCCTGGCTGCCTCGGCCTGCTGCCGTAAGGCCGCTGCCTCGGCGTCGGCCTGCTGGCGGCGAGCCTGCGCCGCGGCGACCCCTTCGTGTTCCTGCCGGTCGCGCTGCGCCCGAGCAGCCGTCTCGCTCTCGAGCGACTGCCGTAATGAGTCGAGTTGCTGCTGGCGGGCCAGAATGTCGGCCTGCCGTTGCGCAAGAACGTCCGGACCGAGGTTGCCGGTCTGCTGCGCGGCCGCCAGATCGTTGCGCAGGCGGGCGATCTCAGACTGCATGGCATCGGCGTTGGCGTGCTCGCGGTCCTGAATCGACCGCAGGGCGAGCTGCTGATCCTCGATCTTCAGGCGCATGGCCTCTACCTCGGACGGAGAGGACGTTGCGATCACGGCCTCGTACCTGGTGAAGGACTCGTCGAGTTGCTGCTCCGCGGCGATGCGTGCCTGACGATCGGATTCGACGCGCGCCTCCGCGGTCCGGCGGTTCTCATCGATCTGCTGATGCAGGCGTTCCACCTCGGCCGCTTGCGCCTGCCGGTTGGCCTGTTCGGCGGCGAGTTGCCGTTGCAGCTCGGCGGACCGGCGCTCCGCTTCTTCGCGCTGCGCACGCTCGGCCGCGGCCTGACGCTCGCTGGCCGCCTGCGCCAGGCGGGTTCGATCGAGCTGGATACCCGGAAGAGCCTTATTCGACTGTGCCAGACGGGCCAGGTAGAAAGCGCGGCGGCCGATCATCTCGGCGCGAAAGGCCAGGTCGTCGCCAACCGCGCTCTGCGAGTTTTCGCGGGAAACGCGTTTGGCGCTGTCGATGTACTGCGCGGCGATGGCCAGGTCGTTGTCGCGGACGTTCTCGGTCGCGCCGGCGCTCTTGGCCTGATCGACCGCGTACTGGGCCGCCGCAATGCGCTCGCCGGTCGTCGCACCCCGGTTGATGGCCAGGTTCGGCGACTCATCCGGGAGCCTGACATCGGACGTGCCGCCGAACCGCTGGATATCGGCCTGCAAACCGCGGATGGCCACATTCGTGCTGAGCCAGAGCGCCTTCGCGGTCGCCGCATCGGCCGCGGCTGTGGCCTCGATCGCGCGCATCTGAGCCTCACCGCGCAGGTTCTCCTTATTCGAGCTCCAGTTCTCCTGAGCGAACCGGGCGCGGTAGGCCGCATCGTCGTAGAGAGTCTTTGCGTAGACGGGCGCGCCCGCCGCCTCCGCCGCCGCAAGCGCCTGTTGCGCGTTAGTCAGATCATTCGTCTGCGCCGCAACGGACGCGGCTATGAGTATGCCGAGGAGTGCCGTTCTGAAGACGTGCATCGTCCCTCCCTCTTTCTGACGGAGGAGAGTGCAAGAGTGATGCGCGGCGGCGTCAGCCGCCGGCTGGAGATTGGACTTTACAACGCCGCGATAGCGGCTCAAGAAGGTAGACAGGGGTGCGAACGCTTCTTGCGAGCACCCCTGGTCTACTTGGTCTCTCGAGAGCGTGCCGCGTCAGCGGCACTGGATGGAGTCCCCGATTTACTCAAGTGCCGCTGACGGGCACCAACCACGACATCTGTTTACCAGGGGTGCTCGCAAAGGCGCTCGCACCCCTGTCTACCGTCTTGTTGCCGCTAACGCGGCACTGCTCGCCGGCGGGCGTCAGCCGCCCAGGTAGGCCTTCTTGATCCTATCGCTCTTCAGCAACGCCTTCGTGTCGTCCGTCAGCACAATCCGGCCGGTCTCCATGACGTAGCCGCGGTTGGCGGTGACCAGAGCCATGTGGGCATTCTGCTCGACGAGGAGGATCGTCGTTCCCTCGGCGTTGATCTCCTTGATGACGCGGAAGATCGTCTGCACCATCTGCGGCGCCAGGCCGAGCGAGGGCTCGTCGAGGAGCAGCACCTCCGGCTTCGACATCAGGGCCCGGGAGATGGCCAGCATCTGCTGTTCTCCGCCGGAAAGCGTGCCGGCGCTCTGCTTGATCCGTTCCTGCAGAACGGGGAAGAGCGTGAAGATCCGGTCGTACTCCGACTGCTTGATCTTGTCTTTGCGGAGATATGCGCCGAGCTCGAGGTTGTCGTTGACGGTGAGATTGGCGAAGATGCCGCGCCCCTCGGGGACGTGGGAGACGCCCATCGCAGTGATGATGTGCGGCTTGGTCCCGGTGATGTTCCGGCCGTCATACATGACGGCTCCGGTCCGCGGCTTAAGGAGGCCCGAGATCGTCCGGAGCGTGGTCGTCTTGCCGGCGCCGTTGGCGCCGATCAGCGTGACGATCTCCCCTTTGTGGACCTCGAGATCGATCCCGCGCAGCGCACGGATGACCCCGTACGCCACTTCGAGATTGCTGACGCTGAGAAGGGCGCTCATATGCCGGCCACCTCCGCCGGCTCGCCGAGGTAGGCTTCGATCACCACCGGGTTGGCCCGCACCTCGTCGGCCGTCCCCTGCGCGATCGTCTTGCCGAAACTGAGGACGATGATCCGTTCGCAGATCCCCATCACCAGCTCCATGTTGTGCTCGATGACGAGGATAGCGATATCGAACCGGTCGCGGATGTCGTGAATGGTCTGCATCAGATCGCGCGTCTCGCGGTCATTGAGGCCCGCCGCCGGCTCGTCGAGCAGCAACAGCTTGGGACGCACCGCCAGCGCACGGGCGATCTCCAGGCGGCGCTGGTCGCCGTACGGGAGATTCTTGGCGTTGTAGTCGGCGCGGCTTTCGAGTCCGAAGATCTTCAGCAGCTCGACCGCATCACGCTCCCCAACCTCCTCGGCTTCGGCAAAACGGCCGGTTTTCAGGACCGCGGAGGCGCTCGAATACTTGTAGTGGATGTGACGGCCGATCTTCACGTTGTCGAGCACCGACAGCTCTTTGAAGAGGCGGATATTCTGGAATGTGCGGGAAACGCCGAGGGCCGTGATCTGGTAGGGCTTGAGCTCGTGCGTCGGGACGCCGCCGATGAAGATCTGTCCCTCGGTCGGTTTGTAGACGCCGGTCAGCATGTTGAAGACGGTCGTCTTTCCGGCGCCGTTCGGACCGATCAGACCGACCAGCTCGTGAGGCTTGATGGCCAGGCTGAAATGCGACACCGCCGTCAGGCCGCCGAAGCGGATCGTTACGTCGCGCGCGTCGAGAAGAATGTTTCCGTTATCCATCACTGAGCCGGAGGAGCAGCACCACGTCCGACGGTCTCGTCGCCGTTGAATTCTTCAGGTTTCCGTTTGCGGCGGCCGAAGATCTGCCAGACCTCGCGGCGGCCGAACAGACCCTGAGGCCGCGTGAGCATCAGGACGATGAGCATGATCGAGTAGATGACCATCCGGGGATCTTTGTCGGCCATGGAGTGCGGCATGTAGTCTTTCGCCGCACGCAGCCCCTCGGGGAGAAACGTGAGGATGATGGCGGCGACGACGGAGCCGGAGATCGAGCCCAGTCCTCCGAGCACGACCATGGCCACGACCTCGAACGACTTCTGGAACATGAACATGGTCGGGTTGAGATACATCATGTAATGCGCGTACAACCCGCCGGCCGCCCCAGCCAGAAACGAGCCGATGATGAAGGCTTTGACCTTGTAGCTGGTCGTATTCACACCCATGGCCTCGGCCGCGATCTGATCTTCGCGCACAGACAGAAATGCCCGACCCACCGACGATCGCACGAGCCGCCACGAGAGCATGATCGTCAGTCCACAGAAGAGGAAGACCCAGAAGAAGTTGCTCCACTGCGGGATGCCGCTGAAGCCGCGCGCGGCACCGATCTTGTCGATGTTGAGGATGAAGACGCGGATGATCTCGCCGAAGCCGAGCGTGACGATGGCCAGATAGTCGCCGCGCAGCCGCAGCGACGGAAGCCCGACCATGTATCCGGCCAGCGCGGCCAGCAACCCACCGCAAAGGACGGAAATGACCAGGAAGACGTTCTGCATCAGAAAGTGCTGCGGGCCGGGCGGTATTTTGTCGAGCTGCGGAGCGAAGTGGTAGAAGGTCAGATAGGCGGAAAAATACGCGCCGACGGCCATGAACCCCGCGTGGCCCAGCGAGAACTGCCCGGCGTGTCCGTTGATGATGTTCAGCGACACCGCCATGATGATGTTGATCCCCATGAGGACCAGGATCCGGTTGTAGTAGGCGATGCCGGCGATGGGGATCGCCTCCAGGCCATAGGACAGTCCGACCAGGATCGCGACGAAGAGCGCGAGCCCGAGGAGGTCGCGGAGCCACCAGGGGAGGGAGGACGGTTTCACGCGGCGACCCTTTTGAAATCATCAGGCAAAGGACCGCCGAAGGATGAAAGATGAAGGATGAAGGATGACAACGAGCACGCGCCAATGAGCGTTCTCATCTCTGCCTTCGCCTTTCTGCGTTCATCCTTCATCCTTCCGCCTTCATCCTTCGTCATCAAACCTTCTCCGCCTGATACTTCCCGAACAGTCCCGACGGCCGGAAAAGGAGGATGGCGATGAGGATGATGAAGGCGATGGCGTCGCGGTAGCTGGAGAACTGGCTGCCGCCGACGAAGGACTCGATGATGCCGATGATCAATCCTCCGACCACGGCGCCGGGCACGTTGCCGATCCCGCCCAGGACCGCTGCGATGAAGGCCTTCAGGCCGGGCATGATCCCCATCAACGGATCGATCTTCGGATACGAGAGGCCGTAGAGGATGCCGGCCACGGCGGCCAGCACGGAACCGATGATGAAGGTCATCGAGATGACGCGGTCAGTCGGGATGCCCATCAGCGAGGCCGTCTCGAAGTTGAAGGAGACGGCCCGCATGGCCCGGCCGAACTTCGTGCCGTAAATGATGTATTGCAGCAGGCCCATGAAGATCACGGCCACGACCAGAACGATGATCTGGTAGTTGGTCGTGGTCACGCCACCGAAGGTGATGAGGTGCTTCTCCACGAGCGTCGGGAAGAACTTCGGATCGGCCCCGAAGACGAACTGGCCGCCGTATTCGAGCAGAAACGACACGCCGATGGCGGTGATCAGCGAGGCGATGCGGGGGGCGTTGCGCAACGGCCGGTAGGCGATCCGCTCGTTGAGGAAGCCGAAGAGGCCGCAGACCACCATGGCCAGCAGCATGACCAGACCCGCATAGCCCCAGCCGAGCGCCCCCCCCTGCGTCTGCAAGTGGCGCACGGCGTAGCCGCCGGCGTAAAAGCCGACGAACGAACCGAGCATGAACACGTCGCCATGGGCGAAGTTGATCAGCTTCAGGATGCCGTACACCATCGTGTAGCCGAGGGCGATCAGCGCGTAAATCGCGCCGACGGCGATCCCGTTGAGCAGATTCTGGAGGATCTCCTGCATGTTTGAATTCTCGGGTGTCGGGTGTCTTTCGCCGGGTGTCGGGGGTCGGGTGTCGGAGACACTGTAGCCGAACATCCCAGGCCCTGAGACCGGACTCCTGTATCCGATACAAAAAACGGTCCGGCGCACGCTAACCGCCGGACCGTTTCCTGTAAAGACAAATTCGTGTGTCGGTGTCCCCGGGAATCGGGGGTCGGGTCTTCTCAACATCCAAGTGAAATCTCAGACGCGGTGTTCGTCGAGCGTCCTTCTCCCCACCGCGCTTTTCAGCGGTGGGGAGAAGGCTCTCGACGTTACACAGAGACTCCAGACTCCCGAGGGCAGCCGGAAACCCCGACCCCCGACTCCCGACCCCCGTCAACCGCTACTTCGCGCCGGTCGTCGTCGCCGGAGCGTTGTTCATCTCCACGCCGCCGCCCTTGGCGGGATCGATCGTCGCCTTGAGCGTGAGCTGGCCGTTCTTGATCTCCTCGATGACGAGCTTCTTGCCAATGGCGTTACGGTCGGGTCCGATGGTGATCGTTCCCGTGACGCCGACGAGGTCTTTCGTCTTGCCGATGGCGTCGCGCAGCGACGGTCCGTCGATCTTGGCGGCGCGCTTCATGGCGTCGGCCAGCGTCTTCATGGCGTCGTAGCCGAGAGCGGCCAGGGCGTCCGGGGTCTGGCCGTAGCGGTCTTTGTACTTCTGCACGAAGTTGCTGACGACCGGGGATGGGTCGCCGTAGAAGTAATGGTTCGTGTAGAAGGAGCCCTCGAGAGACTTGCCGCCGATCTCGATGAGCTTCGGCGATTCCCAGCCGTCGCCGCCGAGAAGCGGAACGGTGATGCCGAGGTCACGGGCCTGGATGGCGATCTGGCCGATGTCAGTGTAGTAGCCGGGCACGAACAGCAGAGAGGGGTTGGTGGCCTTGATGGTGGTGAGCTGCGACTTGAAGTCGCTGTCGCCGTTGGCGTAGCTCTGCGTCCCGACGATCTTGCCGCCGAGGGACGTGAACTTCGCCGTGAAGACCTTGGCCAGGCCCTGCGAATAGTCGCTCTTGATGTCGGTGAGCATGGCCACGCTCTTGGGCTTGTTGTTCGCGGTACACCACTGGTCGGCGAAGACGGCCTGGTACTCGCCCTGGTAGCTGTCGGTGAAGCAGATGCGGAAGATGTAGTCGCCCTTGCGGGTGACCTCGTCGTTGGTCGACGACGGCGTGATCATCGGCACCTTGTTCGACTGGCAGATCGGAGCGGCCGCGATCGAGGCGGACGAAGCCACCTCACCGAGGATGGCCACGACGTTGTTCTGCGAGATCAGCTTGGTGACGGCGTTGGCGGCCTCTTCCTGCTTGGACTGATCGTCCTCGCTCATGACTTTGATCTTGCGGCCGTTGATACCGCCGGCGGCGTTCACTTCGTCGGCCGCCATCATGATCCCGTTGTGGGTCGACTGGCCGAAGGTGGCCTGCGGCCCGGTCATCGATCCGTACTCGCCGACGAGGATGTCCCCTCCGGCCGTGCTCGTGCTGGTGTTGGTCGTGCTTTCCTTCGGCGGACAACCGAGAAGCCCGAGTGACAACACCGCGAGCGAGATAAAAATGATTGCGTTCTTTCGCATAGCTCTCCTCTTCAAAGAGTTGCGGATTGTACAGCAGGTGGTGAGGGGGCAGACCGGCAGCCCGATCTGCGGCGAACGCGAGCTGGCTGCAGGCGGGGCGAGGGCTTGGCGGACGGTAAGCTACCGTGTTCGGGACGGTAAGTTACCGTGCTCAGACGGTAAGTTAGCGTCTTCGGACGGTGAGTTAATCCACCCACCCGTACGTTGGCACACCAGAGACTAAAAGTCGGAGACAGGCCGTCGAGCAGCCTCGAGATCAGCCCGGAGCACGCACTTCCCACCCGACAGATGCGCAATCTGCCGGGCGGGCAGAAACCCGTCAAGGCTCACGGTGACGCGATAGACACCCAGCGGTAGGCCCCTGACAGACCCAGGTGCCGTATCCGTAAGAACTTCCCGCATTACGGGTCCCTCGAATCGGAAACGAACCCCGGGAAGGACGGCGTGCGTCCCGACCTCTCTTGCACTGATCGTAACAACCAGAGGTGCCGTGCCGTCAGGTTTGCAGCCTGCCACGTCGATAAAACTGGGTGCCCCCAAAGGACGGAAGCGTCCATCGACGACTGCACAACCTGTAAGCAAGGTCATGAGCCACAAAAGCTGGGCTTTCATCGACAAACGGCGCAACTACAAATTCACCCAAACGCTCTTCGTCTGCGTGTACTTCTCCAGCGCATCCCTCCCCTGATCCCGTCCGAAGCCGGACTCTTTGAAGCCGCCGAAGGGCAACGCGGGGTCGTAGAGGTTGTAGCTGTTGATCCAGACAGTGCCGGCTTTGATGGCCCGGGCGATGCGGTGGGCTTTGGAGATATCGCGCGTCCAGACGGCGGCGGCAAGGCCATAGACGGTGGCGTTGCCTTTGGCGATGGCGTCGTCCGCGTCTTTGAAGCGGATCGTGGCCAGGACCGGGCCGAAGATCTCTTCGCGGGCGATGCGGTGATCGATTTCGACGTCGTCGAAGATGGTCGGTTTGACGAAGTAACCCTTGCCGGTGCCGATGTCGGTGCGCTCGCCGCCGGCGACGAGTCTGGCGCCATCGCTCTTGCCCGCTTCGATGTAGGACAGGACGGTCTCCATCTGTTCCTTGGAGACGATCGCGCCGAGGCGCGTCTTGGGGTGGAGCGGATCGGCGGCCACCATCTTGTTGGCGCGCTCGGTGACCTTGGCCATCAGCTCGTCGTGCGCCGATTCCTCGACGAGGAGACGCGAGCCGGCGGCGCAGACTTCACCCTTGCCATAGAAGATCGCGTTCAGCGCGCCGCGAGCTGCTGCTTCGAGATCGGCGTCGGCGAAGACGATGTTCGGCGACTTGCCGCCGAGCTCCAGCGACACTTTCTTCAACGTCTTCGCCGCGCGGGCCATCAGTCCCCTGCCCACCTCGGCGGATCCGGTGAAGGCGATGGCATCGACACCGGGATGATCGACGAGGGCGTTGCCGACGACCGAGCCGCGGCCCGGGATGACGTTGAGCACGCCGGCCGGCAGGCCGCACTCTTTGGCGTACTCCGCGAACTTCAGCAGCGAGAGCGACGTGTTGGACGCGGGCTTGATGACGACCGTGTTGCCGCAGGCCAGCGCGGGAGCGATCTTCCAGACCGCCAGCATCAGCGGGAAGTTCCATGGAGTGATGGCGCCGACGACGCCAACCGGCTCACGCAGCGTGTAGGTGAAGGCGTTGTCGGCGATGGGAATGGTCTCGCCGGTGACCTTGCCGCTCCAGCCGGCGAAGTAATAGAGGCACTCCGCCGCCGCGGGCGTATCCACGAATTGGGACTCGAAGATCGGCTTGCCGTTGTCGATGGTCTCGATGCGGCCGATCTCGGCGGCGCGTGCGCCCAGCATGTCCGCGATGCGCCACAGGATCTTGGCGCGGTCGCGCGGCTTCATCTTCTGCCAGTCGCTCCCCGCCTCCATCTGCGCGCGCGCGGCGCGCACGGCGTCGTCGACGTCGTCAGGCCCGGCCGAAGCGACGTCGGTGATCTTCTCCTCGGTGGCAGGGTTGGTGGTGGCAAACGTCTCGCCCGAATGGGCATCGACGAATTCGCCGTTGATGAAGAGCTTGTTCTGGATGTCTGACATGGAGTGGATGCTAACAGGGGTCGGGGGTCGGGAGTCGGGAGTCGGGGGTCGGAGAAGTGACCTCGACATCTCCGACTCGCGACTCCCGACCCCCTACTCCCGTGGGAACGCTAACAAATGGAGAAGCTCAGTGACGGGGCTCGGATATGCGACATTCTCCGACACCCGACCCCCGACGCCCGACCCCCGTCATGACGACAACGCAACTTCCTCCACATACGGCGTGATGTCGAAGTTGCGGTCGTACATCTCCTGGATCTGTTCCATCTCCCGGTCGGTGAGCGGCGGGTGCTCGGAGGCGGCGGCGAACTCGCGGATCTGCTCTTCATCGTAGATGTTCGGAAGCGCGGAGAGGACGGACTTGTGCGCGTAGAGCCAGAGCAGCGCGAACTGCCCGAGCGTCACGCCGCGCTCTTTCCGAAGGGATTCCAGACGATCGACTTTCTGCAGGCCTTCGACCATCCAGGAGCGCGGCCGGTGAGAGCGGTGATCGGTCTCATCGAACTTCGTGTCGAGCGTGTACTTCCCTTCGAGCATACCCGAGGAGTGCGTCACGCGGATCAGGAACTGCGGATCGGGATTCGCTTTCCAGGCACGGAACGACGGATCGAAGGCCGAGGACGGCGTGCAGACCTTCTTCCCCGTCTCGCCTCTCATCGCCTCGCCCACACCACCGTACGACGGCCCCTTCTCGGCCGCGAGGATGAACTCCCGGCCCGGGTCCTGCTCGAGGACGTTGTAGATCATCTGCGTGACCGGAGCATGGCGCACGGCGTTGGCGTAGGTCCCCTCGTCACGCCAGCCGATGGCCGGGCCGAGCGAGGGGCCGTAGGAGAGAATCTTCCCTTCACTCTTCAGCGACTCCAGCGTCTCCCAATGCTCGTCTTCCATCAGCGTGACTACGCGCGGGTTGTGAGGCTGGTAGATGGCCACGTGGTCGACGCCGAGACGCTGGAGGGACTGCTCGATGGCGAAACGGATGAACTTCGGAGACATGTCCTGCGGCAGCTCACGCTGGCCGCGGGGACGTTCAGGGTTGTTGTAAAAGTCGTACCCGAACTTGGTGCCGACGATGACCTCGGGATGCTCGGCCAGGAGAGGCTTGAGCATCGTCTCGCCGCGGCCGTTTCCGTAGGCGTCGGCGGTGTCGATGTAGTTGATGCCGGCATCGAGAGCGACGGCGATCAGCCGCCGCCCTTCGTCGTCCGTGTAGTTGCCCCACCAGCCCGTGGTGAGAGTCCAGGTGCCAAAGCCGAGCTCCGAGAGCTCGAGATTAGTGCCGTGAAGGTTTCGGTAGCGCATGATGGAAAAGATATCACCGAGCGGCGCGCCTGCGAGCCTGCGGAGCGACGACGGCGAAGGTGTACGAGCCGGCGTTTGTCATCCGGTTGAAGTCGACCACGATCCAGTGAACGACATATTCGCCTGCCGGAAGTGAGGCAATCGCCACAGAAGTCGTCAGGCAAAGCGGCAGCGGATATTGAGCGGGCGGCTGTTGGGGACTGACGTGGTCATAAACAGTAATCTGATTGCCTGTGACCGAAACGGACGGCGCGAGAAAAGTCATCGCGGTCATGCGGGTAAACGACAGCACCACCGGCCTTCCAGCGGCAGGCGTGGCCGGATCTGTCGCGAACGTTCCTGCATCGCTGCAGAGCGCCGCTTCGGGCGATGTAACGACGAACGATCCCGACATTGGCGAGGAGGTGCTCAGACGAACCGTCACGGTGTAGTAGCCGGGCGGAAGAGTCTCGACCTGAACGAGCTCTTGCCCGCACGGAATGTCGCCGGGAGAGGCCGGATCGGCATGCACGGTCGGCTGATCAATGATGATCTGATTCCCCGCGATGGCGACGCTGGGCGTCTGGATGAAGCCGAGATATGGCGCTGAATACAAGATCGCGATCGGCTGGCCGGCAACAGGGGAATCGGGCTGAACGGTAACGCCCAGAGTACACGGGGCAGCCGAGGCAAGCCCGGAAAAGAGAAGCAACGCAACGGCGATCTGCAAAACCTTCATCATCCCCTCCAAAACGAAAACGGCGCAGCCTCGAGGCTGCGCCGTCCGGTATCACTTCTGTGCGACCCGAGGAGATCCTACACTACTTCCCGGCAAACTGCGGCTTCCGCTTCTGGTTGTAGGCGCTGAGCCCTTCCTTCGCGTCGTCGCTCTGGAAAAGCTGCTGCTGCAGTTCGCGCTCGATTGCCAGGGCGGACTCGAAGGGAATCTCCCACCCGCTCTGCACGGAGCGCTTGATCCGGCCAACCGCGCGCGATGCCTTGTTCGGCGGGCAGAAGCTCCGCGCGTACTCCATGACGCGGTCCCACCACTTCTGGCCATCCTGCTCGGCCGGCCAGAGGTAGTTGATGACGCCGAGCCGCAGCGCTTCCTCGAAGTCGAAGAGACCGCCCTCAATCATCAGCTCGATCGACTTCGTCTTTCCGACAAGGCGCGACAGGCGCTGCGTGCCGCCGGTGCCAGGGAGAACGCCGAGCGTCACTTCCGGCAGACCAACCTTCCCGGCGCCCTGCAGGGCGATGCGGATGTCGGCGGCCATGGCGATCTCCAGTCCGCCGCCGACGGTGTGTCCGTTCAACGCGGCGATGACCAGCTTCGGCGTCTGCTCGAGCCGGTTCAACGTCTCGTTGGCATGGAGACAGAAGTAGTACTTGAACTGCGGCGTGACCTCCGAGAGCATCTTGATGTTCGCGCCGGCAGAGAAGAACTTGTCCCCCGAACCGCGGAGCACGATGACGTAGACATCGTCGTCCATGCGCGCATTGAGGATGCACGTATCGAGCTCCTTGTTCATTTCGTAGGTATAGGTGTTCGCCGGGGGATCGTTCAGCTCGAGGATTGCCACCCCTTTTTCCACCCGGTAATCGATCAAATTTCCAGCCATGTTGTCTCCTGTTCGGTGAATGCGGGGCGCATTGTATGTCGGGGGGTGGGGGGTGGGGTGTGGGGTGTGGAGGTATCGGGAGTCGGGGGTCGGGGGTCGGGGGTCGGGAGTCGGGGGTCGGGGGTCGGGGGTCGGAGCACGGGGTTGTCGGTTGTCGGTGTCGGTTGTCGAAGACTGCGTTGAGAGAACCTGTGAAGTCAGCAGCGAAGAGCGACCTGCTAACCTGAGCTCCGACTCCCGACTCCCGACTCCCGACCCCCGACCCCCGACTCCCACCCCCCACTCCCCACTCCCCACCCCCAAGCAATGGCACCCTAGTTGCTCCTCCATAACCGACCTGAAGGAGAGACAAATGAACATCATCGGATGGCTTCTGTTCGGACTCGTGGTTGGTGCGATCGCCAAGTTCCTCATGCCGGGACGCGACCCGGGCGGCTGGATCGTGACGATCCTTCTCGGCATCGCCGGTTCGTTCGTGGGCGGCTTCCTCGCGTCGATTCTCGGTCACGACGAGCAGACGGCAGGGTGGATCGGCTCGATCATCGGCGCGATTGTGCTCCTGTTCATCTATCGCCTCATCGTCGGCCGGCAGGTCGTCGCCTGACGGCTCCAGCCTCTCTCGACTCCCAGGGGCCCCCGGATCGGGGGCCTTTTTTCTGCTGCCGGAAGGAACGTTTTCAACGGTTCTTCGTGTTTCTCAGTAACGTGTAACGAAAGCGCCACGAAACCTTGTCGTGGGCCCATTCGTCTTAAGAAACAAGAGCGGAGGTCATACCATCCCGCTGGCGCTCATCCCGCGGCGGGCACAAAGCCTCCGTGAGACATCAGTAGACATCAAATGACCAGCAACAAAGGAGCCTCAACCAACATGAATCCCACGACAAAACGCATTCTTTCGACGATTGCCATCATCATCGCCTCGGTCGCGTTCGGTGTCATCGTCAGCGCCGACCTCGGGCTGATTCGACCCTCGAACGCTCAGACGGCCCCGATCCAGACCACAAACGGCGCGCCAGTCGCCTCGGTAACCATCCCGTCGTTCGCCGACGTCGCTGCGCGCGTGATGCCCGCCGTCGTATCGATCACGTCAACGGAAGTCATCAAGACCAGCGATCTCCGCAAAAACCCCTTCGGCGGCGATCCGTTTGAGTTCTTTTTCCCGAATCCCAACGGTCAGCGCAACCCGCACGGCAACCGGACGCCCGATGAAGATGACGAGCGCAAGCAGGTCGCCGGCGGCTCGGGGTTCATCATCTCTCCCGACGGCTACATCCTGACCAACAACCACGTCATCGACGGCGCCACGAAGATCCAGGTCCACTGGGGCGCCGATGAGAACGGCAACGGCGGCCGCACCAGCGATGCAAAGGTCATCGGCCGCGACCCCGCCACCGACATCGCCCTTCTCAAGATCGACGCCGGCCAGAAGCTGCCCAGCGTCCCGCTGGGAGATTCCGACCACATCCGCAAGGGTGACTGGGCCCTTGCCATCGGCAACCCCTATCAGTTCGAGAACACTCTGACCGTCGGCGTCATCTCCGCGAAGGGCCGTAATCTCGGCCTGAGCGACCAGACCCGGTCATTCGAGAACTTCATCCAGACCGACGCTGCCATCAACTTCGGCAATTCCGGCGGCCCGCTGATGAACATCAACGGTGAGGTGGTCGGCATCAACACGGCGATCCGTGGCGGGGGCGCGCAGGGCCTCGGCTTTGCCACTCCGATCAACACGGCCAAACGCCTTCTGCCACAGCTCAGGCAGGGCAAGGTGACGCGCGGCTACCTCGGCATGGGCATCATCGACCTATCCGAAGACGCCAGGAACGGCTTCGAGCTTCCCCCGGATACACGTGGTGCGCTCGTGCAGAGCGTCGAGCCTGGTCTGCCGGCGGCAAAAGCAGGCGTCCAGCCCGGCGACCTCATCATCAAGGCCGACGACCATCCGATCACCAGCAACCGCTCCCTCATCGACTACATCTCGTACCTGCCGGTCGGCAGCAAGGTCGACCTGACCGTCATCCGCGACAAGAAACAGCGCGATCTCACCGCCACGACCGTCGAACGGACGCTGGAAAGCGACAAGCCGGACGCGACGAAACCCGAGGAGGTCGCGCCGGCCCGTAACAAGCTCGGCATGTCCGTGCAGGATCTGACGCAGCAGTTGCGCCAAACCTATAGCCTGCCTGACAACATCACCGGTGTGGTCGTTACGGACGTCAAGGAAGTCTCAGCGGCCGGCGACATCCTCACCGAGGGGGACGTCATCAGCGAAGTGCAGGGCGAGAAGATCGCGACCGTCGCGCAGTTCCGCGCCGCGATCGATCATCTCAAAGGCGGCCAGACGGCGCGCATCTACGTGACGTCACCCGGCCGCGGCGGCCCCACGGTGTCGGGATACCGCTTCATCCACGTGCCATAAACGAGTCTCATTGCAGCGCCGGCGACTCGCCGGTCAAAACCGCCGGCGGCTTCGCCGGCGGTTTTGTTTTTAGCCACTACAATCGCCCCGTGGAAAACCTGATGCGCCGCGCGCTGGAGCTCGCCGAGCGAGGCCGCTACTCCGTCAGTCCCAATCCGATGGTCGGCTGCGTGCTCGTACGCGACGCAAACGTCATCGCGGAGGGGTGGCACCATCGGGCTGGCGAGCCGCACGCGGAGATCGAGGCGCTGCGCGGTGCAGACGCGCGCGGCGCCACGATGCTCGTCACGCTGGAGCCGTGCGTTCACCATGGGCGCACACCACCGTGCGTCGACGCCATCATCGACGCCGGCGTGTCCCGTGTCGTCATGGCCATGCGCGACCCGCATCCGGTTGCGGCCGGCGGCGTCGAGAAGCTGCGCGACGCCGGCATCGAAGTCGTCGTCGGAGTCCTCGAAGACGAGGCACGCAACCTCAATGAGGTCTTTGTCCACGCCGTGACCTATCGACGTCCATTCGTCGTGCTGAAGGCCGGGATGACGCTCGACGGAAAACTCGCTACCGTCGCTGGTGACAGCCGATGGATTACCTCCGAGGCGGCGCGTCAGAAGAGCCTGGAGCTGCGCGAGGAGTACGACGCCATCATCGCCGGCGGCGGCACCGTACGGGCCGACAACCCTCACCTCACCAGACGGCTGCGGAAGAACACCTCGGTGACGGGCTGGACGCGCGTTATCCTCGACCGCCGCCGCATCGTGCCTCCGGACGCGCGCGTGCTCACCGACGGCGGGGCGACGGTTCATATCGTCGACGATGTTGATATCGATGCGCTACTCGACAACCTGTACGGGCGCGGCATCCAGTCGATCATCGTCGAAGGCGGCTCCAATGTACTCTCGGAATTCATCAGCCGAGGGCTGTGGCAGAAGATGATTCTGTTCGTCGCCCCGATGATCGTCGGCGGTAACACCGCGCCGTCGCTCTTCAGTGGCGATGGTGTCGCGACGTTGATGGACGCCTACTGTTTTCGCTTTGATCGGGTGGAGGTGGTGGGAGCTGATCTGATGATTACGGCGTATCAGTAGATCGGTCGCTGGGTAGATAATCTGCGCGCGTCTCAATTCACAGCGTGGTCGAGCTCAGCGCGATCGCAACCATGTTCACCGGCATCATTCACCACACCGGCATCATCGAATCGCTCGACTTACTCGAGTCGGGGGCGCGGCTGCGGCTACGCACGGACGACGACGAACCGTTCACCCGCGGCGAAAGCCTGGCCGTGAACGGCGTCTGCCTCACCGTCCTGCCGCAGGACGACAGGACGCTGCTCACCGATGTCTCGAACGAGACGCTCGCACGCACCACGCTGGGCACGCTGGCATTCGGCGCGCGCGTGAACCTCGAGCGGGCGTTGGCCCTCGGCGAGCGGCTCGGGGGGCATCTCGTGCAGGGACACGTCGACGGCGTTGGGTCACTTCGATCGATCACTGCCGAGGGCGACTTCGCCGTGTATCGCTGGAGCCACCCGGCCGAGTACGCGGAGCTCATCGTCGACAAGGGCTCCATCGCCGTCGACGGCGTCTCCCTCACAGTCGTCGAGCCTGACGGCACGAGTTTCGGCGCGGCGCTGATCCCGGAGACGCTCCGCCGCACAAACCTGGGCGATGCGGCAATCGGAGACCCCGTGAATCTCGAGCTCGACATGATCGCCAAGTACGTCCGGTCGCTCGTGGCCCCATATGTAGCGCGCTGAGACGCGCATACACTGTCGCGGCGTGATCGTCTACAAGAAAGCGCAGCACCTGCGCCTCACGCGGGCACAGGTCCCGGAGCCGCCGTACTGGGCCGCGGCGACCATCGCCCCGTACAGCCCGAGGCGCGCCGCACCGATCGCCATCGACTATCTCGACTTGCGCGCCTCCTGCGCCGAGCGCTTCGAGGTCTCCGTCTGCGACAACGTGCGAGACGATCTGGAGCGCAGTACGACGCGCCATCCCCTGCACGCGCCCGCGCTGATCGACGCCGCCGAGTTCGCGGAAGTCATCTTCGGACGGGGCGAGGAAGCCCTGCAGTTCTGCGCCGAGCAGCAGGTCGCGGCGACCCAACTCGTCTCCACGCGCGGAGCGCTGCCACACCAGGTTCCCGAGGACGCGGTCATCGCCATCGCGGCGTGGCCGTTGGAGTTAGGGAGGCTCGAAGTGCTCTTCGCCGAGGCCAACGAGCGGAAGCTGCGATGGGGCGTGGTCATCCCCGTCATCTTTCCGGTGACGACCGACCTTGCCGCGCTCGCGCAGCTCGCCGATCTGGCGAAGGCGAACAAGGCCTCATTCTTCACCGGCGTGCCGGTGGAGCTCGACGCCACCGCCCGCAACGCGCTGGCGCGGTCGCTCACCGGCGACGACAGCGAAGACACCTACGAGATGCTCTTTCACGCCGACCTCGGCCCGATCCGGCTGGCCACCGAACGCCACATCGCCGCGCTGGCCGGCGAGATCGACGCCGCCGATTTCGTCGTCCCGCCGCGTTGGGACCGTCGGTCGAACTGGAACGCCGCCGTGCTGCTGACCCTGGCCGCGAACCGCATCCTGGCCATGAACCGCGAGGAAGAGCTGGCCTGGCGTCTGACGCGGTCGGCGAAAGTCGTAGCCCTGCTCGAAAAGCCGATCGAGCGCGTCGCGCAGGCGGCCCGTCTGGCCATCATTGACTCACTCGATGAGATGAGCGTCGATCTTCTGACGGAGTGGCTCGAAACCGGCAGGTCGAGCTTTGTCGGACACATCGAGAAGCAGTGGCGCTTGAGAAGGGATAGCGAGATGTGAGTCGTAGCTTGATTCAGGCTCTGCCGGCCGCTGGTAGCGGACTGATCGTCACGCGATGCAAAAACGTGAACGTCTCCGATCGGCGCGTCCAAGCAGCAGGCCCGATCGCCGGTCGACAAACTGCCAGCCCCGTTGTTGATCATGGACCGGCCGAAGGCCAGCGGGGTCGCCGTAACCCCTTGAATGCTTCTTTGAATCCTACCGGGAGACCGTCAGGATAGCAGAAAATTCCAAAAGATAGGGAAATTGTGGAATCGATGACAAGACGGCAGATTCTCATTCTCATCGCCGTGCTGGTGGTGGTGCTCCTGGGCATCATCGATGCGGCCTGGGTCATCGCGCACCGTGTTGTGCAGATGGCGAGCAGTACCGTGACGCGCAAAGAGGAGATGGCCGAGATCGGAACGCTCGTCACGCGGGTTCGCGAGCTGAACAGGCTTGAAACCGCCTCGATGCGTGTGGTGAGCGTCAACACGATCCGGCAGTCGTACGACCTCATCCCGAACGCGCTGGCCGGCGACGAGCTGACGCTCTACGCCGCGGGCGACGTGATCGCAGGCGTCGATCTCTCGATCCTGAAGCCGGACGATGTCCACCGCGAACCGGACGGCACGATCGTGGTCCGCCTTCCCCCGCCCCAACTCCTGGTCTCGCGCATCGACAACCGAGCCTCGCACGTCATCGACCGCCGCACCGGCGTCTTCCGCCGCGCCGACATAGGCATGGAAGGACGCGCCCGACAGTACGCGGAGCAGAACATCCGCAACGAAGCGGTACGCAAGGGGATCCTCCCACTTGCGCAGCAGAACGCGGAGGCGCGGGTCGCGGAACTGCTGCACACGCTGGGGGCGGTGAAGGTAAGGTTTGTGGGTGGGAAGGGGGACGTCGTTAAGGGTTAGCAGCCCCTCCGACCCGAACCGGTTCAACCCGAACCAATTTGTATTGACAAAAATAACCGGGAGATACATATTGATGCTATGGAGGCGATCATGACTCCCCACCGACGGTTACGAGGAGCACCAAATGCTCGACCCGAACGCGACCAAGGTGACCATGCTTTTCCCTATACTCGGAAACGACGGAAGACCATTTTCGGCAGAGGTTTGGAGTTGGTGGCTGGATAACATCGTCACGTTCGGTGCGTATCACGAACTGGCGACCCGTGGCACTTGGAGAGGCAGACCGGAGCATCATCGGTGCGTGAAGATCGTGATCATTGACGAATCCGAGATCCAACGACTGGAGGCGTTCCTGCGCAAGGCGCGTGAGGTGTTTGAACAGGAAGTGATGTACTTCGAGGCCGCACAAATACACTTCAAGCTCATCTAGCTTCAGGAACTTGATAGGAATGAGATACCGTAACCCTGATTCCGGCTTGCAAATCGATCTGTCAGTTCTCGACAGCGAGCGAAAACGGTTCTGTCGAGTCGCGCTCGAGAAGCTGGATGAAAACGTTGCCTGGCTCGAGTTCGAAGAGTTCGCGTTTTCGTTCGACTCGCCCGTCTTCCGAGCTTCGCGGAGTCGTCAGGAAGTTCTGAGTGATCCGCTCTACCTGGTGCTGAAAGACATCTGGCTGCGACTCGGCATCATGCAGGGGCTGGTTGCCCCGTTAAAGGAGTCACTGACCCGTGCCAAAACGCGCGAAAGCAGGAAGGCCAATCCGGACCTCTCGCCGCATCGCCGTCACATGGCGATTGCCGATAAACCTGTTGTTCCGCGTAGACGCAGTCGCTGAGGCCGAAGGCGTGACGACGACGGAATGGGTCGAGCGAGCGATCTCCGCATCGCTCGACTCGCGACAGACATCTGCCCCCTCCCCTACCCAAGCACCTTCTTCGCCACGCTGATGGCCTGCTTCAAGGCCGCCGACTTGCTCATCGCCTCCTCGTACTCGCGAGCGGGGTCGGAGTCGTAGACGATGCCGGCGCCGGCCTGCACAGAGGCGTGGCCGTTCTCAAGCACGATCGTCCGGATGGCGATGCAGGAATCCATGTTGCCGCTGAAGCCGAAGTAGGCCACGGCGCCGCCGTATGGCCCGCGGCGGGTGGTCTCGTGCTCGTCGATCAGCTCCATGGCCCGGATCTTCGGCGCGCCGGTGAGGGTGCCGGCCGGGAAGCAGGAGAGGAAGAGATCGACGGGACTGCGGTCGTCGCGGAGAGTCCCCTGGACGTTCGTGACGAGGTGCATGACGTGGCTGTAGCGCTCGATGTGGGCAAAATCGGAGACCGAGATGGAGCCGCTGACGCAGACGCGGCCGAGATCGTTGCGCCCGAGGTCGACCAGCATCAGATGCTCGGCCCGCTCCTTCGGATCAGCCACGAGCGCACGCTCCAGCTCTGCGTCCTCCTGAACCGTCGCGCCGCGCGGGCGCGTACCGGCGATCGGGCGCGTCTCCGCGCGCGTGCCGTCGACGCGCACCAGCATCTCCGGTGATGCGCCGACCAGCGTGCACTCCGGCGTGCGCAGCAGGAACATGTAGGGCGAGGGGTTGATCGAGCGGAGCACGCGATAGAGCGTCAGCGCGTCCGACTCCGGAAACTCGGTGCTCCAGCGTTGCGAGAGGACGATCTGAAAGATCTCGCCGGAGACGATCTCTTCTTTCGCCGTCCTGACGACCTCCTCGAAGTCCTCCCTGGGAATGTTGGCCGTGAAGGCCACCTCCGCGCCCTTGTCCGGAAAAGCCAGCAACTCGACGCGTGACGCGCGCAGCCGCTCGATGGCGCGGTCGACGCGCGCATTGGCCTCCTCGATCGACGCGTGAGCGTCCGAGGTGAAGAGGTTGGCGATTACGTAGAGACGCTGCTTGACGTGATCGAAGACGACCACGTTGTCGAAGAAGACGAGCCGGGCGTCAGGGATACCGCTCTCGTTTCGATACGAGTCGGGGATGCGCTCGCTCCAGCCGGCCACGCTATAGCCGAAGAAACCGACCGCGCCTCCGAAGAAGGGCGGGAGCGAGTCTTCGCCATAAACGCGCAGAGGCTTCAGCTCGTCGTTCAACAGACGAATGGGATCGGGCGTGGCTTTGTCGAAACGGAGGCTGCGCCGCGGCTCGAAGCCGACGAACGAGTAGCGGCCGACGTTTTCGCCGCGCTCGACGCTCTCGAACAGAAAGGCTTCCCCGTCGCCGGAGAGCGCGGCAAACGCCGCCACCGGAGTGATGGCGTCGGCGCTCAGCTCGCGCGCGATGGGAACGATGTCATAGTCCTTGCGAAGGTCATCCAGGTTCATGTGCATGCCTCGAGAAAAAGCTCGCTCTGTCGCGCCGCCTGCGCGCGCAGAAGATCGAGTCCTGTTGCGTTTGCGTGAGAGTCGCTGCCGTATGCCGTCTCGATGATGGTACCGGCATCCGGCAACGAGATGGAGACGTTCCGCGGCAACGTGTTGATGACGAGGTCGCCACGCCACGCTGTCCGCTGATCGAGCGGCCGCGCGTCCAGTCTGCCCGCGGTCCGATTGAAGACAGTGGCCGCGATGCCGGCACGGCGAAGGGCAACGAGCGCCGCGCGTGCCGTGCCGCCCGCGCCGATCACCGCGGCCGTCCGCGCGTTCGTTCTGCTGATGAGCGCCGCGAAGCCATCGATGTCCGTATTGTCGGCCACGATCCGGCCGCCGATGCGCACGAGGGTGTTCACCGCGCCGGCTTCGCGCGCGTTTTCACGAATGTCCGCGCCGATCGCCTCCGCGAAGGCCAGCGCTTCCTCCTTGAACGGCGCGGTGATGGACAGGCCGTGCGGAGCGAAGGGCCAGGCCTGGGCGAACGGCTCGGCGATGTCGAGAAAGTCGTCCGTCTCGAAGATGGCGTACGCCGCCGCCACACCGTGCGCACGGAAGATGGCGTCATGAATGGCCGGCGAGCCGCTGTGTGCTGCCGGATTGCCGACGACGGCGAAGATCTTACCGGCGCGCATCAGCCGGCGATCCGGACCATAGATCGCCAGCGCCGCTTGCTGCGAGAGTTGCCCGGGCGCGGCCTGACGCGCCTCGTCGACGCTCACGAACTGAAACTCCGATCCGAAGAACGGGGCCAGGATGCGGGCGTACAACCCGCGCGCTCCCATGCCGATGACGGTCAGGTTTCGACTGCCGCCGAGTAGCGCCAGCAGCCGCACGTTCTCGGCGAAATTGCGGGGCGTTGCAGCGATCTTCCCATGTTCCGCGCCGCGCATTTCCGACACGAGCCGATCCACGTCCGGCATGCCGGCATAGTCGTGATGCGAGAGGATAAACCGGTCGCGATGAGCATCCGGGATGCCGGCGCCGTGCTCGACGTCGACGAAATCGATTCCGGCCGCGATCGCCGCCTCGATGTCTACATGGCCGCCGCCGCGATTCGTGGCGATGATGGGCTTTGCCGTCGCCGCGCGTATGGCGCACCAGTCGACCGGGCGTCCGCCAAAGGCATCGGCGCGCAGCTCGACCGCGTCGTGATCGGCGTCCAACCCGCGGATCACGTCGATCGCCCTTTCCGGCGTTTCTTCGAAGATGGTGACGACCAGTTGCATCAACAAGGATCCTCTATCCGCATCGAGAAGAGGTTCGGTTGTTGACCGGCCGATATGCGCGCCCCTTCCCGCTGCGGGGCGCATCTGCGCTGCCCGCTAGATGCGGCTAAACCACCACAACTTGCGCGGCGCGTTCATCGTGTCGGGAGAGTAGCGGCGGCGAGGGGGAGGTGTCAACAGCGAGGTCATGACAACCTTGGGAGAGAATGCCCCCATGCGCCGCGGTCCCACACTCATCGTCCTCCTGCTCGCCGCCTGCGCCCCACTTCTGCTCGACCCGCATGACCGCCGTCTGAATGCGCACGCCCCGGAGCTCTTCCGCGTCCAGTTCGCCACGAGCCAGGGCGACTTCGTCGTCGAGGTGCATCGCTCCTGGGCGCCCATCGGCGCCGACCGTTTCTACAATCTCGCCGCGCATGGCTTCTTCGACGGCCAGCGCTTCTTCCGCGTGCGCCAGGGCGTCTTCGCGCAGTTCGGCATTCCGGGCGATCCTCGGGTCGCGCAAGCATGGCGCTCGGCCACGATTCCCGACGATCCGCCACGGCAGTCAAATGTGCGCGGGACGATCGCCTACGCCTTCACGACCGCGAACACCCGCGCGACGCAGGTGTTCATCAACCTCGCCGACAACCGCCAGTTCGACCCCCAGGGGTTCGCACCATTCGGCGTCGTCACGTCGGGTATGGAGGTCGTCGACCGCCTCTACTCCGGCTATGGTGAGACCGCCGGCGGCGGCATGCGCGCCGGCCATCAGGACGCCCTCTTCGCCAGCGGCAACACCTGGCTGATGCGCGAGTTCCCGCGACTCGACTACATCCGGCGGGCACGGGTGGAGTAGAGATCACGACGCTGCATCCAATGTACTCTCCCCTTCCATGCGCCCCCAACGCACCGAGGCCATCATCCTGCACACCTTCCCCGCCCGCGAGCGGGACAAGCTGGTCGTATTTCTGACGCCGGACCACGGCAAGGTGAAGGGGTTCGCGTACGGTGCGCGGTCGATGCGGACCCGGTTCGGGGCCTCTCTCGAGCCGTTGGCAAAAGTGCGGATCGGGTACATCGAGCGGGAGTCCGACGAGGTCGTGCGCATCGAATCGGTCGATCTGATCCGTTCGCTGTTTCCGGCGCAGCAGAGCCTGGCATCGAGCGTCGCGGCCTCGTATCTCGCGGAGACTGTCGACACGTTCGCGCAGTCCGGGGATCCGGCGGAGCTGATCTACCGGCTGCTCGATCGGACGACCGAGGCGCTACTGGAAGGGGCGGTGCCGCTGCGCGTCGTCACGTATGCCGAGGTGTGGATCCTGCGGCTGGCCGGAGTGCTGCCGTCGTTGCGCAACTGCAATTCCTGCGGCGAGCCGCTCGGGCGGCCGCTGCGATTTGACTCACAGGCGCACGGCTTTGTCTGTCCGAATTGCGCAGAAGGCGCTCAGATCATCGCGAACGATGTCGCGGAGGTGCTCGACGCCATCATGCGACTGCCGGTCGGTGACTTCGCGGCGCGCGAGGTCTCCGCCGACGTCCTCATCGAGGTCCGTTCGCTGGCCGCGTTCTTCCGCCGCAACTTCCTCGGGCACGAGCTGAAGTCGTTCGAGATGCTGGCAGGGCTGGTGACGTGAAGCCGCTAGACCCGCACCCCACCCCTGCCCTCGGCCAGCAGCGCACGTCCGTGATAGTGAAACTCGTTGTGGACGTCCAGCAGGAGCTGGCGCCGTTCGATGCGCTCTTCCTCGGCGCGGGTATAGACGGTCGCCTCGAGCAGCGCCGTCCCATCGTCGCGCGCATCAACGGAAGGGAGATGCGTGACGATGAGCGCGCGGACGATCTGCGGGGATTGCATCCGCGCCAGCGCGGCATCGTAATCGTCCGCGGTGGCGATCAGGCGCGTCATCCGCCATGACGTGGCTCCGACGATGTCGCTGATGACGAGCCAGTACTCGAAGATGGCTTCCGGGTTCCGATCGACATCGAAGGCAGCGTAGATAGGGAGACCACGCTCGACGTACGGCGTGCTCTCGTCGCCGATGACGTCATAGCGGATCTCACCGTTCACGCGAAGGCCGGCCGCGCATTCGACCAGCGCGGCAGCCTGGAGGGCCATGTGGGCCTTGGGAGACAGGGGCCCGGTACCGGATGCGAATGCCTCGCGGAACCGTGCATTCGCCAGCTCGTGTGCGCGGGCGATGCGCTCGCGCACACGCTGCACTGCGTCCAGCGTCAGCGTAGTCACTTCACCTGCTGGATCCGGGCGAGGAATTGCTCGGGCTTCTCGAAGCCGGTAAGGCGAAGCTGTTGCTGCTCGTGTCCCGACGAATCGATGAGTATGACGGTCGGCACGCCGACGATCGAGTAGCGCTTCGTGAGCTCCTGCACCGCCGGATCCTTGTCGTTCGTCACGTCGGCCTTGATGCGCGTGAAGCGATCGAGATCCCGGGCCACACCGGCATCGCCGAACGTTTTCTCGTCGAGCTCTTTACACGGGATGCACCACGTAGCGAAGAAGTCGATCACGATCGGCTTGCCGGCGGATGCTGTCACCGCTGCGGCGTCGTACTTCTGCCACTGCACGGCCACTCCCTTGCGCGGCGGGATGGCGAATGCGACGCCGGCGAGGAGGAGGATCGTGGCGCAGGCGAGCCGCATGATGCGTCCGCGCGGACCGCGGCTGGCGAAGAGGAAGACCGCGCCGATGAGCAGACTGGCGGCCACACCGACGCGGAAGCCCGTCTCGCCGATGACGGCGCGGAGGAAGTAGAAGGCCATACCGATAAGAACGAAGCCCATCGCCTTCTTGACCTGCACCATCCACTCGCCCGGCTTCGGCATGGCATTGAGGGCGATCAGATAGGGAAAGCCTAGACCGAAGGCCAGCGTGGCAAACATGGCAATACCGATGGCCGGTTTGGCGATCCCGGCTACGAGTGTGAAGAGTGCTACGACAACAGGCCCGACACAAGGCGCCGCCACGATGCCGACGAAGAGTCCCATAGTCAGCGCGCCGGCCACGCCCGCGCGGCCCGCCGAGCGGTTGGCGATGAATTGCGGGACGCGGAACTCCCACACCCCGAACATCGACGAGGCCAGGACGAGCATCAGTACGGCGAATCCGATCAGCACCGCCGGAGATTGGAGCCATGACCCGAACATCCGTCCGCTCAGCGCGGCGAAAACACCGAGCACCGAATAGGTGATGACGATCCCGATGACATACGAGAGCGAGAGCGCGAATCGACGGGAACGGCGCCCGTCGCTCTGCATGGCGAAGAAGCCGACCGTGATCGGGATCATAGGAAAGACGCAGGGAGTGAGATTGAGAGCCAGCCCGCCGAGGAAGAGGACGAGAAGCGTCAGCGGCAGGCCATGTGCGGCGTATGTCGCCGAGAGCTGGTCGTTGCCGATGGGCGCTGCTGCCGGCCCCTTCGGCGCGGCGGAAAGCGGCGTGAATCCCGAGCTTGCCGCCGGCGTGGCCGCCGGCGCCGCACTGGCCGAAACCACGCTCGCGTCGATGGTTACTTCGGCGTCGCGAGGAGGAAGGCAGACGGTGTCGTTGCAGGCCTGGTAGTGGAGCTTGCCGTTGATCGTGTTGCCGCTCTTCAGCCTGGCCGTGAACGGGATCTGGATGGTCCCTTCAAAGACGGCGAGTTTCTGAGCACCGCTGAATTTGAACGAACGGACGGTGTGCGGGGGGTAGTCGGCGGAAACGAGATCGGCCGTCGCCGCATCGAATGACAAAGCCGAGGGGATGACGAAGTCGTCCAGCGGCTTGTTGGAGTTGATGTGCCACCCGTTCAGGATGGTGGCCGTGACAGCGCCGTGGACGACCGCGCCGTCCTTCTGATTGACGGATCCGGTCAGCTTGACGAGGTCCTGCCCCGGGATCGCGCTCGTGGCACCGCCGAGGGAGAGCTGGGCGAAGGCGGGAGTTGCCAGGAGAGAACAGAGAACGATGAGGCGGCGCAGCAGACTCAATGTTGAATGTTGAATGTTGGATGTTGGATGTTGGAAGCGAGCCGGTTGCTTCCGCTCAACATTCAACACTGAACATTCAACATTCAACATTCCGCCTTTCACCCCGACTCTCACTTCCGCGGCGTACCCAACTGGCGCTCGAGCTGCGGGATCATCATGTCGAGATTGTGGTTGTACTGCGAGTTCGGGTACTTGGCCTTGAAGCCGCGGTACTCGTTGAGCGCGGCCGAGACGTTTCCTTGCTGCATGTAGATGTCGCCGACGAGGAGGCGGCTGCGCTCGTAGGCGTCGCCTTTGTTCTGAACCTTGGCGAACTGCGCGATCGTCTTTCTCGCGTCGTCGAACTTCTTCTGAAGGATCTGGGTGAGGGCGAGCTCGAAGTAGGTATCGTCGCGTACGGACGTCGGGATGCCCGGCTCGCTCACGAGCTTCTTCAATCGCATCTCGCTCTGCGCATATCCGGCCCGCGACTCGAACTCCTTGGCCAATGCCAGACGCTTTGCGTAGTCCTTGGCGATGTTGGGCTCGTCGGCGACGCGTTTCGAGAAGTCCTTGTACGTCCCTTCGACACCCTCGATCGTTTTTGCGATCTCCGTCGACGGGATATAGCCCTTGATCATGCCGGCGATCATCAGGTCGCTGTTGAGCAGGAGGAATGTCGGCAGCGAGTTGATGCTGAACTCCTGGGCGAATTTCGTGCCGTCTTTGCCGTCCTCGGTGTTGAGGCGGAGGAGGACCATGTTGTCGGTGGAGCTCTGGAAAGCCTGCGACGGGATCACTTCCTGTTCGAAGCGATGGCACCAGCCGCACCAGTCGGCAAAGAGGTCGACGAAGATGAGCTGGTTCTTCTCCTTCGCCTTTTTCTGCGCCGAGGCGATGTCTTTGAGCCACGGCGAAGCGACGGCCTGCTGTACGAACAGCAGCGCGGCCACGGCGAGCAACGCAGTCCTTTTCACGTGAATCCTCCCGTCCGCCGGTCGCAAACGGCACCAGGAAAGTCGCTATTCCGATTGCGCCGCACCGACCGGTGACAATTCCGTCGAGTCGTTTTCCTTTTCGTGAGCATGGTTGCGCGCGGCTTCGACGAAGGCACCGAAGATCGCCGTCGCCGAGGCCTCCCCCGGCATGTCCTCGGGATGCCATTGCACCCCGAGGTAAAAGGGATGTGCCGGATCCTCGATCCCCTCGACGACGCCGTCCGGGGCCTTCGCGGTGACGCGGAATCCGTCGGCGACGCGGCCCACGGACTGATGGTGCGATGAGTTGACGTTCATCGTGCGGGCGCCGAGGATGTGCCCGAGTGTCGTCGTGGCTTCGATGATGACGCCGTGATGGCGCCTGTCGCTCGGCTCGCTGGAGTGATCGATCTCCGTCTCGACCGCGGAATTGATGTCCTGGATAAGCGTCCCGCCCGCGGCGACGTTCATTACCTGCAACCCGAGGCAGATGCCGAGCGTGGGGATGCCGCGCTGGCGCGCCAGCCGGGCCAGCCCGACGTCGTTCTTCTGGCGGCGCGGATCCATCGGCTCACAGCTCGGGTGCATCTTCTCGCCGTACTCGGACGGGTCACAGTCATCGCCGCCGGCGAGGAGAATCCCGTCCAGCCCTTCCAGGAGGTCAGCCGCGTTCTCGGGCTGCGGCGGGATCAGCACCGGCACAGCGCCCGCGCGCTTCAACGCTTCGATGTAGGTGGTGTAGACAAAGGCCCGATCGCGCTCGCCATCCTTCTGCGCCACGTCCGAACCGATGCCGATGAGAGGTTTGTGCATGCGGGGTAATTATGCGGGATTCGGAGGGAGGAGAGGGAGGTGTTGAGTGGCATTTGGATTCCCGGAGGCCACGCTTGGATTCCCGGAGTCGACGCTTGGATTCCCGGATGCCACGTTTGGATCCTCGGAGGCCACGCTTGGATTCCCGGAGGCCATGCTTGGATTCCCGGAGGCCACGTTTGGATTTCCGGAAGGCCACGTTTGGATTCCCGGAGGCCACGCTTGGATCCCCGGAGGCCACGCTTGGATTCCCCGGAGGCCACGCTTGGATTCCCGGAGGGCACGCTTGGATTCCCGGAGGGCACGCTTGGATTCCCGGAGGGCAACGGTCCTCGCGCGGAGGCACGCTGCCCGCGAAAGTATGGCCATGGCCCTATCTACGATTTCAGACCTCCTCATCGAAAAGGAAAATCTCTTCCGCGCGATGGCTATGGCCCTACTGAAGAAGAAGAATTTGCCTCTCGATGAGGCCATGGCGTCATCGCGTCACCACAGATCAGTTGAAACCACCTCCATGGATCGATTTTCTTTGGGTGGCAGTCTTTCGGAGAAGGAAAAAACGCTCTCGCAGAAGGCCATGGCCATATCGAGGAACAGAATCTCCTTTTCGATGAAGCCATGGCGTCACCACGTCACCAAAATTCGCTTGACAACTACATCCATGGATCGATTTTCTCTGGTGGCGGCCTTTCGGAGAAAGGAAGAATGCTTTCCGCAGAGGGCCATGGCCCTACCCCAGGGGAAGAAAATGGTTCTCAGGGCTCTGCCTTGGTTCGGTGGTATGCGAGGTCCCCGGCGGGGATACGGGGGCGATGATCCGCGAGGTGGTGGAGACGCGGAAGAAACCGAAGGCGTAGGCTGCTGCGTCTTCACCAGGACGGCGGCGCTCAAGCAGCGGTTGTCCCACGCTCCACTGAAAGCATCACGCGGAGGCGCGGAGACGCGGAGTTGAGAATTGCTAACGTTCGGCTCAGCCGCGTCGACCCGCACGCGATTTCGTGGCGTGCTCAGAATGCACCAACGGGCGGGTCGGCGTCGACTGCAGCGCACAAGTTGGACGGCGCATCAGTGATGCAACTTCTCTTGAACCCAGGTCCGGACGAGGGCGACTTCATCCACACCGCGAGACGCAGCCAGAGCCCTAAGCGCCCTCAGTTCTCTCGCGGTCAGAGGAACGGTAACGCCAGGCCGGCGCGCGAACACTCGCTCGCCGGCCTCGACCAACTCGTCGGCGAAGTCCGTAACGTCGTGGCTGTCCCAGAACTCGGCCAACTCTCGAATCGAGTCCGTCTTCGGCAGCTTCATGGCTTCTTCCGGGTTACGGGGATTCGGCTGGATGAGAAAAATCAGAGTTTCCGCTTCGGCGTGCGTGTACCGCGCAAGAGTCCCGCGACGCTGAGGTCCTCGTCAAGATCGGGCCAGTGAATCCCCTGACCGTCGCCGAGGAGTTCCCAGCGCGCTCGTTGATCGGCCGAGCCGTCCATGAGCCGCGGAAACCATGCGAGCGGGACGGAGATCGTTCGGCCATCCGTCAGCGAGACGGTCAGCTCTGCATCCGTGACGACGACATCGTTAGCGTGTGCGCTGATCTCAGTTGCTGAAGTGCTCATTCCATTGCTCCAGGAACCGCTTGCGATTCGCGTTCACGATCGCAAGGAGGTCTCGTAAAGTATGCGCCGGAAAGCCCGAAGAATCTGCCAGTTCCACCGGATCGAGCCAGAACTTGGCAAGCCGGTGCTCTTGCGCAACGTGTACGTGCGGCGGCTCATCGTTCTCGTTGCTGTAAAAGTAAAATCCGGTACGGACCGATCTTCGCGACGCGCGGGACCGCGGAATTCTGTCCGTACAGCCGTGGCCAGACCACCTTGAATATCCGACGTGCGGGCCTACCGCACCGTGATCATCACGCTATCCCGCTCCCCGCGTTCGTTGCGGGCGATGATCGTGTGCTTGCCCACGTGCAACGGCCACTCGCGCGATGCGGGCTGCCCGTCTACGAGCCATGTCGCGTCATGTGTCGCCCGCAAATGCAGAGACTGGAACTCGCGGTGCAGGGTCGGGTCAACGAGGTAGGTGGCGTCGTTCGGCGGGCTGGTGATGCGGAACTTCGGCTCGCGGCCGGCCATGGCGCGCGGGGCGGAGGCGGGCGTGCGGCGCTCGTGCGCGTCCGCCCATTCGCGGTACTCGGCGGGCCAGGCGACGTGTCCCGCGTGATGCCACGAGCAGAACTCGACCGGTGCGTCGCGCGGAAGCCATTCGCTTTCGGTCGACGGGCATGAGGTCGAAGGTCGAAGTCCCGACAGCGGACAGATCGGCTGCTGTTCGAGGTCGTCGGGACGATCGACGATCGGCGTTTCGCCGCTCGCGCCCACGCGGCGCATCGCGGCCAGCATGACGGAGTGGAAGATCGGACCGGCTCCGGTGACGCCGCTGGAGTTTCGCAGCGTGCTGCGATCGAAGTTCCCCACCCACACGCCGACGGTCACGGCGTGCGTGTAGCCGACCGTCCAGTTGTCGTGGTATGCCTGCGAGGTACCGGTCTTCACGGCGACGGGGAAAGGAAAGTCGAGATTGCCGCCGCGGCCAAAGATGAACTCGCGCGCCCGCGGGTCGCTGAGGATGTCGGTGATCCAGAAGGCGGTGCGTGGCTGGAGCACACGTTGTCGATTGTCGGTTGTTGGTTCATGGAGGATCATGCGCGGCTGCACGCTCATACCTCCTCGCGCAAACGTCGCGTACGCGGTGACGAGTTGCTCGAGCGTGACCTCGGCGTCGCCGAGGGTCAGGCCGAGGCCGTAGTAGTCGGCGGTGCGCGTCAGGTCGTGAAAGCCTACCCCTCGGAGCAGACGCAGCAACGCCGGAGGGCCCAGCTTTGCCAGAAGAGCGACGGCAGGGACATTCTCCGATCCGGCCAACGCGAGCCGCGCGCGCAGTGGCCCGCGGTAGCCGCCGTCGTAGTTTCGCGGCGTGTAGACGACTCCCTCTTCGGCGGTCGGAAAGTGCGACGGCACATCGGCCAGCACCGTCGCAGGCGTGAAACCTTGCTCGAATGCCAGTGCGTACGTGAACGGCTTGAGCGTCGAGCCTGGCTGGCGGAGAGTGGTCACGCCGTCGATGGCGCCGCCAAAGTCCGCGGTTGCGCGGTCTCGCGGTTGCGCAGTCGCGGCGGGGTCACTGCTCGGAGACCGCGAGACCGCGTCACCGCGAGACTCCGCGACCGCGAGACCCCGCGACCCTCCAAAGTAATCGCCCGAACCCTCCCAGGCCAGCCAATCGCCGGTCTGGTTGTCGAGCACGACGACCGCGACGCTGTGCGCGCCGTGTCGCAGCAGATTGGCCTTCTCGGCGGCGATGATGCCGCGGACACTGCTCTGGAGGTTGGCGTCGAGTGTCGTTTCGATCCGCCTCGGCGCGTTTGCTCCGAGGTGTTCACGAACCTGCTCGACGAAGTGCGGTGCGAGGGTCGGTTGAATCCCGCGATCGAGTGACAGACGCTCGGCGCGGGCGTCGCGATACGCCGAATCGTCAATGAACCGCAGCGCGTGCATTCGCGCCAGAACCTGCCGCTGCCGCGTCAGGGCTCGGCGCGGGGTCGACGGCCGCTGTGGCAGCGACGCCAGCCACGCCGCCTGGGCGATCGTCAGCTCTTCCGGCGCGCAGCCGAAATACCGACGGCTGGCGCGGGCGATGCCGATGGTCTGCTCGCCATAGGGCGCGAGATTGACGTAGAGCGCGAGGATCTGGCGCTTCGTGTAGCGATGCTCGATCCGCAGCGCGATGACGGCCTCGCGCATCTTTGAGGCGATGGTTCGCGGCGGATTGCCGAGGAGCATCTTCGCCACCTGCTGTGTGATCGTGGAGCCGCCCTCGGCCGCCCTTAGATGGTAGACATCGTGTGCGACGGCGCGCACAACCGCGATCGGGTCGATCCCGAAGTGGTGCTCGAAGCGCCGATCCTCGGCGGCGATCGTGGCATTGGCAACTGGCGCCGGAACGGTATCGAGCCACTCGTTGCGCGTGCCGGCCGCCGACAACGGCTCGTAGAGAACGACGCCGTTGCGGTCGACGATGGTGGGGGTGGTGTCGGGAGTGATCGTCGGGATCGGCCCGAGACGGACCCATAGGGCGAGGGCGATGAGACCGCCGGCGAAGCCGCCGGCGGTCCAGCCGGCGAGTCGCCGGCGCTCCATCCTGAGTTTCACGGCTTGACCTCGACGACCTCGCTTGCGGTTCTCCCAAAGACTTCGGGCTCGTACATCTCCTCGGCATAAGCGGGCGCGGTGATGAACGTTCCCGCCGTCGTGGCGCGGACCATGTACGTGAACTCGTGCATCCCCTCGCTCAATCGTGTGGCGAAGAGGCTCACGTGATCGTCGTGGCGCTCGACGTGATCGAACCCGCCGTGCTGCCACCAGGACATCCAGTCATCGCCTTGCGCGTCGTTGTTCGCCTGCGCTTCGGCGAGGTCGGTGGCGGTCGTGGCAAACCACGACTCCACCGGCTCCGTGCCGGCCGGAATCGGATCGGACACGGCGACGAAGCGGCGCTCCTTCGTGTTGCGGATGCGCAGCGTGACCTTGATCAGATCGCCGGCCTTGAACGTCTTCTGCGAGTACTTCCGCTCGACGTTGAACCCCTTGTCGAGCCCTTCGTGAAGCAGCCCTGACGGCGAGTAACGGAGACGCATCAGGTAGAACAGCGTGCCCGTTCCCTGGCGGTCGAAGGTGACGGGAAGCTCGGCGCCCGGGTGCTGCTGCTGCAGTTGCGCCATCGGCACATCGTGGCTCTTTGCCACCGTGCTCCGGCCCTTGAATGCATCGTTTGCGATTGCGTCGTTGCCAAGCTTCACGATAGCGGTGAAGTCGGGCGTCTCGCTCTCGTATTTGCGGTAGTAGTCGACCAGCGACTCCATCGCCCAGACGTTCTCCTGCGTGTTCCCCCAGCGTCCTTTGACCCTTGCATTCATGAGCCAGCGCACCATCTGCTTCACGAGCTGCTCGCTCTCGCCGTGGCGCGTCAGAGAGCCCAGGGTAATGGCCGTGGAGCGGATGTTCGAGTTCCAGAAATAGAGGAGGTACGGATCGGTCAGCTCTTCGGCATGGGCGCTGCCGCCCTCGGGAAGGATGGCGTTGTTCAGACGCCGGACGAGATCGTCCACTCGCGGACCCTTCTCCCCCTTCGTGACCATGGCGTCGAGGAGGTACGAGATGCCGAAGAGAGGCATGCGGTCGACATAGGAGTACAACCGCGTGATATGGCTGTCTTCGTTGCGGCCTGCCTCGGTGAGCACTTTCACCGCGAAGGCCTGCCACGACGTGTAGGCCGGCCACCATCCCTCGTTCGTCGGCCGCTTCTCTTTCAACTTCGTATCGAGGTAGTCGAACCCGCGCTTGGTCACATCCTTGTTGACGTCGTATTGCAGCTTCTCGCCGCGCTGCATGACGTGCAGCACGTTTGCGGTCAGGTACGGCGACTCGCTGTAGCACTCGCCCGCCCAGTAGGCGAAACCGCCGTCGCCGCACTGGAACTTGTAGAGCTCATAGATCGTCTTCTGCGCCGTGGCGTGCGCCTTCTTAGCATCGATGCCCGGAAGCGCGAAGGCGTCGCCGAGGTCGGAGGCCAGCATCAGCGCCATCGCTGCGGAGGAACGCTGCTCCGCGCAACCGTAGGGATAGTCGACCAGATACGAAGCCCCTTCCGCCAGGCCGACCATGGCCGTCGACGAAAGCTCCACGTGCAGACCGCCGGCCGAGGGGACGACGTCCTTCGGAACGGCCAGCGTCTCCTTCGCGTCCGGTTTCGCTTCGCCGTACGCGGCGACCGTTTCGGTCGGCGCGAGAATGCGCACCGGCAGCGTATCTTCGAAGGCATCGGTCTCGCCGTTGAGCGACACGCTCATCTGGAGGCGGGCGTTCCCAATGGCTTTGGCCGTCGCGTTGAATCGAACTTCCGCCGATCCCTCGGCGGCCGCATCGATCGTGATCGATGTCGGTTGCGCAAACTCCAGCACCGACGGATCGAGCGACTTGATGGTCACCGTGGCCTTGCCCGCCTGCTTGAGCTGCGAATGAACGACAGCGCCGAAGTACGCTTTATCGCCCACGGCCAGGAAGCGCGGCCACGTCGGCGTCAGCAGCACCGGCTTGTTGATGCGGATCTCGTTCTGCGCCCATCCGAAGCGCGAGGCCTTGTCACCGGCCACGGCCATGATGCGATAAGTCGTCAGCGACTCGGGGAGCGTAATGTCGGTGCGGGCGTGACCCTTGTTATCAGTAACGACCGAGCCGACCCAGAAGGCCAGCACGCGGAAGTCCTTGCGGATCACGCCGGGTCCGGCGTCCCGTCCGCCGCCTCCGCCCTGCGTCTCCCCTTTCGGCGTCAGCACGCGGCGGCTGACGATCTTCTCGCGCGAGTCCTCATTGACGACCTGCAAGCCTTTCTCGAGATAGATCGATTGCAGGACGTCAGGCGTCTCGTACCCGGTCAGCGACAACACGCCGTAGTCGACGGCCCATAACGTCACTTCGGACTGCGACGGCTTGCCGGCGGCATCATGAACATCGACTTCGATGCGCGCCTTTGACGCAGGGCGGTACTCGTCGCGGTTCGCCTTCACGGCGACCTTCAGACGTTTCGTGGCGTCTTCGACGTTGATCGCCGCATAGCCCAGGCGGAAGGCCGGCTTGCCGGGATCGCTCTCGTCCTCGATGCCGTCCTTCGTACGGCCTTTCAACAGCAGAACAGAGACGTAGAGATTGGGGATGTCCTTCTCGGTGATGGGAACGGTGACGGTCGTCTGCGTCGACGTCAGCTCGAACGTCTTCCACGTCCGCACGCCTTCGCGCTCGGTCGTGAGCAGGGCCGTGGCGTGCTCCCATGGCGACTTGACCATGATCCGCGCCGTCTCCCCGGGCCGGAAGGTCTTCTTCTCCGGCACGAGATCGATGCGGTTGCTGTCGTAGCGCGCCCAGGCCGTATAGCCGGAGCCGACGGCGTAGAACCCTGCGCGCGTGGTCGTCGAGCGGCCCTCGGCGTCGGTGGCCTTGGCGATGATGAGGTATTCGCCGCCTCCGCTCAGCGGCACATGAAGCGGCACCGGGGTCGCCTGCGTCGTCACGTCAAAATGCCCGGCCGGCAGCTCCTTGCGCTCGGTCTGCCAGTTGTAGAAACCGTTGCCGGCCGATTCGCGAACGGAGTTCCACTGAATGCGGTGGAGATCAACGCTGACTTTGACGTCCGCGGCGGCGGTGCCATTGAGCGCCACGGCCACGATGGCGGTATCGACTCCCTTGGCTGCGTCGGCAAAGTACGGCGGGGTCTTCACGCCGACGTACCACGGAGCCGGATCGACGTGGAACGACGTACGGCCGGCGATCTGCTGGCGCGAGATGTCGGTGACGTTCCCCTCGAGGGTGTAGTTCCACGGCGCGCCGGCCTTCAGATCCGTGTCCAGCGTCAGCTTCCACTCACCCTTGGCGTCGAGCTTCGGTTCCTTCGTGTCGATCGTTTCCATGCCGCGCGGCTGTTCGGCGTCCTCTCCCAGGAACTGCCACTGATCCTCGCCGAACCGCTCGCTGATCGCATGCGGCACCTCCAGGACCGGTTCCTTCGTATAGGTCCACTTGACCGGCCGCGCCGACATCGGAGCGCCGAAGAGGTACTTGCCCACGATCGTCCCGTTCAGTTTGGTGCCCGCGACGGACGACGGCGATTTGAGCGTGACGTCGACGCGGAACTCCGGCCGGCGATAGGCGGCCACGAGGAACTGGCCGTTGACCATCAACCGCTGCGACGCGATCGTCGCACTGACGTTGTAATCGCCGAGAGCCGCCTCGGCCGGAACAGTCCAGGTCCACTCGGCGCTGCTCCAGTCGTTCAGTTTGACCGTGCGCTTGTCGACTTCCTTCGCCAGCGAGTCGGTGACGACGATGTCGGCCGCCGTGCCGGCCGGCAAGAGTTGCATGGCCGTTGGCGTGTCGCTGCGCAGGACGACTTTCGCGTGCAATTCCTCGCCCGGCTTGTAGACGCCGCGATCGGTGAAGATGGTCCCGCGCAGCAGAGGCCGCGCTTCCGTCAGATCGAAGTGGAGCTCGAAGTCCCACGGCTGGATGCCCTGGTTCCAGTCGCTGGCCACGTACGCGGTGTCGCCATCCTTCTCGGCTGTGACGATGAAGTACAACCCACCGACGCCTTCCCACGCGCCCTGATCGGCCTCTTCGCCGTTCGCGGCCCTCTTGGTGCGATCGACACGGAGGTCGGTGTTGGGGGCGACCGCGATACCGCTGGCGTCCGTCGTACCGGTCCAGAAGACTTTGTTGTCGCGCGTCCGGATCGACACCTTTGCGCCGGCCACCGGCGCGGCGTTGTCGAGGCGCGACACGAGAACGAGCGTGTTCTGCGGCGAGTCTTTGACCGAGATGCCGAGGTTCGTGACCTGCACGATCGTCCCGGCGATGTCTTCCGTGTAACGAAGCGATTTCGGGATCGGAGCGCCAGGCTGGATCGCGGCCCGGATGATGCCGTTGCCGATCGACGACAACGACGATTTCAGATTCAGGCCGTACGACTGCAGCTTGTCCGGGACCGGCGCGAGTTTGCGCTGCACTCCGGGCGTGGCCGGCGTCTTGTGGAAGCCTTCCTTCTGCAGATCGACGATCGAGGGGACGAGCTGGTCGAGCGACAACGGCGTCACCCACTGCGTCACATTCTGGAAGTTGCGCGCGTGGAACGGCAGGACCGGGCCGCCGCTCGATTCCCATACGCCATGACCATCGCCGAAGCTGATGAAAGCGACCTTGTGAAAGTACTCGACGGTTCCCATCCAGGCATAGCCGAGGGTCTGGCCGTCTTCCGTCGTGAGCGAGGGATCGATGCGGATCGCGTAGGAGTGCGCTGGGAGCAACGAGTATCCCAGCTCGTCGAGGCTGTACTGCGTGGCGTGAGCCCCTTCCCTCTCCTCGCCTTTCGGTGCGGCCGGCGTGACCGGAGTCTCATGAGCGGGATCGGTGATGTCGGAGACGCTCACCGACTTCCGGAAGTTCAGGAACGGCACGCCGCTGTGCGAACGGAAGCTGATCGGGTTGAAATAGTCTGGGTTGCACTCCGTCACGCATTCGAGCTTGTCGACGAAGAGCGTTGGATTCAGCTCGATCGTGAGGGTCTGCGCGCGCCCGGTGGCCACGCTGCTGTTGCCTTTTGCCAGCGAATCGTCGATGAATACCTGAAGGTTCGTATCGGGCGGCACGCCCGGCTTGGTCTCGACGACGACCAGCTCCTTCGCGGGACTGAAGTGCTTGCTGTCCCAATCCGTGGGGAAGAACGACAGCACCGGCTGCCCGTCGCTGGCCGCGGCCTGCTGCGCCTTTGCCAACTTGGCGTCGAATGCCGCGACCTGTTGCGGCTCCAGTTTCTGCAACCGCTCACGCGCCAACAGCTCGGGCGCCTTGATCTCGTGCTTAGCCGTTCGGAGCTGGAGGTGCGAAGCCAGTGTCTCGGAGTCGACCGGCTGGTTGAACCAGAGCGCGACGACGATGCCGCCGTCGTACTTGTCCCCTTTGCGGTACCAGGCCGTCCGCAGAAGCTGGATGGTCGGTGTGGTGAAGGAGAAGCGGTACTCCTTTCCGAGCGTCTTCCCGCTGACGGCCTTGGCCGCGGCATCGACCGTGACGTCGTATTTCGTGGCGAACGGCAGCGGAGGCTTCGGGTCAGGAGTGAAGATCAGCGTCGTCGTCCCCGACCAGCGGAACGATCCCTTGATGGCCGGCTCCACGTGAAACCACGGCACGTCGAGAACCTTCGGTATCTTGCCGACGACGACCATCGGTTCGCTGAAGACGACCCGGATCTCGTTGGCCTCGGCCAGGCTTGCCACCTCGCCAATCGGTCCCGCTTTCACGATCGTCAGTTTGTCGGCCGCGCGCGCACCAAACGCGCACACGAAGAGAAGAATCCCAAGTCCAGCTCGCTTCATGCGGCGGAGGTTAGCATGGGCCGAGGGGGCGTTTTGTGATGGGAGATACGCCGGCCCCCTCGGTCCACGCGGTTCGCATTCAGTGTTGATCGTGCCATCGGTCCCCATCATCGTCTCCTTGGATCGTTCGATGGGTCCAATAGAAGTCCGCAATGTGACCTGCCGAGCGTTGAGACAAGGAGAACTGGCGGCAGGATTGTGGCGGGATTGTGGCGAGGGCGGGCGGCGTCTGACACGACAAGCCTGCGACGCCGCAGTCACCGAGGTCTACGAAGCCTTCCGGGATGCGCGCTCCAAAGCCAGGTGCAAATCCCAGTCAGCTTGCAACCGCATCCAGAACTGGGGAGAAGTCTTGAGCAACCGCGCCAGCCGAAGAGCGGAGTCAGCACTGACGCTACGCTTCCCAAGGATGATCTCGTTCAGGCGGTTCAACGAGATTCCGAGCTGCCGGGCAGCGTCGGCCTGGCCGATACCCAGCGGCTTCATGAACTCCTCCAGCAGGATCTCGCCCGGCGAGATTGCCGGCCCCAGCCAGTTCGGATCTCTAGTGATAGTCCTCGACGCGGACTTCGTAGGCATGATGCTGCTCCCATCGGAACGTTACGCGATACTGGTCGTTGATTCGAATACTGTACCGTCCTGCCTGATCGCCCTTCAGTCGCTCCAATCGATTGCCAGAAGGAATCGTCAGATCCTCCAGAAGAGCCGCGACGTCGATCGCTTTGAGTTTCCGCTGCACACTCCGCCAGAGCTCGCGAGGGATTCGTCGGGCTTCTCGTGTGTTCCTTTCGCGGAAAAGGTCAGCGGTCGTCTCATCGCCGAAAGACTGAATCACGATCGGCTCTACATATTACACGGGTAGTGGGTAGTTGGCCAACCGTTGTCGAATTGGCGTCTGCTGGGGTCGCGTGTGCGGGATCACTCGGTTTCGAAGCGGATGAGGCCGAAACACAAACCGCGAGACCACGCAACCCCGAGACCGCGCAACTACGCCCTACAGCAGCCCCGCCTCCAATGCCTTGAGCACCGCGCGCGTGCGGTCGCGGACGCCGAACTTGGACAGGATGCTGGAGACCTGGTTCTTGATCGTCCCTTCCGCGGTGCCGAGGGCGTGGGCGATCTCCTTGTTGCTGTAGCCGCCGGACATGAGGCGGACGACTTCCAGCTCGCGCGCAGTCAGCTCCTCGGCGGGCAGGCCATCAGCGACCAGCGTTCCGGCGGCGTGCAACAATCGTTGCGTGATGGCCGGCTGAAACACCGTCCCGCCCGATGCGATGGCGCGAATCGCGCTCATCAGCTGCTGATACGAGATGTCCTTCAGCAGGAAGCCGCGCGCGCCGGCGCGGATGGCATCGAGAACGACGGTCGTGTCGTCGAACGTAGTCAGCACAAGCGTCGGTGGCAGCGAATCCGACCCCGCCAGCTCGCGGAGCACATCGAGGCCGCTCTTCCGCGGCATCCGCACATCGAGCAGCAGGACGTCGACCTCGACAGCGCGCACGCGTTCGATCGTCTCAGCTCCATCCTGTGACTCGCCGGTGATGACGATCTCCGCGTCCATCTCCAGCAGCGTGCGGATTCCCTGTCGGATGAGAAGCTGATCGTCGGCGATGAAAACGCGGATCACGGCGCGCTCCGCGCCGGCAGGAAGGCAGTCAGCGCGAACCCGTGGCCGGGACCGCTCTCGATGGTCAGCGCGCCTCCGGCGCTCTCGATCCGCTCGCGCATGCCGCGCAGTCCGAATCCGTCGCGCACCGCGCCGCGCCCCCGTCCGTCATCGCGCGCGCGCACCTCGAACGCATCGCCGCTGCGCCTCACGGTGATCCAGACATTCTCCGCTCCGGAATGCCGCGCCGCGTTCGTCACGACCTCCTGCACGCAGCGGAGGATGACCAGCCCCTGCTCGGGATCGTCGACCCGGAGCGCGTCGTCGACTTCGAGCTGTACCCGCGGCCGAGGCAGGTCGGCCACCAGCGTGCGCAGAGCACCGGCAAGGTCAATGCAATCGTCCGCGTTCTTCTCGGCGACGATGGCGCGCACGTCGGCCAGCAGCGTCCGCGCCAGCGACTGCGCTCGCTCCACGGAACCATGCGCGGCCCCCTCGGTGCGCACGAGCGCGGCCTCGAGGTTGAGCGTCAGCGCGGTTAGGTGATGACCGAGCACATCGTGCAGCTCGCGGGCGATGCGGAGACGTTCGGCGAGACGACCTCCGTCGGCGACCAGATCCTGCATCGCCCGAAGCTGCGCGCTGGTGCGCATCTCGCGCTCCAGCAACTCGAACGCGAAGAATGCCAGGATCTCGAAGCCAAAATACGGCGGCGCCAGAAGCAAGGCGATGCGGCTGTTCCAGTGGATCGACACGGCCACGAGGAGCAGAAGCGTCTGGGCGGCGATCCAGGCGATGCCGCCGCGCCGCCCCATCATCGCCGGCAGACGCATGGCGATCAGCACGAGCAGCGCCCCTTCGAATCCGTCGCAGAGGAGCAGGGCCATGAGCGCGACGCAGACCGCCTCCATCGCCAGGAACGAGAGATGCGGACGGCGCAGATCGGCGATGAAGAGCGCGCCGAAGAGGACGAAGACCATCGTCCATTGCGCCATCAACCCGGGCGTGGTGGCGCCCTGGAGAATGACCGGGAGACCGACCATCAGCCAGGCCGTCAGACCGGCTACGCCGAGGATGCGCGTCTGCGGCATGGCCGGAGAATGACACAGCGGCCGCGGCGCGTGAATAGGCCGGAAGTCATACGCCGCGCACTGCCCCGAGCGGCACATGCGCGGAGATGCCCTCGTGCGTACCTTGTGCGGCGGAGGATTTCATCATGCGAATCGCCGCCCTCGTTGCATTGCTCATCGCATTGCTCATCATGGTCGCCCTGCCGTCATCCGCCGGCCATGCTGCCGATTTTCTGAAAGCCGTGGCCGGGGGCGACGTGCCGGCGGTCCAGTCAATGCTCGCGCGTGAACCCGCGCTCGCGAACGCGCACAGCCTGAGAGGCACCGGCGCGGTCACCATCGCCCTCTTCATCAATAAAGGAGAAGGGTTCTTCGATCCCGCGAAAAACGAGGTGCTTCAGGCAATCCTCGCGCGGAAACCGCAGCTCGATCTCTTCGAGACCGCGGCACTGGGCACGGCGGCGCAGCTCGATGCGATGCTCGCGGACGCAGCCGCGGTCAATCGCCGAACGACCTTTGGCTGGACGCCGCTGCACATGGCCGCCTTCGGCGGGAACGCCGGCACGACCGAGCTGCTCATCAGGAAAGGTGCATCCATCGAAGCCCGCGCCGAATCGAAGTTTCGCAATACGCCGCTGCAGACCGCGCTCCTCTCGGGCCAGTACGCGACCGCAAAGGTCCTGCTCGATCACGGCGCCGACGCGCTCGTACGGCAGTCCAGGGGATCGACCCCCATGCACGAAGCGGCGCTCCTCGGCCGCCAGGATCTCGTCCAACTCCTCCTCGATCACGGCGCCGAGATCAACTCCGTCTCCGATAACGGTCAGACCCCACTGGCCGAGGCCATGCGCGGCAAACACGACGAGCTGGCAACGTGGCTGAAGTCGAAGGGGGCGGTGGTGGGGATGCAGATGGATGATGAGGTGCTGAAGAAGTAGCGGCGCATCATCGCAACAAGGTCTTGGCTCACTGCTTAGCCTTCTGCATACCGGAGAGGGAATCTCACCGGAGCGCAGAAGGTGCTATTCACAGAGTGCTTGGCGTGCATCGCGTAAGCATGGCGCACGATACGGACGACGTCATTGTGTGGAACGTGATCGGAATGGAGCAAAGTTTTTGCGGATTCGGAGTCGAACGTCGTTGTGCTTGAACACCACGACATCAACAGCGTAGCCACCTGGAAGTTTGTGCCGGAACCCAATGTCGAAACTTCCTTCCCCATCCACTCTGTTGTTGAATGTGTAGTCGACTGCGAGCAAATTCGTATTGGAAAGCGAATAGAAAGCGCTGAGGCCCGGTTGAGAATCGCTTAGCGCTCCACCCGACTTTGGACGAAACCACGCGTACGCAGCGATTGCATCCAGCGATAGCGAACCACGCGAGATCTCACCGGTGACATCTACGCTACTCGCCTCGTTGCTTCCAGGCCGATTCGAATACGATGCGTCAGCCTGCAACAATGGCGAGAGATTGCCGGAACCAGTCCAGAGCTGATAATCGCCCAATCCAGATACAGAATTATTGTGTGCTGGTGTTCCCGACAGGTGCTTATAAGTCGCTTCGCCGAACCACGGATGTTGGTCTTCGTTGTGATTGAGGCCAAATGTGGCACTGGGGCTCACAGCGCCGTTGACGTTGATGGCAGCAATCTTGATGTACGCGTTCGTAGCCGGCTTCGTCTTGACTAATAGATTGATCTGAGACTTCTGCCGCTCAGTTATGTCACGCCTTGCGAGGCGATCACCAGACTCGGAGTCATGCTGGGCGAATACCCGCTGGATTGAGACGAGCAACATTATTGAAACTATGGCTGAACGCCGCATGTATACCCCCTATCTGAGTTGGACGGACGGCGGACTGATATTCTCAGATGGAGTTGTCTGATCGTCTGAATCAGTACGTAACGCCCAGCGAACGCCCACCGTTTGGGCGCTTCAGCATTCTGTGTCAACGCCGGCACGACCGAGCTGCTCATCAGGAAGGGCGCATCCATCGAAGCCCGCGCCGAATCGAAGTTCCGCAATACGCCCCTGCAGACCGCGCTCCTCTCGGGCCAGTACGCGACCGCAAAGGTCCTGCTCGGTCACGGCGCCGACGCGCTCGTACGCCAGTCCAGGGGATCGACCCCCATGCACGAAGCGGCGCTCCTCGGCCGCCAGGATCTCGTTCAACTCCTCCTCGATCACGGCGCCGAGATCAACTCCGTCTCCGACAACGGCCAGACCCCGCTGGCCGAGGCCATGCGCGGCAAACACGACGAGCTGGCGACGTGGCTGAAGTCGAAGGGGGCGGTGGTGGGGGTGCAGTTGGATGATGAGGTGTTGAAGAAGTAGCGATCGGAGCGCTGACCGAGTGAGTAAGGCAATGCTGAATGTTGAGTGTTCAATGTTGGATGTTGAATGAGTGGTGGGCGACAGATACGACCGACCAGACGGCACTCAACACCATTCAACACTGAACATTCAACATCCAACATTCGACATTGCCGTTACCTCGAAATCACGGCTCCTCCAGAAATGACGCCACGATGGCATTCACCCACTCCGGCCGCTGAATGAGCGTGCTGTGGGTCGTTCCGGGCAGGATGCAGAGACGGGCGTCCGGCAGGGCGCGGTAGAGAGCGATCGTGTGATCGAGCAGGATCAGGTCGTGGTCGCCGGCCATCACGAGCACCCGCCTGTGCAGCCCCGACAGCAGCTCCGGGTTCAGCTCGTCACTCGTCGGTGAGGTGGCCCAGAGGTGATTGAGCTTCTCCGCGATCTTCGTCGGGGAGGCCACGTCCTTGGCCCGCATCTGCCGCACGTCATCGGGAAAATATCCCTCGGGGGCGAAGTTCGCGCCGCTGACGACGAGCCGCCGCACGAGCTCGGGGTGCCGCACGCCCAGGATCAGAGCGACGATTCCGCCGTCGCTCCAGCCCATGACATCGACATCCTTCAACTTGAGCTGCACGAGGAGCGCCGCCGTGTCGTCGGCCATGCGTGCGTACGTGAACGGGCCCGCGGCGTCCGGCGTATGCCCATGCCCGATCTGCTCCGGCGCGATGATGGCGTGCGTCTTCGCGAACACGTCGAGCTGTTTCGCGAACGAGCTGTGAATGCTGTTGCCGCCGCCATGCAGCAGGAGCAGCGGCCGGCCGGAGCCGCTCGTCTCGTAATACATCCGATGGCCGTTCACTTCGGCCCAATGCCCCGGATCCTCGGCGAACGCCGAGGCGGCGACGATGAGCAGAAGAAGAGCGAGGTGCGTTCTCATGAGGCGAGAGTGTACGGCGAGCCGCCGGTGCATGTGGGGCGAAACGATCACTTCTGCATCCCGATCAAAGGCCAGACCACGCCATCGAGGAATTGGGTTGAACATGTTCAAAACATTGTTCCACACGATCGGATTGTCAAGACTGAACATGTTCAAGAAAGAGCTTGACGAAGGCACGAGGCGGACTTACATTGAACTTGAACGCGTTCAAATCATCATCGACAACAGGAGGAACACCATGCACGTTGCCGGAACCTGCCTCTCTTATCTCCTCGAGCAAATCGTTCCCGAGGCGGTGTGACCATGAACGCATCCAAAGTCGTCATCGCAGGCGGTTCGGGGCTCCTCGGCTCGTTGCTCGCTCACAGATTTCACCGGGGAGGCGTCGAGGTCGTCGTGTTCAGCCGCCATCCCACCTTCGCGCCGTGGCGCGTCGTGGAGTGGGATGGCCATTCCCTCGGCGCATGGGCGGGTGAGATCAGCGGAGCGGACGCCGTCATCAATCTGGCCGGACGGAACGTCAATTGCCGCTACAGCGATTCGCTTCGCCAGGAGATCCTGCGGTCGCGCATCGACTCCACGCGCGTCATGCGCAAAGCCATCGCCATCGTTGCGAATCCGCCGCGGGTATGGCTGCAGATGAGCACGGCCACGATCTACGCGCATCGCACCGACGCCGCGAATGACGAGTTCACGGGCGTCATCGGCGGCAGCGAGCCGGACGTGCCGGAGTCGTGGCGGTTCAGCACCGATGTGGCGAAGCAGTGGGAGGCGGAGGTCAACTCCGCCGCGCTCCCCCGCACACGGCGCGTGATCCTGCGGACGGCCATGGTGATGGCGCCGCGGCGAAACGGCACCTTCGCCACGCTGCGCCGCCTCGTCCGCCTCGGCCTGGGAGGCCGCGCGGCAAGCGGCCGGCAGTACATGTCGTGGATCCATCACCTCGACTTCGTCCGTGCTGTCGATTTTCTGATCGGACGCGACGATCTACCCGGCGTCGTCAACCTCGCCGCGCCGGAGCCGCTGCCGAATACGGACTTCATGCGCGCGCTTCGCGAGGCCTGCGGCGTGCGCGTCGGGCTTCCCGCCACGCGCTGGATGCTGGCCCTCGGCGCGTGGGCGCTGCGGAGCGAGACAGAGCTGATTCTGAAGAGCCGCCGCGTCGTACCGGCGCGGCTCCTCCAGCGTGGATTCGAGTTCGCCTTTCCCTCCTGGCCCGAGGCCGCGCGCGACTTGTGCGACGAAGCCGCGTTCACGACCACCGCGGTCGCGGCACCGGCAGGGGCGGCGGGAGGTGGAACCTGGTGACGCGCCAACGGGCCGGGCGTTGGGAAGTACACTGACGCGAACCGTGAGCCGTCGCGAGACCACCACACCGAAGGCGGAAGAGACCCGCGAGCGGATCGTCGACGCCGCCCTGACGCTCTTTCGCGAGAACGGCTTCGACGAGACGACGATGCGCGACATCGCCGCCGCCGCCGAGGTGGCCACAGGGGCCGCCTACTACTACTTCCGGTCGAAGGAAGAGCTGGTGATGGCCTTCTACGCCCGGACAGCCGAGGAGGCGCGCACGCTTCTGCCGCCAGCGCTCGAGCGTTCGAAGGATCTGCGCAAACGGCTGCGGACCGTGATCGACATGACGTTCGGGCAATTCGCCGAGCACCGCCGCCTCCTGGTCGGCATCGTGCGCATCGGCATCGATCCCGAGCATCCCCTCTCGCCGTTCGGCCAGGAGACGCAGGCCATGCGGGACGAGAGCATCGGGACCTTCCGGACGGCGGTGGAGGGATCGACCACAAAGATCCCGAAGGATCTCCACGACGACCTCCCGACGCTGCTGTGGATGTACCAGATGGCGCTGATCCTCTTCTGGATGTACGACCAGTCCAAAGGCCAGCGTCGGACCAGGCTCCTCGTCGACGGCACCCTCGACCTCATCGTCCGCCTGATCCAGATCGCCTCGCTGCCGCTGATGGGACCGCTTCGGAAGAAGCTGGTCGGGCTGCTTCGTGCGATCGAGGAGTGATCCCCGGAATTGGGTGCAAAAACGGAAGGTGGGTCCGCAAACGCACGAAAATGGTGAGTCGGCGCACTTCGGGAGTCCGTGAATAGACTCCGGGAGTCCGTTAACAGACTCCGCGAGTCTGTTAACAGAGTCTGCGAGTCTGTTGACAGACTCCACGAGTCTGTTGACAGACTCCACGGGTCTGTTGACAGACTCCGCGAGTCTGTTAACAGAGTCCGCGAGTCTGTTGACAGACTCCACGGGTCTGTTAACAGACTCCCCGGGTCTGTTAACAGACTCCCCGGGTCTGTTGACAGACTCCCCGAGTCCGTAAAACACACCAGAATTGGTGAGTTATCACAGGATTCACACACTCCGAGATGTGTGAGTCCACCCACGCGGCTCGCCAACGCGACCATCATGAACGTCCGAATGCGCCGATTTTGGAAACGGACGGCGGTCCGCCTGGCTCCGTATGTGTCACGGCCTCACGCAGAAACAGCTCGGCGCGCTGACGAAGATGAGCGCGAGCTTCATCGGCGAGGTGGAGCGCGGCCTGAAGGCACCGAACCTGGAGGGCATCGTCGCCATCGCCCTGAGCCCTCCGCGTCAGCGTCGAGGAAATGGTGGCCGGGTTCGAAACGGCGGGGCCAAGGTGAGTCTCATCGATTCTCGATAAGGCGACGACCAGCGGGGGTTGGCCGTCGCTCGCCCCCGGATCACCTTGAGGTCCGGTCAACGTCTCCAGGCTCGCTCTCGCATCTCAGCAGCCTCGCGATCGGCTACCCGTCCTTCCTCAAAGCCCGGGAGATCCGCTCCCCACTCGCCCGTCCGGAACTTTTCAGCGATTCGCCTCCGCTCTTCCAGCATCCAAGCATCAGCACGGATTGCCGTCACCGGCCGCGAGTGGGATGCCGCGAGGCCTACGCGCAACAGCTCTGCGACGGTCTCGTCGAGTCCAAGCCCTTCCCGCGCGACGCGGAGACGGACATCTTCGAGGAGATCGTTCGGGAGAACGAGCGTCGTGAGCATGGGAGAAGTTAGCGGTTTCTCCTCGTTTTCGTCAACGCGACTACGAGACGAACCGCTACCTCGCCGGCCATGGCGCTGGCGGAACTCGGCACGATCATGAGCTGGCCGCCTTGCGTCTTGCCTACGGAAAACAAAGATCGGGCCATCAGCCGCTGCTCCTGCTGAAACGATTTCGCCATGCGAGTCACTACTACTCGGTAGCTACCTCATCGAGGCTTCTAGCCGAATGGGACCCTGGCACCAAAGGAGAATCTTTATGGTCCGCTCTACTGTCGCTCGCCACGAAGGCCTTGGAATTCTGATTGTTGCAATATTCGCATGCCAGTTCATGTGGTCCGGGCAAGCCGAAGCAATTGGATGGACAGCGCACTGCCTGGGAAACATTCAGGACACGGCAGGTCACGTTGTCGTTGATCTCGGAACAATCTCAGCGTACACGGCTATTTTTCCACAAGATCAGAACCATCAGGACCAATGTGTTCAAGATGTATCAGCTTCAGCGAGCAGGTGGCTCAGCAATTCAGGCCAGATGTGCCACACGTTCCTGGCTGCGAACGGAAGCAACCTGATCTTCTTCTACAAACTTGGAACTCTCTCCTGGCGCGACAGCGGGCACGCCACGGGTGCGTCCAGTTATAATTACCCTCATAGTTGCTTCGGGCTTTCGGGCTTTGCCTTTCCGAGCTACTACATCTTCACGTTGATCTACACGCCGCCAGGATGCACGCCTTCGTCGTCATCGGCCGGATACAAGTGCGGCTCGGGCAGTTCCGTCAGCTATGCCAGCGGAAGCTCGGCCGGCTCGACCGTCTCCATCGAAAATTCGACCGGAACCTCGACATCGCTAACTGCGACGCTCGACAAAACCTTGAGCGTCAGCGGGGGCTATTCAGAGACGTCCACATCCGGATCGTCGGTCACGATTTCAAAGGCAACCAATAACATCGTTACGTGGCCAAACCCAGGGCCGGCTGGCAGCGACGGAATCAACCACGACTACGACCAGTTTTTCATTCTTCTCAATCCTGCGGTCGCCATAACGGGTTGGCACGATCCGGTCACCCAGCAAAACCACGCACAATGGTCCCTTGGCACCAAGAATGGCGCTCCAGCGCGCATACAACGTGTCCAGGCTTCGTACTTGAGGTGTGCCCTTGCCGGCATTGGGCCCCGTCCGGGCAATGCCGGAGACGGCGGCGGGCCGGCGACTTACGACCCAACGGGTTCATGCTCGTCGAATCCGTTCCTTCAAATGCAGGGTCCGGCCGACGCCAGTGCTTCAAATGGGTGGCTGCCCGGGCTCACGTACGATGACTACGCGCAAATCCTCGCGCAGGATCTCTTCTGGAACGCCTCCCCCACCCATCCGGTCCTCATTCCGACGTCGCGCTTCGTGCAGCAATCGACCGATTTCACCTATGATCAGGCTGGCGGACCGCAAGGCACTTCCTGTGCGGTGCAGTCACAGTCGATTTCAAATTCCACTACGCTCACGAATACGTCTTCCGCACAGACCCAGTATCAGGCCTCGATGTCACTGTCCGCCGGCTTTCCGATCGGTCCTGTCCAGCTTGACCTGAAATCGACAACCAAATTCACCTGGACGAACAAGACGTCCAATTCTTTGACGAATGCCAACAGCCAAACCGCGACCGCGGTTGTCGGTTGCACGTCGATCAATTGGTCCGGACCCGACTTCGTCTCGGCCTACTACGACACGCTCTACGGCACGTTCCTCTTTGCGCTGGATGATGGGACTGGCTACGCTAGGCTGCTTCAAGGCACGATCACCGACACGGACGGCGATCTCGTTCCCCACGAGCCGGTGAAGCTCGTGACAGGCAACAAGACCTACCAATCCTTTTCACACAACAACGGCAGCTTCCTATTCCATCTGCCGCCCGGGCAAGCGAGCGCGGGCGCAACGACTGGAACGCTGACGGTGGGAAACACCGGCGGCATAACGAAATCAGTTTCCGTGGGCCCTCAAGCGACAGCCACGGCAGCGATCCCCACGCCCGCGCCAGCTTTGTCCGTTGCTCTGGCCCACGCTACACCCCCTCCTCCTCCCATGCCGGCGCCGAATGACCCAACTGCGAGGACGAGGACACCAGCACCTACACCGCTTCTCATTGCCATCACGAACCAGTCGCTCTTTGCCGTGGCCAAGAATGTGACAATCGTATCGATACAGGCGAACACGTCGACCGGAAGTCCACTCGCCTACAGCGGAAGTCTGCCGGCAGCCGTACCCGGAGGAACCGCGCTGATGGCCGGCCGCACCGCAAACCTTCCGCTGAGCTTTACGAATACCGCAGAATCAGCGGCATTCCTCGCCGTGACCGTGAAGGCCGACAATCTGCCGCCGTTTTTGACGGTCCTATTGCAATCTCCGATTGTAAACGACAAGTGAATTGCTGCTGCTCGCGGCGTCGGCACCTCATGCATTTTCGATGAGGTAGCAGGCACGCCGCGAGCAGCAACGGCACGAACTCGGTGCGCGTTTCTTCCACTCCCGCGCCCAAGCGAACCGTTGATGACTTCCGGAAGCCAGAGCGCAGCACTCGCCGCCGAGCCGGCGGCGGTCCGGCCGGCGGGCCGCCGGCGCTACGGTGCGCTGCGCCTTCGGCTACGCTGCGCCTTCCGGGGCGGCTTCGCCGTCGATGAGCCACCAGGTCTCCGTCCCGCTCGTCACTTGGGCGACCGGGTAGTCGGCGCCGTCGCGGACGGCTTTGAGGACCGGCTTCTTTTTCGCGCCGGCGGCGAGGACGAGGCGCCGCGTTGCGGCGCGCAGGACCGGCTTCGTGAGCGTGACTCGCCACGTGTCGAGGCGCTGGACGTAGACCTCGGAGGCGATGCGGTGTTCGACTTAGAACACCCGCGTTCCGGGGAAAAGCGAGGCGGTGCGGGAAGCGCAGCGGGGTCACACTTTTGCTCTCTTTGCCGGTCCGCAAGCGATTGAAAAACGGGCACTTGCGATCCGTCATTGGGAAGACGTCGATCAATCGGCCCAGTATCCAGGCTTGCGCCGGTCATGAGCGATGGCAAGAACGGAAATGCGATCGGGCAGCCGGATGAAAACAACGTGGTATGGGAAGTTGTGAACTGGCAATTGGCGGATCGAGGGGATCCTCGACACCCGGAACAAAACCGCCGGTCAACGGAAACTGTTCAAGCAGTTCAATCGTTCGTGAAACCTCAACTTTGAATCGACGAGCTACCTCCTCATTCCGCTCCCGGTACCCGCAACGGCCTCGCTCAAATCGCGCTTCGCGACGCGACGAAGGCGAACCCGCGTCACCGAGCCAGGACTTCCCGCTCCACGTCTTGTAGAGCCGCGCGCCAGTCTTCCTCGTCGTGGGGATTCGCACGTGCATCGGCCGCGCGCCGTGAGATTTCCGTCGCCCAGGCGGCTTCGATCTGCTCTTCGGCGTCGTCAAGGCTGGCCAGTAGCTCCGCCGCGACCTGGGCGCGTTCCGCGGCCGCAAGTTGCAGGGCATCCTCGAGAACTCGCGTGGCATCTTTGGTCATTGGGAAGAGAATAGCATCTCATCAATCCAGATCCGTGTCGCCCCCTCACTGGCTCACTTTGACCGGCGGTCCGAGGTCGGACGTCTCTTCATAACTACCGAGCTCGGGGAATCCCTCCGGGTCGGTGAAGGTGTAGAAGCGGTGGCGGGTGATCGTTCCGGTGAGCCACTGAACCGTCCAGTCGCCGGGGACGTTGACCGTAAAGTCGCCTGTGGAGACGCCGAATAGTCCGAGGAATTGCTGCGCCTGAGGGAAGCCGCCGCCAGTGGTGCTGGCGAAGAGCTCGAGGTTGTCGTTCTCCCCTTGCAGTCCTGACTTGGGCTGGGCCTCGAGGTGCCCCGTGATGACGGTCTGGCCGGAAACCGGATCGTAGTGGGCCGTAATGAGCAGCGGCGCGTTCGGATAGCGATCGGCGTCCGGGCCGCTTGTGGCGATGGTGAGATCGAAGCCGTGATCGATCCCGGGATAGCCGTTGGCCACGAAGCGGTTGCGGCGCATGTCAGCCCCGCTGCCGGGCGCGAGGGCGATTCCCCACTGCTTGTTATACGCAATGAGGTTGTCGTTGATCTGCCCCTGGCCAAAGGTCTGCACGAGGTCAGCGGTGTAGATGCCGCTGGCGCCGTTACCGAGCGGCGTCACCCCGTCGGCCCCTGCCCCGATGACATTTCCGCTGATCGAGACAGACTCGGTGGGGCTGCTGATGAAGATCCCGCTGAAGCGATTACCGCTGATGACGTTGTTCGCGATGGTCGACGGGCCAATGAAGGCGTGCAGATTGACGACAATGCCGCGCTCGTTGGGAGCGGCCAGCATCCCGCCTGAATCGGTGCCGATGTAGCAATCGCGGACAGTCACAGGGTCGCCGCGGGAGAACCCTCCTCCGGCGATGGCCACTCCGGGCCCGGGAAGCCCGTTGATCGTGAGCTCGCGGAGCGTTTGTCCGGAGGTCAGACTGAAACCCGCACCGGCACTGAGGCCGGACCCGTTGATCTCGATCTCCGGCCCCTTCGGGTTGCTGTCACCGGCGAACAACCGTTGGCTGTCGCCGCCCACGACGATGCTCGACCCGGTCAGCTCCGGCAGGGGTGTACGCGGGCGGATCGTGAAAACCCCATCAACTGCGAGCGATGACGGGATGTGGAACACGACCAGGCACTCGCCGGGTAGAGGATTGGAGCCGCACGCGGCATTGACATCGCGAATCGTCTGGCGCAGCGATCCTCCACCATCGTCGTCCGTATTCGTGACGGCAAAGCTCAGCGGAAGGCCCCAAGTCCAGATCGATTGCTCGGGCTGGTCGCTGAACGGCACATCGCTCGAGGTTACGATGCCCTTTGCCGCAAACTCACCGCTCCTTTTGTCGGGAGCACGAACGCGGATGTCCGCGGTTGCGCTGTCATTCCTTCGCAACAGCGGCGTGACGCACACCACACGATTGTTGATACTGTCGAGCACGCAGTTCGTCTGCTGCCCGGCGGGAGGACCGGCAAACGTCGCGTCACCGGTCAATTCAACCGTGAGTGTCACGTCATGCCCGTCGTCCACGCCGCTGTTGCGGAAATCACAGGTGAGCGCCACCTCGCTGTTTGGATCGGCAAAGAATTCGTTCGAGCTGCACGAGACCGACAAGCGAGGATTGGTCTTGATGACGACGACGGAGTTGTCGATGTTGTCCGAGGGCGTGGGATCGTTCAGGCCCTCCTCTTCGGCCACGGCGCTCACCTCTCCGAGTCCGGCTGCCACCGCCGTCGCGCTGACGCGGAACGACACCGATTGGCCGGGGCTCAGCGTGCCGATCGCACAGCGAATGACGAGAATCCCGGTACATGTGGGGAACTCCAGTTCCGGATCGAGTTGCAACTCAGGGGTGGCGCGGAACGTCAACGTCACGTTCTGCGCGGCTGGGCCAAAGACATTCCGGACGACGGCATCCCAGGACAAACGGTCACCAACCGCCTCCGGTACGGCTGGAAACTGGAGGAGGGTAAGCTTGACAGTGAGGTCGGCCGCGCTCGCGAAGAGCGGGAGGCAAAGAAGGACGGCTGCGACCAGGAGCGGATGTCGCATGTGCTAACAGTAACCCCGATTTGATTCAGAATCGCCGCCGAGCCGGCGGCGGTCCAGCCGGCGGGCCGCCGGCGCTACGCTGCGCTGCGCCCTCGGCTACGCGGCGCCTTCCGGCGCGGCTTCGCGGTCGATGAGCCACCAGGTCTCCGTCCCGCTCGTCACCTGGGCGACCGGGTAGTCGGCGCCGTCGCGGACGGCTTCGAGGACTGGTTTCTTTTTCGCGCCGGCGGCGAGGACGAGGCGCAGCGTTGCAGCGCGCAGGACGGGCTTCGTCAACGTTACGCGCCAGGTGTCGAGGCGTGGGACGTAGACCTCGGCGGCGATACGGTCTTCGACTTCGAGAACGGGTGTGGCGGGAAAGAGCGACGCGGTGTGGCCGTCGTCGCCCATGCCGAGGAGGACCAGGTCGAGGTTCTCGATGCCCAGGGAGCGCCATTCGTCCTCGAACGCGTGCGTGGTCGTGGGGGGATCGTTCAGCTCGGTGCGGAAGCGGAGGTAGCGATGGCTGGGGGTGATGCCGTTGGCGAAGAGGGTTCTGTCCATCATCCCGGCGTTCGAGTCGGGATGATCGATCGGGACGTAGCGCTCATCGACCACGATCCAGGTGATCGGGAACTCGGCCAACTGCTCGCGCAAGGGTGAGGCGCCGAGCATCGCGTACAGCGGCTGCGGCGTTGAGCCGCCGGAGAGGGCGATCGTCCGTGCGCCCGCTTGCACGCGCTGCATGAGCGTGCGGGCGGCGGCGGTGAGTAGATCGTCAGTGCTGTCGAAGACGCGTAGATTCATTTCGCGGTTGCGAGGTCTCGGGGTTGCGGGGTCTCGCGGTGGGATCATATCGCTGGACATCCATCGAAAGGCCGCACAGACAAGAGTGTCTGTGCCACATCGGATGTAGGTATTTGCTGAAGTGTGGAATCCAAACCGAGTTGAATGTGGCACAGACACTCTTGTCTGTGCTTTGGCAAGCCAGCGAGCCGAGGGGTCAGGGCGCCGGGTTCGGAATGACAGGTTGTCCCGCCGCCGCGAGACCGCGCAACCCCGAGACCGCGCAACCGCGCCTACAGCCGCTTCGCCAATTTCAACGCGATCGGCAGAACCCGCCGCAGCACGCGATCGCCTTCGGAGCGCTTGAGCTGGCGGACGATCAGTTCGTCGAGGCGCTGGTTGAGGGTGCGGGTGACCGACTGGATGGTCACGTTGCCGTCGACGTTGGCCACGAGGACGCCGCGGTCGCGGTCGCGGGTGATGCCGGCGCAGGTGCCGTCCTCGAACGAGATCTCGACCAGGGCGATGCCACCGACGTCCGTCGACTGGTGACGGCGCTCGAAGACGTAGTCGATGGAACCTGCGGCGCCTTCCACCAGTCCGGTGGAGTCGACGACGTGACCAACCTGCGCGCTGAGCCACGACGCGTAGAAGAGCGACTCGATCGACTCGCCGAAGAACTCGTGATTCGAACTGCCGGCGATCACACGCACCCGGCGAATCGATCCCAGGCGGGCGCGCATCTCCGGCGGATCGAAGATCGAAGCCGTAGCGGCGCGCCATTCCTCGAGCCGGCCCCAGTTCAGGTCGGCCGGCGACGTTGATGTCTTTTCAGCGATGCGGGAGACGAGGGCCAGGTCGGCGGGCGAATCGAACGCCACCGAGTCGACGATCAGACGGTCGGCTGACTCGAGCAGCAGCTCCACGTACTCCTCGTGCTCGTTCGGAAGATCGCCGACCCACCAGAACGCCACCGGCATGTCCGGGATGAGGAGGGCATTGACGACCGGCGGAACGCGGTGGATGCGGTCGCCGCCGGCGACGATGTTGATCTCCTCGGAGCAGACCTGTTTGCCGCCGCCGATCATGTGGCAGTTGGCGCTGATCCACGACGTCAGCTCCGCCTCGTCGGCCGGATTGGAGCGAATGACGATCGTCCGCTGCGGGACGACGGCACTGGCCCGGCCCAGCGTTACGCCAGCCGAGGCGTGAAGGTCGCTCGTCGACGTGTGGGCAACGACGTTCCAGAGAGCGGCACGGGTAACGGCATTCTCCCCGTCCTGCTGACCGCGCCAGAGCTCAGAGAGGTTCTTCTCGATGGCGTTGACGTCGATGCGGAGCTCGGGGATAGGGATGTCGGTCATTGCTTGCTCGCGGTAGCGCGGTCTCGGGGTCTCGCGGTCTCGGGGTCTCGTCCACGCGGTCTCGGGGTCTCGGGGTTGCGCGGTCTCGCGGTCGTGAAGCGGAGAAGCAGCAAGGGAGAAGCAAACGCCGCGAGACCTCGCAACTGCGCGACCTCGCGACCGCGCTCGAGACCTCGCGACCGCACTGCGAGACCGCGCAACCTCGCAACCCCGCCACCGCGACTCACGGCCTCCTCCACTTCCGCCCATCCCGTTCGATCAGCCTATCCGCCGCCTCGGGGCCCCACGTTCCGGCGGAGTACATCGCCGGCCCGGCCGGGTCTGCCGCCCATGCATTCAGCAGCGGATCGAGCCAGGCCCATGCCGTCTCCACCTCGTCGCGGCGTGCGAAGAGCGTGGAGTCGCCGAGCATCGTTTCCAGCAGCAGACGCTCGTAAGCCTCCGGGGGCTCGGCGCCGAACGACGTGGCGTAGCGGAACTCCATCGTCACCGGCGACGTGCGCACGGTCGGTCCGGGCACTTTCGAATCGAACTTCAGCGAGATCCCTTCATCCGGCTGGATGCGGATGGCCAGGACGTTCGGCTGCATCGTCACGTTCGTCAGCTTGTGGAACAGCGGATACGGCGCGGGACGGAAGTGGATGGAGATGTCGGTCACGCGCTTCGGGAGCCGTTTGCCGGCCCGGATGTAGAACGGCACATCCGCCCACCGCCAATTGTCAATGAAGATCTTCAGCGCCGCGTAGGTGTCGACGTTCGAGTTGGGATCGACCCTGTCCTCTTTGCGATAGGCGATGGCCTTTTCGCCCAGAACGGAGCCGTCGCTGTACTGGCCGCTAACGGCCACCTCGGTCTCGCGCCCGCGCGGGAAGTCGCGCAGCGCGCGCAACACCTTGACCTTCTCGTCGCGCACGGCATCGGCCTCGAAAGCTACGGGCGGCTCCATTCCGATCAGGGAGACGAGCTGCAGCATGTGGTTCTGGATGATGTCGCGGGAAATACCGGCTGTCTCGAAGTACGGTCCACGCTTCTCCACGCCGATCGACTCCGCCACAGTGACCTGGACATGATCGATGTACTGACGGTTCCAGAACGGCTCGAAGATGCCGTTGGCGAAGCGGAGGACGAGCAGGTTCTGCACCGTCTCCTTGCCGAGGTAGTGGTCGATGCGGAAGACCTGCCGCTCACGGAACGTGGTCACTGCCACGCGGTTCAGCTCCTTCGCGGATGCCAGGTCGTGTCCGAACGGTTTCTCGATGATGACGCGCGTGAACGGCCCGCCGAGCTCGGGGTCGCTGACCATCTTCTCCCGGCCGAGAAGCTCGGCGATCACAGGGAAGAAGTTGGGCGGAACGGCCAGGTAGTAGATGCGGCGTCCGCCGGTGCCGCGCGTCTGATCGCACTCCTTCAGCTTGGCGTTCAGCCGGAGGATGCCGTCCGGCTCGCCGAATTCGCCGCGGACGAAGAAGAGCCCCTTGGCGAAGTTGTCCCACACCGCTTCGTCGACAGGACGGACGCGCGCGAACTTGTCGCAGGCCTCGCGCATGGCCATCCGGAAAGCCTCGTCGGTGTAGTCGGGACGGGCATAGCCGATGATGGTCTGGCCGGCCGGAAGGAGCCCGTCGTGCGCGAGCGAGTAGAGCGCCGGAATGAGCTTCCGCTGCGTCAGATCGCCGGATGCGCCGAAGATGACGAGACAGGAGGCATCCGGCACGCGCTCCTGCTCCAGACCCTCACGAAGTGGATTTGCTTCGATCGCGGGAGCGACCACTGACATGTTGCGGCCTCCGTGGTCGGAATTGTATTCGATACCAATCGTAGCGCCGTCGGCTCGACGGCTGGACCGCCAGCGGCTCGCTGGCGATTTGCAAACCGCCGCCGGGCCGGCGGCGGTCCAGCCGGCGAGCCGCCGGCGCTACGTTGCTACTTCGCCGCTTGCATTTCCTTCGCCACCTTCTCCACTTCCCCGAAGACGCGCATGAAGTTCTCGCCCATGATCTTGTGAATGTCGCCCTCGCTGTAGCCGCGTCGCTTCAGCTCCGCCGGAATGGCCGGCAGTTTGCTGATGTCTTCCATCCCCTCCGGCACCTCGGGGATGCCGTCGAAGTCGGAGCCGATGCCGACGTGGTCGATGCCGGCAACTTTGACCATGTGATCGATGTGGTCAACGATCACGGTCCAGGAGACCTTCGGCAGCGGATTGGCGGCCATGAGCTTGCGCATTCCTTCCTGGTATTCAGCCCCTTCGGAAGGGTCCTTGGACTTGAGCGCGGCGATCTCGGGCTTGAGCTTTTCGTCGCGTGCTTTCGACGCTTTGGCGATGTCGTCGGAGAGGAAGACGGGATAGAAGTTCACCATTGCCACGCCGCCGTTCTTCGACAGAGCGCGCAGCATGTCGTCGGTCATGTTGCGGGGCGCGCTCGCCAGCGCGCGCGCCGATGAGTGCGAGGCGATGACCGGTGCTTTGGAGACCTCGACGGCGTCGTAGAAGGTCTTGTCGCTGACGTGGGAGATGTCGACGAGCATGCCCAGGCGGTTCATCTCCAGAACGACCTGTTTGCCGAACGGCGTCAGTCCGTTGTGTTTGCCCTCATCACCCGAGGAGTCGGCCCAGTCGTTCGTGTTCGTGTGCGTCAGCGTCATGTAGCGGGCGCCGAACCGGTAGAAGGCGCGCAGCAGTTCGAGCGAGTCCTCGATGGCGTGACCTCCCTCGATGCCGATGAGGATGGCCCGGCGGTGGTCGGCGACGGCGGCGCGGATATCGGAGGTCGACGTGGCGAAGCGGACCCAAGACGGATGCATATCGGCCATCTCATGGATGGTCTCCATGATCTTCATGCAGTACGCGGCCGCGCCTTTGCCGGCGTACTTGGCGGGGACGTACGCGGCGAAGAACTCCGCATCGAGGCCGCCGGCCTTCATCCGCGGATAGTCGAAGTGGCCGCGGGTATTCAACATACCGAGGTCGAAGGGGCGATCGAGATACTCGCTGGGGGTGTCGGCGTGTGTGTCGACGGTGACCGGCGGCGCCGCCGGCGGGACGGGCTTGACGGGTGTCGCCGCCCGGAGCGGCGCGGCGACGACAATGAAAAGGACGAGGAACGGAGCGAAACGTTTCAGCATCAGGGAAGAGTAGCGTGAAGTAACCGGCAACTGAATCACTTCAGCAATTGTTCGAGCAGCGCTCTCTCCTCGGATCGAAGCTCCAGGGCGAGCTCGGGGTTTTCTTCGAGAAGCGCCTCGACGTCCCCGAGATCCTGGAGTCTCTTCGATCGCCGCCGCGCCGGATCGCCGGCAGCGCGGAGCTTCTCGTGGAGGAGGTCGACGACGCGAATCACCCTGAGCACGACGTCTTCCACCCTGATCTCGCCGGCGGCAGCGATCGCGTTCGCGAGCATCGGGTCGTCGGTGAACTGCACCGGGGTACCGTCGGCAGCGACCCAGTTTTCGGAATGTTGGAAAGACTCATGGAAAGAGAAGCCGGCAGCCAGGAGCGCGTCTCGGGGAATGGAATCGCGTCCGAGGACGGCGACGTCGATGTCGAGCGTCGTCCGGGGCTCGCGCTGATGGATCTGAAGTGCCAGCCCTCTGATGATCGCGTATGCAGCGCGCGTCTCACCGAGAACCCTGGCCAGAGCGAGCAGCGCGGGCCGTTTGCTCTCTTCCATTTCTCCCCTCAGCCAGTGCCACTGGCGGTCCAACAGAAACCCGGCTGCAAGACCAGCACTCATCGGAGATATCAGAACGCGAACCGCAGTCCGACGCCGACCGTGCCGTAGCGCGATTTCGGACTGTTGAAGTGAACCCAGTGATAGGCGCCTTCCGCGATGATGCCGACGCTGTGCGAGATCGGAAAGATCCCGTTCACGCCGCCGATGAAGCCATAGTCGCTCTCCTGCCGGCTCCCGGTCGTATCGCTGCCGCTCTGGCGGTAGAGGCCGGTGCCTGCGAAGAGACCGGTGTAACCGAACGGCTCGGAGAAGCGGTACTCGATGGTGGCATCGGCATACTCGACCTGTCCCTTCGGATCGACGAAGTCGACGGTCTGATTGCCGGTGGCGCCCTTCGACTCGAAGGCGGTCTTGGCATCCATCCGGCCGACCCTGATCTTGAAGATCGTGCCCGGATCGAGTTGGATGCCGTAGGAAAGCTCTTCGAAGCCGTGCTGGAAGTCCGACTTGCCGCCGGCGGCGGTCTTCAGCGCTTTCGCGCCGCCGAACAGCAGGCCGACTTCGTTGTTCTGTGCAAACGCAGGGAGAGCAGCCAGGAGCAGAAAGCCGAGTAGGATCAAGGTCTTTTTCATACGAGCCTCACTATATCGAAATATCGGGGGTCGGGAGTCGGGAGTCGGGGGTCGGAGGAGACGTTGTGTTTCTTCTCACGACACCCAATCCCCGACTCCCCACTCCCGCACAATCACAGTCGGGGGTCGGAAGTCAGGGGTCGGAGAAGCGATGTTGTTTCTTCTGCGACACCCGACTCCCGACACCCCGACTCCCGTACAATCACAGCGTGCTTCAAGCACTGACATCCATTGGACGCGAGACGGCCAGAATAGTTCTGCACGCCTCGTGCGTGGTCTGCGGGGAGGAGTTGCCCTGGCGGGCGCGGACGGCGTCGTGCTGCGCGGCGTGCTGGGAATCGCTGCCGGCCATTTCGCCGTCGAAGTGCCGCTTCTGCGCGGCGCCGTGGAGCGGCGACGATCCCGGCTTCATCTGTGGTCCCTGCCTGTCCGATCCTCCGCCGGTCGAATGGATGGAAGCCTGGGGCTGCTATCGCGGCCCGCTGGAGCGGGTGCTGCACGCGTTCAAGTTCAAGCGTCACGATTTCTTCGCCGATCCGCTCGCGAGGCTGGTGGAGCAAATGCTTCGCCTTCGCGGCGATCTCGATTTCGATGCCGTCGTCCCCGTGCCGATGCATCGCGCCAAGGTGCGGCGGCGCGGCTACAACCAGGCCGAGCTCCTGGCGCGCGCGCTGGCGCGACGCATCGGCGTCCGCTGCGAACCGGCGCTGTTGACCAAGACGCGCGATCACGATGCGCAGTCGAAACTGGCGCGGGACGCCCGGGCCGCGAATGTGCGCGGTGCGTTTCTGGCATCGGGACGCGTGGACTCGCGGCGGATCCTGCTCGTCGATGACGTTTGCACCACGGGAGCAACGATCCGTGCCGGTGCCGGCGAGCTCGTTCGCGCCGGGGCCGCCCGGGTGGCCGCCGCGGTGGTGGCGAAGACGGAATGAAGACGCGGGAGTCGGGGGTCGGGGGTCGGGAGTCGGGAGTCGGAGCAAACCAGAAACTAGAAACCAGAAGCTAGAAACCAGAAACCAGAGACAAGAAACTAGAAATCAAAAGGCGGAAGGCAGAAACCAAAGAACCAAAAGGCAAGGGAACTCGGATTGGCTTCTGCCTTTCTGGTTTCTGGTTTCTGGTTTTGCTCCGACCCCCGACCCCCGACTCCCGACTCCCGACCCCCGAAACAACGGAGATTGAATGCCCGAATACGACCTGATCATCATCGGCGGCGGAATCATCGGCGGGAGCGTGCTGTACCACCTCGCCCAGCTCGGCTATCCCGGCCGCGTGCTCGTGCTGGAGCGGGAGGATGCGCTGTCAAAAGGCTCCACGGCGCTCTCCGCCGGCGGCTTCCGCAACATCTGGACGACGCCGATCAACATGCGCCTGACGAGCTACTCGATCAGAAAACTCAAGGCCTTCCAGGACGAGCTGCGCTTCCCCATCGGTTTCGATCAGCGCGGCTATCTCTTCTGCCAGTACGAGGAGAATTTCGAGAGCGCGAAGGCGTACGGCCAGGAGTGGGCGAAGAACGGTGTGACGATCGAGTTTCTCGATGCCTCGGAGGTCGAGACGAAGGTTCCCGGCCTGCGCGCCGGCATCGATCACATCGACCCCGAGGTCAATGAAATCCTGCAGATGAAACCGATCGCCGGCGGCGTGTTCGGGCCGGAGTGCGGCAGCTTCGATCCGTCGGCCGCGGCCCAGGGCTACTTCGAGCGCGGGATGGAAGGGTTTGCCGGCCGCGCCGAGCTGCGCCTCAACACGACGGTAACGAAGCTGCGCCTCATCGACGGCGCCTACCGCGGCGTGGAGATCGCGGACGGCTCATTCATCGACAGCGGGAAGATCGTCGTCGCCGCGGGGGCGTGGACGAACAAGCTCCTCGAAGCCTCCGGCCTCGCCGGCGACGACCTGCCGCCGGTCATCCCTCTCAACCGGATGCTCTTCATCACGAACATGCCGCCGATCGAGGGGTTCGAGAAGATCCCGATGACCATCATCGACAACGGCATCTACTTCCGCCCCGAGGGGCCGAACCTGATGATCGGCCGCGCCGACCCTGACACACCCGCAAGCTTCGACACCCCTGCCGACGCCAAGTACTACGAGGAACAGATCAACTACTACATGCAGGAGCGCATCCCGGGCATGGAGCGCTGCCGGCTGATGTCGATGTGGGGCGGCCTCTACGACACGAACGCCGTCGACCACAATGCCGTCTTCGGCGAGCACCCGCACGTGCAGAACCTTCTCTTTGCCACCGGATTCTCCGGCCACGGCGCGATGGAGTCGCCTGCCGCCGGCTTGGCGCTGTCCGAGCTGCTGCACTACGGCGAATACCGCACCCTCGACTGCACTCCCCTCTCGATCAAGCGCTTCTGGGAGAACAAGCCGATTCACGAGACGATCGTGATTTGAGAAGGATGAAGGCGGAAGGATGAAGGATGAATAAGGAGGCTTTAGCCCCAATGGCCTGAACTTAAGGCATTCTGATGGGCGGGAGGGTGTGATGGGGCAGACTGCATATCTGGCATCGGAGGTTCGGCTGGAAGTCCTTGAGGAGGCGTTCCCGGAGAAGAAGATCGAGACGATTCTTCGGGA
>DATHRD010000041.1:0-3475 GCA_035482045.1 Thermoanaerobaculia bacterium
TCATCGGCTCATGCCTTTGCTCCACGCTTCTTTCAGACGGGTCCTCGCGGCAGCCGCCCTTGCGCTTTGCTAGCCCTTCGGTTCCATCAACCTGGGCAAAGGACTTTCACCTCCTAGCTATCGAACATGCTCGGCACACCCTGCTACCGACGGGCGTCCTCGCCCGGCGGTGGTTTCGGTGAAAGACCCGGTAACGTGCACAAAAACCCCCGCCGGGCGAGGACGCCTGTCAGGAAGGACGACCTGTTTTTTCTGTATCCGGCACCGTAGTAGAGCAGGCGTCCTCGCCTGCTACCGGCGGGCGTCCTCGCCCGACGGTGGTTTCGGTGAAAGACCCGGTAACGTGCACAAAAACCCCCGCCGGGCGAGGACGCCCGGCGGTAGCAGGCAGGATGCCTGCTCTCCGTTAGGATGCCAGTTACCGCAATTCCTTCCTCACCACCAGTTTCAACCCCGACCAGGTCTCATCGACCGCGCAGACTTTCACGTCGACGAGCCCCATCGGCAGTGCGATCTCGCGGATGACATCCTCGGTAATGTCGGTCGGTACTTTCGAGGCCTTCTTCGGCCAGGAGATCCAGATCGTCGCGTCGGTTCTCATCGCGTTACGCCAGAAGCGCAGCTTCGAGTTCAGCTCCGCCGCGGACGTCGTGAAGAGATGGATGAGATCGACCGCCTTCGTCAACTTCCTGACGAATGTCACATCCTCCGGTAGCGGCGCAAGAAGCGATTGGTAGTCCGCAGGCGCGTTGACAGGGAAGATCGTGAAGTCAGGTTTGATCCCGAGCTTCTTCGCCAGCGGCGTCCCCGAGTAGCCGGCGGTGGCCATCAATCGAACCAGCCGTAGCGATTCAGCACGATGGCCGCCAGCGCCATCAGTAGCAAGAGAAGGCCCTCGGCCACGGCACACCCCGGCGCCAGATTGCCGCCGGCGACCAGCGATTGCGCCCGCGCCAGATCGGCGCGGCGGACGATGAACGCGACCCCGACGACCGCGAAGAGAATCGCAGCCGCCCACACCATCAGCGCAGCTCCAGAGTGGACTGGCCCATCGTCCACTTCACGATTCGGCCATCCTTCGCGCTGACCCAGACGTCGTTGACTTCGCCGCTGTTGGCGTTCGTGAAGTGGTAGTGATTGCACGGCTCGCCGCTGACGGCCTCCACTCCCGCGAGCTGGGGCTTCCCTTCCTTCTTCTGGGGATCGAGCACCATCGTCGTACGCTGCCAGACGCGGTTCGTCACGTCGGGCGGCGACAGTTCGTGCTTGCCGTCGCGAGTCCAGACCACTCCGGCGGGCTTGGCCTCGCCGGTCCATGTCGCGCCGTCGCCGGTCTTGAAACGAACGCGCTCCATCCCAGGCGTCGGACGTGTCATTTCTCCCTTCGCCTCTCCCATGGCGAAATGGAATCCTGCCGAAATCTGGAAACAGTCGAGGGCCCGCTCGTAGCTGCCGTCGCCCGCACACTTCTGCGGCGTCGACCTGTTCGAACCCCGAGGAGGTGCGGGAGCAACCGTCGATACCTCCGGTGCCGAGGCCACCGCTTTCCGCATCGGCGGCGGGGCAGCCGGCATCGTGGTGGTCGTATCGCGTTCCTCCCGCCCGCACGTGGCGCACAGCAACCCAAGAATGATGATCGATCGTCGCATCACTGTTTCTTCGCCTCGGCCGCCTTGGCCTGATCCACCATCACCGCGACGTCGTGCAACAGCTTCTTCGCGTCGTACAGAATCCCGTCCTTCATCACGTACTTGATCCCGCCGACGCGCTCGGCGGCGCCGGTCGTGTCGTTCACGCGAATCCAGCCGGTACCGTACAGGACCTTGAGGTTCTCGATCGGATTCTGATCGACGAAGACGAGGTCGGCCAGCATGCCCGGGCGGACGATGCCGAACTCCACCTTCGTCCCGCGCGGCGCATTGATCGCCTCGGCGCCCCACATGGTCGCCGAACGGATCACCTCCAGCGGATGGAAGCCCGCCTCCTGCAGCAATTCCAGCTCGCGGATGTAGTCGAAGCCATAGAGCTTGAAGATGTAGCCGGAGTCGGAGCCGGTCGTGACGCGGCCGCCGCGATTCTTGTAGTCGTTGAGAAAGCGCATCCAGATCCGGTAGTTGTTCTTCCACTCGACTTCATCGCCGGTCGTCCAGTTGAACCAGAAGGAGCCGTGCGCGGCGCGGCTGGGCTGGTACCAGCGCCACAGCGACGGAAGCGTGTAGCGGTCGTGCCATTCGGCGCGCATGGCCCGCATCAGGTCGCGGCTGGCCTCGTAGATCGTCAGCGTCGGATCGATGTTGAATTTGCGCGCGATCAGTTCGTCGATGACCGCGTTCCACTTCTCGCTGCCCGGCTCGGCGGCCTGCTTCCACAGCCGCCCGGCCTGGCCGAAGCGGTCCATCTCGTCGTTATAGTTGTAGCTGGTCGGATAGTCCTGAATGGTCCGGTCGGTGAACAGCGCCTCCGGCAGGCCGTACCAGTGCTCCATCCCGCGCAGCCCCATGCGCGCGGCGTCGAGGATGTTCGAGCGCGCCACGCCCATCTGCGCGAGATGAGTCGTTGACCCGAGGTGGAGTTTGTTCGCCTCGTCGATGAGAGCCGCCAGGATCTCCGGGTCGAAGACCGGATCGCCGGAGCTCAGGATCTTGATGCCGTCCGCGCCCTTTTTCGACACGAACTGCACGAACTTGCGCGCCTGCTCGGGAGAGTCGATGGCGCCGCCGTCCCACGAACGTCGGGCGGTGAAGACGTACGGAAAGAGGCGCGGTGCCACGATCTCGTTGCGCGCACTGCGGTCGCGCTCGTGGAGACACCAGTCCACTCCGTTGCCGCAACCCGGCTCGCGGACGCTCGTCACACCGTTCGCCATCCAGAGCTTGAAGACGTACTCCGCCGTCGTTCCCTGCTCTTCGCCGCCTGCGTGGCCGTGCATGTCGACGAAGCCGGGAAGCACCCAAAGTCCGGTGCCGTCGATCTCCTTCACCGCATCCTTCGGCCGCGCCTCCGGCCTGATCGGCACCTTCGGAAAACCGACGCTGCGTACCTCGCGGATGCGATTCCCCTCGATGACGATGTCGACCGGCCCGATCGGCGGCGCGCCGGTCCCGTCGACCAGCGTCACGCCACGGATGATGAGTCGCGTCCACGGCCCCTCCCCTTCCCCAGGCTTGCGGTCAGGGGCGAAGGCCGGAGGCCCGGCGAACGCGGCAGTTGTAAGTGCGAAAAGGAAGACGACGATCAACACCTTGCGCATAGACCGATTCTACCGGACCTCATCCGCGAGGCGTCACACGTCAAGAAACCGCCGGCGGGCCGAACTGCGCTCCGTTGGAGAGCGGGCGTCCTCGATCGGGATAGGGGGGAGCCTCGCGGCTCCGCCCCTCCCACACCACCGTGCATGCGGTTCCGCACACGGCGGTTCGGCTGGTTGAACACGTCAGCTATTGAGCGTTGGACGGCTCGTAGCTGCCGGTCGGGT
>DATHRD010000042.1:0-27454 GCA_035482045.1 Thermoanaerobaculia bacterium
ACCCCCATCACCTCGTCATCTGCCGGTATCGAATCCGATGTGGTTGATCGGCTTCGGCGCCGAGGCGCTTGTGCTTGTCTTCCTCGTATTCGCTGTAGTTGCCGTCGAACCAGACCACGCGGCTATCTCCCTCGAACGCCAGGATGTGAGTGGCCACGCGGTCGAGGAACCAACGGTCATGGGAGATCACGATCGCGCAGCCTGCGAAATTCTCGAGCGCTTCTTCGAGCGCGCGCATGGTGTTGACGTCGAGATCGTTCGTCGGCTCGTCGAGCAGCAGGACGTTCGCTCCCTCTTTCAACATTTTGGCCAGGTGAACACGATTGCGTTCTCCGCCGGACAGCGCGCCGACCTTCTTCTGCTGATCGGAGCCGGAGAAGTTGAAGCGGGCCACGTACGCGCGAGAGTTCATCTCCCGCGGTCCGAGCAGCACGAGCTCGGTACCGCCGGTGATCTCTTCGAAGATCGATTTGTCGGGGTCGAGCGTGCGGTTCTGGTCGATGTAGCCGAGCTTCACCGTCTCGCCGACGCGGATCGTGCCGGCGTCCGGCGGCTCCTGACCGAGGATCATCCGGAACAGAGTCGTCTTGCCGGCGCCGTTCGGCCCGATCACACCGATGATGCCGCCCGGCGGAAGCTTGAACTCCATCTCGTCGATGAGAAGCGTGTCGCCGAATGCCTTGCGGACGCGGTCCGCCTCCACCACGATCCCGCCGAGACGAGGGCCGGCTGGAATGTAGATCTCCAGATCCTGAACCTTTTCCTGCGTCTGCTGGCTGAGAAGCTCTTCGTACGACGTGATGCGCGCCTTGCCTTTGGCGTGACGGCCTTTCGGCGACATGCGGATCCATTCGAGCTCGCGCTCGAGCGTTTTCTGCCGCTGCGACTCTGCCTTTTCTTCGTGATGCAGGCTGGCCTGCTTCTGCTCCAGCCACGAGGAGTAGTTGCCCTTGAACGGGATGCCTGCTCCCCTGTCGAGCTCCAGAATCCAGCCGGCAACGTTGTCGAGAAAGTAGCGGTCGTGCGTGACGGCGATGACGGTGCCGGGGTATTGCTGCAGGTGCTTTTCCAGCCATTCTACCGACTCCGCGTCGAGATGGTTGGTCGGCTCGTCGAGCAGAAGGATGTCGGGCGCCTGGAGCAGCAGGCGGCAGAGGGCCACGCGTCGTTTCTCGCCGCCGGAGAGGATGCCGCAGAGCGTGTCGCCGGGCGGGCAGCGCAGCGCGTCCATGGCCATCTCCAGCTTCGAGTCGAGGTCCCACGCGCCGGCAGCGTCGAGCTTGTCCTGAACCTTGCCCTGCCGTTCCATCAGCTTGTCCATATCGGCGTCGGGATCGCCGAAGGCATTGTTGATCTCGTCGAACTCCTTGAGCAGGTCGATGACCGGTTGGACGCCCTGTTCGACGATCTCGCGGACGGTCTTCGCCGGGTCGAGCTGCGGCTCCTGTTCGAGAAACCCGACGGTGTGACCGGGAGAGAGAATCGTCTCGCCGAGGAAGTCGTGATCGGTGCCGGCCAGGATGCGCAGCAGAGAGGACTTGCCGGATCCGTTCAGGCCGATGACGCCGATCTTCGCGCCGTAAAAATAGGAGAGGTAGATGTCCTTGAGGACCTGCTTCTTGCCGTGAAACTTCGACACGCCGACCATCGAGTAGATGATCTTGTTTGGTTCGGTGTTGGTAGCCATGGGGCGCGGATTGTAGTGGATGCGCACCGCAGACGACCAGGCGCGAGGGACACCGCTCGCGCATGATTGTTTATGGATGCGGATCTAGTATTCCGGAGGACTGCAAGAATGCCCATCGGTGACAACGGTGTAGCTGTAGTCGGGGTATTCGTCTGGTTCCCATCCCCACCCCGTAAAACTGCCATCACAGTCGAGGAGCCAGCGGCCTACTAATTGGGGACCGGGTAGGCAGGGACCGGCGGTACAGGGGCCGTAGTAAACGTCGTACCTCTCCTGGGTGTCCGGCCATGACGCCTGTAACGGTTGCGCCCGCGACAGCATGATTATGAGCGAGAGGGCTGATGCGATTGCCAGGACTCGTTTTTTCATCGTTACCTCCGCGCGAGCGGTGTCACGGCAGGATAGCACCATCCAGACATCATTGTGCATTTACTACACGACAGCGCCTGAACAGCGTCAGTGAGCCGGTCTGCACGGCACGACCGCGGTCACGTTTTCAAAACCCGTCGTCACGCAACGCCATCTCGTTCCTATGGGCGTGTGGCGGGCGTCCGGGAGTAGCCGCATAGTGCCCTCTGGCTTGAACCGGAGAGTGATCACGCCGCCGGTGGAAATTGTGAGGTCCGACATGGTCGCAGTTGCGTACGTTTCAGGAAGTGGGAGATTGGCTTCCTGATTCGTGCCGGGCCATTTGCCCATTTGCCGATAGGCGTCCATCACTTTTGTCCTAGCATTGATCCCGGCCGCAAAACCGCGACGGAGAGTGGCCGCACTCTCCTGTGGGGTTTTCGCCTTGTTACTCCTGCAATCAACTGTCGCGACCAAAAGAAGCATAGCGATCGCAGCGGCCGGACCTGTGAGCGAGGCAGATTTCATCGCGAAGCGCACGTGCGACATCGAGGACGACTGCGTGATTGTAGTACGAGACACGGCCCTACCCTTCCGCCGGGTTTGCCGCTCACGTCGAATGAGAGGTTGCAGACGGTCTCTCCCGCCTTCAACGTGACCAAGTCGATCGGGTTCGTCCCCCAAAGCGTGAGGACCTCCCGGCCGCTTACATCGCGGCCCGCTGTGTCGCTTCTTCCTCGAATGACACGACCACCAGTGTCTGATCGTCCTCGGGCGGCCGGTTGCGCGTGAACTTCTTGATCGAGTTGAGAAGCGTCTTCTTGATGTCCTCGGCATGCAAATGCCCGCAGGAGAGAATCGTCTTCTCGAAACGGTCGAAGCCGAACGGGTCGCCGTCATCGTCGATGGCCTCGATCAGTCCGTCGCTGTAGAGAATGAGACGGTCGCCCTCGTCGAACTCGACGGTGTGCTCGGTGAACGGCTCGCGGCGTTTGACGCCGAGCGGGAAGCCCCATGACGAAAGCGATTCCAGCCGCTTGGTACCGGCACGGTACACATACGGATCGAGATGGCCGGCCGAGGAGAAGCGGAGCGTCTGCGTGAGGGGGTCGAGCAGCCCGAAGAAGAACGTCATCAGGATCCGCTTCGGCGCGGTCTTCATGACGATGTCGTTGAGGACGTTCATGACCGCGCGCGGCGAAGCGTCGTAACCGACCTGCACGAGCAGAGCGGACTTGGCCATGGCCATGACGATGCCGCTGGTCAGCCCGTGGCCGGAGACGTCGCCGAAGGCAATGCCGATCTCGCCTGACGGCAAGGTGAGGAAATCGAAATAGTCGCCGCCGATCTCGGTGGCCGCGCGGTAGTGCGAGGCGAAAGAAGCGCCGGCCAGCTCCGGTGCGTCGACCGGCAGCAGTGCCGCCTGGATGCGGTTCGCCGCGTCGATCTCTGCCTTGACGCGCTCGCGCTCGACGATGCGCTTCACGTGCGGCGCGAGGTCCTCGTAGGTGTAGACCACCTCGCGCTTTGTCATCATGGCCGCGATGCCGAAGACGAGCAGCGCTGCCAGCGGCAGCGCCGTGACCCAGATCAACTGATCGAGCATGTGCCCGCGCGCCACCGACATCAGCGGCGCGGCCATGGAGATGACGGTCCCGCCGAAAAGCGCGACCGAGGTCGAAAGCAGATCGAAGCCGCGAAGCATCAGAACGATTGAGGCGATGGCTCCGAATCCGAAGAGCATCCGCGGAAGAAGCGGTTCGATCGGAAGATCGCAGACGGCGCTGACCACTCCGATGGCGATGGCCGCGATCATTCCGATCCAAAGCACGCGATACCGGTTCGTCCACGACATGAAAAACAGCGAAATGATCGGGAAGATCACCGCGTCGAGCGCGGCGAAGAGAATGAGGAGAAGTGGTCCGCCGAGCTGCACGGCGACCTCGGTGCCGATTCCCACCGACGGATGCGCAAGCTGAAGCCCGAGCGGAATGACCCCGGCCAGGAAGGCCGCCGCGGCGATGGCGGGAGCGAACAGAACGCCGTTGAGCACGGAGCGTCCGACCGTGGCGTTGAGCGGATCGCGGCGGAGAATGGCGTCGAACGAGGCCAGCCACTCGCCCCACCGCTCACGCGTATAGCTCTCGCCGACCGACCAGGCGAAGAAGACGATGACCGCCAGCGGAAGATCGTAAAGAAGAAACTTGAACGCCATCTGTGCCGCGGTGGTTGACGGCGCGTCCAGGCTCCCCATCGTGTTTCCTTCTGTGCCGGCGGGCCCCACGATGATGTCGACACCGAGACAGATGAGAAGCGTCAGGCCGAAGAGAATCGATCCCGTGCCGATGCCGACTTCGCCGGCGTGGTACTTGCGCAGGAAGATGATCAGCAGGATCAACAGCAGCGCGTAATTGGTGGCGAAGCGGACCAGGATGTTGGCGATTCCGCTGCCGGTGTCGTCGCCGCGGAACACGCTGCCGTCGGCGTACTCTTCGATGAGCGCCCAACCCGCGAACCGGTCGCCGATGTAATAGACGTGCAGGTACGGCACGACTTTGCCGATCGGGAAGCTGGCCTTGACGCGGTAGCGGAACGTCCAGTCGGTGCGCGCGCGCATGACGTTTGGGCGGGCATCCTCGAACTGAGGCGACGGTGCGCCGGGAAAGCCGCGCGAATGAACGAAGGCGTCGGCTCGTGGCCGCAGTTGCGTTTCGGTGAGATGCGCTCCGGTCTCTTCCGCGCGAGCCCAGACCCGCGCCATGAGCACGGCTCCCGTCCTTTGATCGACCACGACGTACCCGTACGGTGTGGTCTTCTCGAGGCCGCGGCGATAGTAGACGCGCTTGTAGCCGCCCAGGCGCGGACCGATGACGGGATCGTCCGCGGCCCTGCGGCGGAGCTCCGGTTTCGGTTCGAGCTCCTTGTCGAGCAGCGATGAATTCGCCCATGACAGCATGCTCCAGGAGTGATCGACCGGAATACCAAGCTGACGGGCCTGGGCGTCCGCGATCGGCACGGCCTCGGCACGCGTGAGGCGGATTCCATGCGGCTGCGCGGCGTTGAAGCGCGGCATGAGAATCACGAGGACGGCGATGCCGACAGCGCACGCCAGGTAAGGGAGAACCTTTTTCATGATGGGTGGTCGGTCTGCATAATACCCGCGCTACCTTGAATACGTTCCAGCGCGCCGCGAGTTTCGGGCGTTACACTTCTCAAAATGCCTGCAGCGATCGATTCGCCGGCCACGCGCCGTGCCGCGCGCTATGCACTGACGATCCTCACGCTCATCAACCTTTTCAACTATCTCGATCGATGGGTCGTCGCCTCGGTCGTGGAGTCGATCAAGAAGTCGGAGCTGCATCTTTCCGATACACAGCTCGGTCTGGTCGGGACCGGATTCATCGTCGTCTATACACTGACGTCGCCGCTGTTTGGCGCGTTCGGTGATCGCCGGGCCCGGCCCCCGCTGATCGCCCTCGGCGTCGCCGTGTGGAGCGTGGCGACATCTCTGGCAGGTTTCGCCCGGGGGTTCGCTTCGCTCTTCGTCGCTAGGTCGGCAGTGGGCGTGGGTGAGGCGGCCTACGGGACGATTGCGCCGGCGCTGCTGGCCGATTCGTTTCCGATCGAGCGCCGCGGACGCGTTCTGTCGGTCTTCTTCGCCGCCATTCCCATCGGCTCAGCCGCGGGCTACATCCTGGGCGGTCTGGTCGACCAGCACTTCGGCTGGCGCGCCGCATTCTGGATCGCAGGCGCACCTGGCTTGCTCCTGGCGTTGCTGGTGTTGATCGTCAAGGATCCTCCGAGGGGGTTGCATGATGTTCGGGAGTCGGGAGTCGGGGGTCGGGAGTCGGAGATTGATCCTTCCATAGAGACCAGCTCCGACTCCCGACTCCCGACCCCCGACCCCCGTTGGGTCGACGCCTATCGCCATCTCTTTCGAAACCGTCCTTTCATCCTCACGGCCCTCGGGTACGGGGCGTATACGTTTGCGCTCGGCGGGCTGGGGTTCTGGATGCCGGCGTTTCTGGAGCGAGTGCGTGGGATGCCGCGCAGCGATGCCACGGTCACGTTTGGTGGGATTGCGCTCGTGACTGGATTTGTCGGCACATTCATAGGCGGCTGGCTGGGAGATCTCCTCCTCTCGCGAACGAAGCAATCGTACCTATGGGTTTCGGGTGTGGCCACGCTGCTGGCCGCGCCGGCGACCTTCGTGGCGGTGTCGAATCCACATCGCGCCGTCTATCTGCCCGCCATCGCCATCGCCGAGGTGCTCATCTTCATCAGCACCGGGCCGGTCAACTCCGCAATCATCAATGTGGTGAAACCGGCTGAGCGGGCCACGGCCCTCGGATTATCGGTCCTGGTGATGCACCTCATCGGAGACATCCCTTCCCCGCCGCTGATCGGTATCGTCTCCGATCACACCTCGCTCGAGCGGGCTTTCATGCTCGTGCCGCTTGCGATCGTAATCGCCGGCTGCATCTGGATGTACGCGGCGTGGCGGGAGCGACATTCTGTCGCCCTGAGGCGGGTATCGGGAGTTAGGAGTCAGGAGTCGGGAGTCGGGAGTCGGGAGTCGGAGAGCATACTTGACGGCTCCGACCCCCGACCCCCGACTCCCGACCCCCGACAATATTAAACATGCGACGATTCGTCACATCCGTCCTGCGGCTCACCGCGAACATCTTCTTCCGCCGCATCGAGATCGTTGGATGGGAGAAAGTACCGTCGGGACCGGTGATCTTCGCCGTCAATCATCCCAACGGCCTGATCGATCCGCTTTTCCTACTCTGCTTCACGCCGCGGCCCGTCTCGTTCCTGGCCAAAGCGCCGCTTTTCACGATGCCGGTGATCGGATGGTTCGTCCGCGGTCTCGATGCGATTCCTGTCTACCGCACACAGGACAACTTCGCCACGTCGCAGAATCGGGAGACCTTCACCGTGGCTCGGGCGATACTCGTGCGCGGCGGTGCCATCGCCATCTTCCCGGAGGGGACGACGCACAGCGAGCCGCGGCTGAAAGAGCTCAAGACCGGAGCGGCGCGAATCGCCCTTGGATGCACCGCCGCGGAGTGTCCCGAGGTGGTTATCGTCCCGACGGCGATCTTCTATACGGCCAAGCAGAGCTTTCGCAGCGAGGCGCTGCTCTATTTCGGCGACGGCATCGATGTGGCTCCGGCCACGATCGATAAAGCCGGGGAGCCGCCGCGCGACGCCGTGGCAGCGCTGACGGAGCGAATCGAGTCGGCGCTGGCCGCGCTGACGCTGCAGGCTGATTCCCGTGAAGCGCTCGATCTAATCGGCCGCGCCGAACGGGTCATGTCGCTCGGCCGCGCCGAACTTCCGGAGCAGCTCGTGCTGCGGAGGCGTTTCATCGCCGGCTACACGAGGCTGCGCGAGCGCGATCCCGCCCGGCTGGCACAGTTGCAGTCGCGGTTCGAGCGGTTCGAAGCGGAGCTGGGCGACGCCAATCTCGAGCCGGAGACACTGCCGAAACCGACGGTGCGGGGCAGCGTGAGGACCCTGACCATGTTGCTCATCACGTTGCCGCTTGCCGTGATCGGCGCGATCGTTCACTACCCGGCCTATCGCCTGATTGGATTTCTGGCCGATCGAGTGACGAACGAGGAAGAGCTGGTGGCGACAATCAAAGCCGTCAGCGGGATGCTTTTCTATCCGCTGACCTATCTCGTTTGCGGCATCCTGGTGGCTTGGCGATTCGGATGGGCGACGGGTGTCGCGAGCGCGCTGCTGCTGCCGTTCGTCGGCTACGTCGCGCTGCGATTTTTCGAACAGCTCGACGAGGTGATCGGCCGCACGAGAGCATTGACCTGGCGCGTAGCACGGCGGACAGCCTTCGCGCGACTCATGCGTACGCGCCATGAACTGCGCGACGAGATCGTGTCGTTGGCCGGAGAAATGGGTGTGTGAGGCTGACGGGAAACCAGAAACTAGAAACTAGAAACCAGAAACCAGAAACCAGAAACCAGAACGTGCCCGAGCTTTTCTGGTTTCTGGTTTCTGGTTTCTAGTTTGGTTTTTGTGCGCGGCCTACTTCCCTGAACGCGTCAGCTCGGCGGCTGCCTCGATCTTCGTGTCGATTGCCTCCTGCCGTTGAACGGCGTCGTCCGGAGGGGGTGAGCCGTTGCGGATGGCGGTGTCGAGGTCTCCGACGAGGTTTCTCAACTCGCTCATCGCGGTCCGGGCCGCTTCGCACGACTGCTCCGGGCCGCGGCACTCCGACTCAGCGGAGCTGATCTTTCCCGCGACGTCATCGTGAAAGCTCGACCATGCGCCGATGTCGTACGGCGGGTTGGCGAAGCGGTGGAGTCCGCTGCCCCAGGTCTCGGATGCGCGCTGGGCCGCGGTGACGCAGGAATTGTCCGACGAAGCGACCGAGCTCGAGTGTCCCTTCAACTGTTGCTTCGCCCAGGGGATCCCGTATTTCCACACGACGACCGCCAGCATGATGATGACGACCCACTTGATCAGCCGGTTAGCGTCCATGCCGCGATCTTACGCCCGTGGTTCTTCACGGTGTAGTGGTTTTCGTCGTCACTCCGCCACGGTTGCGCAGGAGTGTCAGGAGTTGCCTCTGCAGATTCAGCATCAGCAGCAGGAAGACGACCAGCATCAGGATCGCCAGAATGCGCGTACCCCAGCGGTTCACCGGCCGAAACTCCCGGCGTGCCTGGCGGCCCACTCGATTGCGTAGCGCATCGGCGTGGCGTCGGCGATCCCGCGGCCGGCGATATCGAAGGCCGTGCCATGGTCAACCGATACGCGGAGGTACGGCAATCCGATCGTCACGTTGACAGACTCGTCGAAGGCCATCGTTTTGATCGGGATGAGGGCCTGATCGTGATACATCGCCAGCACGACATCATATTGTCCACGAGAGGCCGCCAGAAAGATCGTGTCGGCCGGATGTGGCCCGGAGATCGTCAATCCCGCCTCGCGCGCCCGCGCCACGGCGCTCTCGATGAGGCGTTCCTCGTCGCCGAATCTTCCACCTTCGCCGGCGTGCGGGTTCACTCCAGCCACCGCCAGCCGCGGCGTGCGGCCGTATAGCCGTTCGTATGCACGATGGGTAAGACGAGCCAGGGCGGCGATGTCGTCCGCATCGATCAGGGACACGGCATCCCGCAGGGGCAGGTGTACCGAGAGAAGCGACGCCTTCAGCGTTGGTGAGTCGAAATACATCGCGTAGTCGTACGCATAGCGCTTCAAGCCGGCGCGATCAGCGAGCAACTCCGTATGACCGGGGAACGGCGAGCCGGCCAGCGCGATCGACTGTTTGTGAATCGGCGCCGTGACGAGCGCAGAGCATTCGCCGGCGTCGATGGCGCGAAGGGCAGCCTCGATGGAGTCGAGGGCCACGCGTCCATAGGCCGCGTCGATCGTGCCGTAGCGGACGGGTCCTGAGGAGCCGACGTCGACGAAATCGAACCGGTCGGGAGGCTCCGCCAGCGCCCGGCTGCCGAAGAGGCGCGCTGGAACCGCCGCGTCCTGAAGCGCTTTGAAGACGATCTCCGCGCCGATGCCGGACGGATCGCCGAGGGTGATTGCCAACGGTTTCACGGAAGCGGATTGTAGTTCGCGGTCGCTAGAGGCAGGGAGTCGGGGGTCGGGGGTCGGGGGTCGGAGTTAGAGCCTTGATGTTTCTCCGACTCCCGACACCCGCGACCCCGTCACTCCCCGAGCTCTTCCTCTTTGAACATGTACTTGATGCAAATCTCCTGATCCAGAAGCATTGGCGCGCCGTCGCGGTCGCTAGACGCAGGGAGTCGGGAGTCGGGTGTCGGGGGTCGGGAGTCGGAGTCGGTGCCTTGTGTTTCTCCGACCCCCGACCCCCGACTCCCGACCCCCGCGACCCGCGACCGCATCACTCCCCGAGCTCTTCCTCTTTGAACATGTACTTGATGCAATGCTTCTGGATCAGGAGATTCGGCGCGCCGTCGCGGTTCACCTTCAGGCAGGACCTGTCGTACCACTCGATCCAGCCGCGGATCTCTTCGCCGTCGGTCAGGACGATGACCATCGGCGCCTTCGCATTCATCTGTTTCAGATAGTAGAAATTCTCGGCATTCGTCACTTCGGGCGGCGCGGCTTTCCCGTTGCGGCTATTTCCGTTCCCGTTGCCGCGCGTCTGCCGTTTGAAGCCGGTCACCGGTGACCGGAACATGCGTCGAGTACCTGACTGGTTCGCATCTGCCTCGTATTGCCTGCTCATGAATGGCATCGCATCCTCCGTTCCGACTCTCTCTTGCTCGGGTGACCGTTGCGAAATGGGAAGCCTGTTTGCGAACCTCGTGCCTTTTCCCTATCATCCGCACGCTTTACCGGAGGCCAACGTTGAATTCCGTGGTGTGCATCGCACAGGTGCCGGACACTGAGACGCGTATCAAAATCGGTGGCGACGGCCGCCATATCGACGAAACAGGCATCAAATACATCGTTTCTCCCTTCGACGAATACGCGCTCGAAGAGGCCATCCGGCTGAAGGAAAAACAGGGCGGCGACGTCACCGTTCTCGGTTTCGGGCCCGATCGCGTGCAGCAGGCGCTGCGCGAATCGCTTGCGCGCGGAGCGACCAAGGCCGTACACGTCAACGGCGATTCCGGCGAAGCAGACTCGCTTGGCATCGCCAAAGTCCTCGCGGCCGTGATCAGGACCGTGCCGCACGATCTGGTCTTCTTCGGCAAGCAGGGTGTTGGGACCGACAACTCCCTGGTCGGCCCTATGGTGGCGGAACTGCTCGGCTATCCGCAGATCAACGTCGTGACGCACCTCGAAGCGGCTGAAGGCAAAGTGACCGCCTACCGCGAGATCGAAGGCGCCGAGGAGGTCATCGAGGCGGCGATGCCGGCGATCATCACGGCACAGAAGGGGCTGAACGAGCCGCGTTACGCCTCGCTGAAGGGAATCATGGCCGCGAAGAAGATCGTGATCGAGACGAAATCCCTCGCGGACTTCGGACTGGCCGACTCCGACGTCCTCAATCAGCGCGTGACCGTCGTGTCTCTGGAACTGCCGCCGGAAAAGACCGGCGGCCGGAAGATCGACGGCGCCGATCCCGCGGCGGCGGCGAAGGAAATCGTCCGCTACATCAAAGAGGAGGCGAAGGCGTTGTAGCGGTAGCGAGGTCGCGAGGTTTCGGGGTCGCGAAGTGGCGACCGCGTGACCGCGCGACCGCGAGACCGCGCGACCCCGAATCACCATGCCCGCTGTTCTCGTTTTCTGCGAAGTTCAGGACAACAAGCTCAAGAAAGCCTCACGCGAGGCACTGTCCATCGGGCGGAAGCTCGCCGAAGGGGCGGGCGTCGATCTCGTCGCCTTCGCCACCGATCGCGCCGCCGCCGGCGATGCCGGCCGGTACGGGGCGAAGAGGCTCTATGTTGCCGGTACCGGCAGCTACAACACCGAAACGTACACGGCAGCGATGCAGGCGGCCATCGAGCGGGCTTCCGCTTCGGTCGTTCTCCTGGGCGGGACCTCGAATGGGCGCGATCTGGCGCCGCGGCTGGCCGCCCGGCTGAACGCCGGCGTCGCCTCCGACGTCGACCGCCTCGAATGGACCGGCGGCAAGCTGCGCGCGCGGCGGCCCGTCTATTCGGGCAAGGCGTTCGCCACCGTCGAGATCATCGGAACGCCGGCCATCGCCACCACGCGCATCAACGCCTTTCCCGCCGAAGAGTCCGGTGGGGCGGCGGCGGAGATCGTCGAGATCGAGGCGCCGCTCGATTCGAAGACGAAGGTCGTGGAAACGAAGGTGGCCGAGTCGGGCGAGTTGTCGATCGCTGAAGCCGACATCATCGTGTCAGGCGGCCGCGGGCTGAAGGAAGGGGCGAACTTCTCGCTGATCCGCGATCTGGCCCATGCAATCGGCGGTGCGGTCGGCGCGTCGCGGGCAACGGTGGACGCGGGCTGGATCGATCATCAGCATCAGGTCGGCCAGACCGGCCGTGTCGTCAGCCCGAATCTCTACATTGCCGCGGGTGTCTCCGGTGCCATCCAGCATCTGGCCGGCATGTCGACTTCGAAGCACATCGTGGCCATCAACAAGGACCCCGAGGCGCCCATCTTCCGCATCGCCGACCTCGGCGTGGTCGGCGATCTCTTCACGATCGTTCCCGCCCTGACCGAGGAAGTGAAGAAGGCGAAGGCGCACTGACCCAGCACTAACCCGGACTTCTCACCATTCAAGTGAAGCCCCAAGCGCGTGATATCCCGTGTGCGTTTGGCTGACGTCGGGAGTCGGGAGTCGGGAGTCGGGGGTCGCGGGCACAGTGTTAATCGAGCGTCCTTCTCCCCACCGCGCTTTTCAGCGGGGGGGAGAAGGTGCCCCTTCGTCGCTATCGCTCCTCAGGGCAGGCTACGGCGGATGAGGGGGCGTTTCGAGCTTGCGTAATAGTGGACTGGTTTCATGAGCGGGCGTGGGAAACTCATGAGAACAATCAACTTCGCCGCGAGAGCCGCCCCCTCATCCGCCTGTCGGCACCTTCTCCCCCGCAAGAAACCGCGGGGGAGAAGGGCTCTCGACGGGGTACAGGGTTCCGACGATTCCAATGAGAGTGTGAGAAATGCGGGCCAACGCGGCACAATCGGCGGCGAAGCCGGACGAAGGCCGCCGGTTCCCGGCGGCCTTCACAGATTCGCGATCGATAGGAATTACTGCTGGCCGGCGCCCGGCCGCGGCGCTTCGCCTGGTTTCTCGGGAGACTGCGTCGGAGCCGGATCCTTGCCGATGATTGATTTGGCGGCATAGCCCGCGGACATCGAGTTCGTGATCGGATTGGTGCCGGGCGGCAGGCACTCCAGAGTCTGCATCACGGCGTGCCGCGCAAACGTCGCGTCGCAGTGCGGTTCGTTCCGGGCGTTGTAGATCCGCGGGCTCTTGGCCACGACGCGCTTCCCGTCGAGGACGATGAAGTAGTACTCGATCTCCTCGTTGGGATCGAACTTCGGCAGCGTCACCTGGGACACCTTGCCGAGATTCTTGCCGTCGACGAAGCACCAGTCGGTCGATCCCTGCCGGCGGAAGTACGCGCGGAGCAGGCCGTCGTCGGATGTCTCCACGCTCATGATCGCCATTTCGCCTTCGACCATGCATCCAGGAGGCGTGTGATCGATCGAGCCTGGTTGCACGGCCAGCGCGGCGCCGGCGCCCATGGCAAAGACCAGGATAAGGAGGATGCGGATTCTCATAGTTACCTCGGAGAAAGCGCCATGATACGGCAAAATTTCACTGCTGTGCCATGATCCGGTCGCGATAGGCGAGGATGGCCGGTGTTTGCGGCAAGGCCGGCATGGCCCGTGTGATCAACTGCCGGGCCAGCGCATAGTCCCCGAGCTCGTAACGGTTCACGGCCTCGTAGAACATGTGGTTCTCTTCACCGGCCTTGAGCGGGTACGTTTTGCGGTACTGCGCGGAGGACTCGGCGTACAGGGCAGCCTGACTGAGCGCGCGGGCGAGGGCTTGCCGCTCGCTGCGCTGAAGATTGGGAATGGTCGCGATCCGGCGGAGCTCGCCGCGGGCGCCTACGATGTTCCCCGCGCCGATCATTTGCTCGGCGGCAGCGATCTGATCGGTCACCGGCGTCGTCGCGGGGTCGGAAGCCGGGGAGGGAACGGCCGGGCTTGGAGCCGGTACCGGCTGCGGCATCGGTGTCGGTGCCACCGTTCTCGGCAGAGGCGCAGGCGCCGGGGTGGCCGTCCTGGGCACCGTTGCCGGCGCGACCCGCTGCGGAACGGGCTCCGGCTTCGGTTCGGGCGACTGCATCGCCTGGCGGACGTCAGACCGCTCCTGGACGGATGACGGAAGGCTTTGACGGACGCCGGCCGCATCTGCGACCCGGCCGATCTTCGCGAGCGCGATGATATATACCGCGGCCTCGTCGTCGGTGAGCCGCCTGCGCGTCCGAACGACCGCGTAGTGCTCGGCAACCTCGCTCCATGCGCCGTGCGCCTGGCCGATCTGGGCCAGCGCGGCGTGGGCGTTCGGATTGGTTTCATCCGCGGCAAACGCCAGGTCGGCGTAACGCCGGGCTCCGGCCTCGTCGCCGGCGGCGACGCGTTCCAGAGCCAATCGGCCGTAGTCGAGCGCCGGCTGAGGTGTTTCGACCTTATCGTCATTCTTCTTGACCGTTGTGGCGACAGGTGGTTCCTTCGTCGGCGTGGGCACCTGCGAGCGCGGGCTCCGGCTGGGCGTCGGCGTGCCGGCCGGTACGGATGGAGCCTGCCCGGCCAGCCGTGCAAACGCCGGAACATTTTCGAGCTGTTCGCGAGTCAGGAGTGCCGGCAGAAGAGACTCGAAGGCGGACCGCACATCGGGTGGGAGTTTCAGCGCGGTGTAGACCGGACTGAGCCGCTCTGCCTGGGTGACCTTCAGGGCAGCGAGTCGGGCATCTTCGATACGGTCGAGTTTGTCGTTCGCGACGCTGAGATAGATCTCCGAGGTCTCGTAGGCAGGGATGTTGTCAACGCGCCCGAAGGCAGCGACGCGCAGTTCCTCGACCGCGCGCGCGTACGCCTTGCGGTTGAAGTCGATGACGCCAGTCTGGAATCGCGCCTCGTAAAAGTCTTGCGCGAACACCGGAATGGCGGCGAAAAACAACAGGGCTCCTACGAGCGGGCGCAATTGAGCGTTCACCTTGTAAGCATCTTCCGTATGCGACTGAAGAGACTGCCGGACTCTTGGCCGGAGTGCTCCGGCAAGTCAGGATCGTACACGAGTCCGCGGCTTTCTACGATTGATTTTGGATTATCGACGAAGAGGGCCTGGGCGATTTGCTCGCCGGCGAGGTCGGCGACGCGCTCGCGTGCGGCCCGAAATCGGGGCGGCCGTTTGATCCCGTTGTGCGCGTCGGTGGCCATGACATGAACCCACCCGCGGTTGAGCCAGTCCACCGCGGCGGCCTGGGCGTCGGGGCCGAATTCGCCGGTAATGCTGCCCGTGGTCACTTGCGTCTTCACGCCGATCCGGATCAACGATGCCAGGAGCTCGGGCTTCGACTGGAAGACGATGTTGCGCTCCGGGTGCGCGATGACAGGGATCCAGCCGTCGAGCTGTACGCGGTAGAGAGGGTCGCGGACGAGAGGCGGGACGGCGTGGCTGGCGAACTCGACGAGCACGTAGCGGCTGTCGGCGAGGGGGATGATCGATTGTCCGCGAAGCATCTCGTCCATGTCGTGGGCGAAGAAATACTCGGAGCCGAGGACGATGTGGGGCGTGTCGCCGACCTTGCCGCGCAGCTCGTCAAGGATCGATGTGAGTTGCGTGCGTGACGTATTTTGCCAGCGGCCGCGCAGCACGTGCGGCGTGGCCACGATCGTTTCGATTCCTTCGTCCGCCGCCATACGGCAGAGATCGACAGACTCGGAGAGATTGCGCGGGCCGTCATCAACCCCAGGCAGGCAGTGGTGGTGGATGTCGATCATGCGAGGCGCAACTCGCCGATGTTAGCCGACTCGTCGAGCCGGTGCGTCCTTCTTGTCCTTATCCGGGCTCTCGTCCGAGTAGTAATCGTAGTAGCTCTTCTTGAAGGAATAGCCATACTGGTGCAGATCGAGGTTGTTGAGGATCGCGCCGAGGACCGGGATGTTGCTCTGCCGAAGGCGCTCCGCCGCACGCTGCACGATGTCGCGCGGCGTCTGCCCGCCATGAACGCAGAGCACGACGCCGTCGGCGTTGGCGGCAAGGACGATGGAGTCGGTCACGGCCATCACCGGCGGCGAGTCGAAGATGACGAATGCGTACTTGGCCCGGATCTCGTGGATGAGATGCTTCATCCGGTCGGAGCCGAGCAACTCCGAGGGGTTCGGAGGTGTTGGACCGGAGAGGATGAGCGAAAGGTTCGGCACCTGGGTTTCCTGGATGACGTCATCGAGGGGAATGTTCGCGGCCAGGTAATTGACCAACCCCAGGTTCATCTTGCCGCGGAAAACCTTCTGCAGCCGGGGACGGCGGAGATCGGCATCGATGAGCAGCACCGGTTTGCCCATCTGCGCGAGGACGGTGGCCAGGTTGACGGATGTCGTCGTCTTTCCTTCGCGCGCGAACGTCGAGGAGATGACGATGACCTTCGGCGAGCTTGCCGACGCCAGGAGCAGCGAGGTGCGGAAAGCGCGATAGGCCTCGGCGATGGCGGAGCGGGTGTCGCTATGAGGCAGCAGGTCGATTCCGGTCTGTTCCTGGCCCTGCTCGACGACAGGACGAAGCTTCGCCGTCCCCCTGCCATAGCCGCCATAGCCGTATCCGCCATAGCCGTATCCGCCGCGGCCGGCCGAGCTGGCCGCCGGGATGACGCCGAGAGACGCGAACTTCGTAACCCGTTCCAACTCCTCGGGTGTCTTGATGGAGCGGTCCATATACTCGAGGAAGAAGATCGCGGCCAGACCTAGTACGACGCCGAGCGGGAAGGCGTTCTGCAGGTTCTGCCGGAGACTCACGTTGAATCGGCTTGTCGGCAGTTGGGCATGGTCGACGAAATGAATGTTCGAAGATGCCGAACCGCGCAGGCGGGCCGTGACTTCTGTCTCATTCTGCCGTTTTTCGAGCTGATCCAGGAGCGATTGCTTGGACTCGAGTGTACGGGTGAGGTCGCTGAAACCTGCGGCGGCGGTGCTGAGGGACATCGTCTCGCGCTTCTGAGCGATCATGGCCGCGTACATCTGGTCTTCAGTCTGTTGCGCGGCAAGGAGATCGCGATGGGCCGCGTCGCGCAAGCGCGCGAACGCGGCGGCGATCGCGGACATGCGGGCCTGGTGTGTTTTATCGATCGAGTTCTTCATCGCGATCATCTGCGGATAGTCGGGCTTGAATGTGCCCAGGCCCTGGCTGTAGTCCCGCTGTTTCCGCGATTCCTCCTCCGTGAGCTGGCTGACCAGCGGATCTCCGCTCGTAACCGACTCCGGGTTGGCGCGCGACAGCGAGTCGTATGCGTTCTGTTTTTCGAGGCGAAGGCTGGTGGCGTTCTGAACGTCTCCGTTCAGCTTCATCAGCTTCTGAAACGGGATGCTGCTTGCGTCGGCGCTCGATACCAGCCCTTTGTTCTCACCGAACTGCTGCAGTTCCTTGCGGGTGACGTCGATGTCGGCGCGAATCTGAGCGACCTGCCGATCGAGAAACTCGCTGGTCTGCTTCACCGACTCGAACTTCTTTTCGTTGTTGAGCCGGATGTACGACTCGCCCACGGCTTCGACGATCTTCTGGGCCAGACGGGGTGTCGACGATATGTACATGACGTCGACCAGCGATGTGTTCCGCACGGGAGTGACCTCGAGCGTACCGGTGATCGCGCCGGCCATCGAGGCACGGATATCCGCGATCTGCGCCTGCGTCTTCCCGGTGATCCCCGGTGGATAGAAATCCGCATCGCTCAGGAGCTTCTGGTCGTCGATGACCCTCTCGGCCAGACCTCGGCTCTTGAGCAGGACATATTGCGTTTGCAGGAATTCCTGGTCCGATGCCGCGATCCCGAAAAGGTCGTCGACCGTGAGCTGATTCGGATTCTCCCGCTCGATCTGGATCTCGATCGCGGACCGGTAAAGCGGTTTTGCAAAATGGCTGGCCAGGAACGTACCGAGCATCACTACCGCGAGGATCGATACCGCGACTTTCCATCGCTTGTAGATGATGTTCCAGTAATGGGAGAGATGGACTTCCTGGGTATTCAGGTCCATGGCAAATGGTAACCGCTAATGGCTTCAGCGGCTTCCAACGGGTTGAGTCAGCAGCTTAGTGGTTCGTCTGCCCGATGACCCGTCCAGGTCAGAAGAAGCTTTCGGAGAAAACGATCCGGTCGCCGTCGAGCAACACGACGTCATTCTGGCGGCCGTCGATGATCTTCTTGAAATCGTAGCGGAATGTCTTCTCCACGCCGCCCACGACGCGCTTGAGAATGACCCCTTTCGAGGCGCGATCGGTCGGGCCGCCGGCGGCCGCCAGAACCTGCAGAAGCGTCGGCGTCTGCGAACGGCGGAACTGCACGCTGCCGGGATGCATCACTTCGCCCAGCACGTAGATGTTGATCGAGGCGTCGATGGGAACGTTGATCACGTCGTTCGCGCGCAGCGGCAGGTTGAGGTCGGGATTGCCGTTGACCATCAGGTCGTCGATGTCGATGGCGATCTGCTCGGTGAGGCCGTTTGCCGCGGTGCGGAGCACGTAGAGCGTGCGGCCGTAGCCGCCGGCCAGTCCGCCGGCCTGCGTGATGGCCTGGATGAGCGTGATGTTCCCCGTGATCCCAATGCGTCCCGGCCGCATGACGGCGCCGATGACCGAGATCGGCTTGCTGCCCGCCTCCACCACGGTCACCGAGACGTCGGGCTTGTTGATGTACTTCTCGAGCAGACCCTTGATGCGCGTTTCCACTTCGCTGGGCGTCAGACCGGACACGTTGACCTTGCCGATGAGCGGCATGGAGATTCGGCCGTCGTCGGTGACGGTCATCTTGGTGTAGAGACTCGGATCCTGAAACACCTTGATTTCGATGACGTCGCGAGGGCCGATCGGCGCGTCACTGGCACTCTGCTCCTCGTTGGGAAATGCGGGGTGCGGGGGAGCCTGCTGCTGCGAAAGCAGTGAGCTTTGGGCGAGCGCGGCGGTTGACACCGCCACGATTACGATTGCGAAGTATGCGACTCGATTCATCTCTGCCTTCCAGCGCTCATCGCCCGCTGCCTCGGATACTCCGAAGCGCGGGCCGGTTCTCATTTTGTTGTTAAGACCGGGCCGATCTTAGCGGCAGGGCGTCAGCTCGCCGTATCAGTTCCGCATAAATCTCCGTCAAAAACGTTCCGGGCTGCGATGGAGAGTTATTTGCGATCCGCTTAGGGGGTGAACGACAACCGAAACAGTATCCGTATTCCTTTGTCGAGGTTTACGTCGAAGTTCGACGTTCGCCTCACGTAGCCGATATCGAGTCCGCCGCGAAGGCGGGCGAACGCGTACAGAAAGCCGATGCTTGGAAAGGTGAACACATCACGGCGCTTGAGGAACCCGTGAGGTCCGTCGACGGGGGTGTCATACAGATCCCGTCCCAGCGACGCTTGTACGTTGAGTTGCAGGCGGCGGGTGGCATCCCACGTCAGGCCTCCGTTGAAGCGATCGGCGATGTAGTAGTCGTTGAACGCGAAGATCGAGAAGTCGACGTCGCGCGAGACGGCCAGGGTGCCGTTGACCGAACGCCCGAATTTCCTGGTGGACGAGAGGTTGCCGAGGGCGCCTTGAAAGTCGTGCTGCCCGGGACGGAAAAAGTCGAGCTTGCCCGCGCCCACCTCGAAGTTCGTCACGGTTCGGCCGCTGTCGCGAACGAACCCGACGCCCACGAACTCCCGGCGGGAGTTCTTGAAGACAGCGTCGGCGAACGAGTAGTCGCTGTACTCCGTGGCAATGAACAAGGCAGTCAGGGGGAAGGTCTTGTGATGGACGGTCAGGCGATAGTTGTGCGCACTTCGATCCAGCAGTTGCACCGGCGCCACCGGCTGAATAGCGGTCAGAGGGTAGGTGAGCGTTGACTGCGCCGCGTTGAAGGTCATGCTGGTCCGGCTCGAGTACTTCAGCTCTCCCGATAACCCGCTGACCACTCCCTTCTCCGTGAGCAGCCTGGCGATCTCGGCCACATCGGCCCGGAGCTGATCGGCGCTCTGCACGTAGAAGTCGAGGTAGAGGTGATTGAGCAGGTACTGCGCGTCGCCCCGCACCTGGTAACCGAAGACGTATCGCTTCCCGTTGCCCTTGAAGTAGTCCACCTCGGGCCGGATGTCGAGTGAGTAGACCGTCTTCTTCTCGGGAACGAAGTACAGCCTTGTCGGAGCCTGCACTCCGAACGTGAAGCCGGACTGCTTGTCGGCCGTCGGGACGTAGAAGCTGGAGTCGTAGCCGATGTCGGAGAGCTGGAACGTGCTCAGCAGGTAGAACGGGCCGTGATGGAAGTGCGCTTTCCGCAGATCGGCGGCAATCTCCTGGCTCGCGGAAAATGAACGCTCGCGGTCCCGGAGACCGTTCTGCGCGCGCGCAACGCGGACACAGCAAGCAGTCACCACCAGGGCGACGATAAAAAGCCGCTTTCCTTGCCCCACGAACCCTCCACTTCCCTGATGAACCACGACAGGTTGAATTCGGACCCCATCAATGTTAGCACGGCCTCTACAATGGATCGATGCGGGAATCGACCCGGGACGGGCTGGGCTTTGGACTGTTCGTACTGCTGCTGGCCTTTCTGGTCTGGGTGCCGATGCCGTTCGGCTCGGCAAGCGATAGCTCGCAGCTGCCACTCGTCATTCCTCCCTTCCTGATTTGTGCGATGGCCGCGCTCCTTCGCGCCACCGGCGAGAAACCGTTCGCGCTCACCCTTCCAGGCTGGATCTGGACCGCCGGCGGAATCCTGTTCGTATGCCTGATCGGCTTGCAACTCATCCCGCTGCCGATGCCGGTCCTGCGTTTGCTTTCCCCTCAGTCGGCGGCGATCTGGGAGAGCGCCGCGCGCCTGGCCTCGCTTGCCGGCGTGGCCGCACCGGCGCTGCATCCCATCACGGTTGACCCGTCGACGACGGCGCTGCACTTCTTCCGCGCGCTGGCCTATCTCGCCACGTTTCTCACGGCCATGATCCTCGTGCGCGACAGGTTGCGACGCACGGTCATGGCCGCGGTGCTGGCAAGCGTGGCGGTATTCGAGGCGGTTTACGCCGTGAACGAGGCCACCCTCGGAAGGTACGCGATCTGGGGATGGAAGAACACGCTCATCTTCGGTCGCGCCACCGGTACCTTCGTCAACCCGAACCACTTCGCACACTACGAGGCCATCCTGCTCCCGATGGCGCTTTACCTTTCCGCGTACGCATGGCACACGGCGGCGCCGGCCGGTGCTCTGGTCAGTCGCCGCATCGTCAAGCTGGTGGAAAAGCGTTTCGTCCCCTTCTCGTTCGGTCTGTTGGCCGCGCTTGCCTGCATCGCGGGAGTGCTGGTGTCCGAGTCGCGCGGAGCCATCCTGTCGATCATCGCCGGATTCGCAATCGTCGGCGGAATCGCCAGCCCGGGGCGCCGCGCCGTCCTCCGCGGCGTCCTGATCGCCGTCGCCGTGACGGTCGCGATCGTCCTCACGATCCTGGCCGTCGGCCAAACGGAAACGGTGAGCCGCTTCGAGCAGAGTCGAGTGTCGCAGCTTGGTGCCCGGCGTGCCTCGGTTGCCGGCGCGTGGCGCATCTGGGAGATGTTTCCGCTCCTCGGAAGCGGCGCCGGCACGTACCAGGACGTGGTGCTGATGACGCACGCCACGTCGACCGTGGTGCTCGCCAACCATGCCCACGACGATTACGCGGAGATCCTGGCCACCACCGGTGCTCTCGGTTTCGTCGTCTCGCTGGCGTCGCTCCTGTGCGGCTTTGCCGCGCTGGCCCGCAACGCCTTCGGAGAGCAGGGGGAGCCGATGAGCTGGCGCCGCCGCGCCTTCAAGGCCGCGGCGCTCACCAGCATTGCCATCGCCATGATTCACGCGCTGGTCGATTTCAATTTCTTCATCCCGGCCAATCCGATCACCCTGGCCGCCATCGCCGGCGCGGCCGTGGTCGCTAAAGAGACGTGATGCCGGCGATGTGTACGCTCCGCGGGGAATTGTTGCGCGTGACCGGATTCGCCAGCACCACCTCGATCCGATGTGAGCCACGATTTCCGACCGGAACGATGAAGTCCCGTTTCGGTCCTGTCTCTCCCTCGGCGCGAAGGTCGTCGTCGACGTAGATCTCCACGTAGGCCGGCACCTCGTCGGTCTTCACGGTCTCGATCGTCAAGGCCACCCCGTGCTCCGCCTCGATCATCCGCCAGGCCCGCGTGCACAGATCCTTGTCGCAGAGCCCCTGCCACTCGAAGACGTTCGGTGCCACGCGGCGTGGATCTCTGGACGCCAACTCGAGCTGTGACGCGCGTTCTTTGAGGCCGAGCGCCTGCGCGAGCTTGATTTGCGTAGCCACGCTTGCCGCGCCGGGCCTGCGCGTGATGACCTCGAGTCCATCGAGAGGATCGAGGTCATGCCGCAACGCATAGTCGACCACGCCGTCGACCACGTCCGGGCGATTGGGATTGTCCTGGAGCGGCCGGCGATGCAACTCGTTGAGCAACGCCCGGATCAGAGGCTCCACATCCGTGTGATACGGCGGCGCCGGGAAGCGCGCCACCAGCTCTTCCGGTGTTTCGGTGGCGACTTGCCCGGCGAAGTCTTCGAGGCGCTTCTGCTGCAGCTCCTTGCGCAGGGCGCGATAGTCGGCGAACAGGCCGTTCGGCAGTGCGAAGGAGATCAGCGTTGCCGGCGTGTCCGCGGTGAGCGGACCGGCACGGTGGAGAAGGGACAGATCGCCCGTCAGCTCAAAAAGCGGCCGGGCCATCCGGCGGAAAACGTTCACGTCGCGCAGGGCCGGGGCGTAGGCCGCCAGAACGTCGCGCCGGTCCTTCTCCGACAGTTCCGGCCAATGGAAGAACGCATCACGAGCGAAGGCCGTGGCCGGTTCCGATTGATCGGGCGCGAGCAGGGATGCGTGCTCATATGCGGCGCGCCAGACCCCGACGCGGTTGCCGAGCTTCGAATCGAGGGCTACCTCGGACAGCGCGCTCGCGGCCTCCCAGTCTGTCGGATGGCTGGCGATGCGCGCGGCCAGGCGTGGGGCATCGGTCGACGTTCGCACCCAGGCGAACCTCGGGGGGTGCGCCATGAACAGGACGGCGGCCGCCGTCATCGTCACCGCCACGCCGGCCAGAAAGAGTCTTGCGGCCCGGCCGGTCACGTCAGGACTCGTTCCCATGATGCGAACGCAATGGAAGGAGCGAACATCTCTTCATACAGCCGGCGCCCGCGCAAACCGATGGCGCGCGCGCCATCGCGATCGCCGGCCAGCTCGCGGATCCGGCGGGCCAGCCCTTCGCCGTCGCCCGGTTCGATGATGAAGCCGCACGCATGAGACTTGATGATACGCGCCAGCTCGCCCTCGGGCGCGCCGACGAACAACACCGGCCGGGCCACGGCCAGCACGCCATAGAACTTGCTCGGCACGATCAGCCCCTCCAGCGCGGGCAGCAGCGTGACCAGATGCGCATCCGCCGCGGATAGGCTTTCGCTCAGATGCTCGCGCGGCGCGTAGCCGGCGAAGCGGACGTTCGGCAGGCGCTCGGCCCGGATGGCCTCGAGTTGCGCGCCGCCGCCGGTGATGACGAATTCAATGTCGTCGTCAGCGCGCAGTGCCCGGATCGCCGCGAGCATCGTCCCCGCGTCGTGCGCCCGCCCGAGGTTGCCTGAATAGCCGACCACAAACCGGTGGTGGGGGACGTCCACAGGATGCAGCGCCGCATCGGCCCAGTTGTGGATGACCACGGCGTTCGGAAGCCTGGCCGCCATGGCATCGCCGAGGGCCACATTCACCTTCGCCCGGCGGAGGGACCAGTCGCGCGCGCGGCGCAACACGCGCAGCGCGCGCATGCCGAGCGCCTCGGCCACCTCGGGGAAAAGGTCCTGCGTCCAGTTGACCAGCGTAGACCGGCGCAGCTTCGCCGCCAGGGCCGCCACGACCGAAATCAGCGGCGGATCGGTCAACGCGACGATCGTTGAGCCCCGCCTGGCCCCGCGCAGCAGCGCGACGAATGCGGCCAGGTAGAACGTCGCATAATCGATGGCCCGCCCCGGAAGGAACCCGCGGCCGAAGCGCGTCGACCACACCCGCCGCACCTCCACCCCGCGGATCGTTTCGCTCGCCGCGAGCCGCGCCGCGGCATCGTCGTAGCGCTGCCGGCTCGTCACCACCTCCACCCGCCACCCGCGCTCCGCCAGGTGAAAGGAGAGGTCGGACAGCATCTGACTTGTTGCAGAATGATCAGGATGGAAGAAGCGATTCACGAAGAGCACATGTCGTGCTGACATTTGATGTGTAGCCATTATGGGGCGAAGGAATAGCCGAAAACGCTCATCACGTATGCTGGTACCGTGGCAAAATTGAAATCGGAGGTTGAACGCCTCTCAATTCACTGTCATCCTGAGGCTGCCGCAGCCGCGCCTCGAATGTTGATGCTTGCACCGATCAAACGTCGCGGCGGAGGACGCCGAAGGACCCCCAACCTACGTGCGGGGAAGGGTGGTGGATGGTGTGGCGTACGCGGCGAATCCCCCTCCCTTTCCGGCCTGTAGTTGGGGGGTCCTTCGGCGTCCTCCGCCGCGAACTCTCATCCGCGCAAGCACCAACATTCGAGGCGCGGCTGCGGCAGCCTCAGGATGACAGTGAAGCGGAGCGCGGCACGAGCTTGCTCCACCCTCTGATTTCAATGCGGACAGGGACACTAGTCAGGATGACCGGAACGCGCAAAACACGCTCGGGACGATGGGCACTGCAAGACGCGAAGGCGCGCCTCAATGAGCTTGTCCGTAGGGCAGGAATTCACGGAGGCTTGGGCAGCGAATGATCATCCTAGGCATCAACGCCCACCATGCCGACGCGGCCGCGGCCATCCTGGTCGACGGGAAACTCGTCGCCGCGGCCGAGGAAGAGCGCTTCCGCCGCATCAAACACTGGGCAGGGTTTCCGTCCGTGGCCATCCGTTACTGCCTCGACGAGGCGCGCGTCGATCTCAACGACGTCGATCACATCGCCGTCAACCGCGATCCGAACGCCCGCCTCTTCCAGCGCGCGAAATTCATCCTCGCCAAACGGCCCTCGCTCGGCGCGATCCGGAAACGGCTCGCCAACCGCGCCAGCGTGACCGGCATCGAGGAAGAGCTCACCCAGGCCTTCGCTCTCCAGTCGTTGAAACCGGCACTGCACCACGTCGAGCATCACCGCGCCCACCTCGCATCCGCCTATTTCGTCGCGCCGTTCGACGATGCCGCGGTCCTGTCCGTCGACGGTTTCGGTGACTTCGTCAGCTCGATGTGGGGCGTGGCCTCGCGCAACAAGATCGAAGTCCTCGGCGAGGTCGGCTTCCCCCATTCGCTCGGCATCTTCTACACGGCCATGACCCAATACCTCGGCTTTCCCCACTACGGCGACGAGTACAAGGTCATGGGTCTGGCCCCCTACGGCAAGCCCGCGCAACTCGAAGCCATGCGCGACATCGTGCGCGTGCAGGGCGACGGTACGTTCCGGCTGAACCTCGACTACTTCACCCACCACTCCGCCGGCCTGGACATGGTCTGGCAGGGAGGGATGCCCGTGATCGGGCCGGTCTACTCGCGGCAGCTCGTCGATCGCCTCGGCCCGGTGCGCGCCTCCGACGAACCGATCGAGCAGCGGCACAAGGACCTGGCCGCCTCGATGCAGGCCATGTTCGAAGAGGCCTTCTTCGCCCTCAGCAATGCGTTATACGAGAAGACGAAGAATCCGCGCTTCTGCCTGGCCGGCGGCTGCGCCTACAACAGCGTCGCCAACGGTCTCGTCTTCGACCGCTCGCCGTTCCGCGATCTCTACATCCAGGCCGCGGCCGGCGATGCCGGGGGCGCCATCGGTGCCGCCTACTGGGTCTGGAACCAGCTTCTCGGCAACACCAAGTCGTTCGTCATGACGCACGCCTACTGGGGGCCGGAGTACGACGATGCGGCCATCGACGAATCGATTGCCGCGCGGCGGGCCGACCTGGACGCCGCGCACTGCACAATCGAGCGCCTCGGCGATGAGCGCGAGCTCTGCCGGCGCACCGCCGCGCAGATCGCCAACGGCGACGTCGTCGGCTGGTTCCAGGGGCGGATGGAGTGGGGTCCGCGCGCCCTCGGCAACCGCTCCATCGTCTGCGATCCGCGCCGCGCCGACATGAAGAACATCCTCAACCAGAAGATCAAGCGCCGCGAGTCATTCCGCCCCTTCGCCCCCTCGGTGCTGCGCGAGGCCGTGGGCGAATGGTTCGAGACCGACTACGACGTCCCCTTCATGCTGCAGGTCTACCAGATCCGCGAGGCGCAGCGGGCCCGGATCCCCGCCGTGACGCACGTCAACGGATCGGGACGCCTTCAGTCGGTCGATGAACAGCAGAACGCCCGTTACTACCACCTCATCGAAGCCTTCCGCGACGCCACCGGCATCCCCCTCGTGCTCAACACCTCGTTCAACGAGAACGAGCCCGTCGTCAACACCCCGGCCCAGGCCCTCGACTGCTTCCTCCGCACGAAGATGGATCTGCTGGTGATGGGCGACGTGATGATCCGCAGGGAGTGATCCTCCGGTGTTCGTGCCGTCTGCGGCGGACCCGGAAGGCAATTAATTGCCTCCGAGGGTCAATTCATTGCCCCTGGGAGTCAATTCATTGCCCCCGAGAGTCAATTGAATTGCCTTCCGAAGGCGGTGAATTGCCTCCCGCAGTCAATTGAATTGCCTTCCGAAGGCAATGAATTGCCCCCGAGAGTCAATTGAATTGCCTTCCGAAGGCAATGAATTGCCCCCTGGAGTCAATTCACTGCCTCCGACGGCCAATTAATTGCCTCCAGGAGTGAGTTGATTGCCTCCGAGAGTCAATTGATTGCTCCGGGAATGAATTGATTAGCTCCAAGGAGTGAACCCCTAGCCGCCGGCCAGCCGAGCTCCGCTAGGGCGTACGTACACAGCCCGGTAACTTTCGCATTCCGCCGACCGACCCTGGTTTCAGGGAGGTTTCAGGGAGGGGTCCCTTCCGAGGAGATGCCGGGTCACTTTGGATGCGGGCAGCAGAGCGGCCACCGCCCAATTTACTGTCATCCTGAGGCAGCCGCAGCCGCGCCTCGATTGTCGGCACGTGCGCAGATCAAACGTCGCGGCGGAGGACGCCGAAGGACCCCCCGCGAGCTTGCCGGAAAGGGTGGGGGTCGGCCGCGCTCCACCGCCCGTCCCTGGTTACAGGGAGGGGGTCCTTCGACGCGCTTTGCCCCTCCGGGGCGCCGCCGTCTCAGGATGACAGCGTGTACCCGCAGGAAAGGGTGGGATTTTGCCGCACGCCACCGCCCCGTCCCGGGTTTTCAGCGAGGGGTCGTTCGCCGTGCTTCGCTGCTCCGCCTGCGGCTCTGCAGCTACGCCGGCTCAGGATGCCGGTGGTGAGGCCGTGCACGATTGAAAATTTTTTTTTGACCGGCACCTCGCTCCGGATGCCCGATTAAGCGCCTTATACGGCGCTTAATCGCCGCACCGTAGAGAGGAGGACGCCGATTAAGCGCCTTATAAGGCGCTTATTTTCCCCGGGTAGGGAAACCACCTCCTGGCGGCTCTCCTCGTGCGTGATGGACAAGATCAACTGCAGACGACAGACGCCGCGGCGCAGCCCGCGCGGCCCCTTTGTGGGAACGCTCGACTGCCAGGCTGATCGCTCCCCGTCACACCCGATCGGCACGCGTACGCGTGCCGCCTGCCCGGAGGCTCCTGATCAGGGCCGTCCGGGTAACCCGGCCGTGCGCCGCGCGTGTGGCGCGCTGCGCGGTCTTCAAC
>DATHRD010000043.1:0-57429 GCA_035482045.1 Thermoanaerobaculia bacterium
GAGTCTGCGAGATCCGATTCGGACTGTGCTGCGGTGCTCGTGACAACTCCTCCAGTCCTGCCAATCCAAACCGCCGATAGCGATCTACCCACTTGTATGCGCACGACCGCTTCACGTCGTGAACCTCCGCGGCCTTGGTCAAGCTCATCCCGTTGTTTACATCCCACATCAAGGCTTCCTTCGCGCTCATCGGGTTCCTCCAAGGCATCCAAATTCCTCCGGATGCATCATCCTTGAGTCGTCCTCGATGTCCCCGGTTTATGTCCTCGATGTCCCCGGTCAGAACAGCCTTCTCCCCCGCGCTTTTCAGCGGGGGAGAAGGTGCCGAAGGCGGATGAGGGGGCCGTGCTCGCGCTGAAGTTGCTTGTTTTCAAGCGCTTCCCCCGGCCCGTCACTTCGCAGATCGGCAGCCGCGCGTCCCCTCACCCGGCCTTCGGCCCACCCTCTCCCCGCTCGATCGCGGGGAGAGGGTTCTCGATAGGTACCATCTCGGTGAGCCTTCGTGTTCGAGGGCCACCAACGCTGCCGGCCGTGCCGGCTGTCATACAATACCGCCCACCCCATGGACGTCGACCCATCTCGTAGCGCGCCTGCCCTTCGCGCTTCGTGAGTATGCCTAGCTGGTATCTGCTGCTCGCCTTGCTGTTCATCATCGCGAACGGATTCTTCGTCGCCGCTGAATTCTCGATCATCAAGGTACGGCCGACGCAGCTCGCGGAGATGGCTGCCGCCGGGAGCACGCGCGCGCGGATGGCGCGGCGCATCACCCGGAAACTCGACAGCTATCTCTCTGCCACACAGCTCGGAGTGACGCTGGCCTCCCTCGCGCTGGGCTGGGTCGGCGAGCCGGTGTTCGAACACCTCATCGAACCGCACCTGGCATTTCTGGGCATCCACAAAATCGCCATCGCCCAAACCATCGCCGCGTCGATCGCCTTCATTCTCATCTCCTCGCTCCACATCATCTTCGGCGAGCTCGGTCCGAAGTATCTGGCTATCGACAAGACCCTCGGCACGGCGCTCTGGTCGGCACACCTGCTCCGCGCCTTCTACCTGGTGATGTACCCGATCATCTGGGCGCTGAATCGGACCACCAACGGGATCCTTCGCATCGTCGGCATCGGGCCAACCGGCGACACGGAGGCGCACTCCCAGGAGGAGCTGCGCCTCATCCTGGCCCACTCCGAGAAGGCCGGCATCCTCTCCGAGGAGAACCGCGAGATCATCGAAGGCGTCTTCCAGTTCTCGAAGCGGACGGCGCGGCAGATCATGGTGCCGCGCACCGACGTCTCCGTCCTCTCCACGCTGAAATCGATCGAAGAGAACCTCGAGATCATCCGGACGACGCGCCACACCCGCTATCCGCTCTGTGACGGCAGTCTCGACCAGACGATCGGACTCATTCACACCAAAGACCTCTTCCTGGCCCAGCTTCGCGGACCGGGACGGACGATGATGGAGTTGAAGCGCGACGCGCTGTTCGTGCCGGAGAACTCGACGGTGGAAGCGCTGCTGTCGCAATTCATCGAGCACAAGACGCACATGGCCATCGTGCTCGACGAGTACGGCGGCGCCTCGGGAATCGTGTCCCTGGAAAACATCACCGAGGAGCTCTTCGGACAGATCCAGGACGAGTTCGACCGCGAACGGCCCGAGATCGAACCGCTCGGCAACGGCCGCTACCGCGTGCGCGGCGACTACCTGATCGAGGATCTGGCCGACCGCCTGAAAGTCGACGTCGGCGAGCCCGCCGAGGAGACCATTGGCGGCTACGTCGCCGCGCGCCTCGGACCCGAAGTCGCTCGCGGCGACCGCACCCGGCTCGGCGAGCTGTCCATCGAGGTGCTCGATGCCGAACGCTTCCGCGTGCGCTGGGTGATGGTGCAGACCGAGCCGCCGCCGACGGTGGAGGCGGAAGAGCGGGACGTTCAGTAGCGCGGCTTCGCCGCAGTCGGTTGTCGGTGGGACGCAGAGTCGACAGACGTAGCGCCGGAATAGGTTGGCGATCATCTCGAGTGGGGCCGAGTGCGCGGCGGACCCCCGGAGTCCACTACTGGACCCGTGGAGTCGACTGGTGAAGTCGTGGAGTCCACCTGGTGACCTCGTGGAGTCCACTTGTGGACCCGTGGAGTCGACTAGTGGAGTCGCGGAGTCCACCTGGTGACCTCGTGGAGTCCACTTGTGGACCCGTGGAGTCGACTAGTGGAGTCGTGGAGTCCACCTGGTGACCTCGTGGAGTCCACTAGTGGAGTCGTGGAGCCCACCTAGTGAGCTTTTGGAGCCACCTAGTGACCTCATGGAGTCCACCCAGTGAGCTTTTGGAGCCACCTAGTGACCTCGTGGAGTCCACCTAGTGAGCTTTTGGAGCCACCTAGTGACCTCGTGGAGCCCACCTAGTGAGCTTTTGGAGCCACCTAGTGAGCTTTTGGAGCCACCTAGTGACCTCGTGGAGTCCACCTAGTGACCTTTTTTGGCCACCTAGTGTAGTGTCTCGCAAATAGCTATACACGGAAAGTGAGAGCTGTTAGTCTGGCGGCATGGCTCGATCCGCACGCCCATTGATCGTATCGGTCGAACAAGAAGCTGAGCTTCGTCGTCTGCTGAACCGCTCGACAGCGTCGCAGCGCGAGGTCCGGCGGGCTCGGATCATTCTCGAACGCGCAGAGGGATTGAGCCAGGAAGAAACGGCCGTTCGCGTTGGCGTGAACCGGCCAGTCGTCGCGCTCTGGGAGAGACGTTTTCAAGCCGAAGGATTAGCAGGTTTGACGGATGCGCGCGGGCGAGGACGCAAGCCCTCCATCCCAGCCGACAAGCGCGAACGAGTGATCGTCGAAGCCACGAGGCCACCGGCACGTAGGGCACGGTGGAGCGTGCGAACCATGGCCCGTGAGGCTGGCGTCTCACCCGCCACAGTTCAGCGTCTGTGGAGCAGCAACGACATCAAGCCTCACCTCACTCGCACCTTCAAGCTTTCAAACGATCCGGAGTTCGAGGCGAAGTTCTGGGATGTGATCGGCCTCTATCTGCATCCGCCTGCTAAGGCTTTGGTTCTGTGCTGCGATGAGAAGAGTCAGTGCCAAGCTCTTGAGCGTACTCAGCCCGGGCTGCCCTTGAAGACGGGGCACATCCGTACTCGGACTCACGACTACATCCGCCACGGCACGATCACGCTGTTCGCCGCGCTCAACTACCTGGACGGCAAGATCGCCAGCTACATCGCGCCCCAGCACACGAATGTGCAATGGCTCGCGTTTCTCAAGCAACTCGATCAGGAGATGCCCTCGGACGTCACACTTCATCTGATCATCGACAACTACGCCACGCACAAGCACCCCAAGGTTAGATCCTGGCTGAAATGGCGGAACGCCCGTAACCGAAAGGCTCACGGTATCGATCGGATCGTTACCCACTTCACCCCCACCTCAAGTTCATGGATGAATCTCGTGGAGCGCTTCTTCCGCGACCTCACCGAGAACGCCATCCGCGAGGAGAGCTTCGCCAGCGTGCAGGACCTGATCGCCGCCATCACCGACTACCTCAGCGAGCGAAACCTCGTCCCGAAGAGATACGTCTGGAAAGCAAAAGGCACCGACATCCTTCAAAAGATCCAGCGAGCACGCGCCGCTGTCGCTCCATCCCCGTCAACTGTATAGCTATTTGCGAATCACTACACTAGTGGCCTCGTGGAGTCCACCTAGTGACCTTTTTTGGCCACCTAGTGGCCTCGTGGAGTCCACCTAGTGACCTTTTTTGGTCACCTAGTGGCCTCGTGGAGTCCACCTAGTGACCTTTTTTGGCCACCTAGTGGCCTCGTGGAGTCCACCTAGTGACCTTTTTTAGCCACTTAGTGGCCTCGTGGAGTCCACCTAGTGACCTCGTGGAGTCGACGAGTGGACGCGCGGAGCTCATTCATGGCCTCCCGGAACCTATTCATGGCCTCGCGGGGCCCATTGATGGCCAACAGGGGTCGGTGAACGCCCTTTCCGGTTGGGTTGGCCGTCTCCGCGCTGCGAGTGCCAAATTTTTTTTGGCCGGCCCCCTCGCTCCGGATGGCCAATTAAGCGCCTTATACGGCGCTTAACCGCTCCGCCGTAGAGAGGAGGACGCCGATTAAGCGCCTTATAAGGCGCTGATTTTCCCCGGGTAGGGAAACCTCCTCCTGGTGGCTCTCCTCGTGCGTGATGGACGCGATCAACCTCAGCCGGCAGACGCCGCGGCAAGGCCCGCGCGGCCCCTTTGTGGGAACGCTCGACTGCCAGGCTGACCGCTCCCCGTCACACCCGATCGGCACGTGGCCGCGTGCCGCCTGCCCGGAGGCTCCTGATCAGGGCCGTCCGGGTAACCCGACCCTGCGACGCGCGTGTGGTGCGCCGCTTGGTCTTCATCAACAGGAGGACACCATGTCCGAGCAAGTCACGGGAGATGTGCCGCAGGTCCCGGCGGGAGATCCGGTACCGGTACAGACCCCAACCATCACGCATTACCAGCAGATCGCCGAGAACCTGGCCAAGGCCATCGACGACATGCTGGCGCTCATCCCCACCTTCGTGGAGGCCCACCCCGACACGACGGCGTTCGTCAACCGGCACCAGAGTGTGCCGCTGCAGTTCATCGCCACGGCTGTCGCGGCGGTCCAACAGAACCCCGAGCTGCAGGGAGGTACTTTCGATGCCACCGAGGCCCGCGACGCGCTGCAATTCATCGACGCCTTCCGCCCGATTGCGGACCGGCTCACCGCGGCGGCAAAGAACCTCAACTTCAGCATCCGTTCCCGGAAGGCAAACGCCGGAACCGGAGCGCTGGAGGTCTATGCCATCGCCAAGCGCGTCGCGCTCAATCCCTTGAGCACGACGGTGGCTTCGCATGTCGGAAACCTCAAGCGCGACCTGGGAAGACGCGGCCCCAGGAAAGGGACGAAGCGGGCTCCTGGCACGCCCACTCCGGCACCCGCTCCGGGCACGCATGCTCCGGTCCCGGTGCCGACCCTTCCCGTCCCGGCAGTCATCGGAGGGCTCACCGGAGACGAGCAGGCATGACCGCGTGGCCCGCGATCATGCCCCTCGATACTCACCCCAATCCTGACGAGAAAGGAGAGGCGGCGTAGCTGAGTAGTTGAATGTCAACCGATGCGCGGGCGTTCCGATCACGCCCGCGCATGCGGCCGCATATCAATAAATTACGAGCAGGCAAGAACATAGGACCGGCCCCTCATCTCGGCCCAGGAAAGCGTGGCCGGTCACGAAACCGCCGGCCATTGCATGGCCATCGACAACCCAGGCACTCCCGCCAGCTCCTAGGCATGCGCGGAAGCCACATCCTCCAGCTCGATCTTCGGAGCACATCTGCGACAGTTCCAAACCGCTCGTGGCCTCACTCAAGGCGATGTCGCAGCAGGTTGCGCGACGAGCATCGCGTTGATCAGCAATGTCGAACGCGGGCTGATGTTGCCCGGCTTAGCTGTCTTGCTGCGCCTCGCCGAAGCACTGGATTGCAATGTCTTCGAGATTGTCGAGGTTCTCGACCGCAGCGGCCGCGTCTCGCTGAAGAGCCGGAAGGCTTGATCAAGCGATAGACACTCAAAATCCTGTAACGTCAAATACAGTGGCTCGCTGTCCTCCAGCGACGCCATTTGTGGCGTTCAGGCGAGCACGAAATAAGCTACAATAGCAATGAAAGGAGAGTACTTGGCTGGCAAACGCGTCGTCGCCAATCGCGGGCTCACCGTCTTTCTGGTGAAGCAAGGAATTACCGATCCTTCGGAGATCCTCGCGGATCCGGATAGCTTAATCCTTCATACTTTCGGAAGGCTTGGCCTCAGCCGTGCCGTTTTGTACGTCCAACCGCGTATCCCATTAGCGCCACGATGGGTCAGCTTCTTTGAGGCATCCTCGATTCCTCCGTTGAGCCTTCAGACCAGCGGCGCGAGCGCTATTCTCCTTCTCCCTCGCAAGGATCGCGTGTTCGCGCTCGCCTTCGGGTATGGCCGTCACCTCTTGCGGCCCGGTAGATACGAGGAAAATTTCGGCCTAAAGGCCACGCTCAACAGTATTCATCCCGACCGAATTCACACGATCGATCGGGAAACGTTCGAAGCGACTTCACGACACACCAGGGAGCAAGCTAGTAAGGCGACAGACCTTTCAGGGTTCGGTATCAATGTAGATTACGACCTGTTGCATGCGGTCGCGGGAACGCCAACAAGCACAGCCTTGGGCTCGCTCATGGCGGGGCGAGACAGTCTGTCGGTCACGGTTAAGATCACCATTGACAAACTACCCGAGCTTCTCGACGAGTTTCTTCGCCGTTCGTCGCAGACCACCTATCGCAGCTCTTTCCCCTGGGTGGACCACATACGTGACATTCGGGACCCAGACAGGATACAGATCCTCAACGATGCCCTCGTTGCGAGTATCGCGACGGGCAAACACGAGAAGATCTGGTTAGCGATTCCCGAGATTGTGGACTGGAATCGCATTGATGGATTCCGGTACGGTACGAGCCGCCGCGGTGAAACAGCTCAGGATCTCCACCTTTCAGACTACCTCGCGTACCGCGAGCCCGACACGCCAACGCTGGAACATCTCAAGCGTGACCAAGTCCGGGCCATCGATCCGATTACGGACGATATTGCGTACCGTTGGACGGTCTACCAGTGCCTCTATGCCGAGATTACGGACCAAGACAAAACGCTCTTGCTCTCCAATGGGCACTGGTACGAAGTTGAAAGGTCATATGTGCGACGGGTAAACAGAGACATCGCGGCTATTCGAAATGCTTCTTTCTGCTTTCCGGAGTATACAGACGCATCTGAGAAGCAGTACAACCAGCGTGTGGCAAGGATCATCCCCAAAGCGACGTGCCTCGACGGCAAACTGATTCAGCACGGAGGGCATCCAAGCAGCATCGAATGCTGCGACGTGTACGTCAACCGGTGTCTCATCCATATGAAAAGGTATGCGGGTAGTGGCGTACTCTCCCACCTGTTCAGCCAAGGCTTCGTTGCCGCAAGTCTCCTTCAGCGAGATCCGGACTTCCGAGCGAAAGTCAACGAATACCTGCCAACTCGCGATCGGTTACGCAAGCCGAAAGATGCCATCACACCGAGTGACTATGAAATCATCTTTGGGATCATCTCCCGATCGGCGACGAAAGAAACGCTACCCTTCTTTAGTAGGGTGACACTTCGGAAAGTGGCTGGCGACCTTCAAGCGTTGGGGTTCCGCGTCAGCGTAGCAATGGTGCACGACGCCACTCAGCCATAGCGAACGTCGCGGAGTTCGCGAGCTCGTGGCGGCAATCTACCGAGACGGGTTATCGGCTTGAACCGCGAGCACGTACGTCACGTTAAGCGTGCCCGCAACCGCTCGTCGAGCCAGTGCCCGAGCTGGCCACGCTGTTTGTCGGACAGCTTTCCTGACTTGTCAGGGTCGGCGAAGGCTGGGAGCCGGTCCATGTTCTTGCGAACGTCGTACATCGTCGCCTCGATGCCGGTCATCAACTCGGCATGGTCCTTCGGATCGAGCTCCGGATCGAATAGGTAGCGAAACGTGAGGTCGTCATAGTGCGGCAACTCTTTCGGGTCGCGCGTGGGATGAAAAAAGACGGATGGGATCAGGTGATCGGTGTTGAAGTATCCGCCGTAGTGATCCGGCGAATAGCCTGCCATCGGCGACGCAGGCCGGAGCGGTGTGGCCTCTTCTTCACGCCGCGGGAAGAGATGCGTGGCCGGACAGTGAGTCAGTCCGCGCGGCCGCTTCCGCTTTGCTCCCGGGTACGCGTTGGCAATCGTCATCATCGCCTTTTCCAGCGCCGCGGCTTTGTCTGAGTCTTTCATCTCCACGAGGCCGGAATATGCGTACGTAAAATGGCCGATCGGATTTGACGTGATCATGACGCCGCCGGGTGTCCGGTGATCGTGCCACCATCGCCCATCGCCTTGGACACAGAAGATGTTCGGTAGCGTCGAGAACTTCAGGAAGCGGGTCGATCCAGCCGAGGTGGTCTGGCGAAGGAATACGTACTCGCGCTGCGGGAGGATGGTGTCGTCCGGAATCGGGCTGACGTCCATGTACAGCTCCAGGAGACGGCGCGCAATCTCCTTCAGCTTCGGCCCAGGTTCCTTCCAGATCAGCGGCTCAGAAAGGAGCACGACGAGAAAGGCGGAGTGGTCGCCGTCGAGCGCATAGCGTTTCCAAACCTGGCGGTGATCCTGGATCGTATCGAGCACATCCGCGTCACCACGGCGCATCGTAAGGATGTCCCGCTCTTCGAGAAGGCAGATGAAGAGCCTCTCGTTCTTCGCGGCTACGCGCCCGAAGACGCATGGCTGGTTGTTCTCCAGCCACTTCCGGTATGCGCGAATCTTGCGCAGGCTGGTGTAGGCAGGATTGAAGAGGACGGCGTTGGTTGCGGCGATGTCCTCACTGAAGGGATGTTTCTTTCGGAACGGGTCCTGTGGACCTCGTAACTTGATGTCGAGAAGCAGTTCAGCCAGGTGTTGTTCCATGCCTTAGGAGTGACGGGAAAGCGAGTTTCCCTACCGCTGGTTGCGGCAGATGTGGATCATTACTTCTACGAGAGCATTCGATTCTCATGCCGCGTTCGTTGCAGCGTCTTCCGCAGATCGGAGCGTCTCTGGAGCGATATCGGCGCCGCTGGGCCAGCAGACGGTCCCTCTGGCGATGAAGAAGCGTTTGAACTCGCGCTTGTCCGTCAGCGGGCGGAAGACTTCGCCGTGAAGCCACCGCGAGAAGTCGACAGTCTTTTCGGTTCCGTCAGAAAACTCGATTCGGAGCTGGTGCCCGTGGACGTATTCAGCGCTGATGACTCGAACTAGCTGTTTGACCATGCGTTACTCCTACGGAGCGATGCAGAGGTGATCGGCACCTCGGAAATCGTAGCAGAACGACCGTGACACACGGACGAGCTGGCGACGACGGAGGTGCGGCTCAACATCCCCTTCCTGGGACGGGGGGCATCCTCTCCCGCCGCCACACGCCGAGGTCAATCAATCCGCCACCGCTCGGGGGGCGGGCGCGGGACGCCCGCGCTCCCAGGGAGGCGAGGCCTTTTGACCTGATTCCTCCTTTGGCTCCCCCCTACGGCCTCAACTTGATCGCCGCCGTCTCCAGGAGCTTGTCACCGACGAGGTCGCGCTGCCAGGCGGTGACGGTCACGTTGCTGCTGGCGGTCATCGAGCCGAAGGCGGCGCGCACCTTGTAGTGAATCGTCGAGTCCTCGGCCGGCTGCAGGTTGCCGAGCGTGTAGTGGTAGGCGGTGGAACCGGGATCGTGGGTCATCGTCACGCCCCGCTCGTGGGTCTCATCGACCACGGTCAGTTGCTGCGGCACCTCGATGTCGATGAGGACGTCCTTGACACTCCGGACGCCGCGGTTGCCGAGAACGACATCGACATTGCCTTCGCCCTGCTCCGCGAGATCCTCGGGATGGAGGATGTTGATCTTCAGAAACTGGCCGTGCCTGGTCACGGCCATGCCGCTGGTCTTGCACCCGGACATGGCGATGGACGCTGCCGCGACGATCGCCAGGGTGGCGGTCGTCAATATTCGATTCGATTTCATGATGGCTCCCTTCGAGGGCGGACTGTGCAAGGAACAGTCCTATGCAGTTACGGGGTCGCGGGGTAGCCAAGCCTGTCATCCTGAGACGGCGGCGCCCCGGAGGGGCAAAGCGCGTCGAAGGACCCCCCGCGTGCTTGCACCGAAGGATGACCGCCGCCCGACCCGGCAAGCGCGCGGGGGGTCCTTCGGCGTCCCCTTCGGCGACGCTCAGGGCAGGCTTCCGCCGTGACGTCTCATCACAGCGAGCACCATCATTCGAGGCGCGGCTGCGGCAGCCTCAGGATGACAGGAGTGGATGACAGGATCACCCACCCACGCGCGTGAAAATATTGGGGAGCCGCGAGACCCCGTAACCGCGAGACCTCGAAACCGCACACCCACTTGCGGTAAAAGACTCCTCCGCATGCCTTACTACCTCGGCGTCGACGGAGGCGCTTCGAAAACGGCGGCATTGGTGACGGACGATTCCGGTCGTCCGCTCGGCGACGGGATTGCCGGTCCGTCCAACCATCTGCGGGTGGGGATCGAGACGGCGGCCCGCAATATCGAGCGGGCGGTCAACAGGGCGCTCGTCACGGCCAACGTGGCCAGCCGCGAGATCGTCTGGGCCTATTGCGGCATCGCCGGGTCCGACCATCCCGCGCACCGGCAGGAAGTCGTCGAATCGCTGAGCGATTTCTTTCCACGCCGCAACTTCACCGTGGACAACGATGCCCGGATCGCTCTCACCGGCGCGATCGGCTTCGGCCCCGGCGTGGTCGTCATCGCCGGGACCGGCTCGGTAGCCATCGGCCGCAATGAGGCCGGCGAGGAGGCGCGCGCCGGAGGATGGGGACCGCTCGTCGGCGACGAGGGGAGCGGATACGCGATCGCCTGCGCGGGACTGGCGGCGATCCTTTGTGCGTACGACGGCCGCGGACCGGCCACGCGGATGACGGAGCTGCTGCAGCGCGACTTCGACATGACTCCTTCCGACCTGCCACGCTTCGTCTACGCGCAGACGACGAACGCGGACGACCTGGCCCGCCTCGGCAAGCTGGTGATCGACGCCGCGGAGAGCGGCGATGCCCTGGCCGGCGGGATCGTGACGCGCTCCAGCGGGGAGCTGGCCAGGGCCGTGCTGGCCGTGGCGGGGAGGCTGGGCCTCACATCGACCGATTTTCCGATCGCCTACGTCGGCGGCGCCTTCAACGCCGGGGAGACGCTGCTCACGCCGATGCGCGAGGCCATCCTTGCCGCCGCCCCCGAGGCTCGCATCGTGCCGCCCGCGAACACGCCGGTCGAAGGAGCGGCGCGCATGGCTATCCGCGCGGCCACGAATCCGCGGCCTACAAGGAAGGGTGAAGAGTGAAGGGTGAAGGGTGAAGAGTGAAGGGTGAAGAGTGAAGGGTGAAGAGTGAAGGGTGAAGAGTGAAGGGTGAAGGGTGAAGAGTGAAGAGTGAAGGGTGAAGAGTGAAGAGTGAAGAGTGAAGAGTGAAGAGTGAAGAGTGAAGAGTGAAGAGTGAAGGGTGAAGAGTGAAGGGTGAAGAGTGAAGGATGAAGAGTGAAGGATGAAGGATGATCGCGATTCCATTCATCCTTCATCCTTCCGCCTTCATCCTTCGATTCAGTGGTCGCTCTCGCCATCCAGCCCGAGGAACGTGCGGATGGTCATGCCGGCCACTTCTTCGAAACGCTGGCTGTACGACTTGATGGCCCCGGACGGCTCGTCGAGGAAGATCCGCTCGACCCGGAACAGCGGCACGAACATGGTGATGAGATCGAGATCGAGGTCCTCGTTGCGTGCGATCTGATGGACCCAGTCCTCGAAGGAGTCGAGGTTGATGCCGCGCATGGTCACGCCCGCGGGGGACAGAGCGAAGAGCACGCCGAAGAACTTCTCCTTCGGACTGACGAGGTTGACGATGATCAGCGACGTCGGCAGGAATCCTTCGATCATTGTTTTTCGCTCAGCTCGATCAACACACCGTTCCCCGCGGCGGGGTGGAGGAAGGCCACGCGGCAGCCGTGCGCGCCCGGTACAGGTGTTTCGTTGATGAGACGGTAGCCCTGCGTTTTCAGTCGCAAGATGTGTGCCTCGATGTCGTCGACGCGGAAGCAGATGTGATGGATTCCTTCGCCGCGTTTGTCGATGAACTTCGCCACCGCCGAACCAGGCGCCGGCTCGAGCAGCTCGATGTTCGCATCGCCGGCCGAGAGAAAGGCGGTGCGGACGCCCTGCGAGGCCACCGTCTCCACGTGATCGACGGTCAGGCCGAGGGCCTCGTAGATCTTGGCCTCATCGAGAGACTTCACGGCGATGCCGATGTGGTCGAGCGTCGGTTTGTTCATCAGACTCCCTTCACGTCCGCGCCCCAGATGTGCTTGTGGAGCTGCGTCTGCAGGCGGGCCGGCAGGCGGTCGGCGAGCATCCACTCCGCCAGCGGTTTCAGATCGAGCTCGCCCCAGACGGGCGAAAAAAGGATCGTGCGGCCGGCCAGTTTCCGCTCCTCGATCACGCCGCGGGCCCAGTCGTAGTCGGCGCGATCGGCGATGACGAATTTGATCTCGTCATGCGGCCTCAACTGCTCGAGGTTCGGCCAGTAATTCTTGTCAGCCTCACCCGAACCGGGGCATTTGATGTCGAGGATGATCTTCGCCCTCCGGTCGAGGGGCTCGATATCGATCGACCCCGAGGTCTCGATCAGTACTTCGAAGCCCTCGTCGCAGAGGCGGCCGATCAGCTCGAAGCCATCCTTCTGCGCCAGCGGCTCGCCGCCGGTGACTTCGACGAGCTCGCACCCGTAGCTTCGGACACGCGCGATCACGTCATCGATCGACATCCGCTCACCGCCGGTGAAGGTGTACTCGGAGTCGCACCACCGGCAGCGCAGATTGCACCCGGTCAGGCGGACAAAGACGCAGGGGCGGCCGGCGTGGGATGATTCGCCCTGAATGGAGTGGAAGATCTCGGTCACTCGGAGCATCGGGTTTGAATCATGCGCGATCCAAACCTTGCTGTCATCCTGAGAGGTTGGGAAAGAACCGCTTCGACAAGCAATTTGTCATCCTGAGGCTGCCGCAGCCGCGCCTCGAATGTCGATGCTTGCACAGATCAGACGTCGCGGCGGAGGACGGCGAAGGATCTCCAGTGGCAGCGTCTGGGGCAGGAGCGAAACTGTGGTTTTTTGTGAGGAAGATCAACAACAAACCCCATCTGCGCTTCTGCCCCAGGCCGCGCAACTGGAGATCCTTCGGCGTCCTCCGCCGCCTTTCGCTCGCTACGCTCGCTCAGCGGCTGCGGCAGCCTCAGGATGACAAATCGCCCTGTTTGGCGAGTTCTTCACAACCTCTCAGGGTACAGTTGGTGTTGGTAACGCGTTGGGTCAGCCACCCCCGCCTCCTCGAACCCGCGCTTCCTCAGAATGCACGAATCGCAATGCCCGCACGCAAGCCCTCGGGCGTCCGGGTCGTAGCAGGAGTGCGTTAGAGAATAATCGACCCCGAGCGCGACACCTCGGCGAACGATGTCCGCCTTTGACATCGTCACGAGCGGTGCGATGAGGCGGGGCTCGCCGTGCTCGACACCGCTGCGGGTGCCGGTCACGATCACGCGCTGGAAGGCGTCGAGAAACTCGGGGCGGCAGTCGGGATAGCCGCTGAAGTCGACGGCGTTGACGCCGATCCAGATCTCCCGCGCATCGCGCGCTTCGGCGTAGCCCAGGGCCAGAGAGAGGAAGATCGTGTTGCGGGCGGGGACGTAGGTGACTGGGATGCCAGGAGCGCCGGCTGCGTCTTTGGGAACATCGATATCCCCGGTCAGCGCGCTCCCGCCGAAGAGGCGCAGGTCCATCGGGAAGACGACGTGCTCGACGATCCCGAGCGATGCGGCGACGCGACGGGCAGCCTCGAGCTCGATGCTGTGACGCTGTCCATACGCGAAGGAAAGGGTATAGCAATCCCGCCCATCGTTCTTGGCGACGGCCAGGACCGTCGCGGAGTCGAGCCCTCCGCTCAGCAGCACGACTGCTTTCATGGCCTCGAATACTACAATCGCGGCTATGTCCGAGCTCAACGTCTATGAAGTTCTGAACCGGAAGCGGCGAGGCTCGCCGCTCGAGCCGCGGGAGATCGAGCTGTTCATCGAGCGCTACACGCGCGGCGAGATCCCGGATTATCAGATGTCCGCGTTGCTGATGGCCATCGCCATCAACGGGATGACCGCCGAGGAGATGGCTACGTTGACGCAGGCCATGCTGCGGAGCGGGGAGGAGTGGCACCTGCGCAGTGAGTACGACTTCATCGCCGACAAGCATTCCACGGGCGGCGTCGGCGACAAGGTGTCGCTGGTCCTCACACCGTGGGTTGCCGCGTGCGGCATCAGGATCGGCATGCTGTCAGGCCGCGGTCTCGGCCATACCGGCGGGACACTGGACAAGCTCGAGGCCATCCCTGGCTTCAACGCCCGCCTGTCTCGCGAGCAGTTCGATCGCTGTATCGCTGACGCCGGCTGCGTCATCTCGACGTCGACCGAAGGGATCGCCCCGGCGGACAAGAAGATCTACGCGTTGCGCGACGTCACCGGCACGGTCGAGTCGCTGCCGCTCATCACGGCGTCGATCATGTCGAAGAAGCTGGCCATGGGGGCCTCGTCGCTGATCCTCGACGTCAAGACGGGCAGCGGCGCCTTCATGCGCCGCTACCAGGACTCGAAGGCGCTGGCGCAGAGCCTGATCGCCGCGGCGGCCGGATCGGGCACGCGCGTAGAGGCGTTCATCACCGACATGGACCGGCCGCTCGGCGTTGCCGCGGGGAACGCCAACGAGATCATCGAGACGATCGAGGTGCTGAAAGGCAACGGCCCGGCCGATGTCGAGGAGGTGACCCGTGTGCAGGCCGTCCGCGTGCTGGCCACGTCCGGCAAGTTCGACGACGCCTCCGCGGAAATCGCGCTTGATGACGCCCTTCGCTCCGGCCGCGCGCTCGAGCAGGCGCGTCTGTGGATCAACGCCCAGGGCGGTGACGCGTCGATCGTCGACGACTATTCGCTCCTGCCGCAGCCGCGGGCCACGATCGAGGTGAAGGCCCCACGCTCCGGCTTCATCACGTTCATGGACACCTACCAGGCCGGCATGCTCACGGTCGACCTCGGCGCGGGCCGGAAGAAGGCGGACGATTTGATCGACTACGCCGCGGGCGTGATGTTCGACCGCAGGACCGGCGATGAAGTCCGTGCCGGCGAGACCATCGCCCGCATCCAGTTGGGACACGCTCCGCGCGATACGAACGAACTGACGAAGCGGTATCTGTCGTTCGTGACGTTCGGAGACGAGAAGCCGGAGGAGCGGCCGTTGGTTCACGAGCATTTGGTGTGATGGACTACCGTTTCGAGTGGAATGACGTCAAAGCGCGCGTCAACGTCTCCAAACATGGCGTGACGTTCGACGAAGCGGAATCGGTCTTTACCGACCGATGGGCCATCGAGGCGTACGACTGGGGGCACTCTATCGATGAAGACCGCTTGCTGATAACCGGCATGTCGGATCACAATCGGTTAGTTGTCGTCGCGTTCACGCTTCGCGATCACGAAACGATTCGCATCATCAGCGCACGACGAGCGAAACGAAATGAAGAACAAGCCTATGAAGAAAACCTCCGAAATCCTTGACGATGACCCACTGGATCACGAGATCGACTTCAGCAAGTCGCGTCCGAATCCATACTGGCTAGGTGTCGTCGATCGGCGCTGCGTTCGCCTGCTCGCCAGCGATCTGGCCGACGCTTTCCCTGATGACGCAGCGGTCAACGATGCGCTGCGCACCCTTCTTCGCACGAACGCCGTTCCAGCGCGGAAGAAAATCAGCGCTCGCACTGCTTCGGCTTCCAAATCGAAGAGAAAGGCGCGTGCATGACCAAGCGCGCCATTGTTGATGACGATGATCCCCTGGGTCACGAGATCGATTTCAGCAATTCGCGCCCGAACCCATTCGCTAAACACTTCGATCGTAACCGGAATCTGCGCATCCTCGCCCCGGATCTCCTCAAGGTCTTCCCGGACTCCGAGTCTGTCAACGAAGCCCTACGCAAACTCGTGCGCATCGCGGCCGAACGCACCCGCGAGTGAGTCTTGACAGCGTTGGATGACAGCGTTAGCGCGACGTACATCACCAATCACCTCGTCGCTTCATGCGCCATAATCATCGCGTATGACAAAGAGTCGCGCCATCGTCATCGTCTGCGATTCCCTCGGCGTCGGCGAGCTTCCGGACGCCAGCGATTTTGGCGACGAGGGCTCGAACACGCTCGGCCACGTGATCGAGTCGCAGCATCCGTCGCTGCCGACGCTGGCGCGACTCGGGCTGCTGCACACGCTGCCGAAGCCTGCATCGACGGAGACGCCGCGGGCGGCATTCGGCCGGATGGCCGAGATCAGCGCCGGCAAGGACACCACCACCGGCCACTGGGAGATGATGGGGCTCATCGTCGAGGACCCGTTCCGCACCTACCCGAACGGCTTTCCGGCCGACGTCATCGCCGAATATGAGCGCCGCATCGGACGCAGGACGCTCGGCAACAAGCCCGCCTCGGGGACCGTAATCCTCGACGAGCTCGGCGAAGAGCACATGCGCACCGGTGCGCCGATCGTCTACACCTCCGCCGACTCGGTCTTCCAGGTTGCCGCGCACGAAGAGGTGATACCGGTCGAGGAGCTGTGGCGCATCTGCGCGATCGCGCGGGAGCTGATGCGTGGCGAGCACAACATCGGCCGCATCATCGCCCGCCCGTTCATCGGAACCGGCAAGGGCCACTTCAAACGGACGGCGAACCGCAAGGATTTTTCAGTCCGGCCGACCGGCCTGACGGTCGTGGAGCGAGCCTTCAACTCCGGCAAACAGGTCATCGGCCTGGGCAAGATCGCCGACATCTTCGACCGTGTCGGCATCTCCCGGGAGATCCGCACCGAGAACAACTCGGACGGGATGCGGAAGACGATCGATCTGATCCGGCAGGCGGACGCCGATTTCATCTTCACCAATCTGGTCGACTTCGACTCGAAGTACGGTCATCGCAACGACGCCCCCGGCTACGCCAGGGCGCTCGAGGTCTTCGACGGTGAGCTGGACGCCCTGCTCGAGGACCTGCGCGACGATGACCTTCTCTTCATCACCGCCGACCACGGCTGCGATCCGACCGATGTTTCCACCGATCACACGCGCGAGTACGTGCCGCTCATCGTGGCCGGCCCGCGCGTGACCGCCCGGCCGCTCGGTACGCGCTCCACGTTCGCGGACCTCGGCGCGACGATCTGCGAGCACCTTGGCCTTTCCCTGGCCGGACTACCCGGCGTGAGCGTGATGCAGGAGGTCGTGAAATGAAACGCACCGCAATCGCAATCGTCATCGTGCTTCTTGCGACAAGCGCCGCCGCGCAGGTGCCCGTGGCCCGTGTGGCGGCGGATGCGAAGGTCATCGACCGCGTGGCGGAGGCGAGCACAAACGATCTGCCCGCCAACCTGTTGAAGCGGATCGTCAACGAAGACATCGATCTGCTCCGCGGCAAGCACGCCGATGGCACCTACCAGTACGCCAGCTACGATCGTATGGAGGCAACCCGCAAGTCGGACACCGTCTCCGTCGATCCGGAACACAAGGAATCGGTGCTGGAGTTGCGCGATGCGTTCGCGTTCCGGCTCATCGTAAGTGTCCCCATGCGCCGCATGGTGGTGGTCAAGAATCATCACATCTACATCGACCGCGTGGAAGTGGAGACGCTGCCGCAGAAATCGTCGGAGAAGAAGTTTCAGACCGTGAAAGTCGATGCCTGGCTCGAGCCCGGCACCTCAAAGACGATCGATCTCGACGATATCGGGCGACAGGTGGACGCACGGGTCTATGCCCACGCGGAAAAAGGCGGCTATGCCAACGTAACCCTTACGCTCGTGGAGGCCCGGCTCTTCGATGATCCGTCCAGCCCTTACAACGAGGCGGTGGAGAGCGCCAAAGCGATCCTGAAAGGGATCGATCACAATGACAAGCCGTCGATTCGGGCCATGGCGCAACGAATCGCGGGCAGATTGCAGACGGACTCGACCATTCCGGCGGCGGTGATTGGAGGCGCTCCGGCAACAATTGCCGCGACGCCATCAACATCCCAGATCGATGTTTCCGCTGTCCGCGGCGATTCCGATACCCTGACCGAATTGCAGGCGATTGAAGACCTCCTCACCGGGACGGAAGCTGAGCGCCGTCAAGGACTTGACCGGCTTCATCAGCTCCTTCGCCGCCTTCGCGCTCCCTCTCGTTGACGGCGCCCGAAACGGGCGTAAAAGGTCAACTGTTGAGCCTTTCACGCTCATATTCGTGTTTAGCACTCATTGACGATTCGGCCTCGCTGACGTAGAATACCGATCCCTCAGCTTCGCCAGTCTTCCGAAAGGAGCTTTACTTGTCATCAATGAAATTAGGTTTCAAAGTCGGGGAGAAGCTCGTTTATCCGAACCATGGAGTGACGATCGTCGAGCAGATCGGTTCGTCCCCGATCATGGGTGCGGATGATACGTATTACCACCTCAGGCTCCTCGCGAATAACTCGCGCCTGATGGTGCCCATCACGAACACCGATCGCGTCGGGCTCCGGCCGCTGTACAAGCAGACGCAGATCAAGGGGCTTCTCAGCTTGCTCGAGGAGACCACCCAGAAGGCGCATACCGACTGGAAGGGTCGTTACCGCGAGAATCTGGAGAAGATGAAGACCGGCCGTCTCGAAGACGTCGCCGAAGTCCTCAAGAACCTCAACGAAGTGCAGAAGAAGAAGAGCCTCTCCTTCCGCGAGAAGAAGATGTATGACCGCGCCAAGTATCTGCTCGTCTCCGAGGTAGCCATCGTGAAGAACATCCCCGAGGCCGAAGCCGAGAAGCTCATCGCGCGCTCGCTCGAGAAGTCGCTGGGCCACTAAGCGGGCACGGCCCGCGGCGTTGGTTGCCCAAGGCTCCGCCACCATTTGCTTGTATCGCGCCGCCGCCCGGAAACGGGCGGCGGTTTTGTTTTAGGATGTCAGCGATGTCCGCCCGCCTCCCCGAATGGATCCGCGAGAAGAAGGTCAACCTCCGCGACCTGCACGAGATCAAGTCGCTCCTTCGCCAGAAGTCGCTGCACTCGGTGTGCGAGTCGCTGGCCTGTCCGAACCGGAGCGAGTGTTTCACGCGCGGGACGGCGACGTTCATGATCCTCGGCGACGTCTGCACCCGCTCCTGCGGCTTCTGCAACGTAACGACCGGCCGGCCCTACGCGCCGCCGTCGCCCGACGAGCCGCGCTCCGTGGCGGAAGCCGCGAAGAAGATGGGGTTGCGGCACGTAGTCGTCACCTGCGTCACGCGCGACGACCTCGCCGACGGCGGCGCGGAGCAGTTCGCGCTGACGATCGAAGCCTTGCGCGAGGCCCTTCCGGATGCCGCCGTCGAGGTGCTCACATCCGACTTCCGCGGGAACTTCCAGTCGGTGCGCACGGTCGTCGAAGCCCGGCCGGACTACTTCAACCACAACGTCGAGACCGTCCCCCGGCTTTACGACTTCGTCCGGCCCGGCTCCCGTTTCGAACGCTCGCTTGCGGTCCTCCGTGAGGCGAAGCGGGTCGATCCGTCCATCGTCACCAAATCGGGACTGATGCTCGGTCTCGGCGAAAGACGCGGCGAGGTCATCGAAGTCCTCCGCCGGCTCTTCGAGTCGCGGGTGGAGATCGTCACCATCGGCCAGTACCTCCAGCCCAAACGCGAGAAGCTCGACGTCGTCGAGTACGTCGCCCCCCATGTCTTCGATGAGTACCGCGTCATCGGGGAGGAAATCGGGTTCCGGGCCGCCTTCGCGGGGCCATTCGTGCGCAGCTCGTACATGGCGGACTCCGTGGCGCAACATGCGGCCGATGCGTAAGAAGAGCCCGCGGGCGAACGATCCGGAAAAGAAGGAATCGGGTCCGTACTTTCAGACGTGGCTGCCGATTTTTCTCGACTACCTGACGGTGGAGAAGGGTCTGGCAAAGAACTCCCTCTCCGCGTATCGGACCGATCTCCGTCACTTCGGTCATTGGCTCGGCGACCAGAAGAGAGAGCTCGACAGCGTCCAGCGAATTCATATCGTCCGCTACTTTCAGACACTTCGTTCCGCGGGCATCTCGGCACGGTCGGTCGCGCGCGCGCTGGCGGCCATTCGCGGACTGTTCCGGTTCCTCGTGGCCGAACGGCATCTGAAACATGACCCGACGGAGAACCTGGAGAACCCGAAGCTCTGGGCGAACCTGCCGAAGGCGCTGCAGCCGGAGGAGGTGGAAGCACTGCTGCGTGCGCCCGACCGCTCGACTCCCGAGGGACTGCGCGATGCGGCCATGCTGGAGTTGCTCTATGCCACCGGGCTGCGGGTCTCGGAGCTCATCCACGTGAAGGTGGACGATCTGGTGATGGATGCCGGCTTCCTGCGTACGATCGGTAAGGGCTCGAAGGAGCGGATCGTGCCGTTCGGCGAAAGCGCGCGCGACGCCATCGTGGCTTATATCGAGCACGGCCGTGCGAGGTTCGACAAACACGCCGATCCGCATCTCTTCCTGTCGATCCGCTGCCGCCCGATGTCGCGGCAGGCGTTCTGGATGAAGATCTCGAAGTACGCGCGTCAGGCTGGGATCACAGCACCGATCTCGCCTCATGTGCTGCGGCACTCCTTCGCCACGCACCTGCTCGAAAACGGCGCCGACCTTCGCAGCGTCCAACTGATGCTCGGCCATGCCGACATCTCCACGACCCAGATTTACACACACGTGTCGAGGACGAGGCTTCAGAAGATGTACGAACAGTTTCACCCCCGTGCCTGAGGGGGGTCGGTAACTGCAATAACCTCTGGGCCGTCATAGTTGATGACGGTGGTCTGATGATCAAGCGGCTTCTTCCATTCATCGCTTTTGTTGCGCTCGCCTCTCCGGCGGGTGCGAGCATCGCCCTCTTCGTCGACGGGCGGGCCATGAAGATCGACGCCTACAAGGTGGTCGGGGAGAACGACATCCGCCTGACGCTCAAGAGTGGCGGCGCGATCACCGTGCCGTTGTCTCGCGTCGATCGCATCGTCGATGACGAGATCGTGCCGCCGGCGATCGTCGAAGAGGTGAAGAAAGCGGTGGAGAAGGACGGCGGCATTTTTCCGAACCGCTCCTGGCACTACGACAACCATCGCGGACCGATCTTCAAGTCGAAGTTCGACACGCTGATCGTCGAGGCGGCGAAGAAATTCGACGTCGACGCGGCGCTGGTCTCAGCCGTGATCAAGGCTGAATCCGATTTCAACGCCCGCGAGGTCTCGGACAAAGGCGCGAGAGGCCTGATGCAGCTCATGCCTTCGACCGCGGAACGCTTCGGCGTCACCGACTCCTACGACCCCGTCGCCAACATCTACGGCGGCGTGCGTTACCTCCACTGGCTTCTGGAGACGTTCAAAGGCAACGCCGATCTTGCCGTGGCCGCCTACAACGCCGGCGAAGGAAACGTCTGGAAGTACAACGGCGTGCCGCCCTTCCGCGAGACGATCAACTACATCAACCGGATCGCGAAACACATCCGAGCCGCCATGACAGCAGAGACACCGGCGAGCAAAGTGGCTGAGTCGGGGACGCGGTAGCTTACACCGGCACTTCCGCCAGCTCCGGTACCACTTCGCGGGCGATTCCATGGCGGAAGTTGTCGAAGCGGAGGATCATCACGGTCCGGTCGTCGTCGGCCGGGCGGGTGCCGCAGTGGCGGGCTACCGCTTCCAGGATTTTGTCGCGAATCGTGCTCGGCGACCGGTCCGTCGATCCGGCCAGCAGTGCTTCGAGATGGTCGAACCCGAACGGCTCGCCCTGTTCGTCCTGCGCTTCGACGATGCCGTCCGAAAGGTAGACGATGGCGTCCCCTTCCTGCAGATCGACCTCAGCGGTGTGCGTACTGATCGTGCTGCGTACGCCCAGGGGAAGCGACGGTACCTCGATCCCGCGCGGCGGTTGCCCTTCGCGCAGCAGGTACGGATAGAGATGACCGGCGTTGGTGTGGCGGATCGTGCCCTTCTCGAGGTCGAAGATCGTGAAGGCCAGGGTCATGAAGGCGCGGCGTTCGGTCGAGCGGAACACGAGGTCGTTGAGGCGGTGGAAGAGCGACGTCTCTTCCGCCCCCTCCTCGACCAGAGTGGTGATGGCGGCCTTGACCATGGCCATGACCAGACCGGTCGACAGTCCGTGACCTGAGACGTCGCCGATGGCCACCGCCAGGCGGGTCTTGTCGATGTTGAAGACGTCGTAGTAGTCGCCGCCGATCGATGCGGTCGGTTCGAAGTGTGCGGAGAACGACACGCCGCGGAATTGCGGACCCTCTTTCGGCAGGAGGTTCCGCTGAATCGAGGCCGCGATCTCGATCTCGCTTTGCAGCCGCTCGTTCTCGGCGACGTTCACCAGCAGGGTGGCGATCGACTCCGTCATCCGGTCGAACGATTGGGCCATTTCGCCGAGCTGGTTGTGCGGTTTCATGGCGATGCGGTAGGTGAAATCGCCGCGCTCGACGGCTTTCGTGCCCTTCTCGATGCGGTTCACGGCGCGCGTTATCGAGAAGATCAGCACCGCGGCAAATAGCACCGCCATCGCGTAGAAAACGAGCAGCAGGACGATGAGGAAGGCCGTGAACTGCAGAAGACGATTGACGTAGTTGTCCGCTTCCGGGCCGAGGTAATAGTGAAAAAGGTTCTGGAACGGATTGACGATGAGGGTGAATATCTCGTGTCTCCCCACGGCCGTCGATCCGGTGCTCCAATCCGTGAGCTCCGTCTCGTCAGCCCAAATGACTTTCCGGCCGATGGAGCGCATCACGAGATCGGTGAATTCGTTGTCGTCGTCGCCTTCGATGTCGATGGTCGGTTTCGCACTCCCCACCCGAACGCCACGCCTATTGCGGACCATCCGTGCGCCGACTTTGGTGAGGATGGTCATTCCCGACTTGTCCTGAACCTGTTCAAGCCATTCCGCATCGAGCGGCTCAGCGAAGACGATCGTCCGCGCCCGCGCTCCTTCCTGATGCTCGACCTGACGCGACGCCACCAGAAGCGCCTGACCGTCTCGCCAGACGATGCCGCTGAACGTCGTCGATTTCATCCAAGCTGGGAGATTTCCACCGGATGCGTTGTCGGTGTCGTAGATCTCGAGTGCCTTCGTCGCGCCGGTAGGATGTTTGCCGGTGAGCGAGTACTCGAATGCGGAGGACTCCAACTGGCCGAGGCTGGCCTGCCGCTCGCCGCGAAACGCGGCGTGCGTCATGACGCCGCAGATCATGTAACCGATCACGAGGAGCAGGATTGCGAACAGGAAGAACGGCAGCACCCCGATGAGCACATAGCTGAGGAAGAGCCTTCGCCCGACGCGCCAGAACAACTTGCGCAGCAGCCACCGCACGAAGACCGCGATGCCATAGAGCGTGAGGGCGATGCAGAGCAGCGAGGCCAGGAATGTGGTGAAGGCAAGGAACCCGAGGCCGGGGACGTGAAGCGGCCGCAGAACCCGCGTCACCAGGGTATCGGCGATGATGATGCCGAGCGCGGCGAGCCACACGATGAACAGGCGCGATTTTCGGCGCGGTCTCGGTGACTCAGGCTTTTGTTGCAAGGGAAGCATGGTTTAAAGGTTCAGCGAGCGCTGAGCATACTCGCGCGGCGTCTCGCTGGAGTTACCCGGGTATACGAAGAACCGGCGTGCCGGGTTCCGGTGGCAGCCAGACAGGTCAGATTTCCCGAAGCGCCTTCGTGATCGGCATCCGTGCCGCGGCCAGTGCCGGCAGCGCCCCGCCAACGATCCCGGCGGAGAGCGCGATGAGGATGCCGGTGAGGGCCACGTGCGAATCGATCCGAAAGTTAAAAGCCACCTCGGAAAAGGTTACGAAATTCGTCGTGCCGGTCGAGATCGCATTCACCGGCAGAGCCAGCAGCAACCCGGCGATGCCGCCGAGGAGGGAGATGAAGGCGCTTTCGATGATGACCGACAGGAGGATCGTCCGCCGTTTGAAGCCGAGAGCGCGCATCGTGGCCAGCTCCCGGCCGCGCGAGGCGATGGCCGAGAACATCGTGTTCATCGTGCCGAGAATGGCCCCGATGGTCATGAAGACGGTCACGATCGTTACCAGCACGACGATTCCGAACAGGCCGTTGGTCTGATCGGCGTAATACTTGTACTCGCTCTTCACATCGAGCTTCAGACGGTTGTCGTTCGTGATGGCGGCCTCGATCGATTCGAAGGCATCGCGGTCGTTGGGACGGAGGATCACCGACGAATAGGCGTCGCGCTTGCGCGCCTGACCGAGGAAGTCGACGTTGCACCACATTTCGGAATCGAACGCCGTTCCCTGCGCGTCGAACACGCCCACCACGGTGTACTTCTGCGTGCCGAACTGGAACTGGTCGCCGATGCCGGTATTGACGAAACGGTCGCGGATGCGCCGAGCCACGATGACCTCGTTTACGCCCGGCCGGAACATTCGCCCTTCGACGAGCTTGATGTACGGCCGCATGGCAAAGGCCGTGGGGGTGACTCCGCGGACCAGGACGTTGGATCCTTTCGGATCGTCCCTCTTCGGGATCTTGAAGATGATGACCAGCTCCGGCGAGATCATCGGAGCGCCGGTGCTGTCCTTGGCGATGCCAGGGAGCGCCCGGATGATGTAGAAGGCGTCTTTGGTCACCCAGCTCGACAGTTCGGCCGCCGCGCCTTCGCGCATGACCATCAGATTGTCCTTCGAGCCCGAGGAGACGACGGCCGAGTGAACGCCGTTCTGCAGCGCCATCATCGAGATCATCACGGCGATGACCACGCCGATGCCCAGGATGGTCATGAGCGTGGAGACGCGGCGCGCCGTCAGGTTACCGATGTTGTACTTGAGCGGGATCATCAGACGACCCTCCGGAGACCATCAACCACACGCAGGTTCGACGCTCGCAAAGCCGGAAGGCCGCCGGCGATCAGACCGACCGCGGCGGAAGTGGCCACACAGATCGCCAGAGTCTTTGCATGGATGGAGAAGTTCTGCAGGAACCCCTGCGTGACCTTTCCCATGTCGACGGCCGCGTAGATGAAGTGCGCGCCGAAGCTGCCCGCCGCGCCGCCGATGACGGTCAGGAGAACGAACTCCGTCAGCATCAGGCCGAGGACGAGGCGCTGCTCGAAACCGATCGCTTTCAGCACGGCGATCTCGGTGACGCGCTCGCGCGCGGACATCGACATCGTGATCGCCGCGAGCAAAACCACCATGAAGATGGCGCACGAGGAGACGGCGGTGAAGAGAAGCTTGATGTTCCCCATCATGGCCATGAAGTTCTTCTGGAACTCTTTCTCGGTGAACGTCTCAGTCGGGTAGTCGCTGTTCTTGAACATGGCGTCGATCTGCTGGCTGATGACCGCCATCTGCTTCGGATCCTTCACTTTGACCCAGAATGTGCCCACCTGCCCCTGGGTCACCATCGACTGCTCGAAGTACTCCATCGGAAAGAAGAGAGAGGTGGTCTGGACAGGGTGTACGTACGTGCCGCGGATCGTCAGCTCCGGATCGAAGGGAAAGATCTGGCGCTTGAGCGTGATGCGGTCTCCGACTTTCCAGCCGAAGCGGCTCATCAAATCTGTACCCACGAGCGCGCCGCGGCGGTCTGCCGCGAACGCGGCGAACTCCGCCGGATCGACTTTGTAATCGTCGAATACCGTAGGCATCTTGTCGACGTCGATGGCGAAGTTCGCGAAGAAGTTCGACTTCTCCTTGTAGTAGGCACCGATCCACTGCAGCTTGGCCGTGTCGACGACGCCGGGAATCTGTCGGATCTTCGCCTCGTGCGCGTAGGGCAGAAGCGTGGCCAGCGAGATCGCCGACTGCACGACGAGGCGGTTGGCGCCTTCCCCGGCATTGGAGACGGTCTCGAAGTTCTCGAGGATGCCCAGGAGCGTGGCCACGAAGAAGAAGATGACGGCCAGCAGCAGCATGGTCAGGATGGCCCGCACCTTGTTGCGGAAGAGATTGCGACGGATCAGCTTCGCGAATCTCATGCGCTTGCCGCCACGGCGCCGGCCTCGACGAGCAGACCTTTTTCGAGGTGCATCGTCCGTTTGGCGTGCAGCGCCGCTTTCGGGTCGTGCGTGACCATGACGATGGTCTTCTGGAAGTCGGCATTGAGCCGCTGCAGGAGGTCGAGCGTCTCTTCGGCATTCTTCGCGTCGAGATCACCCGTCGGTTCGTCAGCGACCAACAGCGTGGGATCGGTGACGATGGCCCGGGCAATGGCCACGCGCTGTTCCTGACCGCCCGAGAGCTGCCGCGGGTAGTGGAAGGAGCGATCGCTCAATCCGACGATCCCCAGCGCCGCCTGGACGTGCTCGCGGCGCTCTTTCTTCGAGAGCTTCGTCAGCAGGAGCGGCAGCTCGACGTTCTCGAAGGCGTTCAGCACGGGAATGAGGTTGTACATCTGGAAGATGAAGCCGACATGACGGGACCGCCAGCTCGCCAACTGCGTCTCGGAGAAGCGCGAGATCTCTTTGCCGTCGACGGAGATGTGACCGCCGGTGGGCCGGTCGATTCCGGCGATGAGGTTAAGCAGGGTCGTCTTGCCGGAACCGGAAGGGCCCATCAGCGCGAGGAAGTCGCCCCGTGGAACGTCCAGGGTGACGCCGTTGAGCACCGGCACTTCAAACGCATCGCGCTTGTAGACCTTCCGGACGTTATCGATCTCGACAAGTGTATCCATCGCTCCTCCGTAACTATTCAAACTGAACCAACTGCCGGTTCTCGAGTGTGTCGACGCCCGAGGTCACGACGCGCTCACCGGCTTTGACGCCGCTCGTGATCTCGATCCGTTTCTCGCGCACGGCGCCGGTCGTGACCCGCCGCAGCGTGATGTGCTTGTCGGCACCGACGACCGCCACATTGCCGCCGGAGACTGCCGAAGCCGGAAGCCAGATTCGAGGCGGCTCGTGCAATTCCGCATCCGTGCGCTCGCTCTGAAGAAAGGAGACGCTCGAGCTCATCTCCGGCAGGAGCCGGTCGCCGGGATCGATGATCTGCACCTTCACCTGCACGGTCGCCTTGGCGCGATCGGCGGTGGGGATGATCTGCCGCAGCACCCCTTTCCACTTCCGGTTTGGAAAGGCGTCGACGCTGACCTCGGCTGCCTGACCCTCGTGAACCTGTCCGATGCTCGACTCGTTGACGTCCGCGACGACTTCGAGCGTCTTCAGATCGACGAGCGTGCAGATCGCTCCGGCCGGCAGCGTGCCGGCAACCTGCCCCATCATCACCGACGAGATGACTTCGCCGACCTCCGTGTTCTTCGTGGCGATCGTTCCGTCGAATGGCGCGCGGACGACCATGTCCTGCATGTTGATGCGGATCTGATCGACTCTGGCCTGCGCTCCCTTGAGCTGTGCCTCCGCTCCGTCGAGCAGCGATTTCGTGGTGACGCCGTCTTTCCAAAGCGCGGCCTGCCGTTTCCACTCACGGTCGGCCTGCTGGAGCGCGGCGTTGTTCTCGTCGAGCTGCGCCTGAAGGTTCGTGCTTTCGAGGATGGCCAGCACCTGCCCGGCCTTCACTCGGTCGCCGACGTCGAAGTTGAGGCGAATGACCTTGCCGGAGATTTTCGGTGTGATCTTCGACTGCCGATCGGCCACGAGATAGCCGGTGGCCGTGAGCAACGGGGGATTGGTGACGTTCACGGTCGGCTGGACAACGAGTGTTTCGACCATCGGCGCGCGACTGGGCACGATCCACACCTTGTAGATCGCGAGAGAGGCTCCGACGACGACGGCGAGCGCGACGATCCAGCCCACAATCGTCCCCCAGGCGATGCCTCTGGCATCGTCGTCCTCTCTGTGAATACGTAGCGCGGACAGGTCGGGCCGCTGGCGGTCGTCGGTGACTGACATGAAGAGGTCCGTATGGAACGGACCGACATGATACCCAACGTCTCAGAATCCGAACGTCTCAGAATGTGCGGAACTGAAGGCTGTTCGGTTCCTCCTCGGCTACAAACATGCGGCTGGTCGTGCCGTCGCAGTAGGCCCAGTCATGGCTGATGCCGGTCACCATGAGCTCGTCGTCGGGACAAAGCTCGCCGAGGGCGAGGCCGAGAGTCTGCACGTCGGTGCGGTCCTCGGATTGAACGACAAAGGTCGATTCGAAGGGCAACTCCACGACGACACCGAGCCGGGCGATGGCGTCGTGCAATTCTCCGTAGTCGGACCCGGGAGTAAGGCTATGGCGGATGAGGAGGAAGTCGCGCGTCGTCGTGAACTGGGAGCAGCCGACGAGGACGCGGGCATCATCACCGACCTCGATCCTCAGGTATCGCACGAGGAGCTCGGCGTGGCCGCCTTCGGGCAGCCAGACGTTCCAGCTCTGATCGAAGTTCGGCTCGGCGCCCAGTCGCCGCATGGCGTCTGACACATCGACCGTCAGCTCGCCTTCATAGCAGACCTGAAACAGCTTGATATCCCCCATCACGCCCTCCCAGCAAAACTGTCAGTCGATGGCAAATGATAGCACGCGCGCACGCGCCTGTCCTGGCAGGCTTCTTGAGTTATTGGAACGCCAAGGAGACTCACTCATGCGTATCAATAGCGACGAAGTCAAAGGAAAGATGAATCAGGCGAGCGGTACCGTGAAGGAAACCATGGGCCGCGCGATGGGCGATCCGAACCTGGAGAAGAAGGGTGCCGCCCAGCGCGTCAGCGGAAGAGTCCAGGAAGGCTTCGGCAAAGCCCGCCGCAAAGTGGGCGAGGCAATGAAGGACGCCGGCGACAAGCTCCGCAAGTAAGCACGGTCGTCGACGCGCCAGCGGGCCTGCTCGCGCACTTCGGGACCGTCCCCGAAAGTCCTCGAAGTGATGCGGCAGCCCCGCGGGCGCTTACAGCCCGTCTCGCAGGATAATCCGTGGAGAATGCTCGTTCTCTTGACGCGACACCAGCTTCGCTAAGGAATCACATCGACGTCCGGGTCGAGCGTCTCCGCGCCTGGAGATGAGACGTCGTACTTGATCTTTCCCAGGGTCGGGAAGGAGCTGGAAACGCCGACGTACTTCCCACCCTCCTGTTTATAGTCGACCGTGAAGCCCGGCAGATTGATCGTGAACTGACTCGTATCGCAGACCCATTTCACGTTGTCCTGCTCTTTTTTGACCTGTACGCTTGTCGGATCGACGCTGATCTTCCCGGATGCGATCGTAACGGTTACCTTCTTCTCGGACATGACTACCTCCCGGCTGCGGATTGTTTTTCGGACCCGTGGGGCATTTTAGCCGTTCTGTCGAGAAGTTGCTGTAACCGGCCACCCTGACGAAGGTTCGCGAATTCCTGCTCATGTTCCACTTCGGCGCGGCTGTATCCCTTCGTCAGCGCGTTTTCGAGTAGGGCCAGCGCCGGATCCGAATGCCCCTCGAGGTTGGCGATCATGGCTGCTTTGAAGATGTAGCTTGGGTTGGTCGGATCCTCCTTGAGAGCGGTACTGATCTCATCATCTGCGCGCTTCATCTTTCCGCTCTTCGCGAGGTAGACAGCCATGCGCGCTCTGATGGCGGTGCTGGTTGGATTCAATTTCAATTCGGCCGTAGCGAGTTGGATTGCTCGGTCGTAGCAGACAGTTGCACGTGCGCGCGCGTCGGGAATCCAGCGGTACGCGTCGCCGAGGTTTGCCCAATACAGGTAGTTTGTCGGAGTCATCTCCGTTGCTTTCTCGAATGCGTTCGACGCGTCCACGTAGCGGCCGAGAAAGTAATCCGCGGTTCCGACATTGGAGTACGCCTGCGGTGTCGGCTCTTTCGCAATCGAAGCAAGGAAGACGCGCAGCGCGTCGTCGTAGCGGCCCATTTGAAGATACATACCGCCCAGGTTGTTATATCCACGCTGGTTGTCAGGTACCAACTGCACCACTTTTGAGAACATCTCCGCTGCTTGCGAATAGTGCGCGTGAGAGAAATAAAAAACACCAAGCCGGTTATACCCGGCCCAGTAGTTGGGTTGAAGCTCGATCGAACGCTTATAGGAGCTCTCCGCCTCCTTGAGCTTCCCGGCCGCTTTGTATGTTTCGGCGAGACCAAGGATGGCATCAGCGTTGTTGGGTTGCTGGCTCAGCGCCGCGTTGTACTCCCTCGTCGCATCATCAAGTCGTCCTGTAAGGCGCCGAAGCTCGCCAAGAGTGACGCGCATGTCGGAGTTCTGAGGGTCGCTGGCGACTGCCCGTTCGCAGGCAAGCGTTGCCGGAGAGGCCCATTTCGGATCGTGGGTCAGTTCGAACTTCGCCAGATACGCCCGCCCCAGCGCGGCCTGCACGGACGCCGAGGAGCTCTGCGCGGCCAGCTCCTCGAGGATGTGGATGGCGCCGTCCACCGACGATTCGCTGTCGTAGCGGCGGAGATACCCGAGAGCCTCGAGGTAGCGGGTTTGAGAGACGCTGTTATCGGGCACGGCCGGGCGGAAGGCGGGCGCGCCGAGCTGCAGCGAGGCGGCCACGCTGTCGGCAAGCTTGTCCTGAATCGCGAACAGCTCCGAGACCGAGCCTTCGATCAGATCGCCGGAGCGTGAGACCCCGTGGGTCAGGTCGACGATTTCGTAGGCGACCCGCAGCCGGTCTCCGGCCCGCTGCATCGAGCCGGTCAGAACGACATTCGCGCCGAGGTCGTGACCTACCTGTTGCGGGTTCGTGCCGGCCACCGCGTCCGGCGTCGTGGGGCGCATCACCTGCACCGAACCGAAGTGCGCCAGCCGGGCGGAGAGCGTCTCCGCCAGGCCGTCCACGACGAGCTGACCGTTCGGTTCCCCGGTCAGATCCTTGAAGCGCATCACCGCCAGATACTTCCTGGACGCCGTCGCCGGCGACGCGGCGGTCGTGGTCATGCCGTGTCGCGCCAGGAGGGCGATGCCTCCCGCGAGCAACAGCGCTCCGCTGATGCTGGCCGCGATCATCAGGTTCTGACGCGATACCTTCGGTGGCCGCGGGATTTCCTCCGACCTCGTCATCGTGGCGAAGCGGTCGCGGATATTGCGGAGGTCGCGGGCCAGATCGCGCGTCGACGAGTAGCGCTCGCCGGCGTCTTTCGACAGCAGGCGTTCCACGATCCAGCAGAAAGGTTCCGGTGCCTGCACGTTGAACCGCGTGATCGGCGGCGGCTCTTCGTGCAGGATGGCGGAGAGCGTGTCGATGGCGTTGTCTGCCTCGAAGGCCGGGTTCCCCGTGCTCAGCTCGTAGAGGATCGCACCGAGCGCGAACTGGTCGGAGCGGAAGTCGAGCGGCTTTCCGGTGGCCTGCTCCGGCGACATGTAGCCGACCGTGCCGAGGATCGTGCCCGGGTTCGTGCCGGGCATATCAAGCTGGGCGGTTTCATCGTCATCGCTGGCGGGGCGGACGACCTTGGCCAGGCCGAAGTCGAGGATCTTGATGTAGCCGTCCTTCGTCACCATGACGTTCTCGGGCTTGAGATCGCGATGGATGATGCCTTGCTCGTGAGCCGCCGCCAGGCCGTCGGCGATCTGCGCGGCGATGTCGAGCGTCTTCCGGTTCGGCAGCGGGCCGTCGCTCAGGAGGCTGCGCAGGTCGCGGCCGTCGATGAACTCCATCACGATGTAGGGCGAGCCGGAGCCCTGGTCCATGCCGACCTCGTGGATCGTGACGATGTTCGGATGATTCAGCGCCGAGGCGGAGCGTGCCTCGCGCGTAAAGCGGGCCAGAGTCTCCTTGTCCCCCGACAGGCGCACGGGCAGCAGCTTGATCGCTACTTTGCGGCCGAGGGATGGATCGCGTGCGACGTAAACCTCACCCATCCCTCCCGCCCCGAGCGGGGCGAGTATCTGGTATTGCCCGAGGCGTTCGCGCATCGCACTCATTGAGAGGGGACCGGCGGGTGATTCTACCGTTTGCGGCTTTGCCGCGTTGGCGGTTGTCGGTTCTCCGGGGGTCGGGGGTCGGGGGTTGGGTTGCGAGTTGAAGTCGGGTGGGGAGTGGGGGTTGAGTGGGGAAGCGTCCTACTGCTACCCCCGATCCCTGGAGAACCGACAACTGGTTGCGTGGGAGTGGGAGTCGGGTGGGAGCGGGAGTCAGGGGTCGAAGCCCGCTTCTGCTACGACTCCCGGAGAACGGGCGAAGATGATTCTACTGTTTCCGACTTCGCCGCGTTCTCGGTTGTCGGTTGTCAGATGTCGGATGTCGGGGCTCGGGGGTAGGAGTTGTGTTGGGTACGCAGTCGGGCGTCGAAGCCCGCTTCAGCTACGACCCCCGACTCCCGACTCCCGACTCCCGACTCCCGGATAACCGACAACCGACAACCCGTTGAATGGGAGCGGGAGTCGGGCGTCGAAGGCCGCTTCAGCTACGACCCCCGACCCCCGACCCCCGACCCCCGACCCCCGAAAAACCTACGCCGCTTCCGGCAACTGTCTCAGCGTACGAACAACCCACTTCCACTGACGACGCGACTGGTACACGTGCTGGCGCGCACGGCGGCGGGTCTCCCGCCACGACTTCGAGAGGCCTTCCGCCTTCTCCTCGGCGTGCTGACGCCACAGTTTGAGGGCGGTATCGAGGTCCTCCATGGCCGCGTGTACACGGCGGCGGACCTCGTCGCCGAGCGAGCCGGGCGTCGACTCGATCTTCGACTTCACCGTCCGCAGCGCGGCCTGCATCCGGGCCTGTTCGATCTGCGGCAAAGGTGCCGTGCGGAGGTCGGTGGCAAGACCCAACGAGCGGAAGGCCCGGATCAGCCACTTCGACGGATCCCACTGATACCAGCGGATCCCGTTGCGGAAGTCGTTCGGAAAGCGGTGGTGGAAGCTGTGATAGCCCTCGCCGAGCGTCAGCATCGCCACCAGCCAGTTGTCGCGCGCGGAAACGTCGGCGTTGAAGAGCGGCTCGCCGAGCGTATGCGCCAGCGAGTTGACGAAGAACGTCGTGTGATGGATGACGACGATTCGCAGGAAGCCCCCCCAGAGCAGGCCGGCGATGGGGTTTCCGAACGCGGCGCCGATTAATGTCGGAATGCCGAAGCCGGCCACGATCAGGATCACCTTGTGCCAGCGGTTCTGCCACATCACGATCGGGTTCCTGAGCAGGTCCGGCGAGTTGGCGAACGTATGGTCGAACTGCTCGTTCTTCGTGAAGATCCAGAAGATGTGCGCCCACCAGAATCCGCGCTTGATGTTGTACGGGTCCCAGTCCTTGTCGACATGCTTGTGGTGAACGCGATGGCTCGATGACCACCAGAGGATCGAGTTCTCCGCCGCCATGGCGCCAAAGAAGGCGAAGAAGGCCTGCACGACGGGCGAGGCCTCGTAGGTCATGTGAGAGAAAAAGCGGTGGTAGCCGGCACAGATCGAGAATCCGACCAGGGCATACATCACCAACAACAGGATCGGCATCCAGAGGTGGAAGCCGTGAGTCCACGTCCATGCGGCGGTTCCGAAGATGCCGATGACGGGCGTGAGTGAGAGGAAGGCGATATTCACCCAGTCTTTTTTCTGATGCCTTGCCGATTCGCTGATGACGACACCTCCGAAGCTGCGGGACGTACGATAACTCCGTTCCGGGTGACCGTATTGCCCCAAGTTGCAGATCCGGCAGGCGCCTGGCAGGCTTCGGTGCGACATTCTACGAAGTTCTTCGTTGACAACTACGAGTTGCTTCGTACATCATGCGCCAACGAAGGAGACCCAACGATGAAAACAGCACTCTTGATCATCCTCGCCGCCGCCATTTGCTTCGCCGTCTATGCCGCGGGCGATTCCCGCGACGGCGTCTGGACCGCCGAGGTGAACACGGATGGGACGGCACTGCGGATGACGCTTTTTCGCGGAAACCGCGATGCGCACACCGGCACGGGCCGCCACGGAATGAACAACAACGTCATGGGTTTCGAGCTCTCGCTGGCGTCGCTGACGGGTCTCACCACGTCGGAGATCAAATCGACCGCCGCCAACGTGCAGTTCGCGCTGTCGCGGCCGGCAGGCATCATCAGCTGCGAAGGGCGCTTCTCGAATGGAAACGGCGCCGGCAACTTCAAGTTCGCGCCCAGCGAGCCGTTCGTTCGCGACATGGCCTCGCTCGGGTATACCGAGTTCAAGGATGACGACCTGCTCATGTTCGCGACGACCGAGTTTTCGCCGCGGACCGTGCGCGACCTTCGGGCTCTCGGGTACCAGCCGGACCAGAAGGAGATCAAGGAGGTGGCCATCTTCCGGATCGACGCCAACGCGATCAAGGAGTACGCCAGCCTCGGCTATCCTAGTCTGTCATTGCACGAGCTCCTGAACTTCCGGGTCGGCAACATCGACGCGGCGTATATCAAGGGGATGCGCCAGCTTGGCTATACCGACGTCCCCGCGCAGAAGCTGGCGAACCTGGCCATTCTCGGGGTGACGCCGGCGTACGTGCGCGAGCTGCAGGCCGCGGGCCTGACGAACCTCACCCCGAAAGAGACGGAGCAACTTCGCATCGGCAACATCACCGTGACGAAGATCAACGAATACAAACGGCTCGGCTACTCGCTGTCGGCGCGCGAGCTGAGCGACTTCGGCATCCACGGCGTGACGCCGAAGACGATCGAGGAGCTGCGCGCGATGGGTTACACGAACCTGGCTGCCCACCAGCTCATCGAGATGCGCATCTTCGGCGTGACGCCGGACTACATCCGCAAGGTCGAAGCAAGCGGATACAAGGCAGTGCCGGTGGACAAGCTGATCAAGCTGCGGATGAGCGGCGCGGACGAGCTGATGACGGGGCGGAAAGAGAACTGAGCTCCGACATTCAACGCGCCGCCGTTTCGCGCGTACCAAATGTGGGAGATTTCTGAACATGAACAAGAACCGATTGTTGTGCCTGGCCGCAGCCGCCTGTTTCGTCTTCGCGTTCGCCGCGATGGGACAGGAACGGGGCAACCAGGGAAGACCCAACCAGACCTTCACGGAGCGCTACGGCCAGCAGCTCAGTCTGACGGACGCCCAGAAGACGAAGATCGACGAGATGGACGCGAAGTTCCAGAAGGAGCACGCCCCCTTCCTCGAGTCGTTCCAGAAGACGATGGCTGATTACCGGGCAGCGCGCCAGGCGAACGACAGCGCGAAGCTCCAGGAGCTTCAGCCGAAGTTCGACTCGCAGCGGCTGGAGATGACGAAGCTGCGCACTGCTCACGAGGAGAAGATCGCCGCCACGTTCACGGACGACCAGAAGGCGCAGTGGAAGAAGATCCAGGAAGAGCGGGAAGCTCGCATGAAGGAACGCGGGCAGCGTCAGTAAACTGGGCAGCCGGGGCCCTCACCCCATCGTTTCCTCAATCTGCGTCCGCTGCTCCGCCAGCGGGCGCAGCGTTGCAGCAAGCGCCGCTTCCCCAATCGCTGTGCCGGCCTGCAGCCCTGCAGGGGCCGGCGCGATCGGAATCACTTCGTCGGCATCGCTCGCATGAAGCCAGAGGGCGATCAGGTAGAGCGACGGGATGCGAAGCAGCCGTAGCTCGAAGTCGTGCGGATCGTTCGCGAGACGATCCGCGGCCGCGGCGATTGCGTCGACGGTTCCGGCAACGAACGGACCCTCGTTGATGTGCGCCAGCTCCATCGCTCCGCCGTCGCGTGAGATCACCTCCACCGCCGCCACTGCCTCGTCTCCGTTGCTGAAGACGAGGTAGCGCCAGGAGTCTTCTTTCGCCGAAGAAAGGATCGAGCCGGCCAGGACGTCCGCCGCGGTCGCCGTGTAGACGCGATGCGGCTGCGAAAGGCTCAGATTCCCCGCCGTCGCCGCCAGCGACATGGCCTGCAGTTGTCCCTGGCCCTCGGCGTGCGGCGAGGAAAGGATCAGCGAGAGTTGACCGCGTGCCACATGGGAGGCTTGGTCCGGTGCGTCTGGCAGATGGATCGGCATCATCGTTCTCCGGTCAGGGTTCTCCTGTCAGGGCTTGGTCGTGTACGAATTGGTCCACGAGCCGTTGCCCTGGTACGCGGAGAGGAATGTCGTCAGCGTTACATGCGAGGTCCCGTAGATCGGATCGCGGACCGTGACCATCGGCACAGGCGTTGTCACGTCATAACCGTCGATGCAGACGAAATGACCGCCGCCGCCAGCCCAGGTGATCCGGCAGCCGAGCGGATGGTGATTGTCGATCTCGCCGCGGATCCCGTCGATCGGCAGGGCGGCGGGGATGTTCGCCTGCAGATTGCCGAGCCCTGCCAGCGCCCGTTCCAGGTACCACGGCCGGTTGCACGACAGCGACGTCGGATCGTCGCAACAGGGCCACGACATCTGCAGCGCCGCCTGCTGGCATTGCGTAATCGCGTTGGCGGGATCGTAGAAACGTTTCACGCTGACCGACACCGCCGACCAGCACCAGTTGTCCTGCTCCTGCATCTGCATGACCAGCGCGAGCGTATTCGTCAGCGGCACGACGACCGGAAGGACGGCGCGGCGGCGGCCGGGCGCCGCGACGGCGACGTTCATGGCATTCGTGGTGACGATCTTCGGCAGCGGCATATCAACGATCCATCATCGGAATGTCCACGCCACGCTCCTTCGCCGCTTCGATGGCAATCTCATACCCCGCATCCGCGTGACGCATGACCCCCGTGCCGGGGTCCGTCGTCAGCACTCGCTGCAGCCGCTCGGCCGCGGCGTCCGTGCCGTCGGCGACGACGACCATCCCGGCGTGCAGCGAATAGCCGATGCCGACGCCTCCGCCGTGATGGTAGGACACCCAGGTCGCGCCGGCGGCGGTATTGAGCAGGGCGTTGAGGATCGGCCAGTCGGCGATGGCGTCCGACCCGTCTTTCATCCCCTCCGTCTCCCGATTCGGCGAGGCCACCGACCCGGCGTCGAGGTGATCGCGCCCGATGACGATCGGCGCCTTCACCTTGCCTGTACGCACGAGATCATTGAAGGCCAGCCCCGCCTTGTCGCGCTCGCCGTAACCCAGCCAGCAGATGCGGGCCGGCAGCCCCTGAAACTCCACCCGCTTCTGGGCCATACGGATCCAGCGGTGCAGCGCCGCATCGTGCGGGAAAAGCGCGAGGATGGCCTCGTCGGTCACGAGGATATCGTTCGGGTCGCCCGACAATGCCGCCCAGCGGAACGGCCCGCGCCCTTCGCAGAAAAGCGGCCGGATGAAGAGGGGGACGAAGCCGCCGACGTCAAACGCGTCGTACACGCCGGCCTTCAGGGCCTGACCGCGGAGGTTGTTGCCGTAGTCGAACGTGATCGCCCCTCGGCGCTGCAACTCCAGCATGGCCTCCATATGCCGAACCATCGTGTCGAACGACAGCTCGATGTAGGCGTCCGGGCTGCTGTCGCGCATGGCCAGGGCCGCGTCGTACGAAAGGCCCGCCGGGACGTAACCGTTCAGCTCATCGTGCGCCGAGGTCTGATCGGTCAGGATGTCCGGGACGATGTTGTGCTCGATCAACGCTTCGAGCAGATCGACCGCATTGGCCACCACGCCGATCGACACTGCCTCGCCGCGGTCGCGCGCCTCGATGGCGCGGGCGATGGCCGCCTTGAGCGACGGCGCCTGCTCGTCGAGATACCGTTTGTCGAGGCGGCGCTGGATGCGGCTCGGGTCAACCTCGGCGATGAGCGCTGTGGCCTCGTTCATCGTCGCCGCCAGCGGCTGCGCCCCTCCCATCCCGCCCAGCCCGGCGGTGACGACGAGCTTCCCGCGTAGCGAATTGTCGAAGCGCGTCTTGGCCACGGAGGCAAAGCACTCGAACGTCCCCTGAAGGATGCCCTGCGTGCCGATGTAGATCCACGACCCGGCCGTCATCTGGCCGTACATCGTCAAACCGAGCGCGTCGAGGCGGCGGAACTCATCCCAGGTGGCCCAGTGGGGAACGAGATTGGAGTTCGCGATCAGCACCCGCGGCGCGTTCTCATGCGTGCGGAAGACGCCGACGGGCTTGCCCGACTGCACGAGCAGCGTCTCGTCGTTCTTCAGACGCTTGAGCGTGGCCACGATGGCGTCGAAGCACTCCCAGTTGCGCGCCGCCTTGCCGATGCCGCCGTAGACGATGAGCTGCTCCGGCCTCTCGGCCACCTCGGGGTCGAGGTTGTTCATCAGCATCCGCATCGCCGCTTCCTGCTGCCAGCCGAGGCAGGAAAGCTCCGTGCCGCGCGGGGAACGGATGACGCGTGCTGCTTCGATGGTGGTCGCCATGGCCTGATTCTAAGTCTCCGTGTCCTCCCTGTCTCTGTGGTTGAATGGTTTTCCCATGGCCACCAAGAAACAGGAGCGCGCCAACGACATCGTCGTCCGCCTCAAGCAGATGTATCCGAAGGCCAAGTGCTCGCTCGATTTCACGAACGCCTTCGAGCTCCTCATCGCCACCATGCTCTCCGCCCAGTCGACCGACCTCCGGGTCAACATCGTCACCAAATCGCTCTTCCGCAAGTACCCCGATCCGCAATCGTTCGCGAGCGCCAGCCAGGTGGAGATGGAGCGCGACGTCAAGCAGACCGGCTTCTTCCGCAACAAAGCGAAGGCGGTCATCGCCGCCTCCAGGGCCATCGTCGACCAACACAACGGCGAAGTTCCTAAGACCATGGACGAGCTGACGGCCCTCCCCGGCGTCGGCCGCAAGACCGCCAACGTCGTCCTCTCCAACGCCTTCAAGATCGCCGTCGGCATCGTGGTGGACACCCACGTAACCCGCGTCTCCGCCCGCCTCGGCCTGACCACGAGCGACGACGCGGTGAAGATCGAGCAGGACCTGATGAAGCTGATCCCGCAGAAGGAATGGACGAACTTCTCGCACCGCCTCATCGCCCACGGCCGCACGATCTGCATCGCCCGCAAGCCAAAGTGCGCACAGTGCGCGCTGAACGAGTTGTGCCCGAGCGCGGAGGAGCCGCCGGAGTAGGGTTCGACCGAGTCGTCTCCGCGTGCGCGTAGCGCGGGCGGCCTCGCCGGCTGGACCGCCGCCAGCTCGGCGGCGATACCTCGAAAACCGCCAGCGGGCCGCTGGCGGTCCAGCCGGCGAGCCGCCAGCGCTACTCCTACTCCAGGTCTACGCCGCGTGCTTGAGGGCGAACCCCTCTTTCATCCGCCGCTCGACCGAATCCCAATCGACATTCGCCAGGAAGGCCTCGATGTACTTCGGGCGGTCGGCCGGCTTGAAGTCGAGAAGGTAGGCGTGCTCCCAGACGTCCATCACCAGCAGCGGGATGAAGCCGGCCACGTTGCCGTTCTCGTGCAGCTCGATCCAGTGATTCGAGACCCGGCCGTTGGTGGGATCGAGGTAGGCGATGGCCCAGCCGACCCCGCGCATCTTGCCGACGCTGACGAAGTCGGTCTTCCAGATGTCGAAGCTTGGGAAGCCGCGCTCGACGGCCGCGCGGAAGCTGGCATTCTTCGCCGGCTCCCCGCCTCCGCCGCGCTTCATGTTGCCGAAATAGTGCTCGTGCAGGACCATCCCGTTGTACTCGAAGCCGAGGCGCCGCGTCAGCTCGGAGTAGGCCGGCACCTCCTCCTTGTCCACCTTGCCATCGGCAAGGATCTCCGAGATTTTTTCGGTTAGGAGATTGGTGTTGGTGACGTATCCCTCGTAGAGCTTGAAGTGCATCTCCAGGGTCCGATCGGAGATACCGTTGAGTCCGGAAAGGTCGAAGGTTTTGGGTTTGTAGGTGTCGTTTTCCATGCCAGCGATGGGTGCAGGAATCGTGCGCGGTAGGAGTGTGGTGGCCTTCTTCCGTTCCGGACCTGTTCGGTTAGGGTTTGCGTGGAACTAATGGAAGGTTGACACCGTGGAAGACCCTATCGTTGAAGAGACTCGGGAAGCGCGACGACAGCTCGACGCTGAGTTCGGCGGAGATCTGGACTTGCTGTATGCATATCTGCGCGAGATCGAGCAGGAGAACGCAGACAGGGTGGTAAAGCTCGAACCGAAACCTGTTTCGGTTGGGCACAGAAAGATTTCGTAAACTACGGCCGGCCTTTAACTTTCGTGGCGCGGATGTCCTCTTCGGACAGGTTCTCCGGCGCGGGCGGTTGGCTCGCGGGTGAACGATCGCCGCACTCGCCCAGCGCGCGAGGATGCCCAGTACTTCGGCATTGTCGAGAACGGCGGAAAACGTGACCACCCTCAGCACCATTCTGAAGGTGTGCGAGGTGCTCGGGGCCGTTGCGGGGGAGATGATCCGCGAGGAGACGGCGGCGCGGCGGCTGCCGAAGGACACGGGGACGTAGAGCCGCGGCTGGGAACAAATCGACTGAGTATCTTCCATTAAAAGACGGTCGAAACTCTCGAATGCACCAGAAATGGTGAATCTCGTGCACTCAGACGGTACGTGAACAGACTCCGCGAGTCTGTTAATAGACTCCGCGAGTCTGTTAATAGACTCTGGGAGTCTGTCAATAGACTCTGGGAGTCTGTTAATAGACTCTGGGAGTCTGTTAATAGACTCTGCGAGTCTGTTAATAGACTCTGCGAGTCTGTCAATAGACTCTGCGAGTCTGTTAATAGACTCCGCGAGTCCGTGAATAGACCCTGGGAGTCCGTGAACAGAACTCCGCGAGCACGTTTTCAAACTGCGAGATTGCGAAATTGCACTTCGATTACTGCCGCGCGGATCGGAATGGAGAGTCCGACCTACGTTTTCGCGCTTCGCGCGTTTGCGGCCGGAGCGCTGGCGTCTGCGCCGAGCGAAGACGAAGGGTCCTCGCTGGCTGGCCCGGCGTGCGCCTGCCCTGAGGGAGCCGAAGGGTCCTTGCCACAGTGTTACGAGCGAATGTTCGGAGTCTTGCCGGGTCGGCGGCGGGGCGCCACCGAGCCAGCCGCCGAGACGGCAGCGCTCCGCGCCCTAATCCCGCGCGCACCGGAACGTGGCATAAACGTATGGATAGTTCGGCCGGAACCAGTTGCGGAAGCTGCGGCGGATGAGCTCGGGGGAGGTGGCGGGGGAGGCACCCTTCATCACGTAGTGCTTGCCGTCGAAGAAATCGGCGGAGTAGAGAGGATAGGACGGGAGCGGCGTGAAGCCGGGAAAGCCGTCGAATACCGTCGACGTCCACTCCCAGCCGTTGCCGACGAGATCCTCGACGCCCCAGGCGCTGGCGCCGGCGGGATACGAGCCGATGGGGACCGGATCCCAGTGCGTGAATCCGAAGTTGCCGCGGGTGTGATCGGGCAGCGCATCGCCCCACGGGAAGCGGCGCTCCTCGCCGCTGGCAGTACCGAAGGCGGCACGGTGGTATTCGCCCTCGGTCGGCAGGCGCTTGCCTCGCCAGGCCGCGTAGGCCGAGGCTTCGTCGTGCGTCGCGTACACCGGAGCATCGAGCGGCAGCGGGACGAGCTCGAACATACCTCGCCAATACCAGGCGCCGTCATGAGAAGCCCAGAAATGGGGCGCGCTCGCGCCGGTGGCAGTCACGAATTCGAGATAGTCGCCGTTGGTGACATCGTGCCTGTCGATCGAGAACGCATCGACAGCCACGCGCATCCCCGGCAGCTCGTTGTCCCATGCGAAGTCGGTCCCGGAAGCGCCGAGGGTAACCTCGCCGGCGGGGATGCGGACCATGTCCTCGACGGGAGCGACGCGCGGCAGCGGGCCGTTGCCATGCAGCGGCGCGATCGGAATCTTGCGGTCGTACGGCATCTCGTGGAACAGGTAGAGCAGCGTCTCCTGGTGCATCTGCTCGTGTTCCATGATGGCGATGGCCGCCTCGGCGTTGCGTCGCTGCGGCTCGAGTCCGTCGTCGATCGGGCCGTCGCACAGGGCGCGGAAGATCAGGTCGTCCGCCTCGCGCCCATACGCCTGGATGTTCGCGCGCGAGGGCCAAAAGTCAGTTGGCGCCTTCGCTGCGTCCTCGCTCTCCGGATCGATCCCGCGGGCGAAGAGCGTCTCGAACCCGCTGTCGATCCCGTCGCGTTTCAGCGCCAGCCGGATGAGCGTGTTGATGGCGAAGGCGGGGATGTGCCCCTCGTAGAAAACGATGGGGTTACGCAGCGGGATAGGCCGGTCGAAATACGCCTCGGGCGTCGGGATCGCGAAGATGTCCCGCGTGATCCTGCGGCCGGCGCGATACCACTCGATGAGCCGGTCGCGTGTCAACCCATCCGGATATGCCTCGTGTCGCACGCGCGAATTGTATTCTCCGTTCCGCCCACTGTCAGGCCACGGCCTCTTCACCCACCGGAACTTCGATGACGCGGAACGGCAGATGGTCGCCGCCGTAGGTCGCGGCCAGCAGTGGCATGGCCACGTTGTACACGGGCACGTTCCCCTTCGTACGGCCCTCGAGCGAGCCGCGGTGCGCGTGGCCGTGGAACGCGACGCTGCAGCGATAGCGGTCGATCGGTTCTTCCAGCCGCGACGACCCGAGGAACGGATTGATCTCCGCGGGCTCGCCGGCGCAGGTGGCGTGAATCGGCGCGTAGTGCAGCACGGCGATCTTCCGCGGCGTTCGCAGGTGCGCCAGGGCCCCCTCGAGCTTGAGCGCCTCCTCGATGGCTTCGTGGACGAATTTCTTGATGATGTCCTCGCCCCACGCACTGAGCTGCCGGCGGCCAAAGCCGCCGCCGAAGCCTTTGATGCCGGCGAAGCCGACTCCTTCGATCTCGTGTGTTCCGCCGTCGAGCATCGTCACTCCGGCGTCGATCATGATCCTGACGACATCGTCAGCCTTGCCTGATTCGAAGTCGTGATTGCCGAGGACGCCGATGGCGGGAATGCGCAGCGAGGTGGTGATCTCCTTGGCCAGGACCTTCGCTTCCTCGATCAGGCCGTAGTCGGTGAGATCGCCGCAGAGCAGCAGCACGTCCGCCTCTGTCGATGCCGCGGCGAAGAGCGGCTGAAGGCTTCCCTGCCCCGTCTTCTTCACATGGAGGTCGGCCATTGCCGCGATGCGGAGGTTCTCTTTCATCGGGTTCCGTCCACTTCGATTCCCGCGGTCCATTGGGCGATCTCCTCAGCCGTCATGTTTCCGAGCGGCCGGAGGCGCGCGTCCTGGTAGCCCCACGCGTTCAGGTCAGGGAGGTATTGCTGCCGCGAGAGGATCGTGCCGTGGCAGATCTTCTCTCTCGCATCCGGTTGCCGCGCTTCCTCGGCGACGCGGCGGCCCAACTCTTCCATCACCCACACCGGCACCCGCGAGCGTTTCGATGGATAGATGAAGCCGAAGAGCACGAGGTGCGCGTAAAGGCAGCGCCAGTGCCGGCCGTAGCGGTCGATGAGCCGCCGCCAGTCGAGCCGGTCGCCGGTGGCGTGGATGAGGTGGGCGACGTCGGCGCCGTCGAAGCGCTCGCGCTCCATGATCAGCCCTTTCGACCAGATCATCTCCTCGGCGGGGATGAGTTTCACGTCGACGTCGAAGACGACGCTGTCGGGCGCATGGTCGAACCACAGCGCGTCGACGACTGCCACCCCGTCGCCGGCGCCGAAGATCAGATCGATGAAGTCGTCACCTTTGATTGCTTTTCCCACCCAATGAGGGAACGTCAGCTCCGATTCGTAGCCCGCCGTCTCGAAGATCCTCTTCGCCTTCGGAAAATCCTCGCGGTGGATGAAGACGTCGAAGTCTTTCGTGTGGCGCTCGATCCCCGTGTAGCGCGCGAAGGCGTACGCGCCCCCGACGAGAAACGGCAACCCGCCATTCCGCAGCAGCTCCATGGAACGGACGTAGAACGCCCGGCTCGTGGGGTCGATGAGAGTGTCGGCGGGACTGGCAAGGACGGACATTCATCAGGAAAATTGCATGGGTCGTGCCGGGCAGGCGGGGTTGAACTTTACTGTCATTCTGAGGCTGCCGGAGCCGCGGCACGACTTTCGATGCTTGCGCCAATCCAGTCCCGCGGCGTAGGACGCCGAAGGACCCCCCGCCTCCCGCCGGAAAGGGCGGGGGCTTTCGGTGAACGCGCACACGCCGCCATCCCCCAGACGGCGTAGCGCGTCAAAGCTTCCACCTCCCTTTCCGGGCTCAAATGTTACGATGCGCTCCGTTGACTGAGAGCTCGACCGCAATGGATACAGGACCTTTACGATGCAGCCGCATGAAGGAGCATGGGGCGAAGCGACGGCGTTCTTCGAACGCTTTCGCCGTGGCATCTGGATCGACGCCGTGTTGCTTCTCGGCGTCACCGGAATCGTATTCGGACTAGCCTCTCTCGCCGGCGAGTGGCGAACGCTCCGGCCGGCTGTCCACATCGACCTCTCCCTCTCGGCACTGCCGATCTACACGTTCTATTCGCTCACGCGCGGCCTGATCGCGTACGTCTTCTCGCTGCTCTTCACGCTGACGTACGGCTACTGGGCGGCCAAGGATGCGGTCGCGGAGCGGATTCTTGTACCGCTGCTCGACATCCTTCAGAGCATTCCCGTGCTGGGCTTCATGCCTGGAGTGGTGCTGGCGCTCGTCTCGCTCTTCCCCACGAGCAATGTCGGCCTCGAGCTCGCCTCCGTGCTGATGATCTTCACGGGTCAGGCGTGGAACATGACCTTCAGCTTTTACCACTCGCTCCGCTCGATTCCGAAAGACCAGATCGAAGCGGCGACGATCTATCGCTTCGACTGGTGGCAGAAGCTGAAGTGGCTGGAGCTGCCGTTTTCCACGATCGGTCTGGTCTGGAACAGCATGATGAGCATGGCCGGCGGCTGGTTCTTCCTGATGATCACCGAGGCCTTCCAACTCGGCGACAAGGACTTCCGGCTTCCCGGCATCGGCTCCTACATGAGCGTCGCCGTCGCGAAAGGCGACGTTCGGGCCATGGTGTGGGCTGTTGTGGCGATGATCACGATGATCGTCGTGCTCGATCAACTGTTGTGGCGGCCGGTCGTGGTCTGGGCGCAGAAGTTTCGTGTCGAGGAAGGGTCGGACGAACAGACCTCGTCGTCGTGGTTCTACAACTGGTTGCGGCGATCGAGCATCATCGATTGGCTGGGCGGCGCCATCGCCGCTCTTCGCCGCCGCTTCGGGAACCAGGATCAGCGCGTGGTTCATCCGCCGGAAGAGAAGCGGGTGAAGTCCGGCTCCAGCGTCCTGTCGATCGCGCTCTTCGTTCTTCTCATCACGACGCTCGTCTTCGGTAGCTGGCGACTGTTGTTGTTGCTCGGGCGGTTGCCTCTTCGAGGGTACCTGCCGATCTTCGGAGCGTGTGGATGGACCCTGGGCCGCGTACTCCTCTCCACGGCGATCGGGACGCTCTGGACGCTTCCGGCCGGCCTTGCCATCGGGCTTTCGCCGCGGCTGTCGAGGGTCTTTCAGCCTATCGTCCAGATCGCGGCGTCCTTCCCGGCTCCGATGCTCTTCCCGCTCGCGATCACGATCCTGACAGCGGCAGGCGTGTCGCTGGGGTGGGGCAGCGTCGTTCTGATGCTCCTCGGGACGCAGTGGTACATCCTCTTCAACGTCATCGCCGGCGCCTCGGCCATTCCCTCGGACCTCGGCGAGGCCGCGCGGAGTTATCGTTTGAGCCGATGGCTGCGCTTCCGGTTCCTCTATCTGCCGGCGGTCTTTCCTTACCTGGTGACTGGGTGGGTGACAGCGGCGGGCGGGGCGTGGAACGCAAGCATCGTCGCCGAGATCATGACGTTCAATGGCAAGGTGCTCACCGCGAACGGACTCGGGGCACAGATCAGCGTGGCCGCGGAACATGCAGACTTCCCGCGGCTCGGTGCTTGCGTGATCGTGATGGCGGCGGTGGTGGTGATGTTCAATCGGACGGTCTGGAAACGCCTGTACGCGCTGGCCGAGGCGCGATTCTCTTTGAGCAAGTGAGGTGACCCGTGACAGCGACGATCGATCTTCCCAAGACAACCGAAAAAACGGAGACGCTCTGCGAGATCCGCAATGTATCGCACGATTTCGCGATGCCGAACGGCTCGCGGCTCCGCGTGCTGGAAGACATCAACGTGGCCATCAAACCCTCCGAGGTGGTGGCGCTGCTCGGACCCTCGGGGTGTGGCAAGTCGACCATCCTGCGCATCCTGGCCGGACTCATTCGTCCCTCGCAGGGCGAGGTTCTCTACCACGGCCGCGAAGTTCCGGGTCTTACTCCCGGTATCGCCATCGTCTTTCAGAGCTTTGCTCTCTATCCCTGGATGACCGTCACGCAGAACGTGGAGGCGGTGCTGCAGGCCGCGGGTCTGCCGCTGGATGAGCGGAGGACGCTGGCCGAGAAAGCGATCCGCACCGTGGGCCTGGCCGGCTTCGAAGAAGCCTATCCGCGCGAGCTGTCGGGCGGCATGAAGCAGCGGCTCGGCATCGCCCGGGCGCTCTCCATCAATCCCGAGATCCTGTTCATGGATGAGCCGTTCAGTCATGTCGACGCCCTGACCGCCGAGGGGTTGCGCGCGGAGGTGATCGATCTCTGGGAGCCGCGCGACTCGAACCCCTCGTCAATCCTGATGGTGAGCCACGACATCAAGGAAGTGGTGTACATGGCCGACCGCATCATCGTCCTGAGCAGCAACCCAGGCCGCGTGCGGACGATCGTCGAGAACACGATTCCCCGGCCGCGCGACCAGCGCTCGCGGGAATCGGAAGCGCTCGTCGACTATTTGCACGAGATCATCACCGGGGTGGAAATGCCCGACGTGCCCGCCGCGGCCGTCGCGCGCGCCGGCAGGATCGAAGCGCTCCCGCACACGGACACCTCCGACGTGATCGGTCTGCTCGAGTACCTCGATGCCAAGGGCGGCATGGACGACATCTTCGACGTCGCCGCGGCGACCGGTCATGAGTTCGGACACGTCATGGTCATTACCAAGGCCGCCGAGCTGCTGAACTTCGTCGACACGCCGAAACAGGACATCGTCCTGACGGCCGACGGCCGGCGGTTCGTCCGGGCGGAGGCCCAGGAACGCAAGGCGATCTGGCGGACGCAGCTCCTCAAGCTGCGGCTGTTCCAGGACGTCCACTCCATGCTCGAACAGCGGCCCGACCACGGCGCCGGCGGCGATCTGGTCCGGGAGATGGTCATCCTGGCGCTGCCGCGGGAGAACTACGAGGAGGTATTCGACACGCTCGTACGCTGGGCCAGGTTCGGGAACCTCTTCGCCTACGAAGACGACGCGGATTGGTTGTCGCTGCAGGAGAGCTAAATTTCCCTCGCCCCCTCGTAATACGCCGCGCTCCGGGCCAATCCCTCGGCGAAAGGAGTGAAGCGAAGGTCGGGGAGGAGGGCGGTGAGCTTGCGATTCGAATAGTAGTTGTCGCGACCGACGAGCCTTAACCGTATCGACGAGATCGATGCCTTCTCCGGGTCGGTGACGCGGAGAACCTCGACGGCGCGGACCACCACGTGGAACGGGGCGAACGGAATGCTGAGCCGCGGCGGGGACACGCCGAAAAGCGCGCAGCTCGCCGTGACGAGCTCGCGGTAGGCGATGGGGCGGCCGTCGGTGACATGGAAGACCGGCATGCTCCCGGCAAACGACTCCGCCGGCAGTGCGATCACCCGCCGCACGACCTCGGCGAAATCGTCCGCCAACACAACGGACGTGCGCGCACGTCCGCCACTGATCCACACCGGGAACTTCTTCGCCGAACGGACGAGCGACGGGATCAGCGATCGGTCGCCGTCGCCATAGACGAAGCGATGGCGAAGGATGACGCCGGTGAACATGCCGCGGCGGTGATGATCGAGAACGATCTCCTCCGCCGCCGCTTTCGAACGGGAGAACGGCGAGTCGGGGCGAACCGGCGTCGACTCGTCCGCGTCGCGAAGCGTGTGATGTCCGTAGACGCCGACGGAGCTGACATAGACCAGGCGCGAAACGCCCGCGGCCACCGCCGCTCGGCACAACCGCCGGGTTCCTTCGACGTTCACCTCGTCGTAGCCGCTGCCGTCGTGATCGATGTTCTTCGACGCGACATGAACGATCGTCTCGATCCCTTCGGTCGCTTGCCGCAAACTCGCTTCGTCGGCCAGGTCGCCGGTGACGACCTCGAAGTCCCCTTGATGAACGGGCTGAACCTTGCGGACGAGGACCCGCGGCTGCGATTCCGACGGCTGGCCGGCGCAGCGCCGCACGATGTGCCGGCCGAGGAATCCGTTGGCGCCGGTGATGAGAATCACGACGCCGCTCCGCTTCCGGAAATCCCGCCGAGGGAAGTCACGCAGGTGAAGAGACGATCGGTAAGCATCGCCGCATCGCCGTCCGGCTCGATCTCGCGCCCGACGATCAGCCGCGCCGGTCCGGTGTGACCGCGCGTCGTCCCGTGGATGTAGCAGGGGAGAATGGCCGCGTTGCTGGCCAGTGCGACGTCCGCCGCCCACGTGAGGAACGCTCCAATCCCCTCGGCATTGCGGCCCATCTCCGGATAAATCAGCGTGATCTCGTTCGCCGCGAGCAGAGCGGTGCAGTCGGTCACGAAGGTCGGAAGGTCGGTCACCGGCAGGATATTCAGCGTGGCCATCAGCGCGCGCCGCCACACCGTGGCGAAGTATCGCGGCTTCGCGCCGCAGACGGTGAAGCGCGGACGGACGGCGGCGAGGAAGTACAGCGAATCGATCCATGCCGCGTGGTTCGCGATCACGATCAGGCGGCGGCGCTGCTGAGGCAGACGTTCCGCTCCCTCCACTCGGAACCCGCGCAGGAAGAACGCGGCGCGGAGCAACGGCCGCAGGGCGCGGCGCACGAGCAGCGGCAACGGACGATTGACACGGGCGCTCATCCGAGGAACGACGCGGCGAAATGACTGCCGTTGTCGTGCAGCAGCGCCGGCGCCAGCTTCGACGCACCGGCGTCGGCCAGCGCCGCGAGGTGCAGCCGGAGGTTGAACGGATAGGCAAAGGGCGGCGAGTCATTGCCCCAGAAGACCTTCGACCAGCGCACGTTCGCGCGCATGGCCAGGAGACGCTTCAGGGCGAAGACGCCGGAAGCGCTCACGTCTCCCCAGACGTTCTCGTGCTGGGTGACCATCTCCGCCGCTTCCTCGTACCAGAGCGCGCCGCCGAGGTGGCAGAGGATGATCGTCAACCGCGGAAACTGGCGCGCGGGACGATCGAAGTAAAGCGGGTTCCCGAACCGCGAGTTGAAAAAGGCCCCCGCCCGCGCCTCCTCCTCTTTGTGACGGGCTGTGATGAAGCCCGTGTGGACCATGGCCACCATGCCCTGGCTTTCCATCGCCTTCCAGAAATCATCGAAGGCCGGATTGTCGGCCTCGTAGCCGGCGGACGGGATCAGTTTGATGACGCGCACGCCGCTCGCGGCCACCCGTGCCACGCTCTCCACCGCGTCAGGCATCCGCGGATCGAGAAAGTACGAGGGCCAGAAGCGATCGGGATGCTTCTGGGCGAGCTCGTGGATCTTTCCATTCCCCCACAGCGAGTGTGCCTGGTCAGGCACCGACTGCAGGAGCGCGCGCGCGACTCCGAAGCGCCCCATGGCCAGAAGCTGGAAGTCGGCCACGCCGGGGTACTCCGGGATGATCTGGTGCATGTCCAGGATCGACGGCGGCACGCCCTCCAGACTCAGGCCCGCCAGAAAGGTCAAGTCGCGCGCGCGCGAAGCCTGGCGCGGGAAGTTGCAGACCGGACAGATAGCGGCATCATCGTCGAACGCCGCTCCGCAGTACGCGTACTCGCACCAAGCCATCAGCCTTGCTCTGTCCGCGCCGCCGGCGCTCCCGCTCTCCACACCTCGCGCATCCGCTCGGCCACCGGGCGATCCATGATCATCCAGCGCCCGCTCATGATACCGATCTGTTTTTCGTTCTGGAAGAATGCGCCCTTGCAGAACATCCCCGTGAGCTGGCCCTTCCTCACTTGCCGGTCGCACACGCGGGAGAGGGCGAAGACCGGCCGGTCGAGATCCGCAAAGGCGGTGAAGTCGACCGCCAGGTCCCGCAGGATGAACACCGAGCCGGCGGGGACGCCGTAGTAGATGTGCGATGCCGCGGTCGCGGCCTGCCGTCCTGCCTCGACGAGCATCAGTCCCGGAATGTGATCGAGCGGATGTTCGAAGAAGAAGGCATGTTCGGGGTCCAGGAAGAGCTGCATCGCGAAGACGTCCTCTTCTCCTTCGACCACGCGCTCGAGACGGGAGACGAACACGTTCTCGTCTCGCGATTTGTGGACGAGCGAGCGGTCGAGGCGCGGGATCGAGGCCAGCGGATCCAAGGCCCAGGTCCGCAGGATCCGGTCGAAGGTCTCGGAGAAGATGGTCTCCTGAGGCGTCTCCGCACCGGTCTGTTTCATGACTCTCTCCCGTTCATGATCCCGATGCCATTCTCCCTCATCAATTCGTCCATCAGTTCGTCGTCTCGTCCCAGCGGCGGAAGGCCAGAGCGACATTGAGTCCGCCGAAGGCAAAGGAGCTGGAGAGCGCGTAGTCGATGACCAGAGGCCGGGCCGTGTTCGGCACGTTGTCGAGATCGCACTCTGGGTCGGGCTCGTTGTAGGCGATCGTCGGCGGGACCAGGCCGTGTCGTATGGCCAGCACCGTCGCCGCCGACTCGATGGCGCCGGCGGCGCCGAGCGTGTGGCCGTGCATCGACTTCGTCGAGCTGATCGCCAGTCGATCCGCGTGGGCGCCGAAGACCTGCCGCACCGCCCGCGTCTCGACGGCGTCGTTCGCGCGCGTGCCGGTTCCGTGTGCGTTGATGTAGTCGATGTCCTCCGGCCGCAGTCCGGCGTCGGAGAGGCATTTTTCGAGCGCAAAGGCCGGACCGTCGGCCTCCGGCATCGTCAGATGATTGGCATCGGCGGACATGCCGCAGCCGACGATCTCCGCGAGCACGCGCGCGCCGCGGGCCATGGCGTGGTCGAGCGTCTCGAGCACGAGGGCCGCTCCTCCCTCGCCGAGGATGAGTCCCCGCCGGTCTTTCGAAAACGGACGGCAGACATCAGGAGATACCACTCGCAAACCTTCCCACGCCTTGAGGTTGACCCAGGTGAAGGGCGCCTCGCTGCCGCCGGTTACTGCCGCGTCGATCATCCCCTGGCGGACGAGCCAGTAGGCCAGTCCGACCGCGTGTGCCGAGGACGCGCAGGCGGTGGACACCGTAAAGGACGGTCCGCGGATTCCGTACTCGATCGTGAGCCTGCTGGCCCCTGCGTTGTCCATGGCCCGCGGGATCATGAACGGCCCAAGCCGCGAGCGCTTGTCCTGATAGACCTCGGCGTAGGCATCCTCGTGCGTGCTCTGCCCGCCGAGGCAGGAGCCGGTGATGACCCCCGTCATCCGCTGCAGCTCGGGACCGAAGACGATCCCGGACGAGTGGATGGCCTCGCGCGCGGCCACGACGAAGAGCTGGGCGAAGCGGTCCACCGCCGCGCAGCCCTTGCGGTCGAAGTGCTGTTGCTCGTCATAGCCGACGATCTGCGCACCGGACGAGAATCCAAGATTGTCGTCATCGAACCCCGTCAGCGGTCGGATCCCGGTGCGTCCCTCGGACAGGCCGGTCCAGAACTCGTGCGCGTTCGGCCCCAGAGCCGACAACGTCCCCAGCCCGGTGATCACCACACGGCGGCCGTTCACGACGTGGCCGCTCTCGCGTCGCCTGGGCGGGCCGCCACGAGGGGCCGGAGCTGCTCGACGATGGCATGGACGTCCGTGATCTCCCGGATGACCTCGTTCTCGATCCGGACGTCAAAGGCCTTCTCCAGGCTCAGGACGATGTTGATGGCATCCAGCGAGTCGAAGCCCAGCTCTTCGAACGTACTGTCCGGCCGGATCTCTCCCGGCTTCATCCCCTGAGTCTTGATCAGGACTTCGATGACCTTCCTGGTGAGGGAGTCCGGCTCCTCCGTTGATATGTGCTCGACGGTATTCAATTGAAAGACATCTCCCCTGTCGAAAACCGACGCGAAACGGGCAACCAGATTATTTAAGGACTGAGCGACCTGAATTTAACAGCCGCCACGCCATCCGTCAATGCGGTCCGGTTCATTCGCCGCGATGATCGCATATCGGCGAGAACCCTTCGACTCGCTTCGCTCGCTCAGGGCAGGCTCCTTCGACGCTGCTCAGGGCGGGCCAGTGCCCCCGAACGCGCGAAGCGCGAAAACGTAGGTCGGACTCTCCAGTCCGACCCGCGCGTCAGTAAGTCGAACCCCATCCCCCTGCTGCGGCCGTCTTGATATTGGACGTTTGGTCGTGTGGGACCTCAACGCCGCCTGCGAGGCACGCCTCCCTGGCACCGCGGGCGTCCCGCCCGCCGCTCTCGCGAAACCTGGGGCAGAAACCCGGAGCGGGGGAGGCCGTCAACAGGCGTGGATACACGTCAGATCCTGCCAAACGGCGGGCGTCCCGCCAAGGCGTCCCGCCTGGCGTCGCGCCCGTGGTCCCAGGGAGCGCTTCGTGCCATGCAGCGGAAGGATCGTGAAATCCAGGCTAAACGATCAGCCCGTCCTCCCCGCACCTATATCATTCATGCACAGGTGCATCGCGAGCTCATGCTCTACACGCCCCCACCCCTTCGCATGTCCCGCCTCCGGTTCGAACTGCGGCCGAGGACGGCGTTGTCTCTCGCTCCCGAGCGCCGCGGTGAAGTTCTCTACGGAGCGTTCGGAACGATCCTGCGCAGAACCGCCTGCGATCCCTCCTGCCCCGGCGCCGAGGCGTGTACCCGTCGGAACGACTGCGCCTATGCACAGATCTTCGAGCCTGCCTCGAATCTCGGCGCGCGCTTCGGCGCCAAGGAGGCGCGCAAGGCCTTCGTCTTCCGCCCGCCCCTCGACGCCGATCCTCTCTTCGGTCCCCTCCGCCCCCTCATCTTCGAGCTCCGTCTCTTCGGCGAAGCGATCCACGCCTGGGCGCTCTTCATCGACGCCTTCCGCCGCCTCGGCGATTCAGGCCTGGCCGACCGCGCCGTCGACCTGGTCTCCGTCCTCTCCCTCGACTGGACAGGCACCTCCGCGCACATCCTCTTCGAAGGCGGCCAGATCACCGACGCCGTCCCTCAGATCCTCGACTTCGCTTCCCTCATGCACCAGCCGCCCGCCGCCGCCCGCATCCGCATCCAATTCGACACGCCCATCTACCTCAAGGACGGCGGCACCATCCAACGCCAGCCCGCCCTGCCCGCGCTCATCCGCCGCCTGCGCGACCGCATCTCCCTCCTCTCCCTGCTCTGGGAAGGAAAGGAATGGCAAGCCGAATACCGCGCTATCGGAGAGCTTGCCGAGGATGCCGTGATGCGCGTCGAGGAAGGCGGTTGGATCGGCCACTCCCGCCACTCCACGCGAACCCGCCGCGACATGCCCGTGGAAGGATTCCGCGGAACCGTCACCTACGACCGCGTACACCCTGACCTGTTGCCGCTGCTCCGAATCGGACAGGAGATACACGTCGGACAGCATGTGGTGTGGGGGAATGGGCGCTACCGGCTAGTGGATTAGTGGATTAGTGGATTGCTTGATCAGTGGATCAGACAGGTCGCTGAACCACTAATCTACTAATCGACTATTCTACTAATCTACCTTCCCAGCTCGAACGGTCTTGAAGGAGCCGATGCGAACCCTGCACGGTCTGCCAAATCGCCCCCGCAAAGGACAGAGAATCAATGGGTTAGAATGGGCAGGGTCCGAATGAGTTCGCCGCTCGAAGGCGATTGCGACTCGCCGGTTCCGACGCCCTGATGGTAGTAGACGATTTGCGGAACGTCCGAATGAGTTCGCCGCTCGAAGGCGATTGCGACAGTGTTGTGTTATCACGAACCACGATGATCTGTGATCCGGTCCGAATGAGTTCGCCGCTCGAAGGCGATTGCTACTCGAACATCGGCTCCTGGCGGTTGAGGAAGTAGAGGTCCGAATGAGTGCGCCGCTCGAAGGCGATTGCGATAAGGCTTACCAACGTTGCAAGATACACAAATCCTGCCACGCCCTAATGAGTGCGCCGCTTGAAGGTGATTGCGACGTGAGCGTCATCTCGGTGCCCGCACTGTCAGCGATCACTGGTCCGAATGGGTGCGCCGCTCGAAGGCGATTGCGACACTTCCCGTCGCCGGAAGATCCATCCGATGAGGACGGCGAAAAAGTCCGGACGAGTGCGCCGCTCGAAGGCGACTGCGACAGAGGTTGACCTCGGCGGCCAGACTGCAGAGAGCGCAGCAGGCCTCCGGCCATGCGGTCATCGCGACAGCAAGCGAACAAGCGGCCGAGGTAGAATGACGTGATGACCTACGAACAGATCATCACCGTGGAGCCGGGGAAGCGCGGCGGGCAACCTTGCATCCGCGGCCTTCGCATCACGGTCTACGACGTTCTGTCGTACCTGGCTTCAGGAATGAGCGAGGAGGAGATCCTCTCCGACTTCCCGGACCTCACGCACGACGACATCGTGGCCAGCCTGAGCTACGCCGCCGATCGCGAGCGCAAGACAACGGTATCGCACGGGTGAAGCTGCTTTTCGACCAGAACCTCTCCCACAAGCTGGTCAGCCTGCTTGCCGACGTTTACGTTGAGGGTACGCACACGCGTTTCCTTGGTCTCGATCGGGCCGCGGACCCGGAAGTCTGGTTTCATGCGCGAACGCATGGCCTCCTCCTGGTCACGAAGGACAGCGATCTGGGGGAGTTGGCGGTATTGCGCGGCGCACCTCCCAAAGTGCGCTGGCTCCGCATCGGCAATTGCAGCACCGAGGCCGTGGAGAAACTGTTGCGGCAGAACGCGCCAGCGATTGCCGCGTTCGCGGCGGATCCTGAAAGAGTTGTCTATGAGCTCTTCGATTAGTCGTTCAACGAGTGCGCCGAATTGACCGGGTCGGAAGGAGTCGCTCGAAGGGCGATTGCCAGGACCTCAGTGCCCTCATCAAGAATCATTCACCACAGAGACTCTTAGGACACAGAGACCTCCGTGCTCTCTGTGTCGCCGTGTTGAGCAGTTCCGAACGATTGCGCCGCGCGAACGCCATCGCGGCATGAGGAAATGGCCGGTCCGGTCGTTACGACATCGCCGACGACCGCCGCCGGCAGCGGCTGTCGGACGTACTGCTCGATTTCGGCACGCGGGTACAGGAGAGCGTCTTTCAGTGTCTGATCGACCCGGCGCTTGCCGAGGAGATGCTGGCGCGCGTCCAGAGAACGATCGAGGAGAATACGGACAAGGTCCACATCCTTGCGTTGTGCGATACCTGCGGCGGACGGATAGCCCACTACGGGATCGCGCAGGAAGCGAGCGATCCGGAGTACCTGATCCTGTGAGGACATTCCATTTTCGCGGAGGGGTCTGCAGGTCATGCAAGTTGTTGGATTTGAATGTCTTGCAGGAGAGGCATTCGACCGGGTTAGGGAAGTTGACGCGAAATCTGCACGGTCTGCCAAAACGGGCTTGCAAGGGGTACGGAATCAATGGGTTACAATGGGCAGGGTCCGACTGAGTGCGCCGCTCGAAGGCGATTGCGACATGTTGACTTCGCCACTTGCACCCACCTCGGTGACGCAAAGTCCGACTGAGTGCGCCGCTCGAAGGCGATTGCGACGTGACTGATCGATGATTGAGAGTTTGTTGTTCAGGACTCGTCCGACTGAGTGCGCCGCTCGAAGGCGATTGCGACCTTCACTTTGCCGGCGAACCAGTATGCCCAATTGAAGGCTCGGTCCGAATGAGTGCGCCGCTCGAAGGCGATTGCGACACCTTTCCGGTCTCGGGACGTAACTACTGACGGGGCCAAGTCCGAATGAGTGCGCCGCTCGAAGGCGATTGCGACAGAACGTTGTGAGGCGTGCAACTCGTGTAACCGAGGACGTCCGAATGAGTGCGCCGCTCGAAGGCGATTGCGACCGTCGCAGAACGCCTTGATGACCTTCGACTCCGAGTCCGAATGAGTGCGCCGCTCGAAGGCGATTGCGACATTGACTTGCCACCCCACGCGGGCGTCATAAGCGAGAGAGAAAGTCCGAATGAGTGCTCCGCTCGAAGGCGATTGCGACACCCAGTCCGTGTCGAAGTTGAGGTCCGGCCGCAGGATGCGTCCGAATGAGTGCGCCGCTCGAAGGCGATTGCGACAGTAAGCTTAAAAGCAGCAAACTCCATCGAGTGAATCCGTCCGAATGAGTGCGCCGCTCGAAGGCTATTGCGACTTGCCATCGATTACGACAAGGTTGTAGACGACGCCGTTAGAGGGTCCGAATGAGTGCCGCTCGAAGACAATTGCGGGGAGAGCCCCGGTGCCCTCCCCAACTTCGTTCACCACAGACACTGAGGACACAGAGGCCTCCCTGCTCTCTGTGTCTCCGTGGTGAGTGGATTTGAATGAGTGCGCTCGAAGGCGAGCGAGACAGACAGTCAATCACCATCGCTCAACCCACCCGGTATCACGCGAAGCCGCGAAGCACGCGAAGGTAAGAACCTTTGCTCCTTCGGGCGACCACACTTCGCGTCTTCGCGTCTTCGCGTGAGCGCACGCCATTGGAAAATGGCCGCTCCCGTCCCTCTCAAGTACCGAGGGATCGCACCGATGTCCATCGAATGGCTGACGGCCGAGGGCCTGCTCAAAGGCTGGGAACGGGTCTTCGAGAACCACGGGTGCGCGGGTGTCGACGGCGTGACCGTCCAGCGCTTCGCCGGAAACCTCGACGCCGAGCTGGACGCGCTCAGGTCGCGCGTGGAGGTTGGTGAGTATCGCGCCCTCCCCCTCCTTCCCATCGTCGTTCAGAAGAAACCGCACTCCGCGGCCACACGCACGCTCCTCGTTCCCGCGGTAAGAGACCGCGTTCTCCAGACCGCCGTGGGCCGCCACCTCGGGCGCGCCTTCGAGGACGAGTTCCTCGATTGCAGCTTCGCGTTCAGGCCCCACCGCTCGGTCAACTCGGCCATCGCCCGCATTCGATTTCTGCACGATCACGGCTTCCGCTACGTCGCGGAGACCGACATCGACTCCTTCTTCGACCGCGTCGATCACGCTCTTCTCCGGGAACGGCTGCGCTCGCGCGTACCCGAGGACGCGCTACGCGAGCTTCTCGATGGATGGATCGGGGGCTTCCGCTGGGATGGACATCGTACGCATCCGATCGAAGTTGGGATTGCTCAGGGCAGTCCGATCTCGCCGCTACTGGCGAACTTCTTCCTCTCGGACTTCGATCTGGCCCTGGAGAAGGCTGGCCTGAAGCTGATCCGCTACGCCGACGATTTCCTGATCCTCACACAAAACCGCGATCAGGCGGCCGGCGGCCTGGAGATTGCCCGTCACCGGCTTGATGAGCTTCACCTCCAGCTCAAGGACGAGAAGACCACCATCGCAAGCTTCGAAGAGGGTTTCCGTTTCCTCGGCGCGCTCTTCCTCGGCGGCGGCGTCTGGATCCCGTGGGACCGAAACGGCCAGCACCGGCATGTGCTCTCTGTGCCGAGGCCCATGCCCGCCGCGTTGATCGAGGCTTGGCTCCGCCCGCCGGCGGCAACAGCCATGGCGCTGGCATTCAAATCCGCCAGACACCACGCGATCGGCCCTGCCGCCGGACGACACATGGAGGAGAGTGACATGGCCTATCTGTATCTGACCGAGCAGGGCTCCGTCCTGCGCAAGATCGGCGACCGCTTCGTCGTGGAGAAGGAGGAGACGATTCTCCTCGACGTCCCCTACCACAAGCTGGAGGCGGTGCTCATCTTCGGGAACATTCAGATCACCACGCAGGCCATGGCGGAGTTGCTCGACGCCGGGATTCCCGTGAGCCTGCTCAGCCGGCAGGGCACGCTTCGCGGCAGCCTGCAGCCGCCGCAGGGGAAGAACGTTCCGCTGCGGATGGCGCAGTTCGAAGTACACCGCGATCCGGAGAAGGCGATGCTCTACGCGCGCCTGACCGTGAGCGCCAAACTGACAAATGCGTCGGCCGTGCTGCGCGCGTTTGGAGACCGCGAAGAGGCACACGGTGCGGCGACGGAAGCGGCGCTCTCGCAGATCGCCGAGTCGCTGGAGAAGGTCTCTGTGGCGGCGACCATCGAGATCCTCGAC